>CAUFXJ010000001.1:0-217242 GCA_959596915.1 Segatella copri
GCTCGTTAGGGACTTGCACCCATTAGAATAAGCTCATGCCGAGCATACAAGAAAAGGGGCAGGACAAGAGATTTGTCCTGCCCCTTTGATATTTTAGTTGTAACCTTCGTTCTGCTTGATGGTTCCGTTACTCATGGTAATTTCTGAGTTAGGGATGGCGAAGAGAAGGTCGCGAGGTGCCTGGAAGTTGATACCCTCGTTGCTGTTCTCCTGCTGGTTGGTGGTCTCGTATGGGTCGGTAGATTCCTCCATGTTGTACTTCACGAAAGTACCGTTAGGACCGAATACGTGTTCCATCATTGTCTTTCCATCATCCATCTTCCAGCGGCGCAGGTCGTCGAGGCGGGTTCCCTCAAGTGCCAGCTCCAGACGGCGCTCGGTGCGGATAGCATCACGAAGGGCTGTACCTGTGGCGGTAACTTCTGGAAGTTGAACACGCTGGCGTACCTTGTTGAGTGCCCACTGTGCCTCACTGTCGTGATTGAGAGCATTCTCTGTCTCTGCATACATCAGCAATACCTCTGCATAGCGGAGCAAGCGGATGTTCAATGGATTGTGAGGTGCATCGTATGGACTAGGGCGCCTGTTCACTGGGATGAAGAGCTTCATGTTGCAACGGCCAGACTTATGCTTGCTGGCTGAAATCACGTATGGGTTGTCCTCATTCCATGTTGGGTCACCAGGAACTTCTGTCTGTCCATCGTGAAGGATGGTATAGCGAAGTCGAATCTCGTCTCCTGCATCCTTGAAAGCCTTTTCCAGGTTGCTGGTAGGAAGACCCCATGCCCAACCAGCGTCGTCACGTGAACCAACCAAGACAGAGTAGCGCTCACCCAGAGAATACTGGGTATCATCACTGGTCTGAATCTCGAAGAGACTCTCCTTGCCATTGTTGTAGTCGATGTTCCAAACCTGGCTAAAGTCATCCATCAGTTCATATTCCGGCGTTCCGCTGGCATGAGAGCCACGGCAGGTGAGTTCCTGCAGGATAGGCTCAGCTTCAGCATACTTACCCTGGTAGAGATATGCCTTTGCCAACATACCCTTGGCAGCACCGCTGGTAGCACGACCGATGTCGTTGGCAGATAACTCTGCCTTCTTTGGAAGATCGGCGAGGGCATCCTTGAAGTCCTGCTCAATCTGAGCGTAGGTTTCTGCGCTGGTAGCTCGGGTGATACCCTGAACCTCAGAAGGCATCTTGAGTGACATTACCAATGGTACACCGCCAAAGTTCTTCACCAGTTCGAAGTAGTAGAAACCGCGGAGGAACTTAGCCTCGGCAATCAGTCGCTTCTGATACTTCTCGTCGTTGAATTTCAGTTGTGCAATTTTTTCGATGGCGATGTTGCACTGGGTGATACCCTTGTAGCGATACTGCCAGAAGTTCTGTACGGCATTACCCAAGTCGATGGTGTTGCCGGTAAACATGGCTGCTGCTCTATATTCACCAGGGTCTTGTGTGGTGTTACCCATCCAGCAATCATCGGTGGTAATGTTGCAGAGGTTGTAGAATTTGTAAATCTGCCACCAGTCATCACATGCGATGAAGTTGTAGCAACCGGTAATCTGCTTTTCACATTCTTCCTCGGTGGTGAAGTAGTTCTCCATATCCTGCTGACCGCGGATAGGCTCCTCAAGGAAGTCGGAGCAAGATGTCAAGCCCATAGTCAAGGCAGAAGCCAAGGTCAAACCTATGATATATCTTTTCATAATCTTGTTTCTTATTTTAATGATTACATATATTATAATAATGTATATTCCCTGCGATTAGAAGCTCATGTTCAAACCAAAGAGGAAGGTACGTGGGTTAGGATAACCTGTGTAGTCGATACCTGCCTCTGTTACACTGCTACCCATTGATGCTGCTTCTGGATCTGCACCAGAGTAGTTGGTGATGGTAAAGAGGTTCTGAGCTGAGAATGACAGACGCAAGTTCAGCTTGTTGTTGAACCACTGCTTAGGCAAGGTGTAACCAATCTGGAGCAACTTGCAGCGGAAGTAAGAACCATCCTCTACGAAGAAGTCGCTTACTCGCCTGTAGTTCATGTTGGAATCGTTGACAGAGAGGCGAGGAAATTCTGCACCTGTGTTGTCGGCTCTCCAGGTTTTGTCGTATGTGCCGGCATATACATTCTGACCGTCGGTTCCTGCATAACGACCGATGTTCTTGTTGAAGATGTCGTTGCCGATGGTTCCGTAGAAGTTGGCTACGAGGTCGAAGCCCTTGTATGCCGCATTCAGGTTCAAACCTACCATGAGGTCTGGGAAAGGATTACCGATATGAGTCTTATCGTTGCTGTCGATGACGCCATCATTATTCAAATCCACGAAGCGGAGGTCACCTGGCTTGGCATTTGGCTGCAATGACTCGCCATGCTCGTTGGTGTATGACTTCACCTCTGTCTCGTTCTGGAAGATACCTGCTGTCTTGTAACCCCAGAACTGGCTGAGAGATTCGCCCTCGGCATTGCGAACGATGTAGTCGCCACTGAATCCACCTGTCCAGATGTAGTCACCATTCAGTTTCACTGCCTTGTTCTTTACCTGAGAAAGATTCAGACCTACGCCGTAGGTGAAGTCCTGGATATGGTCGTTCCAGTTGATGCCAAGTTCCCAACCTGTAGCCTTCATCTTACCTGCGTTTTCCCACATCTGTCCGTTCCACATTGGGTAACCGAGGATGAGGAGGTTGTCTTTCCTCATCAGCATATCGTGAGATGTCTTCTCGAAGTAATCCGCTGTAATCTTCAGGCGGCTCTGGAGAAGAGCGAGGTCAAGACCCACGTTCCAGTCCTCCACGGTTTCCCACTTCAGGTTAGTGTTTCCGATACCGCTCACAGTAGAACCGATGATGCGGTTTGGAGTTTCACCGAATACATAGGTTGTTGTACCGATAGAGCTGAGGTATGCCGAGTTGTCGATGTTCTGGTTACCAACCTTACCCCAACCAGCACGGATCTTGATGTCATCAAACACCTTCTGGTTCTTCATGAACTCCTCGCCGGTAAGGCGATAAGCTCCAGATACAGATGGGAAGGTAGCCCATTTGTTGTCCTTGGAGAACTTGGAAGAACCATCCACACGGATAGATGCTGTGAGGTAGTACTTCTCTGCGTAGTTGTACATCACACGTCCCAGGTAAGATACCAGCGAAGTGAATCTGTCGGTACCCGTAGCTGCTGGGTTCTTGGTTCCTGAGCTAGGGTAGCGCAGAGACTCATCATTATTTGGAATGTTCTCTGAGTAAGCATTAGCCCAGTAGTCCTGGAAGCGCTCCATAGTGTAACCACCCATCAAGTTGATGTTGTGTTTCTTGTTGATGGTTGTCATGTAGTTCACGGTGTTGGTCCAGTTCCAGTCCACCCAGTTCTCCATCTTTCTGGTAGCATTGTTGTTCTGGTTCTGCTCCAGGTTGTCGATGAAGAAGTTAACGTTGAACGAATCGGTTCTGCGGAAGCGGGCGTTCAAGCCGAATGCTGATTTGATGGTCAATCCCTTGATTGGGGTGAGACTTACGTATGGAGTTGCGAGCAATCCATATTCGCTAGCACCAGAGTCCATACGTGCCATAGAAGCCACTGGGTTCCATTCCTGGTTGTTGTGCGAACGGTCATAGTTGCTGTATGGATTGCTGGTCCATTCGCTTTTTGGTCGCATCACTGGAGTAGTTGGATCCATCGCCATGATGGCACTCATCAGTCCTGGGGTGTCATCCCACTGCTCGTAGCGAGGAGTGAAGTCAACACCAGCCTTGACAATCTTATTGAAATTGTATTCGGTAGAGAAACGTGCAGAGAGTTTCTGCCACTGACCTACCTTGTACTGAGAGTCCTGCTTGTAGTAACCGATGCTTCCAGAGTAAATCATCTTGTCGTTACCGCCAGAGAATGAAAGGTCATAGTTCTGCTGTACGGCTACATCATTGATGCATTCTTTCCACCAGTCGGTATAGGTGTCAGCGCTTCCCTTGAAAGGAGAAACGTTGCCATCGTTGGTATAACGAGTATCAAACACTTTCTTGTATTCCTGAGAGTCTGCCATATTCTGCTTCTTCAATGTTTGGAGACCTACGGTGGCTGTGACATTGAATTTGGCATCTCCCTTCTTGCCTTTTTTGGTGGTGATCAAAATCACACCATTCGAAGCACGGGTACCATAGATAGCTGATGCAGAGGCATCCTTCAATACCTGCATGCTCTCGATGTCGTTCTGGTTGAGGAAGTTGATGTTGGTACCTACAGGCATACCATCTACAACGTAGAGAGGATCAGAACCATTCACGGTAGTGACACCACGGATGATGACACGAGGAGAAGCACCAGGACCACCGGCGCCACTGATCTGTACACCGTTCACCTGACCCTGAAGGGCGTTCATCACGTTACCGGTAGAGAGCTTTTCCAGCTTGTCGCCCTTGATGGCTGAGATAGAACTGGTGAGGTCGCCCTTCTTTACCTGACCGTAACCGATGACAACCACCTCGTTCAAGTCGTTGGCATCGTCCTTCAGCACAAAGTTGATCTGTGAACGGTTGCCAACCTTTTCTTCCTGGTTTGCCATACCTACGTATGAGATAACGAGGGTAGCGTTCTTGTCGGCATCGATGGCATAATGACCATCCAGGTCGGTAACAGCACCTCTGTTGCTACCTTTCACCTTGATGTATGCTCCAATAACTGGTTCGTTGTTGCTGTCCACGACATTACCCGTCACTTTCACGCTCTGAGCGTTCATATTGAGGGCGAAACTGGTTGCCATGGCTGCTATGATATATTTCTTGTTCATATTACAATGTTTCTAATATTCTAGATGACTGTTCTTTCACACGTGTTATACTATTTGATAGGGATGATGCGAGAACGCAAGAGAGCGTAGTCGAACTCGAAGAGGTACTTTCCTGTAGCAGGAACCCTTACCGCTTTCATGTTGTCACCGCCGTTGAGCTTGTTGGCCTCGTTCTCATCCGAACCATCGAAGCGCCAGTAAGGCTCTGGCCACCAACCCCACCAGTGAGTCTGGCTGATGGTGAATTCAATTTCATCACCTGCCTTGAGGTTCATTTCGCGATAGAGGCGATATGGGTTGTTCTCGTCCTGATTCAAGATGAATGCACCTGCGTTCTGATTGGTTGTCCATTCGCCGGCTCCCTCTGGCAAGTAACCCTTACCTGCTAGACAAATCTGTGCAGGCTGTGCGCCAGAACCGTCGTTGAAGTCAATCGTGGTAGAACCGTTGAGGGTCATCTTCTTGGTTGTAGGAGTATATTCCTCTACCTTGTATTCACCTGTGATGATGTTGAAGTTGATTTCGTAGTAACCCACCTTTTCCAAGATGATAGGCTTTGCATCGCTAGCCTTGCGGGTGAGCAAACCTGTCTTCTCGTCAACACCGAAGCAGAGAGGAACGAAATCAGTCTTCTGTGGAATGAAGCGTATGCCTGTGCCTGGCTTCTGGTTGTAGTAGCGGGCACGATACTGGAATTCGCCTACGTGATCAACCAGCATTGGTACACCATAAACATCGCTTGTCAGTTCTGCTGCTGAGTTGACATCTGCAAGATACATCTTCTCAAAGTCAACCAAGTCGCTGACGATGATGGTGCTCTTCTGCTCGGTCATGTTGTCCATACTGTCATACACCTTGATGCTCATCTCGTAATCGGCATCTTCTGATGGGAATGTATATTCCTCGCTGTATTCGTACTCGGTACCAGAGAGTGTTACCTCGTCGTGCTTGTTGATGCCAGGAATATCAATGACCAACTTCTTCAACGACTTGTTGTCGGATACGGCAACATTGAGCAGGAATATTGGGTCTTCCTTCATTACGTTCACCATATTAGATGGTGCTACTGTGAATACCGGGAAGGTAAAGTCGCCGTCACCCTTGATGGTGATGTTGGCTGTTGATACTTTTCCCACCACGTCTTCAACGGTCACTTCCAATGGAAAGCTGGAGTTGTCGGTCCAGTCGTCTGCAGGAGTATAAGCATAGTCAAGGTTATACTCATGGAGCAGGGAATCTTTGTAGATGTCGAGCAGGTTGATGGTCTTGTCGAGGAGCATTCCCTCGTTCTTGAGTCGGATAGACTTGATACCGTCGGCATCGCTAATCTTACCTGTGATGTTGAAGGTACGTCCTGGTTCTGCATGAATCAGGTCTGATGTTAATGAAATCGTTGGATTCTGACCATCCACTGTAGGATAATCATCATCGTTACTGCATGCCTGGAATGTGAATCCACCCAAAGCAATTGCAGCCCATAAAAGGACATTCTTTAGATTAAATGGTTGATGTGCCATAAGACATTCTTTTTAGTTATTTATATTTGTTGTTTTGTTTATTATGCGTTAGTTGAGTAACTTTGTGTTAGTTGAACAACTTGCGTGTTGTTTATTCGGTTGCAAATGTACGGCGATTATTAGGAATTAATGGAGAAAAATCATTCAAAAGGGGGCATAAATCGTGCAGTGAAGGATTTGTGCCTCTGTTTTTCTCGTTTTTTGCTTGTTTTTGCCCGATTTTTGGCGTTTTTTTGTTAATTTTGCAGCAAATTGAAAATTAAAAACCATATACCTTCGATGAATATGATAGAAATAAAAAAGACACTTTGGGTGGTCTTCATCTGTTTGATGGGGCATATTGTTGCCTTGGCTCAGAAGTATCAGGTAAGACCATTGGACTTGGAGCAGGGCTTATCGTGCAATTATGTTGTAAGCATAGCGCAAGATAAATATGGCTTTCTTTGGTTTGCTACCGAAGAAGGATTGAATCGGTTTGATGGTAATAGCTTCTTTACCTATTACAAGCAAAGAGACAGAAAGGGCATATCCAGTAGTGAGTTGAACTGTGTGATTGATGATGCCAAGAAACCTGTTGTCTGGATTGGAACCAAGAATGATGGTCTCAATTCCTTTAACTATCAAACAGAAGAATGGCATAGCTATAAGCATGACGGCAAGAATCCTTCCAGCATCGCAACGAATGATATTACGCATATCACACCCTCTGCCAATGGTAAACTCTGGATTACCACCTATTGGAAAGGTGTAGAACTGTTTGATCCCGAAACCGGCAGGTTTGTGCATTTTGATAAAGATAGAGTGCAAGGTTTGCCTGATAACCAATTGTGGTGTGTGCTCGATTTGGGAAATGGCAATCTTTTGGTGGGACATGTCAAGAGTGGATTATCCATCATGGATACCCAACATTTAACTGCCCGGAATTTTAAGCACAACGCCCAAGACATCTACTCTATTTCGGGTAATGAGGTAATTTGTCTGTATCGCGACAAAAAAGGAACGATATGGATCGGTACTAATATGGGTATAGATATTTACGACCCACTTAGCCAGCGATTTCTGCATGTGGCGGATCAAACCATCAAGAATCATCGTATTTTTGATTTCTGTGAATTGCCGAATGGTAATATGCTTGTAGCAACCGAGCAGATGGGTATAGCTGTATTGGATGTTGCCAACAAATCATTTACTGCAAGTACTCAAATTCCATGTTCTTTCATCAGCGAGGGGTTGGAAGAATTTAATCTTACGGGTAATAGTGTGCGAAGCCTATTGCTAGATAAATATAATAATGTATGGGCAGGATTTTATGGTAGCGGCATCAATTTCCTGACTCAATCTGTTGCACCATTCAGTACCATTCGGGCTGGTGTTCCTGATCAGCTGGAACGACTTACGGAGAAATCTGTGATGGGATTGGTTTTCGATAAGAATGGGCAGCTATGGGTAGGTACTGATGGTAAAGGACTGAATGTCTTCTCGCCAGAAAAAAAACGATTGGCTACCTATGAACATGAAGGTGGCAGTATCGTGGCAGCTGCAACTCGAGATAGCAATGGTAATTTGTGGTTTGGATCTTTCTTTCAGGGTGCTACCGTAAAGATGGCGGGGGGGGGAGGTTTCCGCAAGGTTTTGCCAGATGCGCATGAAGATGTCAGATGTTTCTATGAAGATGACAAGCAGCAGATGTGGATAGGTACCGCTCATGGCATCTATGTGGTTGATATCAAGCGGATGAAGGTGGTAAATAATTATCATCTTGGCAATGATATGGTACGTGCCATCTGTATGGATGCACAGCATAGAGTCTGGGTGGGCTATTTCGGCATTGGCATTGAGGTGTTTTCGCCTCAAATGAAGCGGATCAAGTCGTTTAATTCAACTAAGGGTGAAAAGGAATATATTCCTTCCAACGCAGTGAATCAACTGATGCGTGATTCCCAAGGTCGTATTTGGGCAGCTACCAACGAGGGAGCCATCTGCTTTGATGTAAAGCTTCAGGATAGACACGTGATTTATGACCAGAGACAGGGAATGAGCAATATCCATGTGCGTGCCATTATAGAAGATGAGATGCACAACATTTGGATGAGCACCAATCGTGGTATCAGTTGCTTAAAGGCAGGACAAGCTGGTAGGTTTATCAATTTTAATGAGAAAGATAATGTCGTTAAGGCTAATTTTAACGATGGCAGTGTGGCTCGTTCCGAGCAAGGTGTTATCTATTTTGGTTCGGCTCAGGGATTATGCTATTTCCTGCCAAGACAAGTCTTGTCTGTCAACCGAGCGCCTAAAACGATTATAACTTCGTTGCGGCTGATTCGTGGAATAGAGCAGACTGATAGTGTCATCAATCTTGCCATACGCAACCATATCTCGTTGGCGTATGATGAAAATTCCTTTGCGATAAATTTTACCGTGAAGAACTTTGCCATGGAGAACTATGTGGAGTATAGCTATATGCTTTCTGGTTTGCAGAATGATTGGATTACAGCACAGAATGGAACCATTACTTTACGTGATATTCCATCAGGAACCTATCAGTTGCAGGTACGAGCTCGCTTTCATAACCAGCCATGGTCTTCTGAAATAGCCGAGTTTACCATCATCGTTCGGCCTCCGTTCTGGCTTTCATGGTGGGCTAAGTTGTGCTATACCTTATTCGTTTTGGCGATAGTGTATCTGGCTTTGAGAATATATCAGCGTCATCTCCGCTTGAAATTCGAGTTGAAAGCAGAAAAGGTGAACCATGAGAAGGAACAGAAACTCAACGAGGAACGCCTGCGCTTCTTTACTAATATCACTCACGAACTTCGCACGCCACTTACGCTGATTCTCGGTCCGCTCGATGACATCTCGCATTCGTCGGATATTACGAAGGCCGTGAAGCATAAGCTGGCGGTGATATATCAGAGTGCGGTGAGATTGAACGAACTGATTACGCAGATATTGGAATTCAGAAAGACGGAGACCGACAACCGTCAGCTTCGTGTAGTGAAGGCAAACGTGGTGGATGCCGTGCATGAGGTTTCTTTGAAGTACGAGGAATTGGCACAGAAGCCTGACGTAGCCATCAAGTTTGTGGCTCCAGAGAATCCGATTATGATGTATATCGACAAGGAGGTCATCGCCATTATCTTGGATAATCTGGTATCGAATGCCATCAAATATACCGATCAGGGTAATATTGATATCTGTGTGGAGCGTCGTCGCAGCGGGGAACGTCATCTGGTAGATATCACGGTGAGTGATACGGGCCATGGCATCTCTGCAACGGCATTGCCGCATATTTTCGATCGCTATTATCAGGAGAATGGACCCCATCAGGCTTCCGGCACAGGTATCGGTCTCTCGATGGTCAAGAAGTTGGTGACCCTGCATCATGGTGAAGTGAAGGTAGAAAGCAATCTGGAGCAGGGTACCAGTTTCATCGTCACTCTGGATGAGAATGAAATTTATCCCGATGCCTTGCGAGGTGATGAGAATGCTTCTGCTAAATTGCAGGGTAATGATACTGCATCTGGTGTCCTCAATTTGGAGGAAGCTGTGCTCAGTGTGGAGAATGGCAAACCGTTGCTCCTCGTGGTAGAGGACAATAGGGAGATACTCGACTATGTGGCAGAATCGTTTATTGACGAGTTTGATGTGTTGAAGGCTGGTGATGGTCGGGAAGGATTGGCTTTGGCATTGAATAAGGTGCCTGATGTAATCATTTCAGATGTCATGATGCCAAATATGGATGGCAATGCCATGTGCAGGGCCTTGAAGAAAGATATACGCACGAGTCATATTCCTATCATTCTTCTTACGGCGAAGGATTCTTTCGAAGCCAAGGAGAAGGGCTATGATTCGGGTGCCGATTCGTATATCACCAAACCTTTCACGCATTTGCTCTTGCGTAGCCGAATCCTTAACCTCTTGCAGCAGCGTCGGCGTGACAAGATGCTGATACAGGAATCGAAGGAAACCAATTTGGCACGGAAGAAAGAGCAGTTGAGGGAATCGCTCAATAAGGTAGATCAGGAATTCTTTGACAAGTTGAATAAGCTGATAGAAGAGAATATCAGTGGTGATGTGGATGTTAACTTGATTGCCAGTAACTTGGCGGTAAGTACCAGTACGCTCTATCGCAAGATGAAGGCGCTCACGGGTATATCTACCAACGAATATATCCGCAAGTATAAGATGCAGTATGCCGAGCATTTGCTTCTGGAGGGTAAGTATAGCATCAGTGAGATCTCCTTTATGGTAGGTATGAATAGCGTGGCTTATTTCCGTCGGTGTTTCAAGGCTGAATATGGGGAGATTCCTTCTGAATATCTCAAAAAATTGCAGAAAATGTAATATTGGTATAATAAACATTAAATTAAAGTGAGCGTCATAACGCTCACTTTTTATTTGGTTATTTGAATGTTTTTTATTACCTTTGCACGAAATTTTGAAATTATGAAAAAAATGAAGCATATGAACAGCAATCACCTCGACTTTATGAAGAAAAGGTGTTTCGGAAGCTTAGGAGAACTCCTAAGCGAGCTGTGGCATGCTGTAATTACTAATAATCGGTCGAGATGCCAGGTATCTGCGACCAAGTATCAACTTAATGCCATATCAACAACCAGAAAGTAAACACAACCTTACCCGCCCCCACACCTTACGATAGTAGGCGCTCGGCAGTTCTCCAGCGGCTTACGCTAAAAACGTTAGCGCAAACACACGTCCTCTACTAAAATGAGGCAGAAACAGTTAATCAACCTAAAGACAGCAAAAGAAGATGAAACTATTTTTTTATAGAAAATTTATTCGCTTCGTAATAAAGCACTTTACCATCGTTATCAACAATACCATACAGATGAATGGCGGTCAGTATATCGAACACATGAACAACTATCAGGGAAAGGAGGATGAGAAATGTCTGGACAAAGAATGATCATCATGAACGCTGGTAGCTCGTACTTCGAGCATGTGGAAAACTATTATGGCAGCAATGCCTGTGAGCAAAACTCATGCAGAAATGCTGAGATGCCGGCTGAGCTGAAAACGGAAAAGGCTCAGAGGATAAAGAACAACCTGATAGAGATAGGCTTGGTAACCGAAAATTTCATGCCATCAGGACTGTCTTCATCCGAAGCTGCCATCCTTGCCAACCAGATAGGTACAGAGTTGAAAATCGATAATATATGGAGCGTATTCGGCAATTATTGGGGGCCTAATCCGAACTCGATGAGAGCCGCCTACAACCGAGGAATGGATCAGAAGAAAACGATTCCCTTCCTCGAAAAAGTGATGCCTGCTATCAGAGGCTAATCTGGCAGGTAGTACTAGTACGCGTACATAGTACGTACTAGGTAGAAGTGAGAAATTTGCCCTATCTTTGCCCCCGGAATTCAGAACCAATGCGGTCTGAGTTTCGGGGGCTTTTGTGTATCTGCACATCAACCGTGGTGGGAGCCCCCAATCTTCTAAATTATTCAAAATGATGGAAGTGAAAGCGTATGTGTTCAGTCCTCCTCCTTACAGACGGCTGAGAGTGGTGAAAACGGAAGAGGGGATTACCCCACAAACCAATCTTTTATTAACGAAATAACATGACAGAAACACAACATGTAATTGCACTGAACCCTTATCGCAAGGGCAATAAGGGGAAGGTGTTTTCCAACAGTATGGCGGTGTATGACAAGGTGATTGCATCGCCGGAAATCAGGAAGATGATCCAGCAGATTAGGGGCGAACTGCCTATCCCGAAGGTGGATGCCAACGATGCAGAGGCGGTGAAGAAGGCGCAGGACAGGCTGAAGAGCGAACTGCCTTTCTTCTGTCCCCACTACGGCATTTTCAAGAACAATGTGCGCAGACAGGAGAATGCACAGCCCGAGAGCTTCATGTTCCAGACTATCATCGACGTGGATGACAGGGAGTATGTAGATAAGGCTATCGAGAAGGCAAGGGAGCTGAACTGCTCTGACAGTATCTGGAACGGCTCGCTGCTGCACCTCTGCTACAGTGCCCGGAAGAAGCTGCACATCGGTATCAGACTGCCGGTGGGAATGACCATCGAGGAGACGCAGAAAGCGTATTGCGAGGCGCTGGGGGTGCCGTATGACGAGAGCTGCATCACACCCGAGAGAATGATTTATCTTACGGATAAGGACTCGGAAATCTACAGGTCGAAGATGTGGTGCGCCGTGCTGAGCGAGAAGGAGATTCTGATGCGAAGGCAGGCGTATCTGGACCGCGGACTGACCGTGGACGGAAGAGGGAAAGTTAATAGTTTACAGTTAAAAATTAATAGCAATGGTAAGAATAATGAAAATAATAGACTATCGGGCAATGACGGCAATCCTGCTGTTTCTGCTGGCTCTGCTGTTCAGCCTGCCCAACCTGGTAATAGCCATGGTGCTGATGCTCCTCATATCGGGGATTCTGGAGGCAATCAGAATGCTGGCGGACTGGGAGCCAGAGAGAAGAATCTGATTGCGTTTGACCTCTTTACGCAGGCTGCCGGACTCGGGGGTATGGAGATTGATACCGTGGGGTCGAGACACTCTTCGCTGCTGGCTATCATGAGCGCCGGTGCTTCGAGGGTGATGGAGGAAGAGGAACTGATGAAGGTGGTGAGGGTGAAAATGCCGAGCTACTATCAGGAGAACGACTGCCATCAGCTGATTCACGACTTCTATGCGAAATATGCTGACAATACGAAGCCGATGTCGAGGGAAGTGATGAGGGTGAATGCGCTTGCGGAGCAGAAGGCCAGCCAGCAAGTTAATGGTTTACAGTTGAAAGTTAATAGGGCTGAGCAACAAGTTAATAGTTTACAGTTAACAGGTAATAGGGCTGATGAGGATTATCCTGACCCGCCGGAGATGCCGAAGAAACTGCCGAAGCTGGTGGAGCTGCTGATATCGAGGACGCCGGAAATTTATAAGCCGGCTGTGGCGCACGCTATCTTCCCGCCGCTGGCTACGCATCTCTGGAAGACGAGGTTCCGGTATATTGACAACGTGGAGCACGAGGCGAGACTGATGACGCTGCTGCTTGCGGGTACCGGAGCGGGTAAGAGCAGCGTGAACAGGCCCATCGATTTCATTATGGAGGATATCAGGCAGAGGGATGCTGAAAACCTGAAGCGCGAAAAGGCGTGGAAGGATGAGATGCTGCGCAAGGGTGCCAACAAGGATAAGCGCAAGAGACCTGAAAACCTGATTATCCAGGAGATTGATGCGGATATGACAAACCCGGCTTTCGTGATGAGAACGGCCGAAGCGCAGGAACATTTCCTCTATACTTCGCTCAATGAGCTAGACCAGTTTGATGCGCTCAAGGGTAGCGGAAGCCAGCAGTTCCGTATCATGTGTCTTGCCGCAGACCCAGGCAATAAATATGGACAGACTCGCGTAGGAACGATGAGTGTTACGGAGCGTGTTACCATCCGGTTCAACTGGAATGCATCTACCACCATCCAGAAGGGTCAGCGTTACTTCTCTAAGGTTCTTACCGATGGTCCTATCAGCCGTATCAACTTCTGTACCATCCCCGAAAGGGAAATCGGCGAAGATATGCCTGTTTACGGAACTTATGATGAATCGTACCGTGAGGCGCTACGGCCTTACATCGATAATCTGAACAAAGTAACGGGCTTGATTGAGTGTAAGGAGGCGTTTCAGCTTGCCCTCAAACTAAAGGATGAGAATGCAGAGTTTGCCCGGCTGTCGCAGGACAGGACGTTTGAGAATCTCTCGTTCCGTGCCAATGTCATCGCTTATCTGAAGGCGTGTGTGCTGTATGTAGCCAATGGTTGCAAGTGGGAGCCGGAGATTGACGAGTTTATCCGCTGGAGCGAGCAGTATGACCTGTACTGCAAGATGCGGTTCTTCGGCGACATGATTGCGAAGGAGAACTTTATGGCGCAGAAGAGTTCGAAGCGTGGGCCTCAGAATCTTTTACAGATACTGCCCGATAGCTTTACGGCTGCGCAGTTGCTTGCCATCCGGCTGGAGCATGGTTTGGATGCGAAGGGTACCGATATGATGATCAGGCAGTGGCTACACCGGAATTACATCAGGCGGGCGTATCAGTATACGGGCAAGCGTGACAGTTGTGACAGTTGTGACAGTTTTGAGAAGCTTAAGTACCGCCACGACGGTATGGTTATTAAATCTTAAATTTATTTTTACTTATGCAGATAGTTTTAAAACGTATAGCGAAGAAGAAGACCTACACGATAGGTCGCCTTTACATCCTGAAGGATGAGGATGTGAAGAAGCGCACGATTGAGAGTGTGAACAAGTGCAGGGAGCTGAAGACGGTGTGCGAGGTGCCCCTGGAGAAGCTGAATGCGGACTCGTATTTCTGTGATACGCTGGAGCCGTGCTGGCGCAACCTTCTGGGTGTGGAGCTAAGTCCTGCCGAGGAGAATGTGCGGTTGGGGCGTGTATCGGGCAAGAAGGCGCAGAAGATGAAGGGCAAGACGGCGATACCTGAGGGTACTTATCCGCTGGTGATCAGCAAATCGCCGAGTTTTAAGATGTGGTTGCCGCTGCTGTTGGGCGTCCCCAATTTTAAGGGCATCCGCATCCATGCCGGCAATTATCCCGATGATACGCAGGGCTGCATCCTGGTGGGTGAGAACCGAGTAAAAGGCATGGTTGTGAACTCCCGCATCTGGCTCCACCGCCTCATCAATGCCATCACCGCTGCGAGAGACAGGGATGAGAGCATTTGGGGAACGATTTTGTAATGTTGAATGTTGAGTGTTGAATGTTGAATTAGGCTAGCGCCCTTGAGTCCGTTAGGCAAAAAATCAACATTCAACACTCAACACTAATAATTCAACATTCAACATTCAACACTCAACATTCAATTTAACATTTTTATATCATGGAAAAAAATTATAAAACAAAAAAAGAAGAGATGAAGGAAAATGAAAAGACAACGGGTAATGCTGTCGTGTTCGAAAACCCTGAATTCGGTAAGATTCTTACTCAGATAGATGAAAACGGGGAGCCTTTGTTCTGCGCGAAAGATGTCTGCAATGCGCTGGGGTATAAGAACCTGTGGGCTGCCATTCAGCGACATGTTGATGACCCATACATCGCGAAACGCGATGTATGGGTAGTGACTGGCAAAAAGAAGGATGGAGTTGCTGCAAAACGACTACAGCAGATGCTCTTCGTTAACGAGAGCGGATTCTATGCTTTGGTGCTCGGGTCCAAGCTTCCTACAGCGGTGAAGTTCAAAAACTGGGTTACTTCCGAGGTGCTGCCACAGATTCGCAAGACGGGCGGTTATATTCCGGTAAAGCAGGGCGAGAGTGATGAGGAGACGATTCGGCATGCTGAAGAGATTCTCAGAGCTACACTCAAGGAGAAGGAGAATCTGCTGAAAAACCAGCAGGTGCAGATTGATCAGCAGAAGAAACTCATCGGAAAACAGGATACGGAGATTCGTCGGCTGAACGGTGTGGTGGACGAACAGGTGGTTTGCATCGCCAAGAACGGTGAGAACATCATCCAGTTGGAAAATCAGGTGGATCATCTTCTGCCGAAGGCGCTCTACACCGACAATGTGCTCAACTCTGTTTCCTGCTATACCACCACGCAGATAGCGAAGGAGCTGGGTATCACGGCACAGGAGTTGAACCGCCAGCTCTGTGCCCTTCATATCCAGTACTACCAAAGCGGCCAGTATCTGCTCTATGCTGATTATGCCCACATGGGCCTGGCGAAGAGCCGCACCCGCTACTCTACCCTCCCCGACCCTCACTGCGATGGGGCACAGGAGAAACTGGGCACCGCCTATACCCACACCTACCTCGTATGGACAGAAAGAGGAAGGAAGTTCATACATTTAAAGGTAAAAGGGTAAAAAGGTAAAAAGGTAAAAAGGTAAAAAAGTAAAAGGGTAAAAAGGTAAAAAAGTAAAAAGAGCCTAGCGGGGGTAAGCTAGGCTCTTTTTTCCTTTTTTAGGGGGACCAGCAATGGAATCGCTGGGGACGGGGGCAGGAAGGGGCTAAAGCTTCTTTTTACCTTTTTACTTTTTTACCTTTTTAAATTTGGTAATTAGTGAATAAAGCCGTAACTTTGCATGCTCTTAAGCAGAATAAAGGAAATAGATTAGTAATTAAAAGCAAATATGAATAATCATACGACATCAATAACGACAAACAAGAAACATCACTACCGGGAACTGCTGGCTATCGGCATTCCTATCATCATAGGACAGTTGGGTACCATCATCCTGGGATTTGCTGATACGCTGATGATAGGCCATCACAGTACACCCGAACTGGCGGCTGCCGGACTGGTGAACAATATCTTCGGTCTCGTTTTCGTATCCTATATGGGATTCACCTACGGACTCACTCCTATCATCGGACGGCTCTACGGCGAGGAACGGACCGACTGCATCGGACAGAAAGTGCGCAATGCCTTCTGTGCCAACATGCTGACGGGCATCATCTTCACCCTCGCCCTCATTGTGCTCTACCTGAATCTGGGGCGCATCGGACAGCCTGAAGAGCTGCTCTCGCTCATCCGTCCTTACTTTCTGGTAAACCTCGCCTCGGTGCTCTTCATGGGCATCTTCTTCACGATGAAGCAATTTCTTGACGGACTCGGACAGACCAAGGTGGCGATGTGGGCGATGATTGGCGGCAACGTAATCAATATTCTGGGCAACTGGGTACTGATTTACGGTGTGGCGGGTTTCCCGGAACTGGGTTTGCTGGGAGCCGGTATTTCAACGCTGGTGAGCCGCATTCTGATGGCGCTGGCGATGGTGGGCATGCTGATGACGGGCAAGAATTTCGGGGAATACAGACGCGATATTCTGCACAGTTCTCTGACCAAGGCTGACTTCAGGGAGATGAACCGGTTGGGCTGGCCTGTGGCGCTGCAGCTGGGCATGGAGTCGGCTGCCTTCACGCTGAGTTGTGTGATGGTGGGCTGGCTGGGAACCATTCCGCTGGCAGCTCATCAGGTGATGATTACCCTCTCGCAGCTCTTCTATCTCGTGCTTTCGGGCATGGCGGCTGCGCTGGCTATCCGCGTGAGCCATTTTATGGGTCAGAAGGACTACGGGGCAGTTCGCCGCAATGCCTACGACGGGTTCCGGCTGAACCTGCTGTTCTCGCTGTGTATGGGTTTGCCGGTGTTCCTGCTTCGCCATCAGATAGGTGGCTGGTTTAATGATAATGTGGAGGTGCAGGCGTATGTGGCTACGCTGATTATCCTGTTGATGGTATATCAGTTTGGCGACGGACTGCAGTATACCTTTGCCAATGCGCTGCGCGGCATCGCCTGTGTGAAGCCGATGGTGCTCTATGCCTTCATCGCCTATTTCGTCATCTCCCTGCCGCTGGGCTACACCCTAGGTTTCCCTTGCGGCTTGGGCATTCTGGGCATCTGGTTAGCCTTCCCGTTCGGTTTGACCATCGCGGGAGAGATGTATCGCAGAAGATTTGAGAAGGAACTGAAGAAGATTGAAAAAGAAAAGTAAAAAAAAGAAAGAAAAGAGAGAAAGAAGATTGAAAAAGAAATAAATGTACGAAAAGGCTCCTGCAAGTATTGCAGGAGCCTTTTTTATTGTTATATGCTAACTCTGATAAATGATTCTTATTCAGCAGTTTGCTCAGCACGATCATCTACGTTCTCACCCTCTGTAGGAGCAAGAGTAGCCTTGAAATCGGTGATGCCGTACTTAGCGAGAATGTTGTACCACTGGAGGAGCTTCTTGATATCGCTGTCGTGAACACGGTCGCGATCGTAGTTAGGAAGAACCTCAGCAAAATAAGCGTGGAGCTCAGCAACAGGCGCCTTCTTGTAGTTGAAAGTGCTAGGCTTGCCCTCTTCCTTCTTGCTAACGCTGTCAAGCACTTCCCAGAGTGGCACCTCATCAGCGTCTGTATACATAGCGATGTCACCAAGGCTTGTTACGCGGTCGGTAGCGAAAGCTGGGATACGCTTGTGAGTCTCATCGAGAGTTTCTACGATGAGGTTTCTGTTACCTCTTGATACCAATTTATAAAGGCCTGGCTTGCCTGCAATTGAAAGGATTGTTTCCATTGTCTTTTCTATTATTCTTTATTATTAATGATATCTAATAATTTCCTTACCTGTGCATCGATATCCTGCTCGCCATCGTTCACGATTTCGAAATCGGAGCGGGCTGCAAGTTCTTCCTGCGGCATGACGGCATCTATCCACTGCTGCGCCTTCTCTGCCGGGATATGGTCGCGCTGCATGATGCGCTGGATGCGGACCGGGACGGGAGCCGTTACGCAGACCACGAAATCGAGGTGGATACGGCGGAAGAAACCGCTATCGAAGAGGATGGCACTCTCCATCCACTCATAGCTGCTCTGCTCGAAATCGCGCGCCACAGCCGGATGAACCACATCGTTGACAGCCTGCTTGTTAGCCTCGCCAGCCAGCAGAAACTGAGCCAGCACGGGCTTCTGCAAAACACCCTCTGCGCTGTAAACCTGCTCGCCCACCAGCTTCTTCAAGCCAGCCTGCAAGCGGGCATCGGTGCGCATGAGCCGCTTAGCCTCAGCATCGCAGTCGTAAACCCGGATGCCCTGTTTCTCCAATATCCGGCACACATAGCTTTTTCCGCTACCTATACCGCCCGTTATCGCTATCTTCATCATAGTAGAAAAACTATCAACTATAAACTGTCAATTATCAACTATCATTGCTGTTCCAGCAGATAATCTACCGTTTCCAGATCGAGATGCGCCTTGCTCACCGAGCGCGGCACGCTGCGCAACTGGAGTTTGCACTTGTCAGAAGGGTTGTTAGCCAGATCGTTATAATCTACTACCACCTTAAACTGGCTCGGCTTGATGGTTCTGAAGAGGCTGGCTCCGATGGTGAATCTTACCGCCACTTTAGATGGGAAGGTACGGAGCACCATGTTATCAGGCATGTTGATGGCCGTAACAGGCACATCGACCGACTCTTCGGTAAGCACATCAGGATATACCGCCAGACGCACCATCTGAGGCACAATCTTCATGCCACGTATCTTCTTGATAGGTACGTTGCGATGAATGGTATCCTGCAGGTTGCGCATGTTGAACGGCTCGATTTCTACCGATTCCAACTCATCGAGCTGCTTCTTGTTGGCATAAACCGTAACCGTAGACGGCAGGAATTCGGTATGTGCCAGATAATAGCTCTTGCTGGTTGTAATCTTACCTCTGAACACCACAGGCACTCGCTTGGAAGAGCCGTAGGTGAAGAAGAAATCGTATTTTGCCGGCTTGATGGAGATCAGTTTGGTAGAGCCATAGAGCTGGGATGCCACCTGTTTCTGCACATCAGCCATCGGAATCTGTCCCGTTCCCGTTTCCTCGTCGGCATAATTGGCAAACCGGAATGTGAGCGGATGAATCTTGCCTCCGTAAGCATAGGTAACGAGTGTGAATCCCTTATCGCGCACCGTAATATGCACAGTATCAGGGAGTTCGCCGGTTATCACCGCATTGCGGGGCACGCCGGTTAGCTGCACAGGAATATTGAATTCTCTCTCGGTAGTCTCATTGAGCGTCATCATCAGCCAGAAGATGCCGCTGAGAGCGAGAAAGAACAAAAAAATCAGAAACTCCTTATTCAGACCACTGAACAGGAAGTTTCTGACAGCTTTTAATATGCTCTTGATACTATGCATTAGGTGTCTGACTAGCTGCATCAGCAAACACGTAGCCCTTAGCTACAGTGATTACCACGCCACGAGCTATCTCAACATCAACGGTATTAGCCTCGAGGTTAACACGCTTAACAGTGCCGTAAACACCGCCGCCTGTAACCACCTTGGTACCCTCTGCCAAAGCATTCTGGAACTTGCGGATTTCCTTCTGCTTCTTCTGCTGAGGACGGATCATAAAGAACCACATGATAGCGAAAATAGCTACCATCATGATGAGAAAAGTCATGCTGCTACCACCGGCAGCTGCTTGCAATACTAAATTTGTCATGTCGTTAAAGTATTATCTATTATTATTTTATGTTCTATATATAAATAAGGTGTGGCCAGCAAGAAAGGCCTCCGTTATTTACTCACCCTCGCCCGGAGCGCGGTGAATGCGCGGACGACGGCCGGCTGGGTGCTGGTTGTCTGGGCGCTGTTTGCCGGCATGTTCGCCGTGCTGTGCATGCTGATGCTGCTTGCGCTCAGGCATCTCCTTCTGGATGAGGTTGCGGCTGATGAGCTCGCGGCAGATGCTGTCGAGCATACCGTTAACATAACCGCCGCTGCGAGGAGTGCTGTATGCCTTGGCAAGTTCTACATACTCGTTGATAGTGACGGTAGCCGGGATGCCAGGGAAGTTCATCACCTCAGCGATGGCAATCTGCATGATAATCACATCCATATAGGCAAGACGTGAGAAATCCCAGTTGCGCAAAGCCTCGCTCATATAGCGCTGGTAGGTATCGCAGTTGAGGATGGTAGCACGGAAGAGCTTGCGTGCAAACTCTCTGTCTTCAGCATCCTTGTATTCCGGCAGCAATTCCTGCTTGGCCTTAGCTTCCGGGTCGAAACGCTTGATAGTCTTCAATACGAAAGTATCTATGATATCCTTGTCATCGTTCCAGTAGAGGCTCTTCTCCTCGAGGAATGCATCAAGATCTTCATTATTCTGAATGAACTGCTTGTAGATGCGGCGCCATACCTCGCGGTCGCGGCTGTACTCGTCGAGATCGGCGAGTTCCTCATCAATAGCACCGCTGATATAATCAGCATAGAGATCACTAGACGTAATAGCAGTATACACTTTGCGCACCATTTCAATATCCTCATCCCAGTTGGAATGCTTAACATCTATCCATTCGAGCAGCATCTTGTTCTCTTCGAGCTGCAGAGCGAACTTATTGAATGCGAAACGTGGTGAAGGTTCCTGCTCACCCTCTCTCTTGGCACGAGCTACATCTACATCGTAGCGCTTGCGTGCCTCCTGGGTGATGGCAACGATGAGCTGCAACATGTAGTTGTACAAATCGTATGACTTGGAGAGACTAAACATCAGCTCCTTCTCAGCGTTCTCCATGTTATGATCGCTGTTTTGATAGTATGCGTAGGTTAACTGCACAATCTTACGTCTTATCAAATCCCTATTAATCATTCTCTAATGTTTTTAAAAGATTCATTTATTAAATTACCTAATACGCTTGCAAAAATACACATTAAATAGGTAATAGACAAGAAAACGGGCAAAAATTTCAGTTTATTTAAGCAAAAAATTGTATTTTCAATATTTTTTCTGCATGTAGAACATGTTTTTCGGTAAAAAGTTTGCTCATTCCAAATATTTTTCGTAATTTTGCACCCGCTTTAAGCAAAGCTAATCCGTGTGATGGCGAGTTAAGGCACATTTTTTATTAATAACTTAATTTAGAGTAACACAAAATGAAAGAGATTAATGTAACAGGTCAGAAGCGTACAGACCTTGGCAAGAAAGCTTCTAAGACATTGCGTAAGGAAGGTTTGATTCCATGTAACCTTTATGGTGAGAAGAAGGGCGAGAACGGTGCTCCTGAGGCTTTGTCATTCGCAGTTCCATTCGCTGAGTTGCGTAAAATCATCTACACTCCTCATGTATACGTTATCAACCTCATCATCGACGGTGAGAGCCACACAGCTATCATGAAGGAGATTCAGTTCCACCCAACAACAGACGCTCCTCTGCACGTTGACTTCTACGAGGTTAACGACCAGAAGCCTATCACTATCGGTATTCCAGTTAAGTTGACAGGTCTTGCACAGGGTGTACGTGATGGTGGTCGTATGAACCTCTCTATCCGTAAGATCAACGTTACAGCTCCTTACCAGGTTATCCCTGAGCACCTCGATATCGACGTTACTGAGTTGAAGATCGGTAAGAGCATCAAGGTAGGTGACCTCTCATTCGAGGGTCTCGAGTTGGCTACAAGCAAGGCTGTTGTAGTTTGCTCTATCAAGATGACACGTAACGCTCAGCTCGCAGCTCAGGCTGCTGATGATGCAGAGGCTTAATCACAGAGTCATCAAGATTTTACGAACCTGAGTAAAGCATTATCAAACATTGGATAAATATTTGATTTGTGGGCTTGGTAACCCTGGCGATGAATACGCCGACACCAGGCACAACACAGGATTTATGGTATTGGACGCTTTTGCTAAAGCGTCCAATATTCATTTTGAGGATAAGCGATATGGCTTCGTAGCCGAGACTACGCTCAAGGGAAGAAAGATTTTCCTGCTCAAACCTACCACATTCATGAACCTGAGTGGTAATGCGGTAAGATATTGGCTGAATCAGGAAAAGATTGACCAGAGCCGACTGCTCGTTATCAGCGATGAGCTAGCCCTGCCTCTGGGTGCTTTCCGACTGAAGGCAAACGGCAGCAACGGCGGCCATAACGGATTGGGACATATCCAGCAGCTTATCGGTCAGAACTATGCCCGCCTGCGCATGGGCATCGGCAACGATTATCCGCGTGGCGGCCAGATAGACTGGGTGCTGGGCAAATATACTGAGGAAGACATGAAGCAGCTGCAGCCAGCCATCGACCTGGGTGTAGAGATTATCAAAAGCTTCGTATTGGCTGGTATCGACATCACCATGAACCAATACAATAAGCTAGGAAAGAAATAATCATGAAGGAATCAGCAAGAATAGACAAGTGGCTCTGGGCTGCCCGCATTTACAAGACCCGCAGTATTGCTGCCGATGCCTGTAAGAATGGCCGCGTCATGGTGGGAGGTGTAACGAGAAAGCCTTCCTTCATCATCAAGCGTGGCGATGTGGTGAGCGTAAAGAAAGCCCCTATCACCTACTCTTTCGAGGTTCTCGACTGCATAGAGCAGCGCGTAGGCGCCAAGATGCTGTATGGTGTCTATAAAAACGTAACCGACCCTAAGCAATACGAGCTCCTGGAGATGAGCCGCATCAGCGGTTTCGTAGACAGAGCAAGAGGCACTGGTCGCCCAACCAAGAAGGAACGTCGAGCCCTGGATGCCTTCGTAGATCCTGCCATGTTTGGATTTGACGAAGAAGACTGGGACGAGGATGAAGAATAAAATAAAACTCCCCCTACACTTCAAAGAGTATAGGGGGAGTTTTCTTGTGTAGTCATAATTATCTTCCTTTCTTTCTTACTTTGCAAATATACAACATTTTAAAATACAATGCAAAAAATTGGGATAATTATTGCTAAAAATATACGAAATAGAAACTTATATGTGATATTTGGCTGCTTATTTTAAAATAATGCTTAAAATATTTGGAGCGAATAGAGAAAAAACATACCTTTGCACCCAGTAAAAATGACGGAATGATGGAATCAGCATACACACTGATAACTAATCATACTCTATATGAGCATTATAAACTATTAATTTAAAATATTAGAGATTATGAAAAAATTATTCGTTATGGCAGCTATGGTGCTGTCTTCAGTAGGTGCTTTCGCACAGCAGGCTGCAGGTACAACAACTATTCAGCCTAAGGTAGGTTTGAACGTTTCTACAATCGGTGACAACGATTGGAAGGCAGGTTTCGCTGCTGGTGCTGAGTTGCAGTATCAGGCTACAGATAATTTAGGTGTTGCTGTAGGTGCTCTCTACTCTGTACAGGGCTTCAAGGCTAAGGATGTAAAAGTTGCCGGTATGACTTTTGAAGGTGGCAAGTGGAATCCAGGCTACATCAATGTGCCTATCACTTTGAACTACTACCCAGTAGCTGGTCTTGCTCTCAAGGCAGGTTTGCAGCCAGGTTTCCTGGTAAACAAGGATGATGCAGAAGACGTTAAGACCGTAGACCTCTCTATCCCTGTAGGTCTCTCTTACGAGTACCAGAACATCGTATTCGATGCTCGTTACAACATCGGTGTAACTAAGGTTGCAGACAACTGGGATCATTACAACAACGTAATCCAGATTACTGTAGGTTACAAGTTCGCTCTCTAATCGATCAACTTTTAGTAATCCCAAATAAAACAATCCCCGTTCTTCATTACGAAGAGCGGGGATTTCTTTTTTTCTCGTCATATCTGTTTGAAATAAGCCTCACGTAAACATGGAGTGAGGCTTACTATCGTTTAAAATGAAGCTTACTTCATTTTCTTTTCTAGAACATTCTGCCGCCTGGACGACCACCGCCAAAACCGCCATTGAATGGCCGGCCATGGAAGTTTGGACGGCCACCAGGACCACCAGGACCTTCAGGTCCACCCCTACGGGCATCCTTGCCTCCGAAGAGATTCAGGCGGTAAATCACGTGCAGCATCGCATAGCTGTTGATGGCGTTATACTCCGTATCCGTGCGGGATGTAGCAGAAATGGCACGAGAGAAAGTGCTCTGCTGGCGGAGAATATCGTAGAACTGCAGCATGATGGTTAGAGGCTTGCCCTTCAGGAAACCCTGAGAGAGCTGCGCATTCCATACAAACTCATCCGTATTCATGCTGCTGTCGCTATAACCGCGGCGGCTGCTGATAGAGAGGCTTGAGTTCAGACTGGTACCCCAAGGCGCTGTAAGCGTCATGCTTGGTCCATAAGAGAACTGCCAGGTATTGAGGTTGCTGGTTGGCTGGAGCTTGTTCTTTGCCTTGTTATAAGTCAGCGTTCCGTCGAGCGAGAATTCAGCCCAGTCGTTACGATAGCTCAGAGAGAGATTCTGGCGCCATGTAAGGCTTCGGGTGGTATTCTTCAGTGAACTTGAATTCTGGTCAACACTCAGATAGCTCACATAATTGTTATAGTTGGCATGGGCTCCGGTATTGATATTCCAGACGCCCGCACTATCGATAGAACAGTTGAACATGAAGGCTCCCATCACATTCCAGTTGCCATTGATATTCTCTGGGGTTGTGGTGCGTCCACCCGTCTTCTCGTCATATTCTACCTTATTGCTGATACTGTTTCGGGTGGTAGAGAAGTTGACAAACGTCATGACACCCTTGTTATGATTCTGCACGAAGTTGTTGTAGAACAATCGGAAGTTCTGCGTAAACGAAGGCTTCAAGCCAGGGTTACCCTTCGAGATGTTCAGCGGGTCGCTGTCATCCACTACATTCAGCAACTGCGAGATGCTTGGCTGCGAGGTTGTACCGCGATAGTTGATGCGCAGGTTGCTCATCTTAGAGAAGCGGTAACGGAAATCGAGCGTAGGACTGAAATTAGTGACTGTGCGGACGGTATCCGTATGATTGCCCATATAATCGTAGATGAAGTTGGAGCGCTGTGGCTGAATCATCACACCGAAGTTGAGATTATACTTATTACGGATGAATCGCATCATCACCTGGATATCGTGAGTATAGTTCTTATATTCAGAATACTTGCTCAGGTCATCATCCTTGGTATCCTCCCAATTGTTTCCTACCCTGTCGAGATAGCTGCCCCAGGTGCGGTAAACAGGAGTGATGCCATCAAAGGAATAATCATCAAAACGGTAGGTGCTGCGATCACTCTTGGAATAGCTGTAAGTAAACTTATAGCTGAACTGCAGGAAGGTAGCCTTCCAGAGCGGTTCACTATAGGTAACCTGACCCGCATAGCTGTAATCCTTGGAAGGTGTCAGGTTATAACGGTTGATATCTGATGCGTTTTTGCCCTGTTCCAATTCCGCAAGATAATAGCGGGTATTCTTGAGCGAGATGCTCTTGCTGTCCTTATCTGTATACTTGGCATCGGCACGGAACGTGATATTACGGCCCTGGGAGTTCAGCTTGCGGTTATACTGCAGCATACCTTTCATATTGTTATTATCTGAATAGCTCAAGCCGCTGTTTTCCTGGCTGTTGACCAGTTTCTGGAGTTCATTCAGTTTACTCTTGCTTTCACCCGTAGAGAGGTCTTTCAGGAAAGCATCCTGAAGCGGATCATCTACATACTCGTAAGGATCGTCATTAAACTGGGCAGACAATCCGGTATTTCTGCCGTCGCTGGTATTCCAGGAGATGGAAGGACGGAAGAGGATATTGGTCATGGAATCAGGCATCCACTCCAATCGGATGTTACCATTCCAGCTGTTGCTGCGGGAGAAACTCTGGCTCAGGCTATTGCTGAAAGAGCTGCTGCTACCCATGAAGTTCTCGCAGGAACGACGGCTCCAAATATCACCATCGCTGTGATTCCAGCGAAGTGAAGTATTGAACTTGAATTTATCTTTCAGTTCATAATTATAGTTGGCAGCAATCATCTTGCTGGCATTCAAACCGTTGGCACCGCCCCAGAATCCTCTGCCAGGACCACCGCCGAAACCACGGTCGCTGGTGTTATTGGCATTGGCAAAGAGCATGAATCGGTTGTTATCATTGAAATAACCGCCCATGCCACGCATATTGTAGCGGCTCTTGTTGCCCACACCCAGGTCGATATTGGAAATCAAACCCTTGTTCATACCCTTCTTCACACCGAAGTCGAGCACGGTCTGCTCCTCGCCATCATCAATACCGGTTACCTTAGAGAGATCACTCTTCTCATCGTATGCCTTGATTTTCTCGATGATGCTGGTAGGCAAATTCTTCAGGGCAGTCTTGGTATCACCCGTCATAAACTCCTTACCGTCTACCAGAATCTTCTTTACCTCCTTACCATTGATCTTGATAGTACCGTCATCGCTCACCTCTGCACCCGGCAGACGCTTTACGAGTTCCTCAACTACCGAGCCTTCCGGTGTGCGATAGGCAGAAGAATTGTACACGAAAGTATCCTCCTTCAGAGTTACCTTCTGAGCCATAGCTGTTACCACTGCGCCTTTCAGCATGATAGCCTCAGCACCCAGCACAATCTTACCCATAGCCAGATCCTTGTTATCAGAAATTTGGATACGCTTCACAGTAGACTTATATCCTACACTCGAAATCTTGAGCAGATACTTGCCATTAGCCGGAGCGGTAACGTGAAAGAGTCCGTTCTCATTACTGATGGCACCAGCTACATACGTGCTGTCGCTCTTAAGCAATTGAACAGTTACCTGCTCAATGGCCTCCTTGGTATCGCGGTCGGTAATCTGACCGGATATCAGTCGCTGTTGAGCAAAGGATGCTATTGCCATCAACAGCAGCAGCATCGTCAGAATCGATTTTTTCATTCTATTTTTAATTTGTTATTATTTCCAACTATGAGTGTTTTCACACATAATCGCTATGATATTCTATTATCATTTTTGTTACTCGATTGTTTTGACGCGTTAAATACACCAAGGTTTAATGCATTCTGAGATAAAAAACGCAAATTTAGCAACTTTTTTTTTGTATTGTCTCCATTTTAGTGTATCTTTGCACAAAAATTAATACGTTAGAATGTTATGGAACAAAGAGTAATCATATCAACCCAACTGGAAAGCGAACTGGTAAGTGCACTTTCTGAGTGTGAGCACGACAAGCTTTTTGTGCTTACAGATACTACGACATTGGAACAATGCATGCCTGTATTGCAGAATTTTTACTGCATGAAGGAAGCCCATATCATCACTATTCCGGCTACCGACAGCCATAAAGACATCGAAAGTCTGATGATGGTATGGAAAGGACTGCAGGAGGGTGGAGCTTCACGCCACTCCTGTATGATTAATCTGGGCGGCGGCATGGTAACCGACCTGGGTGGCTTTGCTGCCAGCACTTTTAAGAGAGGTATCAACTTTATCAATATCCCTACCACCCTGCTGGCTATGGTAGACGCATCGGTAGGTGGAAAGACAGGCATCAACTTCGGCGGACTGAAGAACGAAGTAGGTGTGTTCAACGATTCTAAGTTCGTTATTCTCGATACAGAATTCTTAAAGACGCTCGATGCAGCAAACATCTGTTCGGGCTATGCAGAGATGCTGAAACACGGTCTGATTTCTACAGAAGCAATGTGGGAAGAACTGGTCAGCTTTGACCTCGACAAGCCTGATTTGAAGCAGCTGCAGCGCATGGTAGGCGACAGCGTGAAGGTAAAGGAACGCATTGTAGAGCAGGATCCTCACGAGCAGGGCATCCGCAAGGCGCTGAACCTGGGCCATACTTTCGGTCATGCGTTTGAGAGCTGGGCTTTGAAGCGCAAGCCTATCCTGCATGGTTACGCGGTGGCATTCGGTCTCATCCCTGAACTCTATCTGAGTGTTGCCAAGACCGGATTCCCTACAGAGAAGATGCGCCAGACCGTAAACTTCATCAAGGAATTCTATGGTACACTGGATATTACCTGCGATGACTATGATGAACTGATAGAACTGATGCACCATGACAAGAAGAACCAGAATGGCATCATCAACTTCACGATGCTGGGCGGCATAGGCGATATCCGTATCAACCAGACAGCTACGACAGAAGAGATCAAGGAAGCACTCGACTTCTTCAGAGAAGGATAATTCAGCTAAAGAATATTTCTTCAGAGAATCCTTTTAAAGAAAGATAGAGCGCTTCGGCTTTCCGGTTTCGGTAAGCGGGAGCTGGTTTACATGAAGGAATTCCCTTGGAATCCAATATTTATGATCAGATAAGAGGCGGC
The DNA here is from genome assembly GCA_959596915.1 of Segatella copri. GTDB lineage: Bacteria > Bacteroidota > Bacteroidia > Bacteroidales > Bacteroidaceae > Prevotella > Prevotella copri_N. The sequence continues at coordinate 28,785 of CAUFXJ010000001.1, forward strand.
GAACAGTCGCCTCTATTTTTTCTATCTCCTCATCTTCCGTCAAGAGGACAGCAATTTCTCCAAACTTCCCGTCTTTCTTCTTGACAATCATGAAAGGTTTTTCAAGATAAGGCTTCAACAGAGCCTCAACCTCTTCTATCTGAATCTTGATGCCTCCGCTGCAAATCACATTGTCTTTTCTGCCTTTGATGCGAAAACGGAGTTTTTCCACCTTATTATATATATAGGATTCTATTTCCACAATATCGTTCGTTACCAGGGGCTCTGCACAGACCTGCGGAGCATCTATCACCAGACAACCTTCATCGGTCTGACTGATTCTGACACTATCGAAAGGCTGGTACCATTCGCTAGCCTCATCACCATTAATTCTTCTCAGGGCAATATGCGAGAGAGTTTCGGTCATTCCGTAGGTACTCCAGATGGCAATATCTCCGGGAAGAGCCTTCAGTCTCTGTTCGAGAGCCTCATCTATAGCTCCGCCACCGATAATAAGATGCCTGATGCGGCAGAGTCGAGCCCGCTCTTCAGGAACCTGCAGGGTATTATAAACCTGCATCGGAACCATCGCAGCGAAGGTAATCTCTTCATTTACATCTTTCAAAGGATGACCACTTGGGCAAACAGAAATAAGATGGAGATGGCGCTCTATACTCCGCACCACCACCATCTTACCTGCAATATAATCGAGCGACATACACAACAGGGCGCTATCACCAGGTTTCAAACCCAGGAAATCGCAAGTGATGCAGGCCGAGTTGAGCATTCGCTTCTTCTCTACCATCATCGGCTTGGGCTTTCCCGTGGAGCCACTGGTATGAACAAGCACCCGGTCGCTACCGTTATTCCATTCTGAAAGGAAATCTTCTAAAGTCATTTTACTACAAACAGTTTGTCACCACGAATCTCCAAAGGCATCGGTATATTATCAGTAAAGAGCTGACCGGTGCCCAAGCCTTGCGGCATCTTGACATTAGGACCATATACTTTAGCTGCATAATGAGCAATAGCATTCAGACCGATATTACTCTCAAGAGCAGAAGTAATCCAGCTGCCGATACCACGCTGGTTAGCCAGTTCTATCCACTCGTTACATCCATAGATTCCACCATGAAGTGAAGGCTTGAGAATGATATACTGAGGACGGACCGTATCGAGCAAAGCCTGCTTCATACTCCGGACATTCACACCAATCAGTTCCTCGTCTAGGGCGATAGGAAGCGGTGTTTCGCGACAAAGTTGAGCCATCTTAGGCCACTGATGCTGCTTGATAGGCTGCTCAATCGAATGAATGTCATATTTAGCCAAAGCCTCCAGCTGGCTCATTGCATTCTCCGGCAAGAAGCCACCATTGGCATCTACACGCAATTCAACCTGCTCCTTGGTATACACATCACGGATGCGCTTGATGAGATCGAGTTCCTTGAAGAAATCGATGGCACCGATTTTCAGTTTCACGCAATGAAAACCCGCCTGGAGTTTCTCCTCCAACCGAGCCAACATCTCCTCATAGGTTCCCATCCACACCAAACCGTTGATGGTGATGCCCTCTTCTCCCCTACCGAAAGGAGAATCGAAAAGATTGACAAGATTCTCCATTCCCATAGGAACAGAGACTCCCTCCTCCTTCAGTATTTCGACAGAAGTCTTTCCCTCAGACAGATTCATTGCCCCCAGCTTCTTCTTCGTTTCATCAAAGAATGAAGCAAAGGCAGTTTCGAGACCAAAAGTGATGCTAGGGTAAGCACGAATCATATCGTAAGGGATGCGTCCCATCTGCTCTACCATCTGACAAACCTGTCGCAGGGTCATCTCATATTCCGGTTTGGCATCGCAACTGAGATCAGGGAGCGTAGCACACTCTCCCACTCCCTCTACTCCCGGCATTTCATCAGAGGTGAGAGTGAGATAATAACTGTGTCTCGTGGTATAAACCCCACGAGACGTGCCTGCCGGCTGCTTGAAGTGGAGCGTGCGCTCCGAGATTTCTATCTTATACACTTTATTTAAATGTTAAATGTTGAATGTTGAATGTTGAGTGTTGAATTATCCTTCCTCACTTACTTCTTCTGTTTCAATTCATACAGATCCTTGCGGCGGTCGCGAAGATTTCTTACAGCACCGTAGGTATGAAGCTCATTCAAGAGATTCAGGTCAACATCTGATACGAGAATCATCTCGGTATTAGGTGTTGCCTCTGAACGCTTGCCATCGTTAGGGAAAGCAAAGTCGCAAGGGGTGAACACGGCGCTCTGGGCATACTGTATATCCATGTTATGAACACGAGGCAAGTTGCCCACACTACCCGCAATGGCTACATAGCACTCGTTCTCGATGGCACGCGCCTGGGCACATACTCTTACTCGGGAGTAAGCATTCTGGGTATCGGTCATGAATGGAACGAAGAGAATCTGCATGCCATCATCTGCCATTAATCTTGACAACTCAGGGAACTCCACATCATAGCAGATCACGATACCAATTTTACCGCAATCGGTATCGAAGGTCTGGATATGGCTACCACCACTCAATCCCCAGCACTTCTGCTCATCTGGTGTAACATGGATCTTCTCGTACATGTCTACGCTACCATCTCTGCGGCAAAGGAAGCCCACATTATAGAGGGAATCGTCCTTGAGATAAGGCATACTACCCGTGATGATATTGATGTTGTAACTGATGGCCAACTCGCGGAAACGGTCACGGATTTCTTCGGTATACTGCGCCATTTTTCGGATGCTCTGCGCCTCACCCAAGTCGTTGAAACGAGCCATCAAAGGCGCATTGAAATACTCAGGGAAGAGAATGAAATCGCTCTTATAGTCGCTCACGGAATCTACGAAGAACTCAACCTGTTCGAAGAGGTCATCCACCGAAGCATATGGGCGCATCTGCCACTGTACCAATCCGATTCTTACGGTTGGCTTGCGGTCTACATAAGAATCCGTAGGTGGCTGATAATAGATGTTATCCCACTGCAAGAGGGTGGCGCAGTGTTCGCTCTCCTCATCGCTAGGAAGATAGTTGCGGATGACACGGCGTACATGGAAGTCGTTGGAAAGCTGGAAGGTAAGAACCGGGTCATAGATTTCACGGTTTCTTACATGCTCGATATACTCCTTAGGGCGCATCTTATCGGCATACTTGTGATAGTTTGGTATACGACCGCCAAACATGATAGCCTTCAAGTTGAGCTTCTCGCAGAGTTCCTTGCGATACTCATACATACGGCGAGCCAGGCGCAAACCACGATAATCAGGGTGGATAAATACCTCGATGCCGTAAAGAATGTTTCCATTAGGATCGTGGGTATTGAAGGTTTCATTACCCGTAACCTGAGCATAGGTATGATCGCCCTTCACCATATTATAATTGACGATGATAGAGAGCGCACAGCCCACAATCTTATCATCAACGATAATAACCACCTGTCCCTCAGGGAAGATAGTAATGAGTTTCTTAATCTGTTCTTTTGTCCAGAATACATCTGAGTCTGCGTAAATACGCCTAAATGACTTGGCAAGCTGATCGTAATCCTCCATGCGAAGGTTGCGCATGCCTACCTTTTCGATTTTTCGAGTTGGTTCCATAACAACTGTATTTTTATTATTATCTAAATCCGGGTGCAAAGATACAGCAAATTATAGATACGACAAAGAGTTTTCGCAAATAATTGACATTTACGAAAACTCTTTTCATGTATTTTACACAAAGAGCGCGTTTACGCTTAAAATCAGATGCTAATATTTGGCATTTTCCTGTGGAATCGCTTTATCATGATCATCCAGATAAAACAACTTCACAGGATGATATTTATCACTTGCCACAGAATATTCATCCTGGCGATAACGGGTCAGGATGCCTCCTATCCCCAACATCGTATGAAAAGCCGAAAGACTCGTCTGTACCTGTTGGGTACGATGACCAGACAAAGTTTTCAGTATTCCCGGATATTGTTTTCCATAACCATCTGATGTCCAGATGATGAAAGGAACATGCAGCTCATAATCAGATGCCTTCGGGGCGGCGTGCAGAAAGAGGCGACGGTCATCATCAAAGATATTCTCTCCATGGTCGCTGGTATAGAGCATCGCCGATGTAGGTTGGCTATATACCCCATCCGTCTTTGCCTGAGTCTTCTCCCATTTCTGCAGACGTTCTACGATACCATGCAGGATATAATCGGTATACCGGATGGTATTATCGTATGCATTCAGCAGGTCACGCCGGTTCTCCGGCTTCGCTTCGCTCTTACTGTCAGGTTTAAAGAAAGCGAAATTACGGGGATAGCGCTCCTGGTAATTAAAGTGAGAACCATAAGTATGAAGTACCACGAAGAGTTTCCGATAACGGTATTGCTTGGATGAAGAAGCATCTGCCGCAGGCAATATCCCATCCAACTTCTGCAACAAATCACTATCATAATGATTATCTTTTGCAGAAGCACCTTCCTTCAGGAAGTAATGTTCATCAGCCTGTTCGCCAAGGAAATCAATAAAAGAATGATTAGGCAGCTGATTGCTGATAAATACGGTATGAAATCCCGCCTCCCTGAAAGCAGCCAGGATACCTTTCTCATGAAAGAGACGTTCGAAATCCTCTGCTGATGCAGCCGACAGGAGCATAGGAACACTCTTATGCGTAGTATTACTCTGGGTTGTAGCATCGGGAAAAGCTATGATTCCAGGAGTCTTGGAAAGCAAAGGATTGGTATCGCGCGGATAGCCATAGAGACTGAAATTGTGGGCTCTCGCCGTCTCTCCCACCACCATCACATACACCTCGGGAGCCTCAGCATCATGCTCGCTCCTGGCATCAAACCTGAAATTCCTGCTTGCCTCCCTGTAATTCACTGAAGCCGCATCACGCTCGAAAGCAAGATAGAGATTATAGCAAACGTTAACAGGATAAAGCTGGTTGCGCAAGCGATAATCATCTACAGCCACATAGCAAGCCAGCAGACAGAATAAGCCGACAGCAGCTATCTCCAAAGCCCAACGACGCACTCGATGCTGGAGTTGAACCACTATCATCCCTTTCTTGCTGATATTGACAATAGCCAGAACCAGCAAAGGAAGATAAACCACAAAAACACCCACCACAGCAGGCAACAGATTACCAAGCAGTTCCTTCACCTCGCCAGGATTGGTAGTTACAAGATTCAGAAACATATCTACCGCTATCACTCCCGTCCCGAAGAGATAAAGCAATACCAGTTGGAAGGCAGCGAAAAAAACAAAAAGAAAAGCCCACCAGATCATCTTACCCGGGCATCTGGTTAACGAAAAGAACCACATGTAGAGTGCCAAAGGCAGCAACACATTGGCACCACAAGCCCAAGGAGCCAGACATTCGGTATAGCACAGAGCTATATTAGGCAACAACAATGCTACCACAGCATACCCGTAAAGGAATGCGCCCGATGACACCTTATTATATATAGGCAACACCACCTTATTATATATATCCGTAAAACTGTTCATTCTACTTTTTCATTAACACTTTAAAGAGCATTATTACTAAAACGCTTCATTGATATTGAAGAGAAAACCAGACTGCCCCGACTTACCGAATCCATAATCCAGACGTACATTCACATTCTTCTTAAATTCCCAGCGATAACCTACACCGGCATTCGGCAAAATCTGTTTAGAGCGCAATGCCGAGAATTTCGGGAAGATGGTTCCTGCTCCAGCCCATACAACTATACCATTTCGCCTCCATACATGTTGGCGCAACTCAACCGTTGCTTCCAGAGAATGCTTATCGCGATAACGGCCTTCATAATAGCCACGCATAGAATGAGTACCACCCAATTCAGCCATCATTCCCCACGAAGGATTACCAAAGTTGAGGTTAGCCCCAATGTCCTCGGCAAGAACCGTTCCCTTACCCAGTCGCTGATAGGCATCAAAACGAAATGCAGTCGTACTGAAAGCATAATCATTTCCCATAAATCCAGGTCTGAACATCTGATTGATATTCAAACAGATACCACGATGTGGATTCGTAAGATTATCTCTGTTATCATATACCAGAGAAACGCCAGCTCCTACATTCCAAGTATGCTGATCCATGCCTTGCAGTAATTCCGGACGCTCAATATGTTTACCTATTACATAGTCATAACTCGCCATCGGTCCGATATAGAAATTATCTGCTACACGAAACAGGAAGCTAACTTCAGCCTGAGCCTGCCAACGCTTCATGTCACTCTTATTGGCATCGTTATCGCCCATCTCATAGCCTATTCCCCAAAAATCAGAGGGAAAAGAATAGAAATAAAGGTGATAATCGATGCGATATCTTCCTTTAGGAGCAATATGGTTACCACGGACACCCAACATATAGAAACCTACAGAACTGACATCACCATAAAGCGAGACATTAGAAGGAGGAAGAATACTGTCATTCGGATCAGTACGGTATAGTCCTGCTGCCACCAATCCCAATCCGAACTTGGTATCAGAGGCATAATGAGGGCCACCTATCACACTAAAATCGAAACGCTTATGCTTCTTGTTTTTGTTGGAATCATTAAAGTAGTCAAGAATCCGGTTCACCCATGATTTCCCGGCATGTAAAGTCGTCGTATCCACCTTCTCTGCAGATGAGATACTATCGGTTACAGAAGGCTCAGAGGCATAGCTGCCCAATGCCAACATCATAATAAGTATTGTCAGAATATGCTTCATTTTGTCGATTTTATTATTTTAATACACCAATGCTACATTATCAATCCACAAGGTATTGCCTGGAGTTCCGATATAGGCTCCACCATCGGATGAGGAGAACTGAAGAATCAGATGAGTAGGTGTTTCGTTAGCACTCGCCCATCCTACTTCTTTTACCGGCACACTCTTACCCTTGCTGTTACGGGCATAGTCAGTGGATCGCAGTCCCATAGTAGCAGCCTGATAACCTGCCATGTGGCGGATATCGCCATAATGGATTGTATAGGTAGCATCTTCCACCCATCTATCGGTACTCTTTCCGAATCTGACTACCATCGTACCCACACGTTTAGCTGTTATATTTCCCTTAGCATCTTCATGCCGTTTCTGCAGATAGAGCACAGCTATAGCATGATCTCGACCTGCAACCGTAGAGGCTCCGCTAAATCCATTCTGCTTGATACGATTGGCTGCATTAGGAAAAGAAGTCTTATAATCAAAGCGCAAAGCCTTAGGACGTGCGGTGAATGGTATACCCCAGTTGATGGCTTTAGGACCATCCTTGGTACTTGTTATCGGTTCACGAACATCACCCAGAAAGAGAGAACCGGCAGCCAAGACCTTGATATTGATGAGTCCCAGCACTTTTACTTTCTCAATATGGGTTACCAGTTTGGCACAATATCCACTACCATGTTTATCACGAAACACAGAGTTATTCGTCTTATAGATGCCCGATACATGTGCCAGGACATTAGAGGAACCCCAAGGCGAACCACCCTTATTGGTATAAGGAATATTACCATTGATAGTCATATTAGGTCCAACGGCATAAACTTTTTTCTGATTTCCTCCAATAATGCCTGATTCTTTGATATTCCTGATTACCCAATGGTCCATATTACCATATTTAAAAGGAACCACCTTTTCCTGTCCCTTAACGGGAAGGCACGACAAAGTAGCAACCGCCATAACGATGCCTGATTTTATTATTTTCTTCATATCTGTTTCTTTTATATATCATTAAGGCTGCAAAGATAGAAAAATATTTTCTAGTTTTCAGTTTTCTTCGACATAAAGCATAAAAAATTAAGAAATAATAATATATTTACTGCATTTTAATTGCCATAAAACCAAAAAGTCCTGCATTTGCTGTTATAAACAAATACAGGACTCCTGATTCAATATACAAAACAGAATCTCTTGCACCGGTTACAATAGAGACATGTTCCGATTACTCCAAAAGCTATTATCGATTGGAATACATGTTGTCGTAATACTTCTGGTAATCACCAGAGGTTACATTGTCCATCCATTCCTGGTTCTCAAGATACCACTTCACGGTCTCCTCGATTCCCTCCTCAAACTGGAGAGATGGCTCCCAACCCAATTCCTTCTGCAACTTTCTAGAGTCGATGGCGTAACGCATATCGTGACCCTTGCGGTCGGTTACATAAGTGATGAGATCCATATCCTCGCCTTCCTTTCTGCCGAGCAATCTATCCACGGTCTTGATAACCACCTTGATGATATCGATGTTCTTCCACTCGTTGAAACCGCCGATGTTGTAAGTCTCGGCAATCTTACCCTTGTGGAAAATCATATCGATGGCACGGGCATGATCTACTACATACAACCAGTCGCGCACGTTCTCACCCTTACCATATACTGGCAATGGCTTGCGATGACGGATATTGTTGATGAACAATGGAATCAACTTCTCTGGGAACTGGTATGGACCATAGTTGTTTGAGCAGTTGGTCACGATGGTTGGCATACCGTATGTATCGTGGAAAGCACGAACGAAGTGGTCTGAGCTTGCCTTTGATGCAGAGTATGGAGAGTGAGGATTGTACTTAGTAGTCTCTACGAAGAACTCCTCGCCGTAAGCCTCGTGGTTCTTACCGCTGGATGCCTTGGTAGTGAAAGGAGCAGGAATACCCTCAGGATGAGTCATCTGCAATGCACCGTAAACCTCATCAGTAGAGATGTGGTAGAAGCGCTTGCCTTCGTATCCCTCAGGAAGACTCTCCCAGTAAATCTTTGCCGCCTGGAGCAGAGACAGGGTACCCATCACGTTGGTATGAGCGAAAGTGAATGGATCCTTGATACTTCTATCTACGTGGCTCTCGGCAGCGAGATGGATGATGCCATCCACCTTGTAGTCCTGCATCAGCTTCAACATCAGGTCGAAATCACAGATATCACCCTTTACGAAAGTATAGTTAGGCTTGTCCTCGATGTCCTTGAGGTTAGCCAGGTTACCAGCGTAAGTCAACTTGTCGAGGTTGATGATGTGATACTCAGGATATTTGTTCACGAAAAGTCTTACTACGTGTGAGCCGATGAAACCAGCACCGCCCGTGATAATGATATTCTTCATTTCAATTAATAATTTATAATTAAGAATTAATAATTATTTTGCTTCCGCCAATTCAGCGATACACTTCTTCAAACTGTCAGTCCAGTATGGCACCTTGAACCCGAAGGTCTGCTTCAGCTTGCTCTTATCAAGTACAGAAAAGTGAGGACGCTTTACAGGGCTTGGGAACTCCTCGCTGTAACAAGGCTGTATATCGCAAGTATTTCCGCTCAGTTCGCAGATAATCTTAGCGAAATCAAACCAAGAGCATACGCCCTCATTAGAGAAGTGGTAGATACCCGTCTTATCCAACTGATCAGTTTCGATGATATGCGAGATGACTGCAGCCAGGTCGCCTGCGTAAGTAGGAGTACCCACCTGGTCGAAAACCACCTTCAAGGTGTCATGACTTGCAGTTAAGTTCTGCATAGTCTTAACAAAGTTTTTACCCCACTGAGAGTAAAGCCATGCAGTACGGATGATGATATGCTTGCAGCCGGTAGCTTCAATACTCTTTTCACCTGCAAGCTTCGTTTTACCATACACACCCAATGGATTCGTTTCCCAATCTTCACGGCAAGGGATATTCTTATCGCCCTGGAACACATAGTCGGTAGATACATGAATCAAAGTACCATCTACCTCCTTCATTGCCTGAGCCAAATTTCCCGCAGCAGTATTGTTGAGCAGATTAACCAGATCGTAATCTGTTTCAGCCTTATCTACGTTGGTATAAGCAGCGCAGTTAACAATTACCTGAATATCATTCTCCCTCACCTTTTCTCGGATAGCGTCAAGATTGGTGATATCCAGTTTTTCATAGCCTTCAGCCACATCGGTGAAGACAAACTTGTGATTGCTTTTTTGGGCACAGATTTGCATTTCATGTCCCAATTGACCATTAGCGCCTGTTACTAATATATTCATTGTTTTAATATTTTATTCAATATAATATTTTAAAGTCTACTTACTATTTTCCTCTACACATGAAGAAAACTGATTTTTTCTCGAAATCTATTTCCTACTACCTATATATAAATCTATTCATCTATATATAAATATGTGGCAAAGGTAAAAAAATAATTTGAGTTGACCAAAGAAAAGAAAAAGAAAAGAGAAGAAACTAACATATATTAAACAAAGACCGCCACACTTTTTCACAAAAGCATGGCGGTTTTCCCTAAAACATAATAGATAAGCTTTGCCTTTAAGGGCAAACTTGAATCATCAAGTAGCCTAGTCTATTACCAATCCTTTTTCCCTAATATAAACTAAACCTGTTTTCCTATTTAAATCAACATACTAAATCAACAAAAGGAATTTTCTTTATCATTAAATACTTTTAGAAGACTTGAAGTGGTAATTAAACCATAAAAACTACTGTTTTCTAATTTCGGTTGCAAAATTATATCATTTTTTTCAAAGTTGTATACCTAAGTAGTATTTTAGTAAAAAATCAGTCTACAAAATAAACATATAACTCCCTAAAAATCAGACGTTTTAACACATTAACTATTTTTATCTAAAGTAAATGGTATTATATGAAAGGAAATTTGTATCTTTGCACCACAAAACGGACAAAAGGACGAAAATAACATTTAAAAGACGATTTTGTTATAATTATAAAGAAACATTAAAGATGAAACTACTTATATATTTACTTCTTTTGCTTACTATGCCATTGGCTGCTCAAGGCAAAACGGACGAGAAGACTTTAATGGACGAGAAGACTTTATTGGATCGTATTGACAAGATGATTGAAAACGACCAATATTATCAGGGAATCAAGGAAAAGGAATTGAAACATCTGAAGCGGCAAGCTTATGAAGCTGAAGACGACCAAACCCGGCTACAGTTTCTTGACAGCATATATCATGCCTATAGTGCTTACCGCTACGACTCAGCATACGCATATATGAAACAGGGGCTTGAATTGGCAGAAAAATGTCATAACACCTATTATATATTACGTAACCAGATAAACTGGGCGTCCATACTCTCGGTAAGGGGATTTTATGGCAAAGCAGAAAGCTTACTCCAATCGCTCAATCCTGATGAGATGCCATACCAGCTGAAGCAATACTATTACTTCACATACGCCTGGCTCTACAACTATTGGGAATCATACGCCAAGAACTCAGATTACGCCGAAGAATTCTGTGCCCAGAAGAAACAATATATGACCCTTCTGATACAGAGTTTCAACGAAAACAATAAGCATAACGTCTTCTATCAATATCTCATGGGCGAATACGCCTATCTCAACAACCCTACCAGCAAGGAATCGCTCAACCATTATCTGAAGGCACTGAAGATGTCGCCAGCCAAATCCCGCATCCATGCCATGTCAGCTTATGGTATAGCCAGATATTACAAAAATACCGGCAAATTCGACCTTTACGAGGAATATCTCGTAGAGGCATCCGTGAGCGATGGATTGTGCCAACTCAAAGAAACTGTTGCGCTTCAAAAGCTAGCCTACTACCTCTTTAAAAAGGATGCGAGCAACAGTAAGAGAGCTGCCAAATATATCCAGCACACGATGGAAGATGCACAGTTCTTCAACAACCAGCTGCGCATGATGGAGATTTCCAACATCCTTCCAGTCATCGCTTCAGCCAACCAACAGGCTGCCGAACGCTCGCGTACCCGCTTTCTCTGGGGGTTCATTGGTGTAAGCGTAGCGCTGGTCATCATTCTCATCCTCTCATTCGTCAATAACCGACAGAAGAACAGGCTGAAGAAAAACAAGGCTGAGATTGAAGAACAGAACGAGAAGCAGAAAGAGATGAATGCACAGCTCACCGAACTGAACCAGCTGCTGGTAGAGACCAATATCAAGCGAGAGACCTACATGCGCCTCTTTATGGACATCAGTGCGGCTTATATCAGCAAGTTATCAGATTACCGCAAACTGGTAAGCCGTAAGATCAAGGCAAACCAGACCGCCGATTTACTGAAGAGTCTCAACACCCATAAATTGGAAGAAGAGGAATCACAGATGTTCTACAACCGGTTCGATAAGGCATTCATGGAGTTGTATCCGGGTTTCGTTACTGAGTTGAACAAGCTCCTGCTGCCAGAATGTCAAATGGAAGTTCCTACTACGCACGACCTGACCACTGAGATTCGCATCTTTGCCCTGATGCGACTGGGTGTAACCGACAGCCAGGAGATTGCCACCCTGCTGCATTACTCCACCCAGACCATCTACAACTACAAGTCTGGAATGCGAGCAAAGGCGATTAATCGAGATACATTCGAATCAGATATCAATCAGCTTTGCCACATCATTAATAGTTAATAATTAATAGTTTATAGCATAAACCGCTTTGACAATCTTGCTCAACGGCGCAGCCTCTATAAACTATTAACTATTAACTGTAAACTATTAGCTAGCTTCTGTGTATCACGGTTCCGTTAGCCTGATGCGTAGCAAGAACCAGGACTTCAGCTATTTGCACGTGTTCTGGGGCACTTGCAGCATAGAAGGCTACATCAGCTATATCATCGCCGTTCAGAGGTTCTATACCGCGGTAAACGTTGTCTGCGCGGTTCTGGTCACCATGAAAACGGATGTTAGAGAAGTTGGTTTCAACCAAGCCCGGTTTCACATTGGTAACACGCACTTTCGTATGTGCCACATCAATGCGCAAACCATCAGTAATAGCCTTTACAGCCGCTTTTGTAGCACAATATACGTTACCTCCCGCATAAGCAGCATCACCCGCCACACTACCTATATTGATTACATGACCATGATTACGCTCAACCATACCAGGTACAATCAGGCGCGTCATGGTTAAGAGTCCTTTGATATTGGTATCAATCATCTGGTCCCAATCTTCAAAATCGCCCTCATATTCAGGTTCCAATCCACGTGCGAGTCCTGCATTATTGATAAGCACATCCACATTGCGCCACTCCTCAGGGATGTAATCCACCGCTTTCTTGGCAGCTTCACGGTTACGCACATCGAAAGCCAAGGCAAGCACCTCAACGCCCTCAGCCTCGAGTTCTTTCTTCAGGATTTCCAACTTTCCCGTATTTCTACCTGTAAGAATCAGGTTATAGCCGCCACGGGCAAAACGACGTGCACAACCTTCGCCTATACCGCTTGTTGCGCCTGTAATAAGAGCAATTTTATTCATATTCTTTTAACTTTGAACTTTATGATTAGTCTTTGTTTTTTTGAGGGTTCTTCTATCTTAAAGTATCAGAACTCTCACCTCAGCATTCGCCATTTTCTCTATCTGGTTCATCGGACGTTTATAATAAACGCTCTGGATAGCTTTGTTGATGATGCCATGCCCCACAGCAAGAACGGTCTGGTCTGGATAAGTAACCTTGAGCCAGGTAAGGAAATTCTGGGCTCTTGATTTCATTTTTTCCAGCGTCTCTATGTTGTCCGGCCAATCCTTTGGGTCCTTCGGCAGGTCAGGGATGAATTTGCCCGTGAAATCGCCCCAATCGCGCTCTCTGAGCAAGGGAGTGGTGACAACAGGATGCGAGCCGGCGATAATTTCACAGGTCTGCATACTGCGATAGAGATCGCTCGATACGAAGACATCGATATGCGTACCCGCCATTTTACTGGCCACTTCCTCAGCCTGCTCAATACCTTTCATATTGAGCTTTCCCGGTGTTTGTCCCTGCAAAATTTGCGCCTTGTTATCCACCGTTTCACCATGGCGCACCAAATATAATTTTGTCATTGTCTTTACTTTTTCCGTCTATATCAAAAATGAGTTTTAACTTTTTCCTGTATCTTTACTCAAGACATAGTTTTTGCTTTCACTAAGTCTCTGTTCAAGACATCAGTATTCTGAAATTGCTTACAAAATTACGGCTTTCTATCGAGACCAACAAATAATTTGCGTTAAATATAGCAATAATTAGCGTTAAATATAGCAATAATTTAAGTTTATATAAAAAACTTCTTGCTAGTTTCGGATTTCTTTCGTAACTTTGCCCCGAAATAACAAATATCAGTTTTAGTATGAAGGTAATACACAGTTCAATATTCCGCGCAGTATGCGCCATCATCGTAGGAGTCCTGCTCATCCAATATCGTGAGCAGACCGTCACCTGGATAACCGTCGCCATCGGTGTCTTGTTTTTCCTTTCAGGTGTCATCTCCCTTGCCAGTTATTGGGCAGCCAAGCGCAATGCAGAGAAGATGCAGGGTCAGATTCTGTCAGATTCCACCGGTAAGCCTATCATGGGCATGATGCCTAAATTCCCGCTTGTGAGCGTAGGCAGTCTTATCCTGGGATTACTGCTTGCCCTGATGCCTCAGGTGTTTATCGCCTGGCTGATGTTCATCCTGGCATTCATCCTGATTCTGGGTGCTCTGACCCAGTTTGTCAATCTGGCTTCAGCAGCTAAGATGGGACGCGTAGGCATCCTCTTCTGGCTCTTCCCTTCAGTCCTTCTTCTGTTGGGTCTGCTCACCATCATCAAGCCTTCAGCCATCGCCTCTGCCCCTCTTCTCATCATCGGTTGGGGTATGCTCATCTATGGTGTTGTAGAGCTTCTCAACGCCTTTAAAATCTCCAACAACAAGAGAATCTGGCTGAAGAACCAGCAGAAACTGGATTCTAAGGAGACTTATGTGGATGTAGAGGAAGTAAAGAACGAAGAGTAGAGCACGAAGAATTCTACAGTATTTACTATCGAAGAATTCTACAGTATTTACTACTATCGAAGAAATTCTGAGTCAAAAACAACGAAATCATTATATCATCATATATGAATAAAATTAAAGCTCTCTTTGCCTGGTTATGGCAAAAGTTTCGCGCATTCTGGCCTTGGTACAAGGGATTGTATCAGGGCAGGGCGTGGTATACCAAGACCCTCGTTGCCTTGGCAAGTTGTATAGTCGCCTTCATTCTGTATCTGGGCGCAGTAGATATCAACTTCTTATGGCTCTTCGGCAAGTCGCCTGGCTATTTCTCAGGCATTCTGGATCCACAGACCTCTGAGGCCTCTGAAATCTATTCGGCTGATGGAAAACTCATCGGCAAGTATTTCAACGAAAACCGTACTCCGGTAGAATATGATGAGGTAACACCCGATTTCTTCAAGGCACTGGTAGATACCGAGGATGAACGATTCTACAAGCATATCGGTATCGACCCTATCGGCGTGTTTGCTGCTGCCAAGGATGCACTCCTCCATCATAACGGGCGTGGTGCTTCTACCATCACACAGCAGCTGGCTAAGAACATGTTCCGTGTACGTTCGCAATATTCTACCGGTTTGCTGGGCAAGATTCCTGTGCTCCGCCTACTCATCATCAAGAGCAAGGAGTGGATCATCGCGGTAAAACTCGAAACGGTGTTCAGCAAGAAGGAAATCATCACCATGTATGCCAACACGGTTGATTTCGGTAGCAATTCCTATGGTATCAAAACCGCTGCGAAGACCTACTTCAACACCACCCCTAAGGAGTTGACCACCGACCAGGCTGCCGTGCTCGTAGGCATGCTCAAGGCTACCACCTACTACAACCCACGCACCAACCCGGAGAACAGTCTTGCACGACGCAACACCGTATTATATAATATGGTGACACATGGCGATCTTTCAAAAGACAGATACAATGAACTGAAAGATGAGCCTATCAAGCTCGATTTCAAGGTAGAGGAAAACTACGACGGACAGGCAAAATACTTCCGCGAGGCTGTAGCCAACTACCTGAAAGACTGGTGTAAAGACGAAGGTTACGACCTCTATACCAGCGGTTTGAAGATTTATACCACCATCGATACCCGCATGCAGAAGTATGCAGAAGATGCAGCCCGCAAGCAGATGAAGCAGGTACAGCAGAACTTCAACAACCACTGGAACATCCGCCGCACCCAGGCAGGCAAAGGCAACTGGATGGGTCAGGATCCTTGGCAGGATGAGAACCACAACGTGATACCAAACTTCATCCAGGGCATCGCCGAGCGCCAGCCTTTCTACAAGGCATTGATAGCCCGCTTCCCTAACAATCCCGACTCAGTAAACTATTACTATAAGGAGTGGGTTCACCCGGTTAAGGTGTTCGATTATGACAAGGGCAGCATCACGTTGAACATGACATCAGAAGACTCCATCAAGTATATGACCACCTTCATGCACTGCGCCTTTGTAGCCATGGAGCCACAGACCGGAGCAGTTAAGGCATGGGTGGGCGATATCGACTTCGACCACTGGAAGTATGACAAGGTAACAGCCGAGCGCCAGCCTGGTTCTACCTTCAAGCTCTTTGTTTATACCGAGGCGATGAATCAGGGTTTAACCCCTTGTGACAAGCGTCGCGACGAATATATCTCTATGGAGGTATACGATAAGAAGAAGCACGAAATGACCACCTGGCGTCCATCCAACGCCAACGGTTCGTTCTCGGGCGACAGCATCCCATTGAAGAGTGCCTTTGCCAAGAGTATCAACTCTGTGGCTGTAAGATTAGGACAGGAGATGGGTATCAAGCGCATCATCGAGACTGCCAAGAAGATGGGTATCAACAGTCCGTTGGATGACACCCCATCTCTCGCCCTCGGTTCCAGCGATGTCAACCTCCTGGAGATGGCATGCGCCTACAGCACCATTGCCAACAATGGCAAGCACCACGATCCGGTATTGGTTACCAAGATTGTAGACCACGACGGTAAGGTGGTTTACGAGGGTCCTTCTACAGAAGAGCAGGTAATACCTTACAAGAGTGCCTTCCTCATGCAGCAGCTCTTACAGGGCGGTATGAAGGAGCCGGGAGGTACATCCCAGAGCCTCTGGGGCTATGTAGGCAACTACCGTGATACCGAGTTCGGTGGCAAGACTGGTACCACCAACAACCACTCCGATGCCTGGTTCATGTGTGTGAGCCCTAAGCTCGTAGTTGGTGCCTGGGTAGGAGGCGAATACCGCTGTCTCCACTTCCGCACCGGAGCCTTGGGTCAGGGTTCGAGAACCGCTCTTCCTGTGTGCGGTTACT
Organism: Segatella copri; assembly: GCA_959596915.1. Classification (GTDB taxonomy): domain Bacteria; phylum Bacteroidota; class Bacteroidia; order Bacteroidales; family Bacteroidaceae; genus Prevotella; species Prevotella copri_N. The sequence goes on from CAUFXJ010000001.1 coordinate 45,802, forward strand.
TCCTCCAGAGTGTCTTTGGCGACCCAGCCTTCCAGCAGTATCACGGCAAGTTTGACAAGCCAGAGGACAGCGATATCACCCGCGATATGTACATCTGTGCAAGCTATGCACCAAAGCCAAAGGTAGATACCACCAAGGTAGACAGTACCGCCTTCCAGGAAGAGATCGTTCTCGATGACGAAGGCAACCCTATCATCCGCGAGGTTCCTGCCAAGAAGGCTGAAAGCGAATCTGCCACCGGTACAGCCACCACAGAAGAAAAGAAAGAGAAGAAAGAGAAGAAGAAGGCCAAGCCAACGGAGCAGCCTGTCAACTTCGATGACCTCTAGAATTATAATGTTAAGTGTTGAATGTTAAGTGTTAAGTTTTCATTCTTGCTTACTCGTAGCGCAAGGACGCAAGCCTAATTTAACATTTAACACTTAACACTTAACATTACTCAATATGAACATAGATTTAGACAACCCGGAGTTGCAGAATGCACTCCAAATCATACAGTTTACCCGTCGTTCGCTTTTCCTTACCGGAAAGGCGGGGACGGGTAAATCTACTTTTTTACGTTATATAGCCGCCAATACCAAGAAGAAACATATCATTCTTGCCCCAACAGGCATTGCGGCCATCAACGCCGGAGGAAGCACGCTCCACAGCTTTTTCAAGCTTCCTTTCCACCCGCTGCTGCCCAACGACAGCATGTATTCCGTCCGCAACATCCGCAACACCCTGAAGTATAATTCAGAGAAGATAAAGATTATCCGCGAGGTAGAACTCATCATCATCGATGAGATCAGTATGGTTCGTGCCGATATCATCGATTTCCTTGACAAGGTATTGCGGGTATATTGCCGCAACATGCGAGAGCCTTTCGGGGGCAAGCAGCTGCTTCTGGTGGGCGATATCTTCCAGCTGGAGCCTGTGGTGAGGGAGGACGACCGTCGTCTGCTCAATCCCTTCTACCGCAGCAGTTTCTTCTTCGACGCCAAGGTGTTCGAATACTTCAAGCTCGTGAGCATCGAACTCAAGAAGGTATACCGCCAGAGCGATCCTGTTTTCATCAGCATCCTCGACCATATCCGCACGTCTCAGGTGCCTATGCAGGATTTCCAGCGCCTCAACCAGCGCGTGGGAGCCAGGCTCGATGAAGGTGATTCCAAACTTGCCATCACCCTCTCTACGCGCCGCGATACGGTAGATTACATCAACGACAGCCAGCTCCAGCGTCTTCCGGGAGAGCCTTGCCTCTTCCGTGGCCACATACAGGGCGAGTTTCCGGAGAGCAGTCTCCCTACCCCTATCGAACTTTACCTCAAGACGGGGGCTCAGGTTATCTTCATCAAGAATGATATCGAGCACCAGTGGGTGAATGGCACGCTGGGCACCATCATCGGTTTTGATGAGGATGAGGATGCCAAGATTTATGTGCGCACCGAGGAAGGAAAGGATGTGATGGTGGAGCCTGCGGCATGGAGCAACATGCGATACCATTTCAATGAGGTTGAGAAGAAGATTGAGGAGGAAGAGATTGGCAGATACGAGCAGTACCCCATCCGTCTGGCGTGGGCAATAACGGTTCATAAGAGTCAGGGACTCACCTTCAACCAGGTGAAGATTGATTTCACGGGTGGCGTCTTTGCGGGCGGACAGACGTATGTTGCCTTGTCCCGCTGCACCAGCCTCGAGGGCATCAGTCTTCAGGAGCCATTGCGTCAGAGTGATGTTTTCGTGCGCAATGATGTCAAGCAGTTTGCCCGTCATTTCAACGACCAGAGCACCATCAACACGGCGCTTACCCAGAGTAAGGCCGACAAGCAGTATCATGATGCCGTGAAGGCGTTCGACAGGGGCGATATGCAGTCGGCTCTCGACAACTTCTTCCTTGCCATCCACAGCCGTTATGACATCGAGCAGCCGCTTGCCAAGCGTTTCATCCGCAAAAAGCTGAACAGGGTGAATGAACTTCAGGCTGAGAACGAGCGGCTGCGCGAAGAAATAAGAAAGAAGGATGAAGAGAAGGAGAAGCAGCAGAAGTTCCTCAAGCGCCTTGCCACGGAGTATGTGATCATGGGCAAGGAGTGCGAAAAAGAGGGCATGAAAGAGGCTGCCATCATGAATTACCGCAAGGCCCTCACCCTTTATCCTGAGCACCCGGAGGCGAAAAAAAGGCTTTTAAAGGTAAAAAAGTAAAAGGGTAAAAAAGTAATATAGATAAAACAAAAAAAACAGGCAAAATGATTTTGCCTGCTTTTTTTGTTTTATCTATAAGCTGAAAAGCTCTATTAACTATAAACTTTCAACTATAAACTATCATCTAGTACCATTGTACAGCGTTCGAATAACCGCTGCGCTTGTCGTATTTCAGCGCATCTGTCAGGGTGGCTGCGTTACAACGGAAGGTGAAGTTGTAGCTCGTATATGGAGCGAGAACCACAGAACAGCTCATGTTAAAACAGTGAAGATCACGAGCCAGACTGGCGGTGGTCATACTGATCTTGTGGTTGTCAAAATCATAACCGGATGAGAAACTGATGTTCCAGCCATCACTGATTCTTACGTTACCACTCATGTTCAGAGTCTGGGTAAACTTGTATGCATAGCGCATCGTCTTCTCATTGAACTTCTCTCTTCGCGTATCCTCGCGCATCGTTACACCATAACCGAAGGTCAGCGACCATGGCATCTTAAACGCCATATAACCATCTGAATCCGTTTCAGCCTTGCCGCCCTTCTTGGCTGCCGTCTTACCCTTCTCCATGCTGTCGTCTACGTTGCTCTCGATGTCGGTATCCAGACCTTCATCGTCATCATCATTGCGCTGGCTGTCCTTCTTGTCGTCCTCATCATCGCCCCCGCCAAAGAGTTTCTTCAGCTTCTCCGGGTTCAGTGTGAACGAGAAGTTCTGCGACATACCCTGGAATCGTCCGAACCTGCCCTTGCCCCACTCCGTATGGGTACCCACATAAACATTGTTCTGGTCGTCCAGCTCGTAGGCATAGGTGGCAAACACAGCGTTCATGTTGAAGGTATAGTTCTTCCACCACTTCAGTCTGAGGTTGATATTCATATCGCTCCAAGGGCGAACCTTGGCTGCGGTATTGTAACTCATGTTGATGTCGAACGCATCGATGATACTGAGTTTCTTGTATCCGGTAGAGTCCTTATCGCTCTTCACCTTCATCTCGATGTTGTTGCCCAGGGTAAACGAGATATTACCGCTCTTACCCTTGCCCGGCGCACCGTAGAGGGCATTGGCATACTTCGAGTAGCTCACCAGCGATACGTTTCCGTCGGCATCGGTCTTCTGGTAGGTGTCCCAGTAGCCGTAGCGTGAAGCTCCGAAGTCTGGGGCATAACTGAAGCTCACCGTAGGCGTAAACACGTGGCGCACAGCCTGTATCTTATCTCCGAAGAGTTTGCGGTTTGGTATGTAGAAACCATAGAGTTTGGTAGAGAGACCTACGCTCATGTTCCAGTTATACACGTTGTTGAAACCGTAGATGGTATCACATTTCTCCGTTTGGCTGGCTTCATCCCATGATCTCTCCACCTTGTTGGTATACATACGGTCGGTGAAATTGAACGATGGGTTCACGTTGAGATATTTGAAGAGCGTGAATGTAGCGCTCACCGGTATCTGATGCTGCCATCCGTTGCGCCAGTCCTTGATGAGTGAACTGTGCATCAGCTTATCCTCTTTGGTATTGATGCTGTTAGAGATGTGTCCCGTATAGCTCATGGCTATCTTCTCGTACCATTTCTCATCGCCCACCATCTTCTTTCTTCTGAACGGATAGAAGCGGGAGATGCTGATGTTGAGGTCGGGCAGCGTCATGGCGATGGATGAATCGCGCATGTTCTGCGAGAGGTTGGCGGTGGAACTGAGCGTCATACCGATGCTTGAGAACGAGGTGCTCCAGTTAACAGATGAGGTTCGCGTACTCTGCGTCATCGTCTGCGGATTGTAGAGCGAATTGAGGTTGTTGCGTTCGTAGCTCGATGTGGCGAAGTTCACACTTGCCGAAAGCGAACTGTATGGGTTTGCCTTGCTGTCCTGGCGGTGGCTCCATTGCAGTTTGAAGCTCTCCTGCTCGGTAAAGTCTGGCATTCCCTTGTCGCCGTTCTTTGTATCCTGGTAACTGAAGAAGAAGGAACCCGAATATTTGTATCTCTTTCGGTAGTTGCTGGCTGCCGAGAGTCCCCACGATCCCTTGGTATAAATCTCGCCCAGCAGCTTCAGGTCCCATTTATCGTTCATGGCGAAATAATATCCGCCATCTCTGAGATAGAATCCTCGTGCCGTTTCATCGCCGTAGGTTGGCATGATGAAACCGCTGCTGTAGCTCTTGGTGAACGGGAAGAAGCCGTAAGGGATGGCAAGCGGCATAGGCACATCGCACACCACGAGATAGGCTGGTCCGAATACCACATCCTTGCCCGGCCTTACCTTGGCTCGGGAGAGCGAGATGTAGAAGTCGGGATGCGGATCATCGCAGGTGGTATACCTACCGTGCTGCAGATAGATGACTCCCGATGAGTCGCGTTTCGACTTCATACCGGTCAGGAATCCGTCTTGCTGTTCTGTATATACATTATTAATAAGAGCCTTCTTGCTCTTGAAGTTGAATTTGATGGTGTCGGTATCATAGGTATCGCTACCCATCTTGAAGACAGGTTTGCCCTTGATGCCTCCCTCCGCCGTACTGTCGGGTGTACCCATCGCCTTCACGTTGCTCTTGTCCATATCCATGGAGATGCGGTCGGAACTGAGGTCCATGTTGGTATACTTCACGTTGGAGTTTCCGTAGAGATATGCCACCTTGTTCTTGGCATCGTATACGAGAGAGTCGTCCGCCTGATAGTTAACCGGTGCATCTACTCCACCCTGTTTCTTTCTGGCGATACTGTCGAGGCGGATACTGTCATCCACCACTTTATTATGTTTCCATATAGCTTTCTGCAGCGAGTCCATCTGCGTGGTGTCGTCAGCCTGTTTCAGTTTGGGCTTTATTTCGTTGCCCAGCGAGTCTACGAACACACTGTCACCCACGCTGTCCACGGTTTCCGTCTTCTCCGTTTTCTTCTTTTTCTTTTTCGAATCGGGCATACCCGGATTAGCCACCATCATACACGAGATGGCAGCGAGCAGCAGCATAGCTATCGTCGATTGTTTTCTCATTCAATAAATTAGAATTCTATTCAAACATGCGTTCCCATTGCTGGAAGCGTTTTACTCCTTCCTCTCCGAACTTCATGAGACTTTTTTCTGCTTTCTCAATTGTTTTTTCCCGGTCGAGGTGAGTTTTGCTGAAGAATTTATCAGCGTAGCAAATCACCTTCTCCTCCATGGTTTCCGGCAGGAAATCCTGATGTGGCAGGGGCAGGTTCTGTGCTATGATCTGTGCCTCTGTAATGCCTGCACCGGTATGGCGCTCACATACGCGGGCATGTCGCTCATATCCTTCCTTGCGCAGGATTTCTGCTCCCAGTCGTCCATGGCAGATGTAGGGCTGCGAGCCGAAACACTGTATGCCTGGGGCATCGGTCATGAAGATGCCGAGGTCGTGGAGCATAGCTGCTTCTTCGATAAACTGGGCATCGAGTTGCAATTCGGGATGATACGAAACAATCTGTAGCGCTTTTCGCGCTACAGATTGGCTATGTGTGATGAGGATATGCCGAAGCTCATTATCCTCAGGATAATACTTATCAATAATAGCTTGATAATTCATTTCTATTATATTTACTCAGCATCGCGCTCGATGTAAGCGATAACATCGCCCTTGCGCACCTTGCTGCCCTGCTTGGCATTGATTTCTACGAGTTTGCCGCCCAATGCAGCTGGGATGGTTTCAAACTCGCCCCAAGGAGCCTGGATATAGCAGAAGGCATCACCTTCTTTATATTCCTTGCCGATGTATGGCTCTACAGCTGGCTGGCACTCGCCCTCGCCCTGGAATTCCCAGAAGAGCTGGCCGGCTACTGGTGCCACGATGGCATCTGCCTTGGCGTGCTTGAACTCAGCAAGCTGTGCAGGAGTAAGGGTTGTACCGAGCTTGGCATCCTTTGCCTTCTGAAGGTCGGCCAGGAAGTTCTTCTTTGCCTGTCCGCTCTTGTAGTTGCGATACTGCTCTGGGTGCATAGCGAGCTCGAAGAGTTCCTCGTCGTCCTGACCGTAATCCCAACCGTTCTCGTCCATCTCCTTCTTGAAGTCGTCGAGTGCATTAGTAAGCAATGTGTGAGCATCTACATCTGTAAACTCACGGCCCTGCTTCTTGGCGAGCTCTACGAGTTCTGGGTCGATAGTTCCAGGAATCTTACCGCTCTTACCGAGAATCATACCCCACATAGAGTCGTCCATCATTACGAAGCGACCCTTGCCCTGCTCCATGGTGAGGAGGTTCATCAGTGAGATGTTCTTTACATACTGGCTGAATGGGGTTACCAATGGAGGATAACCTACGCGTGGCCATACATACTCTACCTCGTCGAAGAGCTTGATGAGCAGGTCGTCCATAGACAACTCTTCCTCGCCCTTCTTCTTGCGGATGTTGTTGATGGTCTGGCGCATACCGCCGAGGTCTGCCATCATTGATCCCATCATACCGCCTGGGAGACCGCAACCGAGCAGGAGTGAAGACATGATTTTGTTACCTGGGTTGATGAAGTAGCCGAGCCACTCGTCGATGAATTCCTGAGTCATGGCACGCGCCTTCATATAAGCGCTCATGTTGATTTCAGGCACCTCGAAGCCCTCGTTCTTCAGCATGCTGATAACTGAGATTACGTCTGGATGAACCTTACCCCATGACAGTGGCTCGATGGCTGTATCGATGATGTCGGCACCGTTGTTGCATACCTCGAGGATAGAAGCCATAGAGAGACCAGGACCAGAATGACCGTGATACTGGATGATGATCTGTGGATACTTGTCCTTGATCATCTTGGTGAGCTTGCCGAGGAATGCTGGCTGGCCGATACCTGCCATATCCTTCAAGCAGATTTCCTCTGCACCGGCAGCGATGAGCTGGTCGGCGATGTTCATGTAATATTCCAGGGTGTGTACAGGAGAGTTGGTGATACAGAGTGCACACTGTGGAGTCATGCCGCCCTCCTTGGCCCACTTGATAGAAGGAATGATGTTGCGCACATCGTTCAGTCCGTCGAAGATACGTGTGATGTTGGTACCCTGCTTAGCCTTTACCTTATACATAAGGGCGCGCACGTCGTCAGGCACCGGATACATACGAAGAGCGTTCAATCCGCGGTCGAGCATGTGAGTCTTGATACCCACCTCGTTGAAAGGTTTACAGAATGCGCGTACGGCATCGTTAGGGTTTTCACCTGCCAGCAGGTTTACCTGCTCGAAGGCACCGCCGTTAGTCTCTACACGGCTAAAGCATCCCATTTCGATGATAACTGGGGCAATTTTAGCCAACTGATCCTTGCGTGGCTGGAACTTACCAGAGCTCTGCCACATGTCTCGATAAACGAGACTGAACTGAATTTTCTTCTTCATTATTCTTGTTCTTTTTCTTTATATTCGATGTATGAATTAAATTCCAAGGTGCAAAATTAGACAAAAAAATCGAGAAATCGTCCTATTCGCCTCTTTTTTTATATTTATTATGTAATTTACTTCAATATTTCCTTCTTCATCTTGCTGTTCAGCTTCTCGGCTGCAGCATGGGCCTTGTCGTTGGCCTTCATCGCATTGAGCGAACGGTGGAAACCCTGGATACGGCCCTCACGGTCTGAGAGAGCCAGACTGTCGCCCTTCATATATACAAAGGTGAAGGTATCGCGCTTCGTCTTCTCATTGAGCACCACGCCATCCAGCTCGCGCTGGCCCTGCACCAGAATCAGCTTGCCGTTGTAGGCATGCCATTCCGTATACTGAGGCACAGCAGGATATTCTACCGGACTGTCGTCGTCCACATCCTTGTTTACCATCACCCTGCCCACGGCCATCGCCTCGCTCATGCGCTTCAGAGTGAAGCCATACTGGCGCGGCACCATATAGGTATCTACGATGCTGTCGGGCATGTTGGCAAGGATTCTCGCCTGCTGGCGCTTGCTCAGATGCGATACGTCGCGCAGCTTCGGCATCACCGGATAGGTCCAGGTGGCCTTCAGCTGGTCCAGGTCTATCACCATGTCGGCGCGGTTCTTCTCATCCTTCTCCTCGCATGGCATCACGCAAACCCAGTCGCCCACCTCTATATCTCCGAACACCTGATGGTTGCGTGTGGCATCCAGGATGTTGTATCTTACGGGGTCTCCTCCGCCATTGGGCAGCAGCACCAGGGCGGTATCCGAGCAGCCCAGGCAGGCTAGTCCGCAGATAGCCCTGTCGCCCTTAGCCGGTTTTGAGAGGCTGATGGCGAGCTTCGAATTGTCCATACGTGGTGGTTTCTTTCCCCTATGGCATGCTGCGAGGGTTGTGGCGGCCAGCGCCAGCGTGAGTATTGTCTTGACTTTCATCTTTCTATTCATTATTTCAGATGCAAAACTACAACTATTTTTTGGAAGCACCAAATATTGAATCGTAAAATAATTAAAAAAATAGGTGATATATTTTGTAGTGTCTCGATTTTGCATTACCTTTGCAACCGTTTTTTGGGATCAACATCCCCCTCGTCCTGCCACACACGCCGGATGATGAAAAGAAATAGGACCAACTCAAGAATTATATGCAACAAGAGAATATGACAGACAAGACAAATACACACGCTCTCCCGGCATGGACCGAGGTAGAGTATACCGCATTATGCAAAAACCCGTACCTGTTAACCCCATTCTTCATCCCTAAGGAGGCGAAGTGCTTCACGTGCCGCGAAGATGGCACGAGGGAAGAAGAAAGAATGGTTTTCCTCGTTTTCAAATCTACTGCAGCCCCTGCTGATGCCGAATGGGAAGATGATCCTGTTCCGGGCGAGATGTGGGTGCGAGCGCTGGGCGATGACGATGAGGAAATTGAGCCTGCCAAGGTGATTTACCTGGGTCAGGACATTGAGGATTTCATCCGTGTAGCCGCTGAGGACGACCAGACCATCACCTTCGATTTCTGGTGGCGCCACGGCGAGGTGAAGGTGGAGAAGGCTGAGAAGACGGATGACGGATTCGTATGCCGCAAGGATGATTTCGGCGATGACGGACTGGCTGTTACCCTGATTCCTGAGGACGGCGGCAATCCGGTTGTCCTCCGTCTTCAGATTCCTTATATCGGTTTCTCGCTCTACGATGCCGAGGGCAACAAGGTGCATGGCGAACTGAGCATTCCACAGGATAAGGTAGATGACTACACCTACGAATTTGTGGGCGATGACAACAACGACCGTTTCACCCTTCAGCTCGACAGCAACAGGCTGGTTTACATGTGTGTATTGCGCCATGAGGACCATCAGCTGGTGGTTCGCAACCAGCGCGACCGTCTTTCGGTAGTGGGTCAGATTCCTACCGAGGGCAAGCTTTCAGAGTTGCTGATGAACACGAATTCTGCGCTCATCAAGAACAGAAATTACCGTTGGCGCATTCAGATTGAGGGCACCACGCTGTCTCACGAGGTTGAGTTGAATGTGGATGCAGCCTCTCTGGTAGCGTTTGCTGAGGAGCAGATGCAGAAGGGCATGGAGATTGACGAGCTGGGCCAGCATCTGATGGCATTGGAGCAGAAGTATCATTTCCAGTGGTTCTGGCTGAATGAGGATGACTGGAGTCATGACAATCCGGTGTTCGACATGTTTATGAAGCAGCTTTGTGCCTTTTCGTATGTCAGTCAGAATCCTGTTCAGGCAGATGCGTTGCTGGCAAGGAATTACAAGCGTAAGATTCGCCGTTACAGCAGTATGCTGAAGGCTCACAAGCGTGGCGAGTTGAATCTTTTTGATGAGGATGATGAGGTGAGAGCCGAGTATCTCAACATTTTCCAGAGTTTCCACCAGCCATTCGTAGAGGCTTTTGAGAAGGAGGAAGAGGAATAATTTTTTATTAGATATGTAATCGGAACGTGCATGCCATTCTTTATGGTGTGCACGTTTTTTAGTGCTAAGAAACAACGGCCCCATAAAACACTCGGACGGACCTCTTCTTGCGAAGAAGCCCGCCCTATTCTATTCCTAAAAATCTTTATTTTGCAATAGAAATGCAATGCTTGAGCAAAAATATTTTTATTTCTCTATCAGTCCCTCTACATACTTGCAGAGGATACCGATGCCCTTGAGGTTTTCGCCACCCTGCGGAATGATGATGTCAGCATAGCGCTTGGTGGGTTCGATAAACTGCTCGTGCATCGGCTTCAGGACCTTGAGGTATCGGTCTACCACCATCGATACGGTGCGACCCCTGTCGATGGTATCACGCTGAATGTTGCGTATCAGGCGCTCATCAGCATCGGTATCCACGAACACCTTCAGGTCCATCAGGTCTCTCAACTTCTTGTCCACCAGCGTCATGATGCCTTCGATGATCACAACCGGCTTGGGGTCAACGTGAACCGTTTCCGGTTCACGGTTGCATTTGATATAACTATAGGTGGGTTGCTCTATCGCCTTGCCAGCACGCAGATCAGCGAGCTGCTGGTGCAAAAGCTTCCAATCGAATGCCGACGGGTGGTCGAAATTGATCTGATGACGTTCTTCCTCGGTCAACTGCGAGGTGTCGTTATAATATGAATCGAGGGGCACCACAGCCACATAATGAGGCGGCAGCACTTCTACGAGTTTCTTCACCACAGTGGTCTTGCCGGAGCCTGTACCTCCCGCAATGCCAATAACGGTCACTTTATCTTTCATATTCTTTCTTCTTTTTTCTATAAGATTTCATCAAACATCCTGCGGTAGAATTCAGCCTTCTTCTCCACTGCCATAGGATAGGCACGGGAACTGGAGGGCATGCGGTACAGACGGAGTCTGCGGCCCTCGAACAGAAATTCTGCATAGCCTCCCATCTCAGGCTTTTCCTTGATGCCGAAGTGTTCTGAAAATACCTTCGTGGCAAGCTGGCCGGCTGTGAGCACCGCCCTGCAATGGGGCAGCTGGCGGAGCATGCCGTCGAGATCGGCGGGCTGCACGATCTGCAGGTCTTTGTCGGATGCTGTATTCTTGGTGCGTATCACCTGCTGTGCGGTATCATAGATGGCGACGCCCTTCTCCCTGAGAAATTCCTTAATAGCATCGAGGCGATAGGTCTTCTTCTCTACATCCACGAAATGGAGCTTATCCAGGAAGTAGATAATCCCGAATATCCTCCACATATCATTCTGGAAGTTGGGATAATACCAGGGCATGCACCACCGCTTCTCTGCAGGCGGAAACGTGCCGAGCATCAGCAGCCGCGCATTATCGGGCAGCCACGGCTCAAAAGGATGATTCTCAACCATTTTCTACTTCTTTTCCTTTACCAGGTACATCACTACCGGCAGGTGATCGCTGTAGCCGTTGAGCCATCTGCCACCCGCCTTGGTACGCAAAGGAGCACCCTTGTACTGACCTTCCTGCTGGATGAGGTAATCGCGGCGGAAGATGTAGTTCTTCCAGAACTTCAGAGAACTGTAGTCCTTGTTTTTACTATCCCTGTTCAGGAGATTAGGCGTGATGACAATCTGGTCGAAGAGATTCCATGAACCGCTGTAGAACAGGGTTCCCTTGCCTTCCTTAGCCAGGATGTTGTACCATGGATTGTACATATCATCGGCACCCACCTCGCTGATTTCCGCCTTCGCCTTCAGCACCTTGTGCATGCTGGCGTCAGTAGGATCATCGTTCATATCACCCATCACAAACACCTTCATCGTCGGGTTCAACTTCAGCAAACTGTCTTTTACAGCCTTAGTCTGGCGTGCTCCGCTCTCGCGATAGAACGAAACGGAGAAACGGCTTGGCCAGTGGCATACGATAACCGCCACATCCTCGCCCGCCAGTTCACCGCGAACAGTGAGGAAACCACGGGTCTTGTAGGCTGAATCCTTGGCGAGTTCCTGTACGTAAGGCACCAATCGGGTGTTCTTCACCGTGAAGAGTGCCGGATTATAGAGCAGCGCACAATCGATGCCTCGCTTATCGGGACCCTCGATATGGCAGAACTGCATGTTTCTTGCCTTGAGAGGCGGCTGTGCGGTGAGATCTTTCAGCACGTTGGCATTCTCAACCTCAGACAGACCGATGAAGGCACAGCCCACGTTAGGCAGCACATCGGTACCCATGTCGGCAAGTGCACGCGACATATTCTTGAGTTTATTGGTATATTTCATACCATTCCATCCCTTAGCAGGGAGATACTCGTAATCATTCTTACCGGCATCATGGCAGGTATCAAAGAGGTTCTCCTGATTGTAGAAACCTACAGCATACACTTGAAACTGCCTGTTGCCAGAAGCCTGCGACTTCTTTTTCTGTGCTGTAGCGCCCAGCCCTATCATGAGGAGGGCAGCCAGCAAGAGTAAATGTTTCCTCATACTAATAGTAATTATTAATGTTCACCTTATTATATATAGTATATATGTTCACCTTAACGCAGTGAGGTAATAGGCAGCAAAGATACCTAAAAAAACCGGAAATATCTCCATAAAAACGAATATTTTTTCAGTTTTCATGCATTTTTAACATAAATAAATTCATTTTTCAAAAAACTTTTTGTTACTTTGCAGCATTAAACACATTGAATCGGAACAGAAGACACAAGACCAGGGACCACGGTAAGTCCCCTTATCGCCTAAACAAGACCTAGCGGGACATATATCATCACTGCTCAAAGAGACTGCTGTTGCCGGTTTATTAATACTTAATACATATAAACTATGCAGAAGAAAGTAAACTTAGCAATGTTAGCGCTCTTCTCGTGTTCATTGGCTATGGCTCAGAACGAAAAGACTGACCAGAACGTAGCACAGGGACTTGACGAGAATGCTTTCACCTTCTCCGAGGCACAGTTGGGCGAGGACGATGACATGTCATCCAATGTCACCATCCTCAATTCTACCAGCAACGTATACGCGAGCCAGGCAGGTTACCTGTTCTCGCCAGCACGTTTCCGCTACCGTGCCTTCAACCAGAAGTACAACGATGTCTATATCAACGGTGCTTCCATGAACGACATGGAGACCGGCCAGTTCCGTTTCTCCAACATCGGCGGTTTGAACCGATTCTCCAGAAACGTAGACTTCGCCCTGCCTTTCGAAGCCAACGGCTATTCGATGACGGGCATGGCAGGCTCCAACAACTATGATTTCCGTGCCGGAAGCATGCAGGAAGGACAGTATGCAAGCGTAGGTGTCGCCAACCGCAACTATACCCTGCGCGGACTCTACTCCTACTCCAGCGGTTTCAACGAGAAGGGATGGGCCATTACAGCCGGTCTCACCTACCGCTGGGCTAACCAGGGATACGTAGAGGGAACCTTCTACAACGCCCTCTCCTATTTCTTCGGTGTACAGAAGAAGTGGATGAACGGCCACTCGCTGAGCTTCTCCACATGGGGTAACCCGACAGAAAGAAGCACCCAGGGAGCATCTACCGACGAGGCTTACTGGCTGGCAAACGACTACCAGTATAACCCATACTGGGGATACCAGAACGGACACAAGAGAAACTCACGCGTAGTGAACGACTTTGCTCCTTCGGCTATCGCTACATGGGACTGGGAAATCAACGACCAGATGAAGCTTACCACATCGGTGTTCGGAAAATACTCTATGTACAAGAGCACCAAGCTCAACTACAACAACGCAGAGAATCCACAGCCAGACTACTGGAAGAACATGCCATCAGCCAACTACTATGTATGGGGCGACTACAAGAACGGCAACAACATGTATACCTGGGAAAACTGGAACAACGCCGTAAACTACTGGCAGGCAAGCAAGCAGAACCGACAGATTAACTGGGACCGCCTGTACTATGCTAACCAGCAGGCAGCCAAGAACGGACAGGATCTGCTATACTATGTTCAGGCTAAGCACAACGACAACCTGACCCTGACTCTCTCGTCCGTGCTGAACACCAAGCTGACCAAGAAATCGAACCTGGCTACGGGCATCATGCTCGGAAAGAGTACCAACCAGCACTATCAGACACTGGAAGACATGCTGGGCGGTGCCATCTTCCACAACATCAACACCTATGCCCTGGGCGATTATCCTAAGACCGACCCACGTGTGCAGTACGACCTGAACACAGCCGGTCCTAACAACACAGGCAAGCTGGTTTACGAGGGCGACAAGTTCGGTTACGACTATCGCATCGACGTAAACAAGGCAAACGCATGGAGCACCTATACAGCCGAATTCTACAACATGAAGGCGATGCTGAGCGGACGTATCGGATATACCGGAATGAAGCGCCGCGGCTACATGCGCAACGGTATGGCACCGAACAACAGCCAGGGCAAGAGCGGCACAGCCAACTTCCTGGACGGTGGCGTAAAGGGAAGCCTGAACGTGGATATGGGCAGAGGCCATGCCTTCAGCATCGGAGCCGGATACGAGCTGCGTGCGCCGATGGCAAGCACAGCCTTCATCTCGCCTGAAATCAGCAACGACTTCGTGACTAACCTCAAGAACGAGCGCATCTTCAGCTCCGAATTCAGCTACCTATATCGCAACGCATGGCTGAGTGCCAACGTGAGCGGATACTACAGCCGACTGGAGAACGTTACGGAATGGCAGAACTTCTACAACGATGATGAGAATTCATTCACCTACGTGAGCATGACCGGACTGAAGAAGGAATACTATGGTGTAGAGGTGGGCGCTAAGATCAAGCTAACATCATGGCTCGACCTGAAGACTCTGGGCGCTATGAGCGAGGCGAAGAACATCAACAATGTAAACGCCATATACATGCTCTCAAAGAGTGCTGAGGTTTACCGGGACAAGGCTTACGTGATGAATATGCGCGAGAGTGGCACACCGCTCACAGTGGGAAGCATCGGTCTCGATGCCCACGTAAACGGATGGTTCGTCAACCTCAATGCCAACTACTACGACCGCATCTACCTCTCTTATTCTCCAAGCTACAGATATGAGAAGGTGCTGACCAACCGCCAGGCTGCACACAAGGCATTCCCTGAAATCTTTGCTCCTACTACACTCGACGGTATGAGCTGGACTGAGGATGCTGTAGCCCAGGAGAAGGGTCACGGAGGATGGATGGTTGACCTGAGCATAGGCAAGAGTGTGAGACTGAAGAAGGGTTCTCTCAACTTCAACCTCATGATTACCAACCTGCTGAACAACCAGACCATCGTAACAGGCGGATATGAGCAGAACTCACGTTCAAGCTATACACTGGATGCTAACGGCAACGTGAAGAATCCACGCCTCTACCAGTTCTCTAAGAATCCTAAGAAGTATTACACCTGGGGTACCAACGGCATGTTCCAGGTATCTTACAGATTCTAAAGAGCAGTTTCTCTTTAACATAAAGAACAGGGAGCAATCCCGTTTCTCTATAACAATAAAAAGAAAGAACAATGAAAAAGATAAAATTCATAGCATTGGCATTCCTGGCACTGACTCTGGGGTCGTGTATGGGCGACGGTTATGCTGACCCAGACCTGACCGAGAAGGTGCCTGCATCTCCATGGGGCAACAACAGCCTGAGAGAGAAGAATGTGATCAGCATAGCAGATTTGAAGACCCAGTTTGCCTCAGTTGTCAACAGCTCCACGGATGCCTACAAGCTGATCGAGAAGGACATGATGATCAAGGCGGTAGTGACGGGCAATGATATAAGTGGCAATATCTACAACCAGGTGAGCGTACAGGATGCATCCGGCGCTATCATCATTGCCATCAACGGAAGTGGCCTCTCGGGTTATCTGCCTGTTGGTCAGGAGATTCTCATCAATCTGAAGGGACTCTATATCGGAAATTACAGAAAATTGCCTCAGATTGGCGGTGTAAACACCAAACTCTCTGACGGAACGCTTAGTATGGGTAAGATAGAACGTGCCGTATGGAACGAGCACTTCAAGATTCTGAACCCTGGCGAGGCGGATGCTAGCACAGTAGAGCCTGAGGAGTTTGACTTAACAAAGCTTACTGATGCAGCCTATATGGATGCTAACGTGTGCAAGCTGATGACCCTGAAGAAGGTGAAGTTTGCTTCTGCCAACGGTACTAACGTATGGGCACCAGATGATACCAATACGAGTCTGGAACTGATTGATGCCGAAACGGGCAAGAAGATTAGCAGCAGCAATCTGGTAGTGCGCAACTCAGGTTATTCTAAGTTTGCCAACGAGGTGGTTCCACAGGGCGTATTCGATATCACCGGTATCTTCACCCGTTACAATAACACCTGGCAGATTGTGCTTCGCAACACGGATGATTTGAAATCGGTAGTTCTTGCCTATCTCAGCGAGCCGTTTGATGCCAGCCAGGGCAATTTCACCATCGACAACATCAAACTGGCTGATGGTGTAGAATTTGTCTGGAAATGGGCATCTGCAGCTTACGGAATGAAGGCTTCAGGCTATGTGAACGGTTCAAAACAAGAACTCCAGTCACGTCTCAAATCGCCTGCCATCGACCTGAAATCAGCCAAGAGCGCTAAACTCATGTTCGATCAGGCTATCAATTTTGCTTCTGACATGAAGCAGGAATGCAAGGTTCAGATTTCTACAGACGGAAAGACATGGACCGACTTGGACGTACAGGGTTATCCTACAGAAAACAGCTGGACCTTTGTTTCATCTACTGCAGATTTGACGAAGTATTGTGGCAAAACCATCTACATCGGTTTCTTCTACAGCAGTACTCCAACGGGTGCTCCAACCTGGGAGGTTAAGAATTTCGTAGTAAAATAACCGGGTTCACTTCTATAGATATAAATAGTAACAATATTTAAAAAGACAATAATATGAAAAAGTATATATTTTCAGTTTTGATGGCGGCAATGGCTGCCTTCACATTCAGCAGCTGTGAGGACGTACCAGAGCCTTACACATTGCCTACCAAGCCTGAAGCTCCAAGTGCTGGCGAGCCTAAGGGTACAGGTACTGCTGCAGACCCATTCAACATTGCCGGTATCATTAAGTATATCGAAGATGGCGGTAGCGCAGATCAGGAAGTTTACACCAAGGGTAAGGTGGTATCAGTTAAGGCAGGCAGCTTTGATGCCAGTTTTGGTAGTTTGAAGTATTATATTTCTGATGATGGTACTACGGCTAACCAGTTCTATGTTTACAATGGCTATGCTGGTCCAAATCGCACAAAGTTTTCAGGCGAAGATGCTCTGAAGCCAGGCGATGAGGTTGTTATCTGCGGTAAGGCTAAGAACTACAACGGAACCAACGAATATGATACAGGTAACTATCTTGTATCTCTCAATGGTAAACCGACAAGTGGGTCTACAACCCCTGATACTCCAGCTGACGGTTACATCAATGAGACATTCAGCAAGAGCTTCGGTTCATTCACAGCCAAGACCATTAAGGGTACAGCATGGGTTATCGACTCTTACGGCTACGCAAAGGCTACAGGTTACGATAATACCTCTAAGACAACAACTCCATCTGAAAGCTACATTGTTTCTAAGGCTATCGACCTCTCTGCATCTAAAAGCGCGACATTGGAGTTCTCTTACATTCTCCGCTATGTTACAAAAAATGGTGCAGCCGTTGAGGGAGTAAAGAATCAGGTTCTCATCACAGACAATTACACCGGTGACCCAGCAACAACCAAGTGGACTGACATTACTGGCACAATGAAGGAAGGTGTGGATTGGAATACCTGGGAAACCTACAAGCACGATCTCTCAGCCTTCAAGGGCAAGAAGAATGTAGTTATCGCTCTCCACTATGCCTGCGCAGCTTCATCTGGAACATGGGAAGTAAAGAATCTCTCAGTGAAAGAGGCTACAGGAGGAACTCCAGACACTCCATCAAAGCCTGATACTCCTGCTACAAAAGACGGCATTACCATCAACGGCCTGACCGTAACGTTGGCTAATAGCGGTGTAACAGCCGGCGAAAGCCTTAAGATTGATGACGTCAGCGCATTGAAACCTGATGCTACTCCTACAGAGATCAAATTGTCTGACGGCACAGTTATCGCATTTGACAAGAACAGTGGTACAAACGCTCCTGCTTACAACTCAAAGTTTAATGAGTTGCGTATCTATGCAAACAACAAGATGACTTTCACAGCCAGCAAGCCTATCGCAAAGATTATCTTTACATGCACATACGATACAAACAAGAACTGGAATGCTGTAGGTAACGAAACTGCTACTGT
Organism: Segatella copri; assembly: GCA_959596915.1. GTDB lineage: Bacteria > Bacteroidota > Bacteroidia > Bacteroidales > Bacteroidaceae > Prevotella > Prevotella copri_N. The sequence continues at coordinate 64,031 of CAUFXJ010000001.1, forward strand.
AGTATTCTCAGGAAATACAGCAACCTATACAAATACATTCAGCGGTACAGGCGGTGGCGTTCAGCTCCGTATTGCCAAGATGGAAATCGTATACGCAAAGTAATTCCCCTAGTAGATATTATGTATTAGAAAAAATACCAATCCCCATCGTCCTCTACCCAAACAGAGACGATGGGGATTTCTTTTCATCCATTAAAAACATAGGTGTCAAGAGGGAACGCTAACCTACGTATTATGCTCATTTCTAAAATATTTCTTAAAAAGAAGAAGAAATATTTGGTGGTTTCAGGAAAAAAGCGTAACTTTGCAGCCTGAAATTGATAACAGGCTATAATGGGCATGCCCCGATAAGGGACACGAAATGATGCAACAAGCATCCCCATGACGTCTAATTTTAATAACCCAATAAAAATAAAAAAGAAAAATGAAAAAAGGTATTCATCCAGAGAATTATCGTCCTGTAGTATTCAAGGATATGTCTAACGGCGATATGTTCCTCTCTCAGTCTACATGCAAGACTAACGACACTGTTGAGTTCGAAGGCGAGACTTATCCAGTTGTTAAGATTGAAATCTCTAGCACATCTCACCCATTCTACACAGGTAAGAGCAAGCTCGTTGATACAGCGGGTCGCGTAGACCGCTTCATGAACCGTTACGGCAAATTGAAGAAGTAATAATATACCTTTTTTATAAGGATATATTTATTATCGCAAAGATACTGAGTGCATTCCTGCGTAGTTGCATATACGTAGGAATGCACTTTTTTTCTCTATTCTATCCTCATACAATCGATTTCTACATACATTATTATATAGAAAGCACTAAATCTTTAACTTAATAAACATTATCGAGAATTATGAAGCATACTAAGTTTTTTATCTTCGCGCTCGTTGCTGCGATGACGTTCTCTGCTTGCGGCACTGACGATACCCTGCAGTTCTATTATCCTGAAAACGGCGGTAATACGGGTGGCGGTAATACGGGTGGCGGAAGCACAGGTGGCAATACCGGTGGTGAATCAACCGATAAGAACAATACAAACAAGAATGTGGCTACTGCCAACATGCCACAAGTGGTAAGAAACGCTATCGGCGGTCTGGAGTTCCCAAAGCTCAAGAACAATGGTACCAGCTATGCCATCGTTCACATGGATAATACAACAGGTATGTTGAACTATTCTACAGAATGGGATGACAACATGAAGAGCCAGAGATGGAGCTGCTATACTTTCCATACAGGAAACACAGCATCTAACGTTGACAGATGGAAACCTGCTAAGGGAGAGCGCCAGTATCCATGGGATACGGATCTGAAAGAACAATGGGGAATTACTGATTTTACAGAAGACCCTACTCCTACAGCTCAAGGCTTTGACCATGGTCATATCTGCCCTTCTGCTGACCGCAAACTCAATCTGACACAGCAGAAACAGACATTCTTCATGACCAACATGCAGCCTCAATATGCCAATTTCAACCAGCGTGGAACATGGTATAAAATGGAGGAAGATCTTCGTACCAAAGCTCCAAAGATTGATTCTGATACCCTCTTCATCGTGAAGGGCGGTACCATCGACCCGGTAGGCAGCGAGAGTAATCTCCTGGGCTGGAAGAAGAATGGAGCTTCTAGCGAAACCCAGAAGCCAGGCTATATCCCAATACCAAAGTATTTCTTTGTAGCTGTACTGAAAAAGGAACTAAACAAGATCACCAACCAGTATACATACAGCGCTTTCGGCTACTGGTTCCCTCACGAGAACAAGGCATTTGAAAAGGGCGATAAGCTCGGCAAATATGTCGTAAACATCAAGACGCTGGAAGACAAAACCGGCATCGACTTCTTCTGTAATCTCCCTGATGAAATAGAGAAGGATGTAGAAAACCAAGATGCAGAAGCTCTCAAGAAACTTTGGGGCTTTAAATAAATCAGGCTATATACAAACAAAGAATCCGCTCTCTCAAATCAATGAGAGAGCGGATTTCTTGGTTTATATCATCATCTTCTCGGCAACTTCTTGATAGCATGTGGCATGAATGTCCTGCCGGTAGCCTTACCGAAGCCAGGAGCTACAGAATCGGTTGCAGCAGAACGGGTCTTCTTACGGGCTCCACTCGGATCGTAGCGCACTAAATCGATTTGCATCACATCGCCCTTAGACTTACCTGTTCCTATCATATAACCATAGAACACATCCTGGCCCTTTTCATCACCCAGATAGAAACCATACTGCTTAGCACCTGCATCCATCACATAGGTAGCACCAGAATCATTATAACGGATATAAATATCACCATTCTTATCGATGTACCAGGTAAACTTCAGAGTCTGGGATTCATTGCTTCCATCATCGGCATAATCCACTTCTACACCATTACCACTGAGCGAGTTAACCTTATCACCCGCCTGATAGAACGTCATCTCGGCATTGAAACTGTAGTTATTGCGAGACTGGCCGTCCTCTGCAAGTTCAGAAAGCATCACAGAGCCTCTCCAGTCGCCAGTAAGAGTCTGAGCCTCCGACAGCAGGTCATCATCCTGAGAGCCGTTAGAACCGTTGTTCCAGTCGCCCTGGTTCCATCCCCAGCCACCATGATTATAGTCATCATACCAGTAATAATCATCATGCCAATAATAATCATCATCACATGAGGTGAATGAGAAAGATGCTGCAGCTATCGCCATCCACATCCATATCCGATTAAACTTTTTCATATCTTGTTTCCTTTCTTCAAACTAAATTCCTTATTGCCTTACTTCACTACAAAACGGCGAACAGGCTTCTGATTATCATCTGCCACCTTAACATACTCTACAGAATCCTTAGCTCCGCGAGAAACAATCTGGGTGTTCTCCAAGCCCGAATGCTGCTTGCTGTAGCCCCAACCGTCATCGTAGTCCCAATCGTAGCCCAAGTCATAATCGCGCCAGTTATAGCTGTCAAAATCGCGATAAAGCTCGAAATAAGCACGATTGCCGTTACCTAGCACTTCAACATATCCAGAGAATTTGCGATCGCTCAAAGCATAATCAGAAATAATCGCACCATCACTATTCTCATCCAGAAAATCTATATAGATACTCTTATTGCGTACCGTCCAACGAATACGGTTTGCTATATAATTGTTACCATGCCAATAATCTTCTTGATAATAATCGATCCAATAGCCTGTACCAGAATAGATGCCATCAGTCTGGTCGAAGTGAATTACAGAGTAAACAGCATCGACACCGCCATATTCTACCAACATATTACCCTTCCATGTACCATCGAGGGTGTATGCAATATCAGAATCATCATCACATGAGGTGAATGAGATACTCATCAAAGCTATGAAAGCCATTGTGAGAAGAGTAGTAAACTTTTTCATATCAATTTATCAGTTAAGTTATTTATATTCTTATATCTTCTATACTTTTGAGTTCTTGAAGAACAGCATTCTTTTTTGAACTCGATGCAAAGGTAGTGGATTTTTCGTCTGCATCAAAGGGGAAAAGGATACAAACTGAGGGGGAAATCCCTATTCTTTAGAAAAACATGAAGAAAATTCAGAAATAACCAATAGCGAAACAACATACGTTAAACAAAAGAAAAGCAGGGAGATAACAACCAAATATTACACCTATTCTACGAAAAGTGGAAGATTTTAAGGCGCAAACATAAAAAAATACACCTGATAAATACGTATTCTCAATAATTTTCACTACCTTTGTTGCGATTAATAAACGTATACGAATAAAAATGATGAAAAGAAAATTATATATCACCCTATTAGGACTGCTCTCTACCATCATGATGGCAGCTGTACCCTACTGCGATGTGAGAAAATTCTCTATCACAGACGGACTCGCTGCCAATACCATCTCAGACCTCAAACAAGGTAAAGACAACCTCATGTGGTTCAGTACATGGAACGGACTGTCGTTCTATGACGGCTACAAGTTTCATACTTTCAGAGACAACCCCGATGATATTGACGTCCTGTCAACCAACCGTATACTGAAAATAGAACCATCCTATAACAACAACGTGTGGTGTATCACATACGACAACCAGCTCTACGTATACGATACCCACTTCTGCCGGTTCTTTGCTGTAGGACAGAAATTCAACGAACTGTTCAACATCAACCTGCGCGTGAGCCAGGTATACCCAATGAAAAACGGAGCTACATGGTTTACTTCAGAAGATGGAAAATACATCATCCGATCAGCAGGAAGAACCTTTGATGAGCGGAACATAGAACTCATCAAAGTAGGAGAAAAGGGACTCAGAAGCGGAAATGTATGGTACATCCATCGAGATATACACGGAAGAGAATGGGTGCTTACCGACAAAGGCGCATACATATATCATTCGAAAATTCCAAGCAAACTGCCTTTCAAATGGCTCAGAGGGGTGGGAGAAGATGAGTTCCTGGCAACTGAAGACGGCAAACTGGCAAAATATGACCTGCAGAACCGACTCACCATGATACCAATGCCGGAAGGCGTAACCCGTATCAACCAACTGAAAAATACAGGTTACCAACTCCTGCTGGCAACCAATCTGGGTGTTATCATCTACAACCCGCGCACCTTCAAGTTTGATATCATCAACGTACAGAGCCCGAGTCAGCCTCTGGCAGAGGTAAAGAAGATTTATACCGATGATTTCGGTATGGTATGGGCATTCACTGACGGCATGGGAGTAACCCTCGTCAATCCGAAGACCGGACAGAAACAGTGGCTCTTTGCCGACCAGGACGACCCGATGGACCGCACAACCTGCGAAAGCAATTTCATCACACAAGATGAACACAAGACCCTCTGGGTAGTGCCAAGGGGAGGAACCTTCAGTTATTTTGACCGCAAGGCAGGAAAACTGGTGCCTTATCTGCTGAGAAGCAATTCATCGGGCAACTACCGCATACCGAAGATTACGAAATATGTACTCTCAGACCAGGGAATCCTCTGGCTGACAGGCTCTCACGACCTGACACAGGTAGTCTTCAAATATCACCCTTACATTATCAACAAGCTGGATGTAGGCGAAGACGAAGTGTTCTCGGTGAATGCATCGCCAGACGGACATATCTGGGCTGGTTATTACAATGGTATAATCCAGGTGCTCAACGCATCCTACCAGAATATCGGATACCTTTCGCCAAGCGGACAGATTGTGCCACAGCAGGTAAACTTCGCAGAGAAGAGCATCATGTCTATCCACTTCGATATCAAGGGAAGAGCATGGATAGGAACCAACGGAAATGGTGTCTATCTGATAGATAAAATGCAGGTAAGACACTTTGTTTATGATGCCAACAACCCGTCATCGCTGCCGTTCGACAAGATACAAGACATTGTAGCCGACCGCACCGGACGCATCTGGATAGGTACCTACGGAGGTGGGCTGGCACTTGTTAACGAGGCGGCAGACGGCAGTATCAGCTTCATCAGCAAGCGGAACGGCCTGCCTTGGGAGAAACAGCACTACGACCGCATACGCCGCATCTGCTGCACCACTACGGGAACCATTCTCGTAGGTACTACAGATGGTCTCATCACCTTCAGTGATGCCTTTACAAACGCAAGAAAGATCAAATACCACAAGACCTACTACATACCGAACGATACAACAAGTCTGGCTGCAAACGATATGAACAATATCATGGAGCACACCAGCGGCAAGATGTATATATCGCAACAGGGCGGTGTGATGGAAGAGATTGTGAGCAAATCGCTCCTGCAAGACAACCTGAAGATGAAATACTTTCATGCCATCGATGTTAACGAAGGCATCGTACAGGGCATGATAGAAGACAACCAGGGAAGAATCTGGGTAATCAGAGAATCGAGTATCGACTGCGTAAACCCGAAAACGGGCCAGTGCAACGTGTTCGGACCTAACGATTTCGACTTCAACATGTCGTTCTCGCAAAGCCGTCCTTACCACGATCCGGCAAGCAACAACATCTCGGTAGGTACCCCGATGGGACTGATTACCTTCAATCCGGCTACGCTGAAGAAGAGCAACTACCAGCCTAAAGTCATCTTCTGTTCCCTCCATTATAGCGGAGAGAAGGAGTCGGAACCTATCCTGCACAAGGATAAAATAGTGATTCCTGCCAACAAGCGAAACCTGACCATCAACTTCGCATCGCTCGACTATCAGCGCAAGTATCAGACCAAATACCTCTATCGCATAGATGGTTATACAGCTCCAGGCGTGTGGATATCAAACGGAAGCAACCATACCATCGGCTTCAACCGTATCAGTCATGGCGATTACGTACTCAAGGTGAGAGCCACCAACTCTCACGGTGTATGGAGCAAGTATGTGGCAGAACTGCCTATCGAAGTGCGCCCTACCTTCTGGGAAAGCATCTGGGGCAAATTTCTGATGCTGCTTCTGCTCTTCGGTATCGTAGGCGCAATCTTCTATACCTACAACCAGCGCCAGCGCGAGAACGTAACCCACGAGATGAGCGTGATGAAGAACGAGTTCTACAACGATGCTGCCAACCGCCTGAGAACCCCTCTAACACTCATCGGAGCCCCGGTAAAAACCGTTTTGGATACCGAACCGGGTATCACCCGAAAGGGCAAGGAACTGCTGAGAATGGTAATAGACAATGCCAACGAAATGCTGGTAATGCTGGACAAGGTTCAGAGATATGACAACAAGGCAGACTTCCATACGAACAGCGGTCTGACCGAGGAAGATTACGACCTGGCAGAAAGAGAAAAAGCGAATGGCCAGATTGACGACCACAATGCATCTGACTATCTGGAAGAAACCAACAAACAGAAAGAAGAAAAGGATGCAGAGGCAGAACGCCTGGAAGAAATGGGCAAGGAACAGAAAGAAGCACAGGAAGAAGCGGAACTCAAAGACCAGACGGTACTGGTAGTAGAAGACAATGCCGACCTGCGCAAGTTCCTCTACAGTATCCTCTCACCTACCTATAACGTGCTGCTTGCAGAGAACGGAAAGGCTGGTTTAGTGATGGTCCGCAAGGAGATACCAGACTTTATCCTCACAGACGTTACCATGCCTGTGATGGATGGTTTGTCGATGATTCACGAGATCAAGCAGGATACCACCCTCAACAACATCCCTGTGATGATTCTCTCGGCCAAGGCAAGCGTAGAAGACCAGCAGCGAGGTTTTGATGAAGGAGTTGACGCCTATATCACCAAGCCATTCTCTACCCCTTATCTGCTCGGCCGAATAGAGGCTATCCTCACCCAGCGCCGCAACATTCAGGTGGATATCATCAGAAAACTGAAGGAAGCTGGCGATAAAGATGCCATAGCAGCCTTGCGAATACTGCCTGCAGCAGCTCCTCTGCCTGCTATTAACCAGGCTGAAACTAGTGCCGAGAACGAAGCGGTTGACCCAAACAGCGAGCTGGCATTTATGGCGGCACAGATGCAGGACAGAACCATGATGCGTGCCTTCAGGTTTATTGTTGAAAATGCAGGCAACCCGGAACTCAAGATTGATGACATCTCGAACGAAATCGGTATGAGCCGAAGCGTACTATATAATAAGGTGAAAGCAACGACCGGAATGACGCCGGTAGACTTCGTTCGCCATATACGTATCAAGAAGGCATGCGAGATGTTGCGCAAGACAGACAATACACTGAGCAGCATCGCCTTCGCAGTAGGTTTCACCGACCCTAAGTATTTCTCGAAGGTATTCAAGAAAGAAACGGGTATCGTGCCTACTGAATACCGAAACAGAACGCAGGGATAGCCCGCATAATTACAGATGAAAGCAGTCATCATTACTGATGGCTGCTTTTATCTGTATTGACAAAAAGTAATACATATTACAGGACATATCTTCAGTTGTTGTCGGGCACAGCCTTCTTCGTTATCGTACACAGCAAAACGTTCAAGCAAGGAAAAAAGCAGAATAGTCATAAAATTGAGCCGTTTTGCTTAGTTTTTTGACCGAATATTGCAAAAAAGTATAAAAATGGGGGGGGTATTTGATTAATTTTCCCTTTTTACTGAAAAAAAACTGAGAAAAAGTTTGGTGTTACAAGAAAATGTAGTATCTTTGCAACAAGTTCTTAGAAAAGTTAAATGATAGATTAATCGTAAACCTCTTTTTCTTTGTTTTTTGAGGAAAAAGAGGTAAAGAAAAAGGAATGCAGGGTTTGTGAAAATCCTGCATTTTTTATTTTTATGCTGTTTCATGCAGGCCGTTATGTAGTCTTATAATCTACACACCTTTCTATTCACAAACCCAATTATCTACGGAATCTATATACTCTTAACTGCGATACTATCTACATTATATATATTACGCTTATTCCTTCATCTATGATTTTGTTCGATTTTTAGAATTTTTAAAAAAACTCTTGAAGTATTCTAAGAGAAAAGTAGTATCTTTGCACTCTAGATCATATAAGTTGAGATCGGAAATATAGATAACACATATACATAAAGATAAAAAAAATGAGAACTGTTTACGAATTTTCTGTTAAAGACAGAAAGGGAAAGGATGTTTCCCTCAAGGAGTATGCCAACGAAGTGCTGCTCATCGTCAACACCGCCACAAAGTGTGGTTTCACACCTCAGTATGAGGAACTGGAGAAACTTTATGAGACCTATCATTCTCAAGGTTTCGAAATACTTGATTTTCCTTGCAACCAGTTTGGTCAGCAAGCCCCTGGTACAGATGAAAGCATTCATCAGTTCTGCAAGCTTACATACGGCACAGAGTTCCAGCGCTACAAGAAGATCAAGGTAAACGGAGACGATGCTGCCCCTCTCTTCAAATTTCTGAAAGAATGTAAGGGCTTTGCTGGTTGGGACGAGAGCCACCCTCTCTACCCTGTTCTCGACAAGATGTTGAGCGAGGCTGATCCTAACTACAAGGAGAGTGCCGATATCAAGTGGAACTTCACTAAGTTCCTCGTTAACAAGAAGGGTCAGGTTGTAGCCCGCTTCGAGCCTACCACAAGCTTCGATGTCATCGCTAAGGCTATCGAAGAGTGGTTGAACTTCTAATGAAAGATAGAAGTCTCGAACTGAGAATAGAATTTCTAAAAAAAGAGAATAGAATTTCTAAAATAAAAGCCAGGTTGCTTTTCGCAGCCTGGCTTCTTTTATAATGTGATATTGTTATTTCAATATATCTCAAAGAATAATTGTCAACTGTTTGCTATAAACTATTAACTGTTAACTGTTAACTGAAAATTAGTCAACCTTTGGCACATCCTTGAGGAACTGCTGGATTTCTTCATCACTCACAGAATAATCGTGCAAATCGCCATTGATAAAGCTATCGTAAGACGGCATATCGATAAGACCATGACCTGAGAGACAGAACAGGATAACCTTCTCCTTGCCCTCTTCCTTAGCCTTCAGAGCCTCACGTATAGTGGCTGCAATCGCATGACAGCTCTCTGGAGCAGGAATGATACCCTCGGTCTGAGCGAAGAGCATACCTGATTTGAATGACTCCAGTTGCGGGATATCTACACCATGCAGATAACCATCCTTCAGAAGCTGGGAGATAATCATGCCAGCACCATGATAACGGAGACCACCTGCATGAATGTTGGCAGGCTTGAAATCATGACCCAGAGTAAACATTGGCAGCAATGGAGTATAACCTGCCTCATCACCGAAATCATACTCAAACTTACCGCGAGTCAGTTTAGGACAGCTCTCCGGCTCTGCAGCAATAAACTCAGTATGGCGCTCGCCTGTAAAGTTGTGACGGAGGAATGGGAAGGCAATACCACCAAAGTTACTACCACCACCGAAACAAGCAATTACCTGATCAGGATACTCACCTGCCATCGCCATCTGCTTCTCTGCCTCTAGACCGATGATGGTCTGGTGAAGTGCCACATGATTGAGCACAGAACCCAGCGTATACTTACAGCCCGGTGTGGTTGTAGCCAGCTCAACAGCCTCACTGATGGCAGTACCGAGCGAACCAGGATGATGAGGATCACGTGTGATAATGTTCTTACCTGCGCGTGTACTCATAGAAGGAGAACCCTCTACAGTGGCTCCAAACGTACGCATGATGCTGGAACGGTATGGTTTCTGCTGCATGGTAATCTTTACCTGATAAACTGCTGCCTCCAGGCCGTAGAGTTTTGCTGCATAAGAGAGGGCTGCACCCCACTGTCCTGCACCAGTCTCTGTAGTGACATTGGTATCCCCCTCCTGCTTACAGTAGTAGCACTGAGGAATGGCTGAATTGATTTTATGAGAGCCTAACGGATTGATACTCTCATTCTTGAAATAGATATGCGCCGGAGTACCGAGTGCCTCCTCAAGGGCGTAAGCACGTACAAGAGGGGTTGAACGGTAGAAGGTGTACTTCTCCAGCACATCTTCCGGAATATCAATCCAAGCGTGCTCTGTATCAAGTTCCTGCTTTGAGCACTCCTTATTAAATACGTGTGACAAATCATCAGCATTCATTGGCTGGTGTGTCTGAGGGTTCAACGGTGGCAATGGCTTGTTAGGCATATCTGCCTGAATGTTGTACCACTGAGTAGGAAGTTCCTGCTCGCTTAAGATGTACTTTTTCTGTCTCATATTTATATATATGTTTAAAATTGTTGTATGCCAGAACAAAGGTACAAATAAAAAATGAAATAAAGAACTTTTTTATGTGTTTTTCCACTATTTTTTTATTCTTATCCAATAAAATAGTTCATTCTACAGGTATTATTTATTATATAAGTGTATTTTCAGTGTCATTTTTATAAATTCAATCAAATATTACCCCATAAAATACCAAATATTACCCCCTATATTATAATAAAAAATAGTATCTTTGCAACAGAAAAATTCAAAATGCGTTGTGAAACGCTTATCATCATCTTTTACTTATACAAAAAAATAAAACATTGGAGTTCAATAGTGATATTGAGATTCCAATGTTTTTTTATACACTAAACTGAAACATATTATCATGTAAAGTTGACATATCATCATGTAACGTTGTCAGATTTCTAACCTTTCAGTATAAATCAACAGTCTGTTTTATTGTCTACTTCCGCAATTGATACAGGATTTTACCCATAGACTGTAGACACAGATTATTTCTTTTCATTACCTAAATCTATCTGCGATATCTGATTCAACAGATTTACAGCCTGCCCTACTGTCTTCACATCATTGATGCGAAGCATTCGCTTGTTGAATTTTTCCTTCAGAACACAATCTTGAATATGACTGGTAACGTAAGCGAGTATGCGGTTAAACATCTGACTTCTGTAGAACGGACTGTTTACATTGCTTACAAACTGCATCTGCATATAGCCCTGCTTGAGAATAATCTTCTCGCAACCTAGCTTCTTGCCTACCCTACGCAGACCTACCACATGCATCAGTTCGTCTGCTTCATGAGGCACAGGACCAAAACGGTCTATCATACGCTTGCGGTAAGCTTCTACTTCATCATCGCTCTCCAGGCGGTCCAGTTCACGATAAAGAAGCATGCGCTCACTGTCACCAGGCACATAAGTCTGAGGGAAATACATCTCCAGATCGCTCTCTATGCCACAATCGTCAACGAAATCATCACCCGTAAGCTGGGCACCTTCATCCATCTTCTCCTGATAAAGATCACAGAACTCCTCGTTCTTCAACTCTGTGACAGCCTGAGAGAGAATCTTCTGGTAGGTTTCATAACCCAGATCTTCCATAAAACCGCTCTGCTCAGAGCCCAGCAGATTACCCGCACCGCGAATATCCAGGTCCTGCATGGCGAGATTGAAGCCGCTACCCAGTTCGCTGAACGTCTCCAGCGCCTCCAGACGGCGACGCGCCTCAGGAGTAAGTGCGCTCTTAGGTGGCGCCATCAGATAGCAGAAAGCCTTCTTGTTGCTTCTTCCTACGCGTCCACGCATCTGATGCAGGTCACTCAATCCGAAGTGATGAGCATCACTCACGATAATCGTATTGGCATTGGGAATGTCGATACCGTTCTCTACAATAGTGGTAGAAAGCAGTACATCATAATCGTAATTGATAAAGCCCATGATGATTTTCTCCAAATCCTCAGGCTTCATCTGTCCGTGACCGATTGCTACCCTACAGTCTGGGATATGCTTCTCGATGAGCATCTTGAGCTCCGGAAGCTTGGATATTCTGTCGCATACGAAATAAACCTGTCCGTTTCGGCTCATCTCGAAGTTGATGGCATCGCAGATAACTTCACTACTAAACGTTACCAGTTCGGTATGAATCGGATAACGGTTAGGTGGCGGAGTGCGCATGATACTCATATCCCGGGCGCCCATCAGAGAGAACTGGAGGGTTCGCGGAATCGGAGTGGCACTCATCGTGAGTGTATCGACATTTACCTTGAGCTGACGGAGTTTCTCTTTGGTAGACACACCGAACTTCTGCTCTTCATCGATGACGAGCAGTCCCAGGTCATGCCATTTCACGGTCTTTGATATCAGCTTATGCGTACCTATGAGGATATCAATCTTACCCTCTTTCAGGGCGTCAAGCACCTCTCTGGTTTCCTTCGTTGTACGGGCTCTACTGAGATAGTCTACCCTTACAGGCATGCCTTCCAGACGCTTTTTGAAAGTCTGATAGTGCTGGAAAGCCAGAACGGTAGTAGGCACCAGCACCGCAACCTGCTTGCTGTCGCACGCTGCCTTGAAGGCTGCACGGATGGCAACCTCTGTCTTGCCGAAGCCCACATCGCCACAAACCAGACGGTCCATCGGTCTGCCGCTCTCCATATCCTTCTTTACCTCCTGAGTAGCCTTATTCTGGTCTGGCGTATCTTCATACAGGAAGGAAGCCTCCAGCGTATGCTGCAGATAATTGTCGGCACTAAAGGCGAATCCCTTCTCCCGTCGGCGCTGGGCATAGAGTTTGATCAGGTCGCGCGCAATGTCCTTAATTCGCTTCTTAGCTTTGTCCTTGAGTTTATCCCAGGCACCTGTACCCAGTGTAGACAGGCGAGGCGGAGTACCGGTATCGCTGCGGCGATATTTGCTGATTTTATAAAGCGAGTGGATAGAAACATCCACCTTGTCATTGTTCGTATAGACGATGCGGATCATTTCCTGATAGCTGTTGCCCGTAGGAACCCTAACCAGACCGCCGAACTTGCCGATACCGAAGTCTACATGCACGATAAAATCTCCCACTTCCATCTCCTGCAGTTCCTTCATGGTGAGTGCCATCTTGCCGGCTCTCGCTTTATCTGAGCGCAGGTTATATTTATGAAAACGGTCAAAAATCTGATGATCGGTAAAGAAACAGCACTTCTTGTCATGGTCAGTAAAGCCTTCATGAAGCGTCTTGTCTACCGGTGTAAAACGGATGGCGTAGCGCTTCAGCTCTTCGCTTTCAAAGATATCCTTCAGGCGCTGTTGCTGCTTCTGGCTATCTGCCAATATATATAAGGTGTAACCCTGGAGCAGGAAATCCTCCAGAGTCTGGCAAAGCAAATTAAAATTCTTATGGAAAAGAGGCTGTGGAGCGATATTGAAAGGTATCACAGCCGGACTCTCTGACGGAGCGACCTTGCCGAACTCGATACGGAGATGAGCCGCTACTGCCTTCTTGAAATCGAGCGGAGAAACGAGGTTGAGCTCGGTCTTCATCTCATGTCTGATGCGCTCTGCCTCCACCTCAGTAGCTCCCTCCAGCTGCTCGGTAAGGCTCTGCGATGAGAAGCCTTCGGTATAGATCTGACCGATGCGGTCGCAAACGAAAGAAAGATCTTTCGCCACGACGGGCATACTTTCGGAGAGGAAATTGAGGAAACACTGCTTGTTGCTCTCGATATGGGCGAGTTCGGGCACGATTTCTATCTCTGTGCGCTTCACCTGCGAGAGCTGGGTCTCAACATCAAAGGTACGGATGGTGTCAATCTCATCGCCGAAGAAGTCGATACGGAACGGATATTCGCAGCTGTAGGAATAGACATCGAGGATGCTTCCACGCACGGCAAACTGGCCCGGTTCATAAACATAATCGGTTTCTTTGAGTTCGAAATCGCGCAGGGTATGAACTACATCGGTTTGGGCAATCTGCTGGCCTACAGTCAGTTTCAGAATCCGTTCATCCAGATTCTGCTTAGCCACAACGAGTTCTGCCAGTGCATCGGGATAAGTGACTACCAGGAAATGTCCTCCCGAAGAGAGGCGCGCCAGCACCTCTGTACGTAGGATTTCGTTCGCTGCATCACGCTGCCCGTATTTCACGGCACGCCGATAGCTGGAAGGAAAGAAGAAGACCTTCTCCTGCCCCATCATCTGAGTGAGATCGTGATAAAAATAGCCTGCTTCATCGGCATCATCCAGCACGAAGAGTACCGAACGCCTCATCTTCCCCTGCAGAGAAGCAAAGAACATCGGAGCCGAAGAGCACAGCAAACCCTGGAGAAAAATGGAATGAACCGACTTCTTCCCCATCAAATCAAAGAGGGCATCCGCCTGTGGCGAACGCCCGTATGTTTTTTCTATCTTTTGGATTTCCATCCAAGTACTGATTAGTGATTACTGATTACTGAGTAGTGATTACAGAGTATTAATCCTTCTTCGGATATTTCTTGAACCAGCCATCCAGGCGCAGTCGCATCACGCCAAAGAAAGCCTCACCAAAGATGCCACCACTCATCTTGCTCACACCTTCACGTCGGTTAACAAAGATGACAGGCACCTCCTTGATCTTGAAACCTATTCGATGAGCCGTATATTTCATCTCTATCTGGAAAGCATAGCCCTTGAAGCGGATAGCATCCAAATCTATGGTTTCCAACACCTTACGTCGGTAGCAGACGAATCCAGCTGTGGTATCATTCACCTTAAATCCGGTTACGATACGTACGTATTTAGAAGCGAAATAGCTCATCAATACGCGTCCGATAGGCCAGTTGACCACGTTCACACCCGAAATATATCTTGAGCCTACAGCCACATCATACCCCTCATCGTGAGTTGCCGCATAGAGACGAGGCAAATCATTAGGATCATGACTGAAGTCGGCATCCATCTCGAAGATGAAGTCATAGCCCTGCTTCAATGACCATTTGAAGCCCATGATATAGGCAGTACCCAAACCGAGTTTACCCGAACGCTCCAGGATATGCAGACGACCGGCAAACTCATTAGCCATCAAGCCCTTGACAATGGCAGCAGTACCATCAGGACTTCCGTCATCGATAACGAGGATATCAAACTGCTTTTCGAGACCGAAGACAGCACGGATGATTTTCTCAATGTTTTCCTTCTCATTATATGTAGGAATGATTACTATGCTATCACTCATAACTTCTTATAATTTTAATGATTCTGATACTAAATAATGTAATAC
The DNA here is from genome assembly GCA_959596915.1 of Segatella copri. Taxonomy (GTDB): domain Bacteria; phylum Bacteroidota; class Bacteroidia; order Bacteroidales; family Bacteroidaceae; genus Prevotella; species Prevotella copri_N. Next base: position 79,345 of record CAUFXJ010000001.1, read on the forward strand.
AGATGCAAAATTACAACTTATTTTTGAAATAACAAGCGAAAACCCGAAATTATTGGTCCGGATTCTCTACAAACCCCTGATATTTCTTGTCAAGTCCGTTCATGATCGCCTCATAGCTCTTGTTCATCTGGTTCTTGATATTGTCAGCTCCCTTGCCTATCGGCTCGATAGGCTCATGAATGGTGAGCTTCAGAGGATGCCAGAAAGCCCAATAGATGTCCTTCATACGAGGCTTCACATCGAAACTGCCATTGATGGTAAGCGGACATACCGGCAACTGCAGTTCATCGGCAAGCATGAAAGCGCCGCGGCGGAACACGCCCATGTGCCCCGTAAACGAACGGGCACCCTCTGGGAATACCACCAGCGACATACCCTCTTTAAGCACCTCACGAGCACGGTCATAAGAAGCACGGATCTTCGAAGGTCCGCTCTTGTCTACAAAGATGTGGTGCGCATACTCACAGGCGATACCGATGAGAGGCACTTTGCGCAAGCCCTTCTTCATCATCCACTTGAAGTTTCTGCCCAGAAAACCGTATATCAGGAAGATATCAAAAGCACCCTGATGATTGGCCACGAAAACATAACTCTGGTTCTTCTTGAGATGCTCACGTCCTTCTACTTTTACAGGCAGAAGGAGGATGCGGACCCAAAGCCAGGACCAATACTTACCAGGATAATAACCCCAGAAATGACCATTACCCAGCATGCATCCCAAAACAGTAGTTACACTGGTTAAAAAGCTAGCCAACAAGAGGATTGGCAAGCATATTACAAGCTGATACAGACGATATAAGTACTTCATTTTTTATTAAGAATGAATAATTTAACACTCAATATTTAACATTCAACACTCAACACTCCTCATTTTCTTTTGAGTGTGATGACCACGATTTCTGCCGTAGCCCCTATGCGGATTGGAACGGTACCGCCCAGCCCCGATGTGGTATAGAGCTGGCAACCCTCCTCCTCGAAGAGGCCATAATCATAAGGAGTAAACATCGACGGACGCAAGCCCAGTACGCTGATCTGCCCCGCATGCGTATGACCGCTCAGCGTAAGTTGCGGTGCTACGACCAGCGAATCCTTCCTGTCAGGTCCTATCACATCGCCATCCTCATCCTTCTCCTTATTGATAGTAGAAGGCCAGGTCTCGCGCCATTGCTTCGGAATATGCTGCAGCATCAGCACGAAAGAGCCCGGTCTGATGCCATACAGCGCCTTCCTTACGTTGGTTCGCTTTGGCTTGTCATAGTTCTCTGTACCAGCCACATAGATACTGTCAGCACCTCTATGCACCGCCACATGCTCATTCATCAGCAGGTGCCATCCGCAACTCCGCTGGAAGTCCTGCATCCGCTTCTCTAATGCAGCTATCTCCTGCTCATCATCTACATCCATATAATAGGTGTAATCGTGATTGCCCAGCACACTCATCACGCCGTCTCTGGCTTTCAGACTGCTGAGCAGCGCCTGATACTCAGGCAGTTCATCGGGTGTAACATTCTGTAAATCACCCGTAAAGCAAATCAAATCAGGCTTCTCGGCATTGATGCTGTCGATATCGCGCTGAGGCAGATGACCACGCCAGCCATAGTATGACCCGAGATGGATGTCGCTGAACTGAACGATGCGATAGCCCTCGAAAGACTTCGGCAGATTGGGTACATAGATGGTGATTCGCTTGACCTGCATCTTAGGAAATCCCTCGGTAAATCCGTAGATAAAGCAGATGAACGCCACCACTCCCACTACCAGTCCGAGGAGCTTGCCCCAGTTGCGATGACCGTGGAGAAGCCGCATACAGCACCAGCCGAAGACGCTGAACAGGCTGAAGACAAACTGCGGCACCGCACATACTGCCATCATCACAAACCAGATGTCGATGAGCACCGGATTGCGTGGCAGGAAGTTGGGCTGCATCGTGATATACGCGCTGTAGGCGATAACCACGAAAGCCGGCAACCAGAAGAGCACCCGCTGCCAGAGACTCTTCAGCCGTAACTTGCCATACCTTTTATATATCCACAGATACGGCAACAGGGTGAATACCACTACGGGTATCAATATTCTTGCTATCATTTCTTGATCAAACTTGATTGAAGATACGTTTTCATTGCCTGCACGGGCACTCCTCTGCGCTGTGCATAGTCGCGAAGCTGGTCGTCTCCTATCCGTCCCAGTTCGAAATACCGCGACTTGGGATGTGCAAACATCAGCCCCGAGACACTGGCATGAGGCGTCATCATTCCGCTTGTGGTGAGCCGGATGCCCACCTGACTCATATCGATGAGCTGGTCGATGATGAAGTTGGCACTGGTATCGGGCAGCGAAGGATATCCTATAGCCGGACGGATGCCCTGATAGCGCTCCAGATGCTGGTCTTCGATACTCAGCTGCTCGTCGGGAGCATAGCCCCAGATGCTGCGTCTCACCTCTTCGTGCAACTTCTCTGCCGTGGCTTCAGCCAACCGGTCGCAGAGTGTCTGTGCCATCATATTGAGGTAGTCGTCCGAGCGATATTTCTTCTCCAGACCGCCATCTACCGTCGTGCAGAAGATACCCAGCCGGTCTGTTATTCCACTGCCCAGAGGACGGATGAAATCAGCCAGACAGAGATTGGGTTCTCCCTGAGCCGCCGGATGCTGCTGACGGAGCATCGGGAAGCGGACTTTCTGCCCTTCCAGCCAGATATCATCCCCCTCGCTGTTCGCCTCGAAGAGTCCGAAGACGGCATAGGTATGATATTCGCCTTCCCATGAATGGAGCATATCGAGCGCCTCAGCCTTCATTTTTTCCTTTTCCTCTCGAGGTTTGCCGCTCAATCCCCAGGCATGATAGAAATATAGCCAGTTGATATATGGCTCAATTTCGCTTATATTGTATACAATTCTTCGCATCCGATACGATATTTTATTTTACAATCCCCGTAAGATTTCTCTATTTCAGGAATTGTTTCTGAACTCCAGTTCTTCTCCTCTGCTGGCGGCATCAAACACGCCTTTGTTATAGATAAGATGACCGTTACAGAAAGTCTGTTCCACTTTCCATGCAAACTCATCACCCTCTACAGGGCTCCATTTACACTTGCTCTGAATCACCTCTTCGGTCACCTTCCAAGGCTCTCCCTTGCGCACCACAACGACATCTGCCTTATAACCCGGACGCAGGAAGCCGCGCTGACTGATATGGAACAGACGGGCTGGATTATGGCACATCAGTTCAACCAGACGCTCGATACTGATTACCTTTTCGTCAACAAGTTTCAGCATGCTTACCAGTGAGAACTGTACCATTGGCATACCTGATGCAGCCTTGGCACAACCGCCCTGTTTATCCTTCAACTGATGAGGAGCGTGATCGGTACCTACTACAGTTATCTTGCCATTACTCAGCGCCTTACGCAAAGCTTCGCGGTCAGCAGCGGTCTTTACTGCAGGGTTGCATTTGATGCGTGCGCCCTTCACAGCGTAATCTTTATCCGAGAACATAAGATGAGCCACAACAGCCTCTCCTGTAATATTTTCATCCTTACCGAAGAACTCCAGTTCCTTAGCCGTAGTAACGTGAGCGATATGGAGATGCGCCCCGCTTTCCTTAGCCAGCTGCACTGCCAGACGGCTGCTTTCATAGCAAGCCTCCTCGCTGCGTATTTCCGGATGATGTTCTACGGCAGGGTCCTCACCCCATTTCTGCTTAGCCAGCTGCATGTTGCGGTTGATGATTTCGGTATCCTCACAGTGGGTCATCACCGGCAAATCCAGCTCTTTCGCCTTCTTGAAGATAGCCTGCAGTGCCTCATATTTATCCACCAGCATATTGCCCGTACTGGAACCCATAAAGAGCTTGATGCCCGGTACACGATGCGTATCGAGCTGCTCAAAATCATTTACATTGTCATTGGTAGCACCAAAGAAGAAACTGTAGTTCACATGACTCTTCTCTGCGCCCAGCTGCCGCTTCGCCTGCCAGGCCTCCAGAGTAGTAGTCTGAGGCACCGTGTTAGGCATCTCAAAATAACTGGTCACACCACCAAAGGCAGCTGCACGGCTTTCGCTCTCGATGTCAGCCTTCTGCGTAAGTCCCGGCTCACGGAAGTGAACATGATCATCAATCACACCCGGCAAAACAAAACACCCCGAGGCATCGATGACTTCATCGTAATTGCCACGGGGTGCCTCGCCTTCATATATCTCCTTGATAAATTCACCATCCAACAAGAGGTCGCCCACAAAAGAGCGACCCTCATTTATAATGGTTCCATTCTTGATTAATTTCATATTACTAAACTTATAAAATGAAGAGTTTTACAAGATGTTAATGCCCAAGACCCTGAAAGAGCCCTGTTTCTACTCCTGACCTTCCTGTTTTTCAGGAATCGTAGGCGCAGCCAGTTCGTTGGCTGTAGGTGCCGGAGCCGCATCAGGATTCACCTGTGGAGCCGCTTCCATCTCTGGCTGCATGCCGCTCTGCGCATCTCGGGTACCATTCATAATCTCCTGATTCTCTTGAGCTTTCTTATAATAGTCCTTTACATAAGGATCATTCTTGAAATAGTCGGTAGCCTTGCTCATGATATCCTCAATCCAAGGAGAGAGCATCGGATACTGGTTGCCCATTGTAACGAGGAAGAAGACGCCCGGTCCCAGCACATTGTTGAAGTTGTCGGTAACAAACGAAGTGATGAGCTTGTCTTCCTGCTCAGAGAGGCGGATGGATTCCTCGTTCAGATGCTTGTTGACAGCCACCATATCGCTACCGTTCATGATAGCCTGGTCGTGCTTGTGTACCAGTTCGCGCAACTGATTCTGAATCTGCTGGTATTTCTTGAAGAATCCGAAGAGTTTATCGTTCATAGGAGTACCGCTTACCACCTGCTGTGTATCATCGAGCTTCACCGTAATGCTTCCACTCTCCAGCACCAGCGGCAGCACAGGGTCATCATCCATGAAGATATTCGCCATCCTCATAGAGTCGACAGAACCCTGAAAATGGAACTGTCCGTGCACTACATCGCAAGAATCCACGTTCTTGAAATCGTTGTTTTCCAGTATCTTAAGGTACAGCATGCGTCCGTCCAGAGTACTTACGTTAGAAGTACCCGAGATATCGTAACTGTTGGCACAAGATGCAAGTGCCATCAAGGCAATGAATGCGTAAAATATTCTATTCATAAGCTATCTATATCACTTTCGGTGAACAAAAGTACAATCTTAATTTGAACTGACGAAATAAATTGCAGCAATTTAATTCATTCTTACAAGATTTATGTTTTGTTTGCACTCCTATTGCCCACCGAAAGCTTTTTTCTCGTCCTTTCTATATTACTGATTGTTTTCCTTCTTCAGTTCATGAGAGATGCGATGCGTGGTATACAGTTCCAGCAGGGCTGCGATGAGGAGGAAGACTACCCACTTATTATAGAAATAGGTGATATAGGTCTCATAATTCTCAAACCAGCGGCGCAGGAAAGCATACACCGTATCTACCATCGAGATGCCTGAGAGCACGAAGAAGATGTCTGCTACATACTGCATGCGTTTCAGGCGGTGGATAACCAGCGAAGGTCCCTCATAGAACTGCATCGCCTGCATTACACTGAAGAGTATGGTGCCCAGCAGGAACCCCCAGCTCGTTACCTGCACCAGCTGCGGATGTGAAAAACCAAATGCGAAGCAAGCCGCACCGACAACCATCAGCACGCCGCCCAGCAAGAAAATAACACTTTCCAGTTTACTCAATTGTTTCATTTTCGTCTTGTTCGTTAGTTTTTTCCGGAATATCCGAACTCAATACAAAGATGTCTTCATCATCAGCCTTCATGAAATAACGCTGGCGGGCTATCTTCTCAAATGCCCGCACACCATGCTGCATATCGCGCAGGGTATGCTTGTCGTTTTCATACTGCTCACGATATTTTTCTATCTCCGAACGGAGCGTAGCTATCTCTATCTGGTACTTAATATGCTGTCTTACACTATTGTCGTCAACTACACCAACTACCAGAACACCCGCTACAATCACTATAAGATACTTATAATGAGCGAGATAATTCCATATAATACCAAGTTTTTTACTCATTTCTTCCGAATTTGTTTGCAAAGATAATATTTTTTTGTTATCTTTGCATCATCAATTAAGAAAAAATAATGGAAGAGTATATAGTTTCTGCAAGAAAGTACCGTCCGATGACCTTCGATTCGGTTGTCGGACAGAGTGCATTGACCACCACTTTGAAGAATGCAGTGAAGAGCGGCAAGCTGGCGCACGCCTATCTTTTCTGCGGTCCGAGAGGTGTGGGCAAAACCACTTGTGCCCGCATTTTTGCGAAGGCAATCAACTGCGAGCACCCTCGCGAAGACGGCGAGGCATGCAACGAATGTGAGAGCTGCCGTGCCTTCAATGAGCAGCGTTCCTACAACATCTTCGAGCTGGATGCTGCCAGCAACAACGGTGTTGACCAGATTAAAGTTCTGATGGAGCAGACCCGCATCCCGCCCCAGGTGGGCAAGTATAAGGTGTTTATCATCGATGAGGTCCACATGCTCTCTACAGCCGCCTTCAATGCCTTTCTCAAGACGCTGGAAGAGCCACCTCAGCATGTCATCTTCATCCTCGCCACTACCGAGAAGCATAAGATTCTGCCTACCATCCTGAGCCGATGCCAGATTTACGACTTCGAGCGAATGACGGTAGCCAATACCATCAACCACCTGAAGATGGTGGCTGAGAAGGAAGGCATACAATATGAAGAGCAGGCGCTCGCCGTTATAGCCGAAAAGGCTGACGGAGGTATGCGCGATGCCCTCTCTATCTTCGACCAGGCTGCCAGCTTCTGTATGGGCAACATCACTTACCAGAAGGTAATCGAGGACCTGAACGTGCTCGACAGCGACAACTATTTCCGTCTGGTAGATCTGGCTTTGGAGAATAAGGTGCCCGAGATGATGGTAACGCTCGACGGCATTCTGAGCCGCGGTTTCGATGGCGGCAACATGATACAGGGGCTTGCCCAGCATGTGCGCAATGTGATGATGGCGAAGGACCCTCAGACCCTGCCTCTGCTCGAAACCAGCGACGACCAGAAAGCCAAGTTCCAGGCTCAGGCCCAGAAGGCTCCTACACCTTTCTTATATAAGGCGCTGGAACTGATGAACCAGTGCGATATCCATTACCGCGCCAGCAGTAACAAGCGATTACTGGTAGAGCTCACCCTGATACAGATAGGCCAGATTACGCAGCCCGAGGATCAGGATGTGCCTAGTGCGGGGCGTACGCCCAATAGATTAAAATCCCTGTTTCAGAAACTCCTGGCTCAGTCTAAGCTTGCCTCTCAGGGTGCAGGTTCTGAGCCTTCTGGCAGCAGCGAAAACCGGTCATCACAGCCGGGAGCGTCTGCTGCTACAGCTACTGCTGTGCCTTCGCCAGGGGCACCGACAGCCGCTTCTGCAGCCTCTAATGCTGCATCTTATTCTACATCTGCCACCGCAGCCGCATCTGCCTCTCCTGAAGGCTCAGCCGCTGCCGGAGCTGCTACTGATGCTGCATCGCCTCACAAGCCACGACTCAAGAATATCAAGCTGGGCGGCATAGGCATGACTTTCTCTAACCTGAAGAAGAGGGAGGAGAACCAGCGCCGCCTGCACAGTCCGTATGATGATACCAATGAGGAAAAAGCGACCATCACGGGCGACCAGAACGAGTTCACCCAGGAGCAGGTGGAAGCAACATGGTTCAGTATGTGCATGAGAATGCAGAACAAGCTGGATTTCATAGGCTTAGCCAACCGCATGAAGAGTATTGTACCGAAGATAACCAACTATCCGCAGATAGAGGTTATCATCAACAACCAGCTCTTACTAGACGACGTTTTGAACATCAAGAACCGCATTCTCAAGACTTTCGTCTTAGGCCTTCACAACAGCGAACTGAGCATCAGCTATCGCCTTGCCGACCAGGAAGAGGTAGGCAAGGTTCTGACCAAGAATGAAGTTCTGGAACTTCTTATGGAGAAGAACCCTGCGATGAAAAAGCTCACAAAGGACCTGGATCTGGTTATGACATAGAATGATGCCCAAGAGGTTATTCAGTATTCAGTATTCAGTTTTTTTCGCGATAGTTACCTTTTATATGGTTACAAATTGTAAGTAATTATTTTATATTATATATATATTATTATATATATATAATATACTATCTATACAGAGAGTGGCAACAACAGCGAAAAAAACTGAATACTGAATACTGAATACGTTCTACGTAATCGGTTATTACTTTGTAATATACTGGTTTATAGCGCAAAACATAGTTTTCTACACCGCAAAACATAGAGATGCGTTCCATGAAACATAGAGTTATTTCTCTTTACTAAGTTTCAAATCGTAAGCTGCTGAAAATCGTTCCTTATCACATGCCTAAATTTGGTAGATACCAGAAATCTTCGTATCTTTGCACCGGCAATCGAAAGAACAGTCTTTTGTGCCTCGCTCGAGTCTTCTATTAAGACCAACACGGGTTATAAATGATGGCAGACGCCGGTCATCAATGAAGCCCCCGAAAACGGCAGAAATGGGGCGTTCTGGGGAATTTGAACCAGCTAGGTTAGAGTCATACCGACACACAACAAAAAAGCCCCCGATGCAGAAAAGCACCGGGAGCCTTCGTAAGCAAATTATTATTATCTTAAAAAGATCAACTGAATATGCAGCACATCACAGTATACACCATGACGCACCGACAGAAAGGCCTAGATGAGGTTCATGCCCGCTTCCTCAGCCTCCTTGCGCATCTCCTCAGGCCAGATGCTAGCCTGAATCTCACCAATGTGAGCCTTATGAAGCAATACCATGCACAGACGGCTCTGACCGATACCGCCACCAATGCTCAGAGGCAACTTGTCGTTCAGGAGCTGCTGATGGAAGTAAAGCTTCTCTCTATCCTCCTTGCCCTCCAGCTTAAGCTGACGCAGCAGACTCTCCTTGTCAACACGGATACCCATAGAACTGAGCTCGAAACTGCGACCCAGAACAGGATACCAGATGAGAATATCACCATTCAGTCCCATCTTGCCGTTCTCAGCCACGGTGCTCCAGTCATCATAGTCAGGAGCTCGGCCATCATGCTTCTTGCCATCGCTCAACTTGCCGCCAATGCCCTCTACAAATACAGCGCCATACTTCTTGCAGATAGCATCCTCACGCTCCTTAGGAGAAAGGTCTGGATACATATCGAGCAAATCCTGCGCATGAATGAAATGAATCTCCTTAGGCAGGAAAGGCTTCAGCTGAGGATAATGCTCGCAAGCCAGAAACTCGGTACGCAAGATGGCACCATAGATGCGGCGCACGATATTTTCGAGGAAGGCGATGGTACGGTCTTCCTTGGTAATCACAGCCTCCCAGTCCCATTGGTCAACATAGAGCGAATGAAGATTATCCAGCTCCTCGTCAGCACGGATGGCGTTCATATCAGTATATACGCCATAAGCAGGCTCAATCTCATACTCGGCAAGCGTCAGTCGCTTCCATTTGGCAAGAGAATGAACCACCTCAGCCTGAGCATCACCCAAATCCTTGATAGGGAAAGTTACAGGGCGCTCCACTCCATTCAGGTCATCATTGATACCCAAACCCTTCAATACGAAGAGAGGGGCGGTAACACGACACAGACGGAGCTCGGTGCTCAGGTTTTGCTGGAAGAATTCTTTTATCATTTTAATACCCATTTCGGTCTGGCGCATATCCAGCAGCGCCTTGTACCCTTCAGGTTTTATCAAATTGCTCATTTTTATTTCATATTTAGTATTTGCGCTGCAAAGGTACAAAATAATAATTAATCTGCAAGCATTTTTCCGTATTTTTTCGCAAAATGATAGCATTTTTAAGTTTTTTAGTAGCATTTTGTAGAACAATTCACAAATACACATTATATATATGAAAAAATCTGCCCTAAATATTTGGTTATTTCAAATAAAAGCAGTAATTTTGCAGTCGACTTCCCGATTCGATGTCATTCAGGCGGAGAAACGGGCGGCAGAAAAGAGGGTCTCGTAGCTTAGCTGAATAGAGCGTCAGATTCCGGTTCTGAAGGTCGTGGGTTTGAATCCCACCGAGATCACCCGAAACAACAGAAATGATTAATAATTGAAAACATGGATTTAGTAGAACGATTTATAAACTATACGAAATTCGACACACAGTCGAGCGAAGAATCGACCAGCGTGCCTAGTACGGCAAAACAGCTCGAATTTGCCAAGTACCTGAAAAAGGAACTTGAGGACGAAGGACTGAGCGATGTCGAAATGGATGACATGGGCTATATCTATGCCACCCTGAAGAGCAATACCAAGAAAAAGACTCCTACCATCGGATTTATTTCACACATGGATACATCGCCTGATGCCAGCGGAAAGGATGTAAAGGCGCGCGTCATCAAGAACTATGACGGCAACGACATCGAGCTGAGCCCGGGCATCATCTCAAGCGTTGAGACTTTCCCAGAGCTGAAAGCTCACAAGGGAGAGGATATCATCGTGACAGACGGTACTACCCTGCTGGGTGCTGACGACAAGGCGGGCATCGCTGAAATCGTACAGGCTATGTGCTATCTGCGCGACCACGACGAAATCAAGCACGGAGATATCCGCGTAGGTTTCAATCCTGACGAGGAAATCGGTATGGGTGCGCATCATTTCGACGTAGAGAAGTTTGGCTGCGACTGGGCGTACACCGTAGATGGCGGCGACCTGGGCGACCTGGAATACGAGAACTTCAATGCTGCCGGAGCTAAAATCATCATCAAGGGCGTGAGCGTTCATACAGGCTATGCCAAGGGCAAGATGGTGAATGCAAGCCGACTGGCTGTGGAATTCCAGAACATGATTCCTGAGAACGAGACTCCTGAGCAGACAGAAGGCTACCAGGGCTTCTACCACCTCATCGGCATCGAGAGCCGCTGCGAGGAGGCAAAACTCAGCTACATCATCCGAGATCACGACCGCAACAAGTTTGAAAACCGCAAGGATTTCATCGAGGACTGCGTAAACAAGATGAACGAGAAGTATGGCGACGGAACCGTAAAGGCGGTTATCTACGACCAGTACTATAACATGAAGGAGAAGATTGATCCTAACATGCACGTCATCGACATCGTGCTCAGAGCGATGCAGGAGAGCGGCGTTCCACCTCGCGTAGAACCTATCCGCGGCGGTACCGACGGAGCCCAGCTGAGCTTCAAGGGTCTGCCTTGTCCTAACATCTTCGCCGGCGGTGTCAACTTCCACGGCCCTCACGAGTTTGTGAGCATCCAGGTAATGGAGAAGGTAGTGAAGACCATCGTGAAGATAGCGGAAATCACAGAAGAATTTAATGACTAATACAGATATGGGGAATTTAGACACATCTAAATTCCCCTTTTTCATAAACAGAAAAATATGGCTGAAATTCCATTCTTAGTAAAAGACCTCGCCCTCATCCTGATGGTAGCAGGCATCGTAACCCTCATCTTCAAGAGGCTCAAGCAGCCGCTGGTGCTGGGATACATCATGGCGGGATTCCTGGTTTCGCCACACATGTCCTACACCATGTCGGTAGTTGACGAGACGGATATCCAGACCTGGGCCGACATCGGTGTCATCTTCACCCTCTTCTCGCTCGGTCTCGACTTCTCGTTCAAGAAAATCGTGAAGATGGGTGCCTCTCCCATCATCGCCACCGTGGTCATCGTGTTCTGCATGATGATGCTGGGCATCAGCGTAGGCCACAGTTTCGGCTGGGGAAGGATGGACTGCATCTTCCTGGGCGGTATGCTCGCCATGAGCTCCACCACTATTATATATAAGGCATTCGATGATATGCGGCTGCGCACCCAGAAGTTTGCCTCGATGGTGATGAGCGTGCTGATACTGGAAGATATCCTGGCTATCGTGATGATGGTGATGCTGTCGGCGATAGCGAGCGGAAGCAGTCCCGACGGCGGGCAGATGCTTGCCTCTATCGTGAAGATAGGCTTCTTCCTGGGCGTATGGTTTATCGTGGGCATCTTCGCCATTCCGTGGTTCCTGCGTTCGGTGAGGAAACTTATCAATGCCGAAACCCTGCTCATCGTTTCGCTGGGTCTGTGCTGCGGCATGGCGGTACTGAGCACCAAGGTGGGGTTCAGCAGCGCCTTCGGAGCCTTCGTTATGGGCAGCATACTGGCAGAAACCATTGAGGCAGAGAAGATTATCAAGCTTGTAGAACCGGTAAAGAACCTCTTCGGAGCCATCTTCTTCGTATCGGTAGGTATGCTGGTAGACCCGAAGATTCTGATAGAATATGCCGTTCCTATCCTCGCCCTGGTGGGCACGATACTGGTAGGTCAGGCGATATTCGGCACCTTCGGCTTCATGCTCGGAGGCGAGTCGCTGAAGTCGGCGATGCGCTGCGGTTTCTCGATGGCTCAGATCGGTGAATTCTCTTTCATTATCGCCTCGCTGGGTCTGTCGCTCGGCGTCATCAGCAAGTTCCTCTATCCGGTAGTGGTAGCGGTGAGCGTCATCACCACCTTCCTTACACCTTATATGATTCGTCTTGCCACACCTACCTATCAGGTGATGGAGAAACATCTGCCCGACAAGCTCATCCATATTCTGAACCATTTTGCGATGAGTCATCCCCAGACGCAGCAACAGAGCAAGTGGAAATCGCTGATCCGCCAGATGCTGGTCAACACCACCGCCTACTCCATCCTCTCGGCAGCCGTCATCGCCCTGATGTTCACCTTCGTGCTGCCGCTGATGCGCAATCTGCTGCCCGGCTGGCATCTCCACTGGTATGCCAACGCCATCACCGGTCTGCTCACCATCCTGTTCATCTCACCGTTCCTGCGCGCCATCGTGATGAAGAAGAACCACAGTGCCGAGTGGAAACGCCTCTGGGTGGAGAGCAGCATCAACCGCGTGCCGCTGCTCTTTACGGTGTTCGTGCGCTTTATGATAGCACTGGCTTTCATCTTCTATATCATCAATTTCCTCTCGCGCTTTACCAATGCGCTGATTGTCTGCATCGGTGCCGCCGTGGTGATGCTAATGCTGGCATCCCGCCGCATCAAGAAGCGTAGCATCGTGATGGAGCGTGTCTTCGTCCACAACCTGCGTTCGCGCGATATTGCGGCTCAGGTGAATGGCGAAAAGCGGCCGCTCTACGAGGGCAGACTGCTAGACCGGGATATCCACATCAGCGAATTTGAAGTGCCTGAAGATAGCAGTTGGACTGGCAAATCGCTGAGAGAGCTGCATCTGCGCCAGCGTTTCGGTGTTGACATGAGCAGCATTCACCGCGGCTCTCACCGGTTGAACATCCCGAACGGCGACATGATCATCTTCCCGGGCGACAAACTGCAGGTAATCGGCAACGACGACCAGCTGCAGAAATTCAATACCGCCCTGCAGAGCGACCTGCTGCCCGAGGAGGCTGAAATAGAAAAGCGCGAAATGAAACTCAGCCAGCTCATCATCTCTTCTTCCAGCGAATTCCTGGGCAAGACGCTCATCGAAAGCGGTATCAGAGACCGGTACAACTGCATGGTTGTAGGACTGGAAGAAGGTCGTGAGAATCTGACGCACGTATCCCCTACCCGAGTCTTCAAGAAGGGAGACATCATCTGGATAGTGGGAGAAGAAGCAGATTTGAAGAGAATCAAGAATTAAATGAAACACCACTACTTCACGGTGATATGGAAGCAACCCTGCCTCACCTCATATTTAATATAGCAGCGGTTCTTGTTGCGGAAATCGCGGAGCACCTCGGAGAACACCCATTTCAGAGTATCATTCTGCACCTGTCGGCGAGGCTGTTCACGGGTCTGAATCTGCTTGTAGCGGTTGTAGCAGATATCGAAGGTAGTACCATAGAGATGGCACGAATTCTCGGTAGCATTACCGTTTCGGGTACGCAGTTTCGCCACATCATCCTTGGTGCGCAGAATGCTCGTCACGATAATCTTATGCAGCGGAATGCCCTTGATCTGCAACGAATCAAAATAGGCACGGCCGATATCCTGGAGCAGCACAGAGGCACGAGGCACCAGGTAAGGAATACTGTTGTTCAGCTTGTCGACATAAAAGAAAGGATTGCTGCCCACATACACCAGCTTGCCCTTGCTATTCTCCGCCTCCAGACGGTTCTGCACCGGTTTCACGCCGTGCTTTGTAGCCGCCAGAATCTGCACATCCTGCTGGTCGGGGAAAGTATTGCCGAAATGAGGCACCGAGAAGATGCGATGCTTCACCTCCTTGCCATCCTTGTCGAAGAAGATAGAAGGCTTGCCGCTCTGTTCCGTATCAGGCGTAACGGAGAGTTCATCCTTCTTCTGGTCCTCAGCCACATTTCCATCAGCACCAGCGGGAGCATCAGAAATCTCAGCAGAAGAAGCATCAGAAGCAGCCGAATCCTTCGCTGCCACGAGCGTAGAATCAGCCGCACCAGCAGCCGCAACCTTCGGTTTTGCTACTCCCGGGAAGATGACTCTTACAAACGCCAGAAGCAAAACCACAATACCAAAACCCTGTAAATATCTATTCTTACTAATCTTCATAATTATCTAATTTTCACGAAATAACTTTCTATATTCTTCAGGCAAAACGGGAACCGCATCGCCAAATTTAGCTGCAAAGGTAACAAAATCTCTCGAAAAAATAGCTTTTTTAATATTTAAAGAATGTTTTATTCGCCGAAATTTGCTCATTTCATGGAAAAGTAGTAATTTTGCAGCGTTATATAACAAAATATTAGATAGGATAGTTTAAACTTTATAGAATTAAGACATTTTGATAGAGAAACATATTGTACTCGAAGATATCGATCCAGTGATGTTCTACGGTGTGAACAATGCCCACCTGCAGATGATTAAATCGCTGTATCCTAAGTTGCGTATCGTAGCACGCGACAACGTGATTCGTGTGCTCGGCGACGAAGAGGAAATGGCAAAGGTGGAAGAGGATATTGAGCAGATGCGCAAGCACTTGCTTAAATACAACATGCTCAATGATGAAGACATCCTGGACATCGTGAAAGGAAAACAGACCAAGGCGGACAGCGTGAAAGGCGTGCTGGTATACAGCATCAGCGGCCGACCTATCAAGAGCCGCAGCGAAAACCAGCAGCAGCTGATAGATGCTTACGAGAAGAACGACATGATATTTGCCGTGGGACCAGCCGGTACCGGCAAGACCTATCTCAGCATCGCCCTTGCCGTAAAGGCCCTCAAGGAGAAAGCCATCAAGAAAATCATCCTCTCACGACCAGCCGTAGAAGCCGGCGAAAAACTCGGTTTCCTGCCTGGCGATATGAAAGACAAAATTGACCCATACCTCCAGCCGCTCTACGATGCGCTGGAAGACATGATACCTGCCGTAAAGCTACAGGATATGATGGAAAAGCACATTATCCAGATTGCTCCGCTCGCCTTTATGCGCGGACGCACACTCAGCGATGCCGTCGTCATCCTCGACGAGGCGCAGAACACTACCTCCCAACAGATTCGCATGTTCCTCACCCGTATGGGCATGAACACCAAGATGATTATCACCGGCGACCTGACACAGATTGACCTGCCACGCGAACAGCGAAGCGGACTGAAAGAGGCGCTCAAGATTCTGGACGGTGTGGAAGGTATCGGAGTGGTGAAGCTGGGACAGAAGGACATCGTGCGCCACAAACTCGTAACCCGCATCGTCAACGCATACGATAAGTATGACAAGGAGAGAGCGGAAGCACGGGAAGCTCAGAAAGCAGAAAAAGATAATTCAAAATAATCAGAATGAAGAATGAACTGAATGATTCTTTAAAAATAGATTTCATCAAGAATGCAGATCATAAATAAAGCATATCATAAAGTTCAAAGTTCAAAATTCAAAGTTCAAAGTAAAATGAAAGCATTAACAAAGACAGATTTCCATTTTGATGGACAGAAGAGTGTTTACCACGGTAAAGTACGTGATGTGTATGACATTAACGACGACCTCCTCGTGATGGTCGCTACCGACAGAATCTCAGCGTTCGACGTTGTTCTGCCTAAGGGTATCCCATTCAAGGGACAGGTGCTCAATCAGATTGCAGCTAAGTTCCTGGACACAACTACAGACATCTGTCCAAACTGGAAGTTGGCTACTCCAGACCCAATGGTTACCGTAGGTTTGAAGTGCGAAGGTTTCCGCGTGGAGATGATCATCCGTTCTATCCTCACCGGTAGTGCATGGCGCGAGTATCAGAAGGGCTGCCGCGAGATCTGCGGTGTGAAGTTGCCAGACGGTATGCGCGAGAACCAGCGTTTCCCAGAGCCTATCATCACCCCTACTACAAAGGCTGACGAGGGTCACGACATGAATATCTCTAAGGAAGAGATCATCGCCCAGGGTATTGTTAGTGCAGAGGATTACGCTGTGATGGAGGACTACACACGCCGCATCTTCGCCCGCGGTCAGGAAATCGCTGCCAAGCAGGGCTTGATCCTCGTAGATACCAAGTACGAGTTCGGCAAGCGCGACGGCAAGGTTTATCTCATCGATGAGATCCACACTCCAGACTCTAGCCGCTACTTCTATGCAGACGGTTACGAGGAGAAGTTTGAGAAGGGTGAACCACAGCGCCAGCTCTCTAAGGAGTTCGTTCGCCAGTGGCTCATCGAGCACAACTTCATGAACGAGCCAGGCCAGACTATGCCAGAGATTACCGACGAGTATGCAGAGAGCGTATCCGACCGCTACATCGAACTCTACGAGCACATCACCGGCGAGAAGTTTGACAAGGCTGCTGAGGAAGGCGACATCGCTGCCCGCATCGAGAAGAACGTAAGCGAGTGGCTTGCAGCACACAAGTAAACTATATATAATGTATAGACAAGAACAGATTAAGCCCTACGAGGGCACAGGAGACAAGGGCAAGCTGGTAGAGGAGATGTTCGACAACATCGCCCCTACCTACGATACCCTGAACCACCGTCTCTCGTGGGATATCGATAAGGGATGGCGCAAGAAGGCAATCAGGCGTCTTGCGCCCTTCTCTCCTAAAAAGATGCTCGACATCGCTACCGGTACCGGCGATTTCGCCATCCTAGCCGCACAGATGCTACATCCCGACCAGCTGATCGGAGCAGACATCTCGGACGGCATGATGGAGATAGGCAGACAGAAGGTAAAGCAGCTGGGACTGGAAAACACCATCTCCTTTGCCAAGGAAGACTGCCTCAACCTCTCGTTCCAGGACGAGAGCTTCGACGCTGTAACCGCAGCCTTCGGTATCAGAAACTTCCAGAACCTGGATCAGGGACTGAAGGAAATGTGCCGGGTACTGAAAAAAGGCGGACATCTCTGCATCGTAGAACTCACCACGCCGGTCAGTTTCCCGATGAAGCAGCTGTTCAGCATCTACAGCAACACTGTCTTGCCGATGTATGGAAAACTCATCAGCAAAGACCAGAGCGCCTACAGTTATCTCAACAAGACCATCGAGGCATTCCCTCAGGGCGAGGTCATGATGGAGGTGTTCAAAAAGGCAGGATTCGCAAAGGCAGAGTTCAAGCGACTCACCTTCGGCATCTGCACACTCTATTTCGCAACCAAATAAAACAAAAATATTATGGACAAGTATGGACTCATAGGTTACCCTCTGGGGCATTCGTTCTCAAAAAACTATTTCAACGAAAAGTTTGAGAACGAGGGCATCGATGCCCAATACATCAACTTCGAGATACCTTCTATCGAAAATCTTACCGAGATTCTCGACTCAAATCCAGAACTAAAGGGTCTCAACGTCACCATTCCTTACAAGGAGAAAGTGATCAGCTATCTCGACGTGGTAAGCCCTGAGGCGAATGCTATCGGAGCCGTCAACGTGATCAAGGTAGAGCACAGAGGCGAAGATGTTTATCTGAAAGGATATAACAGCGATGTAATCGGTTTTACCAAGAGCATCGAACCTTATATCGAGCCTTATCACAAGAAGGCTCTCATCCTGGGTACAGGCGGAGCTTCAAAGGCTATCAACTTCGGTCTGAAATCGCTCGGACTGGAAACAGCCTTCGTGAGTCGATACGAGCGTCCGGGTACTATCCAGTACGAAAAAATCACCCCTGAGGTTATCAAGGAGTATAACGTCATCGTAAACTGTACCCCAGTGGGCATGTACCCACACGTAGACGAGTGTCCTGCGCTGCCTTACGAGGCAATGGACAGCCACACCCTGCTCTACGACCTCATCTACAATCCCGACGAAACCCTCTTCATGAAGAAGGGCAAAGAACACGGAGCCACAGTAAAGAATGGCTTGGAAATGCTCTTGTTGCAAGCCTTTGCATCATGGGATTTCTGGCACCAGGAAAAATAAGCATATCATAAAGTTCAAAGATCAAAATTCAAAGTAAGAATATGAGTAACAATAGATATATGATGCGCGGTGTTAGCGCAGCAAAGGAAGATGTTCACAACGCTATCAAGAACATCGACAAGGGTATCTTCCCACAGGCTTTCTGCAAGATCATACCTGATATCTTGGGCGGCGACCCAGAGTATTGTAACATTATGCATGCCGACGGTGCAGGTACCAAGTCGAGCTTGGCTTACATGTACTGGAAGGAGACGGGCGACCTCTCTGTATGGAAAGGTATCGCTCAAGATGCTATCGTGATGAATACCGACGACCTGCTCTGCGTGGGCGCCGTAGATAACATCCTCGTAAGCTCTACCATCGGCCGCAACAAGATGCTCATCCCAGGCGAGGTAATCTCAGCTATCATCAACGGTACTGACGACCTGCTCCACGAGATGCGTGAGATGGGTATCGGCATCTATCCTACCGGCGGTGAGACTGCTGACGTAGGCGACCTGGTT
This sequence comes from Segatella copri, assembly GCA_959596915.1. Classification (GTDB taxonomy): domain Bacteria; phylum Bacteroidota; class Bacteroidia; order Bacteroidales; family Bacteroidaceae; genus Prevotella; species Prevotella copri_N. Next base: position 98,213 of record CAUFXJ010000001.1, read on the forward strand.
CGTACTATCATCGTTGACTCTACCGTTACCTGCCGCATGAAGCGCAGCGACGTCATCAACAATGCCAACATCCGTCCTGGCGATGTCATCGTAGGTCTTTCTTCTACAGGTCAGGCTACTTACGAGAAGAAGTACAACGGCGGTATGGGCAGCAACGGTTTGACTTCTGCCCGCCACGATGTATTCGCCAAGTATCTCGCAGAGAACTATCCTGAGAGCTACGACCACGCCGTGCCAGAAGAATTGGTTTACAGCGGTAAGTATAAGTTGACTGATGAGGTAGAGGGTTCACCTATCAATGCCGGCGAGTTGGTTCTCTCTCCTACCCGCACCTACGCTCCTGTCATCAAGAAGATTCTCGACGAGCTCCGCCCAGAGGTTCACGGTATGGTTCACTGCACCGGTGGTGCCCAGACCAAGGTTCTTCACTTCGTAGGCGAGAACTGCAAGGTAGTGAAGGACAACATGTTCCCAGTACCTCCACTCTTCAAGGCGATCCACGACTGCTCAGAGACCGACTGGAAGGAAATGTATCAGGTATTCAACATGGGTCACCGCATGGAGATCTACGTACGTCCTGAGGTTGCCGAGAAGGTTATCGCCATCAGCAAGAGCTTCAACATCGATGCCCAGATTGTGGGTCACATCGAAGAAGGCAAGCGCAGCCTGACCATCAAGAGCGAATTCGGAACATTCGAATACTAAAAACAATGTTAGTGTCAACTCAACATTCAACACTCAACATTCAACATTAAAATCAATGGATAATAACAACATATTACAGAAGCTAGAAGGCTTAGAGAGCCGATACGAGGAAGTAAGCACCCTCATTACCGACCCAGATGTCATCGCCGACCAGCCACGCTACGTGAAGCTCACCAAGGAATGGAAAGACCTGGGTGACATCATGGACGCACGCAAGCGATACATCAACTGTCTGAACAGCATCAAGGAGGCAAAGGATATCCTTGCCAACGAGAGCGATCCGGAAATGAAGGAGATGGCTCGCGAAGAACTCAACGAGAACGAGGCGCTGCAGCCTAAACTCGAAGAAGAAATCAAGATTGCGCTGGTACCTAAGGACCCAGAAGACGCAAAGAACGTACAGATGGAAATCCGAGGCGGTGCCGGAGGCGACGAGGCTGCCCTCTTTGCAGGCGACCTATTTAATATGTATAAGAAATTCTGCGAATCGAAGGGATGGACCGTCAGCGTGACTTCTGTTTCTGAAGGCGCAGTAGGTGGATACAAGGAAATCGACTTCGCCGTGAGCGGTACTGACGTTTACGGTACATTGAAGTACGAATCAGGTGTTCACCGTGTTCAGCGTGTGCCTGCTACTGAAACACAGGGCCGTATGCACACCTCAGCTGCTACCGTGGCCGTATTGCCAGAGGCAGACAAGTTTGAGGTGAACATCAACGAAGGTGACATCAAGTGGGATACCTTCCGAAGTTCAGGTGCCGGTGGTCAGAACGTGAACAAGGTGGAGTCTGGTGTACGTCTCCGCTACCCTTGGAAAAACCCTAACACAGGCGAGGTAGAGGAAATCCTCATCGAGTGTACCGAAACCCGTGACCAGCCAAAGAACAAGGAGCGTGCCTTGAGCCGCCTCTATACCTTCATTCACGACCGTGAGCACCAGAAGTATGTTGACGATATCGCCAGCCGCCGCAAGAGCCTCGTTTCTACCGGCGACCGCAGTGCGAAGATCCGTACCTACAACTTCCCGCAGGGCCGTGTTACCGACCACCGTATCGGTTACACCACTCACGATCTCAATGGTTTCCTGGCAGGTGATATTCAGGACATGATTGATGCCCTGACCGTAGCCGAGAACGCAGAGAAGCTGAAAGAAACAGAATTGTAAAACCCCGATTCATCGTTCCGTGCTTCGGGGCGATGAATCATCATATCAATCCATTATGAACAGAAAAGAACTCGTAGAGCAGATTTTCGCCAAGAAGAGTTTCTTGTGCGTAGGTCTTGACACAGATATCAACAAGTTGCCTAAGTGCATCACCGAGAGTGAAGACATCCAGGGCGCAGAAGCCGAAATGATATTCAGATTCAACAAGGCTATCATCGACGCAACAGCCCCATACTGTGTGGCTTACAAGCCAAACCTGGCTTTTTATGAGAGCCGCGGCATCGATGGCATGATTGCCTTCGAAAACACCATCAAGTATCTCCACAGCCACTATCCAAACCACTTCATCATCGCAGATGCCAAGCGCGGCGATATCGGCAACACCAGCAAGATGTATGCCCAGACATTCTTCGAGGAGTACAATATCGACTCTGTAACCGTAGCACCTTATATGGGTGAGGATTCAGTCAAGCCATTCCTCGAGTATGACGGCAAGTGGGTTATCCTCCTGGCACTTACCAGCAACAAGGGTAGCCACGACTTCCAGCTCACCGAGGATAAGGAGGGCGAGCGCCTCTTCGAGAAGGTTCTCAAGAAGAGCCAGGAATGGGGCAACGATGAGAACATGATGTATGTAGTGGGCGCTACACAGGGCAAGATGTTCGAAGACATCCGCAAGGTGGCTCCTAACCACTTCCTGCTCGTACCGGGCGTAGGTGCACAGGGCGGCAGCCTGCAGGAGGTTTGCAAGTATGGCATCATCAAGGATTGCGGCTTGCTCGTAAACTCTTCCCGCGGCATCATCTATGCCAGCAACGGCGATGACTTTGCTGAGGTAGCAGGTCAGAAAGCTAAGGAGTTGCAGGCTGAAATGGCAGCAGAACTTGCTAAGTTATAAAAACTCAATTTAGGCGCAAAGTATCTTAAAAAAGAGGCTTTGCGCCTAAAAAATACCCTTTTATGGGGCGAAAAAGCAAAATATTACAAAATAAAGTCGAGAATCTAAATCTTTTTTGCTATTTTTGCAAACAAAATTGCGGTTACCTAAAGGTAATGATGCCTTGGGAACCTAAATAAACAAACTAGAAGACAGATAAATTATGGAATTTACCGCTCAACAAATAGCCCAGTTCGTTCAGGGCCGTGTGGAAGGTGATGAGAACGCAACAGTCAACACCTTCGCAAAAATCGAAGAAGGTAAGGAAGGCGCTATCTCGTTCCTTTCTAACCCTAAATACACTCATTATGTTTACGAAACCAAGTCAAGTATCGTACTCATTGATGAGAACGTAGAATTGGAACACCCTGTCAGCACAACCCTCATCCGTGTGAAGAATGCATACGAGTGTGTGGCTAAGCTCCTGCAGATGTACGAATCCATGAAGCCTAAGAAGACCGGCATCGATCCGCTGGCTTTCGTATCTCCAAAGGCTAAGGTGGCTGAAGGCGTATATGTAGGTGCTTTCGCATATATCAGCGATGGTGCAGAGGTAGGCGAAGGTAGCCAGATTTATCCTCATGCCTACATCGGAGAGGGTGTGAAGATTGGTAAGAATGCACTCATCTATCCGAACGTTACCGTATATCACGGTTGTAAGTTAGGCAATAACGTTACGCTTCATGCAGGTTGTGTGATCGGTGCCGACGGATTCGGATTCGCTCCAGGTCCTGAAGGTTACGACAAGATTCCTCAGATTGGTATCGTTACCATCGAAGACGACGTAGAGATTGGTGCCAACACTTGTGTAGACCGTTCTACAATGGGTTCTACCTACGTACGCAAGGGCGTGAAACTCGACAACCTCGTACAGATTGCCCACAATACCGACATCGGCGCCAACACCGTGATGTCTTCTCAGGTAGGTGTAGCAGGCAGTACGAAGGTAGGCGAATGGTGTATGTTTGGCGGACAGGTGGGTATTGCCGGCCACATCACTATCGGCGACAAGGTGTTCCTCGGTGCCCAAAGCGGTGTTCCGGGCAGCCTCAAGAGCGGCCAGCAGCTCATCGGAACTCCTCCTATGGAGCAGCGCGCTTACTTCAAGTCTCAGGCTATCTTCCGTCGTTTGCCTGACATGTACAAGGAACTCAACGACCTGAAGAAGCAGATTGAAGAATTAAAGAAAAAGTAATTTTTTTCAATGTTAAATGTAAAGTGTTAAATGAGCGAATGCCCCAACAAGTTAACACTTAACATTTAACACCTAACATTAAAATAAATCGTTATGTCAAAACAGAAGACACTGAAAGGTAGTTTCTCTCTTTGCGGAAAGGGTTTGCATACAGGCTTGAGCCTCACCGTAACTTTCAATCCTGCACCAGAGAACACCGGTTATAAAATACAGCGCATCGACCTCGAAGGCGAGCCTGTCATCCAGGCTGTAGCTGAGAACGTTGTTGAAACACAGCGCGGTACCGTACTCGGTAAGGGCGATATCCGCGTTTCTACCATCGAGCATGGTATGTCAGCACTCTATGCCCTCGGCATCGACAACTGTCTCATCCAGGTAAATGGTCCTGAGTTCCCTATCCTCGACGGTTCTGCTGCTCCTTATGTAGAGAAGATTCAGAGCGTAGGCATCCAGGAGCAGAATGCTGAGAAAGACTACTACATCATCCGTCATAAGATTGAGGTGAAAGATGATAATGGGTCTGTCATCACCATCCTTCCTGACGAGGACTTCAGCATCACAGCCATGTGTTCTTTCGAGAGCAAATTCATCAATAGCCAGTTTGCTACCCTCGAAAAGATGGAGACATACGCAGAGGAGATTGCATCAGCCCGTACCTTCGTTTTCGTACGCGACATCATGCCTCTGCTCCAGGCTAACCTCATTAAGGGTGGTGACCTGGACAATGCCATCGTTATCTACGAGCGCCAGGTAGAACAGGCTCAGCTCGACCAGCTCGCCGACCATCTCAAGGTGCCTCACATGGATGCCAACAAGTTGGGTTACATCCAGCACCGTCCGTTGCAGTGGGAGAACGAATGTACACGTCATAAACTGCTCGATATCATCGGCGATATGGCACTCATCGGCAAGCCTATCAAGGGCCGCATCATCGCTACACGTCCAGGCCATACCGTAAACAACAAGTTCGCCCGCCTCATGCGCAAGGAGATTCGCAAGCACGAGATTCAGGCTCCTATCTACGATCCTAACGAGGAGCCAATCATGGATAATATCCGCATCCGTCAGCTCCTGCCTCACCGCTACCCTATGCAGCTGGTCGATAAGGTCATTGCTATGGGTCCTAACAGCATCGTAGGCGTAAAGAATGTAACCAGCAACGAGCCTTTCTTCACCGGTCACTTCCCTGAAGAGCCAGTGATGCCAGGCGTTCTCCAGGTAGAGGCGATGGCACAGTGTGGCGGTCTGCTCGTATTGAACCAGCTGGAAGAGCCTGAGCGCTGGAGTACTTACTTCATGAAGCTCGATGATGTGAAGTTCCGCAAGAAGGTGGTTCCAGGCGATACCCTCCTCTTCCGTGTAGAACTCCTCGCACCTGTACGTCATGGCATCAGCTCTATGAAGGGCTACATGTTCGTAGGCGACCAGGTGGTAGCAGAGGCTACTTTCACAGCACAGATTGTTAAGAACAAGTAATAATAAAATAGAAATATGAATCAGATTAGTCCATTAGCGTTTGTTCATCCAGAGGCAAAACTCGGTGACAACAACATTATCGGTCCTTTCTGCTATATCGACAAGGACACCGTTTTGGGCGATAACAACGTATTGCAGAACAGCGTTACCATTCACGTGGGCGCTCGCATCGGCAACAATAATGAATTTTTCCCAGGCGCCAGCATCTCTACCAAGCCTCAGGACTTGAAGTTCAAGGGCGAGCAGACAACCTGCGAGGTTGGCGATAACAACAGCATCCGTGAGAACGTTACTATCTCTCGTGGTACAGCCTCTAAGGGCAAGACCGTAGTAGGCAGCAACAACCTCCTGATGGAGACCGTTCACGTGGCTCACGACTGCGTGCTCGGCAGCGGCTTGATTATCGGCAACTCTACCAAGTTTGCCGGTGAGGTGGTAGTAGATGACAACGCCATCGTCAGCGCCAACGTTCTCGTTCACCAGTTCTGCCATATCGCAGGTTACGTGATGATCCAGGGCGGTTGCCGTTTCTCGCAGGATATTCCTCCATACATCATTGCCGGCAAGGAGCCAACCCGCTACTGCAGCATCAACCTCATCGGTCTGCGCCGTCGCGGTTTCAGCAATGAGACCATCCAGAACATCCACGAGGCTTACCGCCTGCTCTACAGCAAGGGTATATTGAAGGAAGGTATCGAGGAAATCAAGAAGAATCTTGAGGTTACCAAGGAGATTCAGTACATTATCGACTTCGTAGAGAGTTCTCAGCGAGGCATTATCCGATAAAAGTAAAAGGGTAAAAAAGTAAAAAGGTAAAAAGAGCATCCTTGCATAGGTTTATGAAACGAGCAAGGATGCTTTTTTCTTGAATATAAAGAATGATATATGAAAACATTGATTGTGGTTTTAGGTCCTACCGGTGTAGGTAAAACGGAGCTTTGCCTTTCACTGGCAGAGCATCTCGCTATACCTATCATCAATGCCGACTCCCGCCAGATCTTCGCCGAACTCCCTATCGGAACCGCAGCCCCTACTGCCGAACAGCAGCAGCGGGTAAAGCATTATTTCGTAGGAAATCACCACATCGAAGACTATTACAGCGCTGCCCAATACGAGGCTGATGTGATGAATCTCCTGCAGGAAGACATCTTCAAGAATCACGATGTGGCGCTGCTTACAGGCGGCAGCATGATGTATATCGATGCTGTATGCAAAGGAATCGACGACATCCCTACTGTTCGTGACGACATACGCACTTGGATGAAACAGCGTCTGGAAGAGGAAGGGCTGGAGGCACTGGTAGAAGAACTCCACAAGATGGATCCGGAGCACTGGGCGATAGTAGACAGGAAGAATCCACGCCGCGTGGTTCATGCCCTGGAAATCTGCCATCAGACTGGCAAGACTTATACTTCTTTCCGCACAGCCGAAAAGAAGCAGCGCCCTTTCCGCATCATCAAGATAGGTCTGAACCGCGACAGAACTGAACTCTACGACCGCATCAACCAGCGTGTACTGATGATGATGGACGAAGGTCTGGAGGCAGAAGCACGCAGCGTATACCCACAGAAGGGACTCACCTCGTTGAGAACCGTAGGCTACAAAGAAATGTTCTCCTACTTTGACGGCGAAATAGACCGCGATGAAGCTATCAGACAAATCCAGTCGCACAGCCGTGAATACATGCGCAAGCAACTTACCTGGTTTAAGCGAGATGCAGAAATTCACTGGTATCATCCAGACCAGCAGGATGAAATCATCCGATTTATTGATGAAGAGATATAGACATAATCGCCCGATAGCATATTCATTTTTGTTGTTAGAAATATAGTTGAGATTCCATAATATTACATGGAATTCTCTGGAATCAGATTTGAATTCTGGTGCTTTATAGCCCATGAACTTTTCAATATGCTCGTGTTCTTTGATGATTTTCTTCATACCTTATAAAATCAGCGTCTTGTTTGATGCAGAATTCTAAATAATTGGAGGTAAAAATGAGATAAGCTTCATGTGCTATCGAAACAGGCTTCATGTGCGATTGAAATAGGCTTCATTCGCCATTGAAGCCTATTTCATTTAGAGCAGAAGTAATCTTCCCCTGCCAAAAAGGGTATTTCTGTCAATATTTATAACCAAATTTTGCATACTGGTAAACTTGGAATCTAGCAATGAAAATAGGGAGTTTTGGGCATCTCGAATTCTCTATTTTTTGTTTCTAATTAAGCGAATACCCTATAGTTGTACAACTATAAAGTTGTAGTCGTACGACTATATAGGCTATAGTCGTACAACTATAGAATTCCTATTTTAGCGCTATTAACCAACAAATCCATAATTCCTTGATTATTAACATGTTACCATTTTCTTCCATATTTTCAATATTCACAAAGAAATAAGAATCGTTTGAAAATACGAGAATCTCAGCAAGGGAAATGTATAAAAAATAAAACGACCCGCACATTTGAGCATCGTTGAGAGGCTTGGCGGGTACTGGTGCTGCAAAGGTACGAAGATTATTCTAAACCTGCAAATTTTAACCCACATTGCAGCAGCCTTTGGTGAAAAACTTAAAGATTCCTAACGAAATACTAGATTTTGGCAGTTTTCTGCCAATTTCCTAGCTGATTTTGTATAAAGAATCCTAATTTGCGGCGATTGTTCGCCCCCCCCGAAATGCTCCCCCCGCCCATTTTGTCAGTTGAAAAATTGTGTGTACCTTTGCCCCCCGAAATGTATATATCCAAGGCAAAGAAATATCGCGATCAGGGAGATGGTACAGCAATCGCATACGATTACTACCATTATATGAGTATTTTATAAGGGTTTTATAAGACCCTTATAAAATATCGAGTTATAAGATATCGAGAAGTTCCTCGAATCTTGAAATACGACGGAGCTTGGGATGTTCAAATTCCTCTGTCTTTTCATGCGCCCATGTGGTATGAAAAGGGATATGGACAGCCGAAGCTCCGATTTTTAATGCCGGAGCAATATCACTCTTGAAACTGTTACCCACCATCACCAGCTCGTCGGGAGTTACATCCAGTTCCCTGCAGAGACGATGATAAGCCTTGGGCGTCTTGTCGCTCACGATAGTCACCACATCAAAATACCGCTGCAGACCCGAACGCCACAACTTATTCTCCTGATCCATCAACTCCCCCTTGGTGAAGACTGCCAGCTTATATTTCTTCATCTCACGGAAACAAGCCAAGGTTTTCTCTACCCCTTCCAAAGGCTTGGCATCAAGATGCAGGAGACTCTTACCCAAGTCCACAATTTGGGCGATGACATTCGCCTCCACCTTACCATGACTCACCTTCACCGCATTCTCTACCAGGGATATGGTGAAAGCCTTGCAACCATAACCCAAATCAGCCATATTTTTACTCTCCGTCTCGAAGAGAGCAGCAGAAATATCCTTTTCCTTTCCATATTCCGCAAGCAGCTCGCAATACTCATGCTCCACGTCCTCGAAATAGTTTTGTAATGCCCAGAGCGTATCATCGGCATCGAAGGCTATCGCCTTGATATTCTTCAGCTTTTCCATACTTTTCATTTTTTTAGTTGCAAAGTTAATGTTTTTATCCGAAAAGGAAAACAAATTATTCTGCTTTCTTTTGCATATACCAATATTTTCCGTAACTTTGCCAAAAATTCAAATAAAGCAACAATATGAAGGCTAATGCTGTTGACGGAATATATATGACGTAATGTAAGAACTTATATTTCTTGGTGCAAGAAAGCCTTTTCATAGCTACCATGACAATCGTCATATAATCGCACGACATATATCATTCAATCATACGGCATATGCCGTGCGACTACATGACATATGTCGTGCGATTGCAAAATAGGACATCTTGCATCATCATTACTATATTCTTACGTCACAACCAATAGCTTTTCATAGCGGAATAAACGAATTTACATTTTAGACACCGAAAATTTGGTAGAGCTCATGGGTATGAGGCTCCGCACAACAAGGATTATAGACAAAGAAACGAGGCATGAAATACAACACCAATCCCGAATGATGATTCTCTTCTATTGAATATGTCATTACTTCTCATCATTTTTATAATCTTCAAACGACATTTCCTTGACGAGGTTTCCTTTTTCATCATAAACAGAAACGACAGAATATCTGCCAGACTCGCCATTAGCATGATGCCTGAAAGATAAGCATATAGGCAGGCCTTCCTCTGATGTAAAGCCTACGCAGCCACAATTTGATGGTAACAATATCGCCTTTCCCGCATCCTTATCTACTATAAAAGTATAAATTGTATTCATCTTGTCTGTTGTTCCATTTACAACTACCACATCAGGATTTAGAGGGACAAGCATGGCTTCACTTGCCACAAAAACTGAATCTAGCCCTATCGTTACACCATGTTTTTTATCAGGATTATACCATAACAAATCTGCCATAGGATGCGCCGTAACTATTTCTTGAATATCATTCTGCTTCTTATAATACTTCCAAATGGTAACTACGTCACCGCCACAAATGCCATCTCCCCCATCAACGCTTCTCAACAAGATTGCATCAACATCCTCATCTGTTACAACAGTATTATTTGGCAAATGAAAATGTTTGATGATTTGTGCTATCATCGCTTGCGAATACTTTCCATCTTCATCATTTTCATATTTCAAAAAGGCATGATCTTGAGCAGGAGCAACTTGTTTTGCCCCCTTTTCTCCACAGCTGATAGAAAGAAAGCACAGCTGTAGCAGTACAACTACCCAATATTTACACTCTTTCATTTTCTAACTTACGAGAGTTTAAAGGGGGTGTAAATTAAACTGTGTCAAGCTACAATAAAAGTAGTTTAACACAGTTTAATTTACACTCTCGAGTTTAAATGATACAAAAGAACTTCCTTTATATCATCGGCAACATTATTAGCCAACCTTTCAAAGACCTTTGGCCCAGAACCATTAGGCAAGCTATCTATTTCATTGACTTCTATAAGATTATAATGAGGAATTTCGGGATGGCTATAGTCATAGCGATATCCTCCAAATGTCAGAAACTCTGCATTCGGAATACCAATATCCTTCATACGATTGATTACATTAGTGCCAGCCCCACCGACACCGATGCACAATATCTTTATATTTCCTGTATCATTTCCCATATTATAGTAGCATTATTAATATCGATTGCAAAATTAAACAAAAAATCGATAAGTTGTATCTGCAAGCCTTGGATTTTTAAATCGCAAGGCTTGCAATTATATAATTTCTAACGAGATTGACCCAAAACGACCATACCTCTCCACTTTTCAAGGATAGGGTTCATTATCTCCAAAATATGTTGTTGGTTTTCATTTTTATCAAATTGCCAAGTCTTTCGAGTCCATCCCAAGCCTAAACCTGCATGAGCAGTATATTTGATACTAATCCAATCCCAACTTCTAAAAATGCCAACACGCCAAAATCCGCAAGGAGTATTGCTATACGGATCATAAAATTGACCATCTATTGATATAGAATTAGAATCTTCTTTTACTACTCTTGCCCCACGATACGCCAATAGCCCATCAACTAAAGTACTACAAACACATCTCATACCACCCTCCTCACGAATACTCTGATTCAATTGACGAGTTTCATGAATAAAACTAAATACCATTTTGACGACAAACAATATCACCAAAACTCCAATAATAATAAAAAAACACTTCATAATAATTTAATATAAGATTCCACAATTATACGAGAAGATTACAAAATCTGCCCCATGTTTATATTCCACAACTTTATTTTCTTGCACCTTCATGATGACGTGCTCTCTCACAAGTCCTTTCCACTCATTCCAATAACAGCAATAGACATGAGCATCGAATCCACCTTCACAATCTTCAATTTCAACGGATGAACGAGTATACCCCTTATCTATCACAGCACTTACATCCCTATCTCTCAAAGCAGGAATCTTTGCAAAATCAGAATCATAGAATATGAAAATACGCTGACGATAACCACCATGCCACCAATATGGCAAAATGGTATTAGCATTCATCAATAGATATAGCTCCCAAATTGCACGTGTAGATTTTGACACAACTACATATTTCCAAATTAAAAAGTCTCGCTCTCCCTCAAATTTGACGCTATTACTTTCCATATCAAAGTATGTTGTACTATTCTTTGAGTTAGCCACATAGAAATAAGACTCATCTCCTATTGCATTTTTCCCATCAGAATATAACCTGACACTTATATACCAATCCCGGACAATCTGTATTTCAGGGAAAAGCACATGAATGAACTGAGAATAATCCAAATTACTTTTGATGATTTCAAACTTAGATATTCTTTGAAAGACATTGCCTTCTATTTCAAATTCATTTTTACTTTTGTCGTCTCTTAGCAAAGAGATTAAATCTTCATACTTTCTTTCCTGCCAAAAAATCTTCACTAAATTTTTAAGGGCTGCCGTTGAATTATGCTCAGCTGCTATTCTAAAATATTCGAGTCCTTTTTCCTTATCTAAGTGTTCTACGTTATAAGTCAAAATTCCCAAATTGTTAGCAGCTTCATAAACACCATTGTTCAAGGCATCTATATAGCAGTTCTTGATTTTCTCATACTCTTCATAGTTCTCCATATATAGGACATACAAAACTGGCTCCATAAACTTAGCTGCAGCAGCATAGGGAGAAGTCTCTTTTCTCTTCGTTGCATCTAATGTTGCAGCAGCAACTTTCATTTTTATCGACTCTCCTTTAAACAAAGAAGCGATGTATTCACTATGTCTCAAAGGCATAGTATAATATAGACCAATCTGAAACGTATCATTAGTCAACAGAAGTTTTTCTTCTTTTTTTGTTTGTATGAATCGTTCCAACCTATTATCATCATGCAATGCGCTCTCTTCATCAAAAACGAACTCCACAACTTTATTGCAACAAGGACACGTAGATACCACCCCACTGAAATCAATAGAGCTATTACTAAAAACGACATACTCCCAACTAAGCAATTCGGAAGTTCTTCCACAATTCAAACATGGCATACTATTACCTCTTGCCTCCTGTTTAGATATTTCCTTTATATCCTTTTCTTGCAGAGCTAAAGGAAAATGATCCAATGTTTCCTCCCATTTCTTATCCGCTTTTCCAAATAGATTAATTCTATCAACAATTCGACCAACAAAGACGCCAAGTTTTATCAAACCATTCTCTATGTTAAACAACACATATGCCGTAGCATAACCATTAGGAGAAATGGCCAAAGTTGTGCGAGAATAGAAAGTACAGAACTTTACTTCAAACTCAACATCCAACTCATCATGAGTTACTCGCTTCACCCAGTCCTTCCAATAGCCAATAACTTCATTACGCCCAATAATTGGAGACCGACTTTCCTTCGCCCACTCCCATCTCACATTATCATCAAGCATACTTTCAAAAGCAGAGAAATCATCATTGATAATTCCTTCGCCTAAAGCCCGAGCTGCTTGCTTATAGATATCGTCCGGCAATCCTTCTTGAATTGTCAACGTCCATATTTTCTTTTTAGCAATTATTCCCATTGTATACCTATTTTTAATTATTATTTTCCAAAATTTCAATATCAGGGTGTGGAACAAGACCGATTTTCTATCAGTTCTAAAGACCGTTGATTATGTTCTGTCCCCAAATCTTTGGCAAAAATACAAAAAAAAGACAAAAATGCAAACCATTTTCAAATCACAAGGCTTGTGAAATATAAAAAAACGAATAATTCCTTGCATTATAATTATTAAATATTTACGCATACCCATTACTTTATATCAGACTTAACGAAGATTAAACACAAAAATAGAAAGAATCATCTTTACATCAACAAGGGCATCCTGTAGCGAAAAGCCTATTTCAAACCTTGTCTCCGCATCATTACTAACTTTTGCATTCAATTTGTCAGCAAATCTCAGATACATATTACTATGCTGATATTCTGGACGACATACATCCATATGAAAAATATAAGCACCTGCATTACCTCCCAATAATAACTCTACAGAACTCATATTCTCTGGTATCTCTTCAAAATAATATTCATAAGTTGTACACACCTATAATTTTCTTCCAAAAATTCAAAGTCATTCTTTTCCTCAGAATATAAAGGTGTATGAATTGCTGTATAATAGTTCTTAATTCTATGCCCTAATACTTTCATAAAATATTTTATGGTAATATCTCAAGATATGCTATGCTGTGTTTTCAAGACACAGCATAGCAGCTTTATTATCAATGAGGAAATTGATTCTGGTCCAACTCACAATCAACATAATTACCTTCATGTGAAATCTCAGAAACCTTTAATCCAAAAATCTCCATGGAACTACTTATTGTACGATAATGACTATCCAAATAACAGCCATATATGGCCACAGAATCTATCCAACCATCTGAATTTGGATAAAAATCGAAATTATTCACTAATCGCCCATTCTGTTCTTGATGAATTCTTATCATTCCTTCACAAGAAGCAGCCATCGTGGTTTCAACACCCGCATAAATAGGCGCATTTCTCATCGTCTCACAAAGTTGCATCAAAACTCTCTTGCAAGACTCGTTCATACTTTTTCTTGAACCAAATATTCCAAACATAATCTTACAGTTATTAAATTACACTTCAACAAACTTATCAACAGAGAAAGGTAACAACTTCTCGAACTTTGTACGGCTACCTCTTGGTATTCTTATTTCCTTAAGATTTTCACACTCGTCAAACACGCCAGACCCCATCTCCATAACCGTATCAGGAACATAGACCCATTCTAACGAGTCGCAGCTCTTAAAAGCATAACTGCCTATTTTTTTGATAGAGTCAGGAAATACAACATTAAGTACATTGCAGCAATTCTCAAAAGCCTCTGCCTCAATATATGCTAAAGATTTTGGCAAATCCAATCCTTGCTTTGTCTTAAGGAGTTTGCATCCATAAAAAGCAGAAGCTCCAATAAACTTTAATTTTTGCGACCAAACCACATCCTGTATATTCGCTTGCGAAAAAGCACTCTTACCAATAGTCACAATACTATTGGGCATATAGATATTTCTACGGCGTTGTACCCCTTTCTTATTAAAGGCATTGTCGCAAATTGCAACAGTTCCGTCCTTTATCTTATATTCAACAACAGAGCCTGTCACTGCAGCTTGAAGATTACAGACTACATCAGACACGCCACTAATCAATCTATTATCCAATGAATAAACTATATCATCATCATTGGTAATCTCCTTATTAAAATCTCGAAATGCAACTTGGCACAACACAGCCAATTCTTGCTCAGTCATCTCCTTAGACTTTTCTCCAAGGCCATTCATAAAGTCTCGAAGTTGTTCTATGGACTGAATCTTATAAATCAATCCATTGTACTCTAAATAACCATTCAAATCATTCATATTCATTTTATTTTGTTCTACGTATTTTCTCTTCACGTAACACACTCAATGTTTGCCGATAATTAGCCAATTTACTTCTCAAAACGGCACACACATTGTAATCATCTTCATCGGAAAGATAATCCTGGGCTGTTTCTATTCTATCTACACATCGTTCTATCTCCTCTTCTAATTCATCATTAGACAACAATCGTTCAGGATAAGCATTTCTAAACTCATCCACGGTTGCAATTTCTTCTTTCAACAAATCAGAAGGAATAGCCTCGCTGCTTTTATCTTCATAAAAACAAATATGAAACCCTAAATCCAAACGTATCATTTCTATTGACACAATGGACTTTTCATCTTCCGACAAATGGTATATAATTTGTATACACTTAGAACGATCCTTAAAAACATATGGTTCCTTATCCCTTTGTTTATCTTGATTTACAATTTCAAAGGATACCACTCTATCAATACAAAAGTCAATTACAGTATTAGCCAAAGTTTTATCCCCATAACCAATTGGTATATTCTGAAAAGAATAGTCTTTTTCAGACACTGCTGTTAAATTCCCATTTTCAAATCTTTTTTGAAAATGAGAGGTAAAAATAAAATTACTCATATCACACTAAATTATTTACAGTCAATCAACAATCTTTACAGGTCGGATAATTCTACCATAAAAACGTGTATCACCAACCAATTCATAAGTAGATTGGTTAAAGCGTAAGTTATAAGCAGAATAACTTCCTTCCTCATACAAGGTTGATGTCCAATACCTACCAAACTCCCCAATTCCCGCAACTCGATTTCCACTAGCAGAACCTGCTGCCGCTAAATAAATCGATTTTCCATTAGGTCCAGTCACTCTCCAACCATAAATGCCTTCCTGCACCTCAACCTTCCAAGAACAATAAGACAAAAGTTCTTCCATATTCTTCTTTGACGGAATATGCCATTCTTTACCTAGAGTCAATGTCGCTATATCATCTTCACTAGCTAGTCCAAATAGTCCATCAACGATTCCATATTTTGAATCTAAACAGTATTTTGTGAGAGTATTATAAGTTCCTTTACCCAATGTATATGAGTCCCAGCCATACGATGTCTTACATTCAGTCTCGCCCCATGCAAAATATTTTCCCAAAGGATAAACTGAAGATATGCCCAAATTCTCTGTAGCCCATAATACACCTGATGGAAGTCCTAGATCTACAACTCCTATTTTATCCATAAAATTTGAAACACTTGCCTTTTCTAAGTTTTTTTTATGAACAGGCGCTGTTTTTCCTACACACCTACCTAACAATTCTTTCAAGAAATCCATAACAACTGTTATTTAATAAAATTCAATTAATCTATCAGGATTCACGAAACGGAACGCTACTTTTGCAACCTTTTGGTCGATAGTAAAAACATTGCAGATAATAGGTTCATTCTCAACATATTTCTTTTTCTTTCGAGAATACCCCATCACCATGCCTATCGCCAAAAGTCCTGCATCGTTAATGTTGGATTGCTCTGCATTGATGTAAAACACGAGTCGATCATTGTTTGTGATACAATTATCAAACTCAAACTTTGATAGAATTTTCTCAGGAATAGGATTATTCTGTAAATTAACAGTAATCAATCCTGCCTTCGTAAAGATACCACCATTATGCTGTTTGAAACGAATTTCAAAATGCACTTCACCTTGTGAGATGAGTTTACCGTCGACATACTCCTCATATCGATCAACAGGAAATGGAAACTCTCTGAACGTCAGAGTTTGAAAAATAGGCCATCTATCCATAGAGCTTAAGATTATTAGTGCTGTTGGCTACCTTTGCAGCAATAATTACACATGCTACATATATACAAAAAACGTGGAGCCAGTCCTGTCACTCGTTCCACTGTAGAAAGGCCTTCGCATTGCCCTGATTGTCGAAACGAGCAACGACGAAAGCCCCACGCTGATGCATATATAGAACTCCCACACTATCACAAACATTATGATAATGCAAGCGTAATATTATACTACACCCTTGGGGCGTTTCCGTTGCTTTGTTTTTGACAATCAGATGAGTTTGCGAAGTTCTTCTACAGTCAAAACCAAAGCGTCCAGTAACGCCTTATGTATATATGCCCTCAGCCTCCACGTCACATACGACATGCAACTTCAGCGTGAGGACAATGCAAAAGTATAAAATACTTCTGTAACTTCCAAATATTTTCGCATATTTCTTTATCTTTGTGGATAAATTCTTTCATTTTTACGATTTTAGACTAAAGATATTGACTTTTCACCCTTACAAACCAATTTTCACGAAAAACATATTATTTATACCTCGCCAGCACAACAACATCTTAACAACATTGTAACACCTGTTTAAATCACCTGTAACATCGTACTCGTACCTTTGCACCCGGAAAAGCAAGGGGAGAAATGTATCTAGCAATGTTGAGACAAGCCCCTATATAATAAGGTATATAAACATTAATAAAATATATGAGTACGATTTATCTTTGTATTGTGATCTTCCTGCTCTGTCTGGCAGTGTTTGATCTCTTCGTGGGAGTCAGCAACGATGCTGTCAACTTCCTGCAATCTGCCATCGGAGCTAAGGTGGCTAAGTTTCGCACGGTGCTGATTATCGCATCCTGCGGTGTGGTTCTGGGAGCCATCATGTCATCGGGAATGATGGATATCGCCAGACATGGTATCATGAGTCCAGACCATTTCACCTTCGAGGAAGTGATGACGCTCTTCCTAGCCGTGATGGTGACGGATGTCATTATCCTGGATGTATTCAACACACTGGGAATGCCAACCTCAACCACCGTTTCGCTGGTATTCGAGTTATTGGGAGGTGCCTTCATCCTCGCTACATTGAAGATGTATGGCGATGACAGCCTCAACTATGGCGTATTGCTCAATAGCAACAAGGCTTTAGAGGTAATCATGGGTATCTTCTCATCTGTCATCATCGCCTTTGTGTTTGGTGCCTTTGTGATGTGGCTTTCCCGTATCATTTTCACCTTCAACTACCGCAAGCACAGCCGCTACAGCATTGCCATCTTCGGTGGTATCGCCTTTACAGCCCTCTCTTACTTCATCTTCATGAAGGGTTTGGGCAAGAGTCCTTACTTGCCTGCTGAGGTACGCGATTACATCGACCAGAATCTCGGTTTCCTCATCTGCATCACCTTCGTGGTATCTGCTGTTGTAATGGAATTCCTGCACCTCTGCCGTGTCAACATCTTCAAGTTTACGGTGCTGATGGGTACTTTCGCCCTGGCTATGGCTTTCGCAGGTAACGACCTGGTAAACTTCATCGGTGTGCCTCTGGCAGGTCTCTCTTCTTATCAGGACTATATGGCAAATGCCAACGGTGCAGCGCCAGACCAGTTTATGATGACTTCATTGATGGAGAGTGCCAAGACCACTCCAGGCTTTCTACTTGCTGCCGGTGCCGTGATGATTATCGCCATGGCGACATCCAAGAAAGCACAGAACGTAATCAAGACTTCTGTTGACTTGAGCCGTCAGGACGAGGGTGATGAGATGTTCGGCAGTTCTTCTGCAGCCCGCGTCATCGTCCGCAACTGCCAGGCTACAGATTCATGGTTGAAGCAGTTTATGCCAAAGACTCTGATGCACTGGATCAACAGCCGTTTCGACAAGAATGATGTTGAACTCGAGGAGAGTGCTGCTTTCGACGTGGTTCGTGCAGCCGTTAACCTGGTACTTGCTTCTATGCTGATCACCATCGGTACCAACCTGAAGTTGCCTCTCTCTACCACCTACGTTACCTTCATGGTAGCTATGGGTTCTTCACTTGCTGATAGAGCATGGAGCCGCGAGAGTGCCGTATTCCGTGTAACAGGTGTATTGAGTGTAATCGGTGGTTGGTTCATCACAGCCGGTGTAGCTTTCGCAGCCTGTGCCATTGTCTGTATCATCATGCACTTTGGTGGTGTGGGCATCCAGGCTTGCTTCATGGGTTTGGTTATCTACCTGCTCATCCGCAGCAACATCCAGTATAACAAGAAGGCTAAGGAAGAGGGCAAGAGTAGTACCTTCCAGCTGATGATGCGTTCTCGCGACCCGGAGATTGTATGGGATTTGCTTCGCCGTCAGGTTTCACGCACCCAGTCTTACGTCTGCCACTTCGCCCTGAACGAGTTCAACCAGATTATGGATGGTCTTGCCAACGAGAATACCCGCGACCTTCGTCATGCCAACAAGGATCTGAAGAAGGAACAGGATATGCTGAAGAAGTTCCGCCGTCAGGAGATGCTCGGTTTGAAGAAATCGCCTATCGAGATTGCCATCGAGCGCAACACCTGGTTCCATCTGGGTGCCAACAGCAACCAGCAGTTTATCTACTCTCTGCGCCGTATGCTCGACCCAATCAAGGAACATGTTGACAACAACTTCAATCCGCTTCCTGCTGAATACATCAAGGAGTTTACTCCTGTACGCCAGAAGATCAACGACCTGATGCGCATGAGCTGCGAACTGATAGAGACCGGCAGATATGACAGCTATCGCGAGATTCTTGCCGAGGCAGATGCCTGCAAAGACGAGCTCTCTGTTCTCCGCAAGAAGCATATCGACCGCATCCAGCACATGACTGACAATACGCTGATGCAGATTTCTCTGGTTTATCTCAACGTACTGCAGGAGAGTCAGGAATTCCTGAGTGTGATGAGACATCAGTTAAGAGCTGCAAAGAAGTTTATGGAAAAGTAAATCTTCTCTGACATCTTGTCATGAAACAACTTTTTGGTATATCTGTTGCTTGATGACAGATGACAGCGGATAACAAGAGTGTTATTTCGCTATCACAATATAATCTGAAAAGGTTAGTTTCTCATAGGTTAAGATTGTTAGGTTTAGTTTTTAGAAAAAAGTTTTAGGTTTTTAGTTAGATAAGGGCTCCTTGTGCTAGTGATTAGTATTTGGAGCCATTTTTTTTGCCCAAATATTTGGCTATTAAGAAGAAATGTTGTAATTTTGCAGCCGATTTCTGAAAAGAATCATCATATTCAATAACCCGAGTGCTTGGTAAACCTCGTAAAAAACAAGAAAATGGACAAGAAAAAAACTCAAGTGAGCGTGCTGTTTATGCTTTTCAGCATCCTCTTCTGCGTTTGCCTGATTGCAGCAAACGTACTCGAAACAAAGCAAATCGCCTTCGGGCCAGTTTCCCTTACCGGTGGACTTATCGTATTCCCTGTAAGCTACATCATCAACGATGTGGTATGTGAAGTATGGGGCTATCAGAAAGCGCGTCTGTTGATCTGGACCGGCTTTGCGATGAACTTCTTCTTCGTGGCGCTGGGTGCTATCTGCGATGCCATTCCTGCAGCGCCTTATTGGACCAACGATGCCGGTTTTCATGCCATCTTCGGTCTGGCACCCCGCATTGCAGCAGCCTCTTTCGTAGCCTTCATCATCGGTTCGTTTGCCAATGCCTATGTGATGAGCGTGATGAAAATCCGCGATGGCGGCAAGCATTTCTCTGCCCGTGCCATCCTCAGTACCATTGCCGGTGAGAGTTGCGACAGTCTTATCTTCTTCCCACTTGCCTTAGGCGGTGTGGTGCCTACATCAGAATTGCCTTGGCTCATGCTCTGGCAGGTGATACTGAAGACTGCCTACGAGATTGTGGTACTGCCTCTGACCATCCGTGTAGTGAAATACGTGAAGAAGCATGAAGGTGAAGATGCATACGACAATAACATCTCCTACAATGTATTCAAGATCTTCAGCCTCGGCTAAAAGACATCAGTAAATATCAAACATTAAAACATTACCAAGCGTGGATAGAAAAGAAGACGGTCTTCAGGCATTAGGTGCCAAGACTACATATAGAATGGATTATGCGCCAGAGGTGCTCGAAACTTTCGTGAACAAGCATCCTGGCAATGATTACTGGGTACGTTTCAACTGCCCTGAGTTTACATCGCTCTGCCCTATTACGGGTCAGCCAGATTTCGCAGAGATTCGCATCAGCTATATTCCTGACGTAAAGATGGTAGAGAGCAAGAGTCTGAAACTTTATCTCTTCAGTTTCCGCAATCATGGCGACTTCCATGAAGACTGCGTAAACATCATCATGAAGGATCTCATCAAGCTGATGGACCCTAAATATATAGAGGTAACAGGCATCTTTACTCCTCGTGGCGGCATCAGCATCTGGCCGTATGCCAACTATGGCAAGCCAGGCACCAAATACGAGAAACTGGCAGAACAGAGATTCGCTACTCACGAATAAAAACAAGAAACCTCGGAAGATTGCTTTTATGCTTCTTCCGAGGTTTTTATTGTTTATAGCTGATGAAATTATGGGAACTGAGGATAATCCTCGAAGCGAGGCTTGCGCTTCTCAAGGAACGCCTTGCCGCCCTCCTGAGCCTCATCCATCGTATAATAGAGCATCGTGGCATCGCCAGCCAACTCCTGAATACCAGCCTGACCATCCAGTTCGGCATTCAAGCCAGCCTTGATCATACGGAGTGCCAGAGGCGAACGCTCCATCATGATTTCAGCCCACTCTACACAGGTATCTTCCAACTGGTCGAGAGGCACCACCTTGTTCACCATTCCCATCTCTTCAGCCTCCTTGGCAGAATACTGCTTGCAGAGGAACCAGATTTCACGAGCCTTCTTCTGACCCACCATTCTTGCCAGATAAGAAGAACCGAAACCGGCATCGAAGCTTCCTACCTTAGGACCAGTCTGTCCAAAGATGGCATTCTCTGAAGCGATGGTCAGGTCGCACATCACATGAAGCACATGTCCGCCACCGATGGCATAACCATTCACCATAGCGATGACCGGCTTTGGCAAACGACGAATCTGCATCTGTACATCGAGCACATTCAGGCGAGGTACACCGTCATTACCTACATAACCGCCGCGGCCCTTCACATGCATGTCACCTCCTGCACAGAATGCCTTATCACCAGCACCCGTCAGGATGACCACACGGATATCCAGACAGTCACGGCAATAGTTGAATGCCTGCGCCATCTCCCAAGTGGTCAACGGTGTGAAAGCATTGCGGTAGCGCTCACGGTTGATGGTAATCTTAGCGATATGATTATACTCCTCGAAGATGATTTCCTTGAAATCAAAACCTTCTATCTTTTTCCATTCTCTCATTTTACTTTGAACTTTGAATTTTGAACTTTGAACTTTATGATTACTTACTATCTTATTTTTTTGACAGAACTATCAGTTATAGTTCCTTACAGGTCCTCTATCAGCACTTCTGAACGGCCTCCAGCATCTCGTTATCTACATCCATATCGGTGAAAACCTCCAGGAGCATCGGGCGCTCGCTCTCGGCATGAATCAATTGGCTGATGCCCTGTCCCATCTCTTCCATCGTATGAGCTGCGAGATATTTTACCTCATTCTGACTACAGATTCCTTCAGCCGTTGCATGATGCTTTGCCATTATTATTTCTTCACGAGCCTGACTCTCCTTTAATCCCTGGAACTTGCCAAAGATGGCACCGCCACCATTATTGAGCACGATGATACGGAGCTTGCCGTTCAGATTTCTATTCCAGAGCGCATTCTGGTCATAGAAGAAACTCAGGTCGCCGAGAACGCAGTATATATGCTTATCAGACTTGTTCTTGCACATCGAGAAACCTACAGCCGTAGAAAGAGAACCTTCTATGCCGTTCACACCACGATTGCAGTAAACATGGCGGTCGGCATACTGATTCATCAACCGGATGGCAGAACTGTTACCGGAGAT
Organism: Segatella copri; assembly: GCA_959596915.1. GTDB lineage: Bacteria > Bacteroidota > Bacteroidia > Bacteroidales > Bacteroidaceae > Prevotella > Prevotella copri_N. Next base: position 120,849 of record CAUFXJ010000001.1, read on the forward strand.
GACGCTGCTCATCAGACCAGGAAGGAAAGTATCGAATTCGCGGTCATAGATACCATCGTTCTGAGCATCTTTATCGCCTAAGGTGAACGCTTTGAAATCCTGAGGCTCAACCTTCTGAAGCTGGCTGAAGAATTCCTTTACGGTAGCCAGACTGCTGAACTCAGGCTTGAAGTTCTCTTTGCGTTCATAACTTTTAGCCAACGCATCCATCCACAATCTGCGATAATCCTCCCAGTGGTTGTGCCAGCCAAAATTACCCAACCATGACATAGCATCACTGTTTGGCAAATCCATCACTTTAGTAAGATGCATGAACGTATCTTCGATATCAGCCTCTTGCGAGATTCTTATCTGCTCAACTCCTTTAAGCGAACGCAGATAAGATTTCAGCTTCTTGCTCACAATATGTCCACCTATATAAACCACCAGGTCAGGACGGAATCTTTCATCGTCCTTTATTTCATCCAGCAAGTTCTCGAAAGCGCCATACAAGGTGGTTTTATTCCAATCTTCTCCCAGTTCTTCCTGAACCTTATATAGATAAGGTGGCATTGCCAGAGATTCCCATAATATAGGCATTCGGTCAATATAAGCCAACAAGCCTACATATTTTTCGGTATTGTCCAACTGTCCAATTACCAACAATGGACGTTTGGCTTCTAACACACATTCAAAAGGGGTCCCATCAAATGTATCAATATTTGCCCTGCAGTAAGCAACCTCTATCTTGCGCTCAACGGGCAAAGCTTCTTTCGTAAACGAATAGAAAGGCTCAGAGATAGGTACATTGATGTGTACAGGTCCCTTTACCCGCCCCATGCTTTTCAACAGCGCTTCGTTGACCAGCCGGTTGCAATACCAATGCATCTCTTCCTGCTGCTCACCTTCGAACACTTCTGGCAGAGATACCGCTTTTCTTACCATCTGCCCCAAAGCATCAGGCTGAGGAAGCGTCTGACCATCCAGCTGGTTAATCCACTGTGCCGGTCTGTCGGCAGAAATCACTATGAGCGGGATTTGCTGATAATAAGCCTCAGCTACTGCCGGATAAAGATTGAGCAATGCAGAACCCGAAGTCACACACACTACGACAGGCTGATAACCTTCAGCCATAGAAAGTCCAAGAGCTTGGAAGCCGGCGCTACGTTCGTCGGTTACAGGATAGCAAGTGATGTCTTCACACTCGTTGAGATTGTGAACTATGGCTGCATTTCTGCTGCCCGGACACACCACAGCATGGCGAACACCATGCGCTACCAGTAAGCTTGTCAAAATATTGACATTTTCTTTATTGCTATACATTTCACCTTATTTTTTAGGTTGTTTTTATGTTTTCAGATTCTTGAAGAGCCTTTGTCTTTTAGCATTATAAAATCAGAATGAATCCCTATCATTTCTCTGCAAGACCTTTACAGGACCGACAGGATGGTCTGCATCTTAGCTTCAGTTTCCTTCCACTCCTTCTCCATCTCGCTCTCCTTCAGCAATCCGCCTCCGGCATAGAGTTCGCAGGAGCCGTCATCCAGGATATTCATGCAGCGCAGGGAAACATAGAGATGCGTCTTTCCTTTCGGCGAAATCGGTCCCACAAAACCACTGTAGTATTTGCGCGACTGATGTTCATGCTGCAGGATAAACCGGCGAGCTTCATCCTTCGGTATTCCACAGACGGCAGGCGTAGGATATAAGGCATCGAGCACATCGCCCAGACGCCCCGTATCATGCAGACGGAAAGCGATGTCGGTACGGAGATGATAGAGATTGGCTGCCATCGTGGTATAAGGTCCCTTCTTCTGATATTCATCCGAAAAGACCTTGATGCAATCCTCGATATAATCGGTTACATACTGCTGTTCCTCTCTGTTCTTCTCCGACCATTCTACCCCTTCTACCGGATAATCGGCTACGGTCTTGGTAGGTTCTGCCTTCTGGGTGCCTGCCAGCGACATGGTTGCCATCTGATTCTGTTCACCTTTGAGCAGAATTTCAGGTGTAGCCATCAGCCATAAACCCGATTGGGGTGTATAAACCAAGGCTACAAAAAGACGGGGATACATCCGGCAGGTCTTCAGAAACAGAGCCTTTAAAGAGTCAGAATCCTGCACAACTGAAGTATTGGCTGTATTCTGCACAGCTGAAGTCTTGCCGGCATCTTGCACTGCTGAAGTATGGACTGATTCTAAAGGCTGCCGATTGCTCTGAATACGCAGTTTTCTCGCCAGAACAATCTTGCTGAATTTACCTTCAGAGAGCTGCCGGTGAAAGCATTCAAACTCCCTTGCATAGGCTTCAAAATTACGTCCCGACGTAGATTCTGCTACGTCACGACGTAAATCCTGCTGCGTCACGACGTAGGAAGTGCCGCATCGCGATGCATTTTCAGTCCCCTCGGCAGAGAGAAGTTTGCTTTCATCAGGATGCATCAGCACCACGGGACATTCGCTGGATGGCGCGAAAGGAGCTATCACGAAACCTTCCTTGCCATTCAGTTCTGCCACAGAAGAGAGTACCTCAGGTTCTCCCTCATGCTGAGCCACATAGGTAGCATGGTGCAGATAAGGCAGACGATAATACGCAAAAGCTATCATACCTTAGTTTCTGCCCCCTTTTTCTGATTATCTTTTTTTGGAGTGAACACATAGTTGGTTACCTGTACGGTACAGATTACCTCACCAGCCGTATTTTTGATATCCACCTGCCAGGTATGCAAGGTTCTGCCCTTGTGCACAATCTTGGCAAAGGCAGTAACCGTATCGCCCTCGCAGACCGCCTGAACGTGAGTACCGTTCACGTTGATACCCACGGCAATCTGTCCCGGACAGAGCGCCAGGGAACCGATACCCGCCACATTCTCGGCAAGAGCCAGAGAAGCACCTCCACTCAAGAAGCCGAAAGGTTGGCGATTACGCTCATCTACCATCATCGTTGCCTGAAGCGTATCAGGCTCAGGGGTAGAAATGAAATGCATTCCGAGGGTCTTGGATAATCCATCAGTCTTGCTGATTCTTTTTACTAATTCATCTATGTTCATCTTATTATCTCCTATTTTTCGTATTTTGTTATTGATTCAGAGCTATTCGTTTTCTCTTCGCTCCATAGTATGTTTCTGATAAACTCAACGCAAAGGTAAGACTTTCTTTAGAGAAAACAAAATTTATCGCACTTTTTATTTGATGAAGGGCAAACTTTACATACCTTTTCCTTTCTTTAATAATAAAAAACATAAAAAACGGCATATAGTTCAGATTTATTTTGTATTTTTGCACCAAAAATAAGAAAATAAAAGATATATCTGAATAGAATATGAACATTTTAGAGCTTAGCGAACAGGAAATCGTTCGCAGACAGAGTCTTCAGACATTGCGCGAGATGGGCATCGACCCATACCCAGCAGCAGAGTTTCCAACCAATGCATTCAGTACTGATATCAAAGCTGAATTCAAGGACGAGGACGAGCCACGCCAGGTAGTTATCGCCGGACGTATGATGGGTCGCCGCGTAATGGGTAAAGCCAGCTTTGCTGAGTTGCAGGACTCAAAGGGAAGAATCCAGGTCTATATCGCCCGCGACGAGATTTGTCCAGACGAGAACAAGGACCTTTATAATACTGTTTTCAAGAAACTCCTCGATATCGGTGACTTTATCGGTGTAAAGGGTTTCGTATTCCGTACACAGACTGGCGAGATTTCTGTTCACGCCAAGGAATTGTGCCTGCTCTCTAAGAGCTTGAAGCCACTCCCTATCGTGAAGTACAAGGATGGCGTGGCTTACGACAAGTTCGATGATCCAGAGTTGCGTTACCGCCAGCGCTACGTTGACCTCATCGTTAATGATGGCGTAAAGGAAACCTTCCTGCAGCGTGCTACCGTACTCCGCACACTCCGCAGCGTACTCGACAACGCAGGTTATACTGAGGTAGAGACTCCTACCCTGCAGAGCATTGCCGGTGGTGCTTCTGCCCGTCCATTCATCACCCACTTCAATGCGCTCGATCAGGATATGTACATGCGTATCGCTACCGAGCTCTACCTGAAGCGCCTCATCGTAGGTGGTTTCGAGGGTGTTTATGAAATCGGCAAGAACTTCCGCAACGAGGGTATGGACCGCAACCACAACCCTGAGTTTACCTGTATGGAGCTTTATGTTCAGTACAAGGATTACAACTGGATGATGGCTTTCACAGAGAAGTTGCTCGAAACTATCTGTATCGCCGTAAACGGCAAGCCAGAGCGCGAGATTGATGGCAACATCATCAGCTTCAAGGCTCCATATCGCCGTCTGCCTATCCTCGATGCCATCAAGGAAAAGACCGGTTTCGACTGCAACGGCAAGACCGAGGAAGAGATCCGCGCATTCTGCAAGGAGAAGGGCATGGACGTAGATGAGACCATGGGTAAGGGTAAGTTGATTGATGAGCTCTTCGGTGAGTTCTGCGAGGGAACCTTCCTCCAGCCAACCTTCATCACCGACTATCCTGTAGAGATGTCTCCATTGACCAAGATGCACCGTTCTAAGCCAGGCTTGACCGAGCGTTTCGAGTTGATGGTAAACGGTAAGGAGCTTGCCAATGCATACTCTGAGCTCAACGACCCAATTGACCAGGAAGAGCGTTTCATCGACCAGATGAAGCTTGCTGACAAGGGTGATGACGAGGCGATGATCATCGATCAGGACTTCCTCCGTGCCCTCCAGTACGGTATGCCTCCAACATCAGGTATCGGTATCGGTATCGACCGCTTGGTCATGTTGATGACAGGCAAGACCTTCATTCAGGAGGTACTGTTCTTCCCACAGATGAAGCCAGAGAAGAAGATGCCACAGAGCACCATCAAGGAATGGGAAGAGATTGGCGTGCCAGAGGATTGGGCATACGTGCTCCGCAAGGCAGGCTTCAACCTCATCTCTGATATCCGTGAAGAAAAAGCACAAGGCTTGCAGCAGAAGATTGGAGAAATCAACAAGAAGTACAAGCTCGGCTACGAGAAGCCTTCTGTTGACGACATTCAGGGCTGGATTGATCGTAGTAATGTTGAATGTTGATTGTTGAATGTTGAATTATGAGCAGCGCAAAAGATTTACTTATGACCAAGAGTATGGATTTTGCTGTACGCATCGTTAATCTATACAAATGGTTATGTAACGAGAAGAAGGAGTTTGTTTTAAGCAAACAACTCCTTCGTTCTGGTACTAGTATCGGAGCTAATCTTTCCGAAGCTCAGTCAGCAATCAGCAAAGCAGACTTTGCTGCAAAGGTTTACATTTCTCTCAAAGAAAGTAAAGAGACATTATATTGGATAGAGCTTTTGTATCGAACTAAATACTTAGACGAAAAGCTATACCTATCTATATATAAGGATGCCAATGAAATGGTAAGTCTTCTTGCTTCTGTTACTAAGAAATTACAACCAGACAGCCATTAAGTCTCACAACATCCAGCATGCAAGGCGTATGCCAACTCAACATTCAACATTCAACATTCAACATTAACATGTATAACTGCGGTAAAATAGCGATAATTGGCGGCGGTAGCTGGGCTACGGCAATAGCCAAGATTGTGGTGGGTCATACTCATCACATAGGCTGGTATATGCGTCGCGATGACCGCATCGAGGACTTCAAGCGCATGGGGCACAACCCTGCCTATCTGATGTCGGCACGATTCAATGTAGATGAGATTTTCTTCTCTTCCGACATCAACAAGATAGTGCAGAACTACGATACACTCGTGTTCGTCACCCCGTCGCCTTATCTGAAGAATCATCTCAAGAAGCTCAAGACGCGACTCAGCGACAAGTTCATCATCACAGCCATCAAAGGTATTGTGCCTGATGAAAACCTCGTTTGCTCAGAGTATTTCCATCAGGTTTACGATGTGCCTTACGAGAACCTCGCCTGCATCGGAGGTCCTTCTCATGCCGAGGAAGTGGCACTGGAGCGACTGAGCTATCTCACCGTGGGCTGTAGCGATACCGAAAAGGCGCGTGCCTTCGCCAACGATTGTCTGGCGAGTGAATTCATCAAGACCAAGACTTCGAGCGATGTCATCGGCATCGAATACTCTTCGGTTCTGAAGAACGTATACGCCATCGCAGCAGGTATCTGTGGCGGACTGAAGTATGGTGACAACTTCCAGGCGGTACTCATGTCAAATGCCGTTCAGGAGATGCACCGCTTCCTGACAGCCGTCCACCCTATCGACCGAAGCATGTACGACTCAGTTTATCTGGGCGACTTGCTCGTAACAGGTTACAGCAACTTTTCCCGCAACCGCACCTTCGGAACCATGATAGGCAAGGGCTACAGCGTGAAGAGTGCGCAGATAGAGATGGAGATGATTGCAGAAGGATATTTCGGCACCAAGTGTATGAAGGAAATCAATCGCCACATGCACGTCAACATGCCGATTCTCGATGCTGTATATAATATATTGTACGAGCGCATCAGTCCGCAAATCGAAATCAAACTCTTGACCGACTCGTTCAGATAGGCACATCCTATCCTTCGGTTTCGGCAGAAGAGTTTGGCTTCAAGTAGTAACATTAACACATTCATTTAGATATTAAAAGAAAAAATGAAAAGTATCAGCTTAAACATTACAAAGGCTGCATCATTCCTTGCAGAAGGTGCAGTAAAGGCTTACGAGCCTAAGGTTAAGGCCGCTCAGGAAGCTCTTGAGAACGGCACTTGTGAAGGTAACGATTTCTTGGGATGGTTGCATTTGCCATCTTCTATCACTCCTGAGTTCCTCAATGAGATTCAGGCTGTTGCCAATACTTTGCGCGAAAAGTGTGAGGTGGTTGTTGTAGCAGGTATCGGTGGTAGCTACCTCGGTGCACGCGCCGTTATCGAAGGCCTCGGCAACTCTTTCGCTTGGCTCGTAAACGACAAGAAGAACCCTACTATCCTCTTCGCAGGTAACAATATCGGTGAGGACTACCTCTTCGAATTGACTTCTTTCTTGAAGGACAAGAAATTTGGTGTCATCAATATCTCTAAGTCTGGTACCACTACTGAGACTGCTCTCGCTTTCCGTCTTTTGAAGAAGCAATGCGAGGAACAGCGCGGTAAGGAAGAGGCTAAGGATGTTATCGTAGCTGTAACAGACGCCAAGAAGGGTGCTGCACGTACTTGTGCTGACAAGGAGGGTTACAAGAGCTTCATCATCCCTGATAATGTAGGTGGCCGCTTCTCTGTTTTGACCCCAGTAGGTTTGTTGCCTATCGCTGTATCAGGTTTCGATGTAAAGCAGCTCGTAGCTGGTGCGGCTGACATGGAGAAGGCTTGCGGCAAGGACGTAGCTTTCGAGGAGAATCCTGCAGCTATCTATGCAGCTACACGTCAGGCTCTCTATACTCAGGCAGGCAAGAAGATTGAGATTGTATGCAACTTCCAGCCTAAACTTCACTACTTCGCTGAGTGGTGGAAGCAGCTCTATGGTGAGAGCGAGGGTAAGGACCAGAAGGGTATCTTCCCAGCAGCTTGCGACTTCACTACCGACCTTCACTCTATGGGCCAGTGGATTCAGCAGGGCGAGCGCTCTATCTTCGAGACTGTTATCAGCGTAGAGACTCCTAACGAGAAGTTGCTCTTCCCTCACGATGATGAGAACCTCGACGGTTTGAACTTCCTCGAGGGCAAGCGTGTTGACGAGGTGAACAAGATGGCAGAGCTCGGTACACGTCTGGCTCACGTTGACGGTGGTGTTCCTAACATCCTGGTTAACGTACCAGAGTTGAACGCTTACTACCTCGGTCAGCTGATCTACTTCTTCGAGAAGGCTTGCGGTATCAGCGGTCTCTTGGAAGAGGTGAACCCATTCAACCAGCCTGGTGTTGAGGCATACAAGAAGAATATGTTCGCATTGCTCAACAAGCCAGGTTATGAGGCAGAGAGCAAAGCTATCCAGGAGCGCTTGAAGAATGAATAATGTGTAGTGTTTAATGTTTAGTTGAGGCATACGCCATGCAAAGCATTAAACACTAAACATTAAACACAAAACATTAAATAATTGATGAAGGAAATTATTTTTAAATATATGAAAGAACACGGCTTTGGGGAATTCAACCCTAAAGCCGTGCTTTTTGATATGGACGGCGTACTGTACAACAGTATGCCAAATCATGCTGTGGCATGGCAGGAATCGATGAAACAGTTTGATATCCACATGACAGCAGCCGATGCTTATGCCACCGAAGGAGCCCGAGGAATTGACACCATCCAGATGATGGTGAAGAAGCAGAAGGGCATCGACATCACGCTGGACGAAGCACAGAAGATGTATGATGTAAAGACCGAAATATTCCACTCGATGCCTACTGCCGAAATATTTCCTGGCGTAAAGGAAATCATGCAGAAGATTAAAGATGCCGGCATGCAGGTAGGAGTGGTAACAGGAAGCGGACAGCGCCCGCTCATCATGCGACTGCTCAACGACTTCGGCGATTTTCTGGATGAAGCACATATCGTAACCGCCTATGATGTAAAGCGCGGCAAACCAAATCCTGACCCATATCTCATGGGATTGCAGAAGGCAGGGAACCTGAAACCCTGGGAAGGCATCGTGGTAGAGAATGCTCCTTTGGGCGTCCGTGCCGGCGTGGCAGCCAACATTTTTACGGTAGCAATTAACAGCGGTCCGCTACCAGATGAAGAATTATCCAATAAGGGTTGCAATCTACTCTATCACCAGATGACTGAATTCTGTGATGACTTTGAAAACCTGATTGCTAAGGCTTAATCCGGTTCACCCACAGATATTCTGACTTATTCAATAAAAAGACATCATTAAAAACATATAATGACATGAATAGAAAAGTAGCTTTAATTACAGGTATTACAGGCCAGGATGGTTCATACTTGGCTGAATTATTGTTGGAAAAAGGGTATGATGTTCACGGAACTATCCGCCGGTCATCTACCGACTACCGCGAAAGAATTGCCCATTTGGAGGGTACGCCTAATTTCCATCTTCACTATGCTGACCTCGGTGACTCTATGAGTATCATCCAGGTAATGAACAAGGTGAAACCTACTGAGGTATATAATCTGGCAGCACAGAGCCACGTACAGGTGAGCTTCGACTCCCCTGAGTTTACGGCAGATGTAGATGCTACCGGTGTGCTCCGTATCCTTGAGGCTATCCGCCAATGCGGTCTGGAGAAGACCTGCCGCATGTATCAGGCTTCAACATCTGAGCTCTACGGTAAGGTAGAAGAGGTTCCTCAGAACGAGAACACTCCATTCCACCCTTATTCTCCATACGCTGTTGCCAAGCAGTATGGTTTCTGGATTGTCAAGGAGTATCGTGAGGCTTATGATATGTTCTGCTGCTCTGGTATCCTCTTCAATCATGAAAGTGAGCGCCGTGGTGAGACTTTCGTAACCCGCAAGATTACTTTGGCTGCAGCCCGCATCAAGCAGGGCAAGCAAGACAAGCTCTATCTCGGTAACCTGGATTCGCTCCGCGACTGGGGTTATGCCAAGGATTATGTAGAGTGTATGTGGCTGATTCTCCAGGCTGAGAAACCAGAGGACTTCGTGATTGCAACAGGTAAGCAGCACTCTGTCCGTGAGTTCGCCCAGCTGGCGTTCCACTATGTAGGAATCGAACTGAAATGGGAAGGCAAGAATGAGAACGAGAAGGGTATCTGCGTTGAGGGTCCTGAGGAACTCATCGGCAAGACACTCGTTGAGGTTTCTCCTGATTTCTACCGTCCTACTGACGTGGTGAACCTCTGGGGTGACCCAACAAAGGCAAAGGCTAAGCTCAACTGGAATCCTAACACCACCTCTTTCGAGGATCTCGTAAAGATCATGGTAGAGAGCGACATGGCGAAGGTTGCTGCCGAGGATGCCGGTCAGAAGGTTCGCTGCAATCTTGCAGAATATTTGGAAAAGGGAATTGTTAAGTAATTATGTTGGATAAAAACGCAAAGATTTATATAGCAGGACACCACGGACTCGTGGGTTCTGCTATTTGGAATAACCTCAAGAAGAGAGGCTATAACAATCTGGTAGGTCGTTCTCACAAAGAACTCGACTTGACCGACCAGTATGCAGTAGAGAAGTTCTTTGACGAGGAAAAGCCTGATGCAGTAGTATTGGCTGCTGCCTTCGTGGGTGGTATCATGGCGAATTCATTGTATCGTGCAGACTTCATCATGCAGAACATGAAGATGCAATGCAACGTAATCAGCAACGCTTATTCTCATGGCGTGAAGAAGCTCCTCTTCCTGGGCTCTACCTGCATCTATCCTAAGAATGCACCGCAGCCTATGAGCGAAGATGTACTCCTTACTTCTCCGCTGGAATATACCAACGAGGAATATGCCATCGCCAAGATTGCCGGACTGAAGATGTGCGAGAGCTACAACCTTCAGTATGGTACCAACTATATCGCTGTGATGCCAACCAACCTCTATGGCCCTAACGATAACTTCCATCTGGAGAACAGCCACGTAATGCCTGCGATGATGCGCAAGATTTATCTTGCCAAACTCATCCACGATGGCGACTGGCACAGCATCGAGGTGGATATGAACAAGCGCCCTATCAACCCTACTGATAAGCTCCGCGAAATCATCGGCGAGGGTAACGTAGACGGCAGCAACTCTCACGAGCGCATTCTGAAGGCGCTGGAGTTCTATGGCATCTACGACAACAAGGTGGTGCTTTGGGGAACAGGCAAACCATTGCGTGAATTCCTCTGGAGCGAGGATATGGCAGATGCCAGCGTTCACGTGCTCCTGAATGTAGATTTCAAGGACATCATCGGTATCGAGAAGTACAGTTCTGTATTCTATGGTGCCAAGGTAGATGGTGCTGTGGATAGAAACAACTCTGAGGGCCGTGGTGGCGCTATCCCTTCTCTCGGTGAGATTCGCAACTGCCACATCAACGTGGGTACCGGCAAGGAGCTCACCATCCGTGAACTTTCTGAACTTGTAGTAAAGGCAGTAGGTTTCGAAGGCGAAGTAGAGTTTGACGCCAGCAAGCCAGATGGAACCATGCGCAAGCTCATCTCTGTAGATAAGCTCCACAGCCTCGGCTGGACGCATAAGGTAGAGATTGAGGATGGTGTGAAGAAACTCTTCGACTGGTATCAGGAGAGTCTGAAAGACTAATAAAGAATATTGACTATGGATACAGAACAACTTTCTATGACCAAGAAAACCCTTGTGGGAGTACAGTTCCTGTTTGTGGCTTTCGGTGCAACGGTTCTGGTGCCTCTTCTGATAGGCATCGATCCGGCAACGGCTCTCTTCACCGCTGGTGTAGGAACCTTTCTTTTTCACTTCATCACCAAGGGTAAGGTGCCTATTTTCCTGGGCAGTTCCTTCGCCTTTATCGCCCCTATCATCGCTGCAACCAAGCAATGGGGACTGCCGGGAACAATCGCCGGACTAACCAGCGTTTCTCTGGTGTATTTCGTCATGAGCGCCCTAGTGAAATGGCAAGGTAAGAAACTGCTGGACAGGATTTTTCCTCCGGTAGTCATCGGTCCCGCCATCATCCTCATCGGTCTCTCCCTTTCGGGCAGCGCTGTGGATATGGCAAAGACCAACTGGATTCTCGCCTTTGCATCGCTCATCACCGCTATTCTGGTGCTTACCTTCTGCAAGGGCTTGATGAAGCTGGTTCCTATCATTTCGGGGGTTATCGTGGGCTATGTCATCGCCATCTGCATGGGCGAGGTAGATTTCTCGGGCGTGGCAGCGGCATCATGGTTCTCCTGTCCTGTATCCTTCGATACCATCACCCATTTCTCCTGGGCTCCATTCCTCTATATGTTGCCCGTGGCAATAGCTCCGGTGCTGGAGCATATCGGCGATGTATATGTGGTGAGTGCCGTAGCCAAGAAGGATTTCGTGGCAGATCCGGGATTGCATCGCACGATGTTGGGCGATGGACTGGCATGTCTCTGTTCAGCCTTTCTGGGCGGACCTCCTGAGACCACTTATTCAGAGGTAACAGGTGCGATGTCTATCACCAAGGTAACGAGTCCTGCCGTGATTCGCATATCCGCAGCCACCGCCATCTGTTTCTCCATCGTGGGCAAGTTGAGTGCTTTGTTGCAGAGTATTCCTCAGGCGGTTTTAGGTGGCATCATGCTGCTGCTTTTCGGAACCATCGCAAGTGTGGGTGTTCAGAATCTGATGCAGAACAAGGTAGACATGAATGAAACCCGCAATGTTATCATCATCTCTGTGATGCTGACGATGGGCTTGGGTGGCGCCGTTCTCTCATCCGGTTCCTTCGCCATTTCCGGCATCGGTCTTTCCGCCGTCATCGGCGTAGTTCTCAACCTCGTTCTTCCTAAGACGAAGAAGAAAGAGGCATAAATAAGGAAAAAGCTTTGAAAACGAGATTGTTTTCAAAGCTTTTTCTTTTTTTCTTGCATCATTCGGAGTAAGCGGATGAATTAGAACAAAAAAAGAGGTAAAACAAGGATTTTAACCTACTAAAACAGTTCTTTCAACTAAGAAAAGAAACATTTATACTTAGATAAAATCTCCGTTCATAGACGTTGAATGTCCGTTCAAAGACGTTGAATGTCCGTTCAAAGACGTTGAACCGCCGTTCAACGTCTATGAACGGAGATTTCAATAAGGTTAAAGAACATTTTATCCTATAATCAACCAAGACTTTTCCTAGGATTACCACATTATTAATACAGGAAGAAGGAAGAAAGGAGATAAGAGAGATGAAGAAAAGACGTTGTTTCTATCTCAAACTAAACCGATTGTACAAGAAAAGCGTGCAAGCTACATCTCTGTCGCCTGCACGCATCCTCTTTTATTTAATCGCGCTATGATATTATAATCGCTTTTTACAATCTCGCTCCGAATCTTGCGCTTGGCAATGGGGCGGCGAAGTAATAGTTCTGGTCGTTATTCTTATCCAGGAAATTCACCTGCTTCATGCCGAAGAATGGCAGACCTTGTGGGAAGAGACGGACAAAATCGGTTACACCTCCTGAGAGAGCAGGACTGCCTGCCTGATAATCGAAATTCCAACTCTTGTCGAATGCCAATGGAGCACCCTGGGCTACATCATCAATTTCGCAATTGATGTTCATCTTCTCGCTCTGCTTGAAACTCTTGAAGAGAGGGTTGAGCTGACCAGCCACGCTGCTCTTGATATCGGTATCAAACCAGATGCCGAGCTCTGCATCCTTCGCCATCTGCGCTACGCCTGTCTCTGTAGATGCAAAGTAGTAGTTTGGTGTAAGACGACTGTGCTCCATATCAGCACCATCCTTCTTTGGCTGCTTCAGTCCGAAACGGGAATCGTAGATGAGGTTGTTCACGAAGACTGGCTTCGCTGCCTTCTCTACCCAGACAGAACCACCCTTTTTGTTTTTGGAACGGCGCCAGCCGCAGTTGATGATGGTATTGTTATAGGCGGTCATCTCGGTGAGAGGAATCACCTCGCTATTGCCGGCATTAGAAAGCTTGAAGGCGTTGGTGCAGGCGTTGTAGATGATGTTGTTGGCTACATCGAGCTTGCAACCTGCCTTTACGTTGATGGCCTCACCACCATCGGCTGCATTTCCGCTATCGGCAAAGATATTGTTGATAATCACGCCGTTACCACCTGTAAAGTAAGTCTGGTCGTTGTAGTTGTCATGGAAGAAACTGTTGGCCATCACAAACTTGCCGTTTACATTACAAAAGTGGAAGGCTGGCACACCGCCATCGATGGTGGTCTTGAAAAGCTTGTTCTGGAAAGAAGCTGAACTCTCGGTAGGAGTAGCACCGGCATAGGCCACATCTACGTGGTTGAGCACCACCTCTTCTGAATTGTAGCCGCAGATGATGCCGCCCCAATCGGCTGGTTTCTTGGTATCAGAAGTGATGGTAACTGGCTTCTCGGCGGTTCCCAGACAATAGAGATTGCCCAATACCACGATTTCTACCGGTACCTGAACCTCTGATTTGCAGGTAACAGTTACGCCCGGCTCGATGTAGAGCGATGTTCCTACAGGAATCTCCACGCTCTCGCTGAGGGTAGTATCCTTGCTCCAAACCAGAGAGCCTTTAGGATATTCTGCCACCTTCGTTGTGATGATATCCTTAGAACCCTGGTTCTCATTGCCATCACTTCCATTACCGCCATTATTCACGTAATCGTATGGATTGATATTATCGTTCTCGCAAGATGTGGAGAACATTGCAGCTGCTGCCATCAACAGCAAAGCAGCAAAAGTATTTATCTTTTTCATTTCTTCTTTTTTTACCTTTTTACTTTTTTACCTTTTTACCTTTAAAAGCCTTTTTACCTTTTAAAGTTTGTATCTTACTCCCAGAAGGAAAGTTCTGCCATACTGATAAGTTCCCACGATGGTCTTATCGCTCTTCTGGCCCTCATACTCCAGGTTGCTCTTGTTCACGGTCTTCAAGTATCTCTCACGCTTGGCATCGAGCAGATTGTTTGCCTTGAAGAAGATGGAGATGCCGTTCTTGAATTGCTTCTCGGCACTCAGGTCGAGACCGAACATCGCCTTGTCCCACTGGTCGGCATCCTTGAAGGGAGAAACCAGGGCGAGCTTGGTGCCCGTGAAGGAAGAAGCAAGCTGCGCATTCCAACCATGCTCCGTATCCTTATATAATAAGGAGATGTTGGCGGTATGAGGAGCCTGGTTAACCAGCGGACGGGTCTGGGTTACACCCGTCTTATACTCGGCACTACCCTCCTGGTACTCACGCTTCGAGGTGGTGATTTCAGAATGGGTGTAAGTATAATTCGCCTTTACTCCGAAGTGGCGGATGTACTTGATTACGTCGATTTCGAAGCCCATGTTCTTGGCATTACCCAGGTTGTCAGGCATGTAGTAGGCATCGGTTCCGGCACCAATCTTGCCATCCGATGTTACGAACACCTGCTCTATAGGGTCTTTCAGATACTTATAGAATACGCCGGCAAGAATCTGTTCGGTCTTGCTTGGGAACCACTCCCAGCGCAGGTCGATGTTGTCGATGCGGGCACGCTTCAGGTTTGGATTACCCTTTTCCTGATACTCCTCGCCCAGAATCTGATAAGGTACTATCTCGTAGAAGCCCGGACGGTTGATGGAGCGATAGTAAGAGAGACGCACGTTCATCTTCTTGGTTGGCGTCCACTTGACGGATGCCGATGGCAGATAATCCCAGTAGCTCTGCTCGCCCACCTGTCCCATGTTGCGGAAGTGCTGGAGCATGGTGTAAATCTGGTTGGTATGCTCGGCACGGAAACCGGCATTCAGTTCGCCCACCTCGCTCTTCAGGGTTACCATGGCGTAGGCTCCGCCGATGTGCTCCTTGGAATCGTAGTTGAGCTGCGAAGCCTGAGAATAAGGAGTCTTGCAAATCCAATCGATGTGAGCAAACTGGTCTATTCCGTTGCCATCCAATCGCTGCGAGATGTAGGCAGGATTGAAGATGTAAGAATAATATCTGTTGCTGCGCTCCTTTCTGCGATACTGTGCGCCCGCCTTCCAGAGAGCCTCCACAGAGTTGGCGAAATGGGTATCGTAAGAGAGGTTGATGTAACCCGCCCAGTCGGTATCCTTGTTGTGCTGGAATCGGCGTTCGGCACTCTTAGGCAGGGTTTTGGTGATGTTCTTGTCGCCTTCCCAGATGGAACCCGAAACGGCATCGCCGCCATTCTCGGCTTTTCTGCTCACGGTATTCGTCAGCGTAACGTAAGTTCTATCCGGATCTTCCTCCTTAGCCTGCGAGAACACGCCCGACCAATCTACAGTAAAATCCTTGGTAAGATGATGCGTACCCTTCAGGTTGGTGGCGAAGATACTCTGGGTGGTTGAAAGAGAGCGCACCTCATCGTCCTGCGTGTAGCTGTCGGCTCCGATGTATTCGGTATTGACGCTGTTATTGTATCTGAGGCCCTTGGAATTGGTGTGCACATACATGTTGTACCATTCCAGCTTGTGGCCAGGCAGGGTTAAATCTATCTTGGCATGAGCACCCGCAGTAAGGTCGTGGATGCTGTAGTAGCGATGCTGCAGATTGGAAATGTACATGGCCTGCTCGCCCGAAGCCATCTTTACGGAATTGTAGGTGCGCTCTGTGCCACGGAAAACATTCTGCACGCTTCCGGCAAGCATCACGCCCAGGCGGTCGTTCCAGAAACGGTTGCCGATGCTCAGACCTCCGATGAAGTTAGGAGCAGGAAGAGAATGGCTCTTCAACTGAACAGGACCGTTCTTGAAATCGCTCATCTGTGCCTTATAGTCTTTTCCGAAAGCCTCGTAAGGAGATTTCTTTGTATAATCAGAGCGATTGCTGGTAAGATAATCTCTGCCATCCTTCCAGAAATAATCACTTGCTCCGATGGCTGCATTTGCCTGAATCTGGAAGCGGGATGGGGCATCCTTCATCACCATATCAACCACGCCGCCGGCAGCATCGCCTTCCATATCGGCAGTCAGAGACTTGGAAACCACGAGGCGGTCCATCAGATCTGAAGGGAAGATATTCAAAGGGATATAACGGTTTTTATCATCCGGACTAGGAATCTTTACGCCGTTCACCAGGGTGTAGTTGTAGCGCTTGTCCATGCCTCGGAGGATGGCGTAGGAAGCCTCGCCCGATGCATCACGCTCCATGGTTACACCCGATACTCGCTGCAAAACGCTCGCCACGTTGACATCAGGCGAAAGCTGGATGCTCTGCTGGCTCATCACGTTGAGCACGTTGCCGGCATTCTTCACGGTTTCTATGGCACTTCGGTCGCTGCGGTATTCACGATGACCGGTAACCACCACTTCGCCCAACTGCTTCAAGTCTTCATCCATCGGAATATCCACCTTGTCTTTCTTTGCCACATCCACTACCATCTCCCTGGTCTTGTAAGACATGTAGGAAACGATGATGGTCACCTTGCCTTTATCAGGCAATTCATGCAGGGTGAAAGTACCATCGAGTCCGGTGGTGGTACTCACGTTGGGCAGCTCCTTTACTCGGATTACGGTTCCGATGAGGGGTTCGCCCGTTTTGTTATCCTTGACTATACCATCCAGCGTATGTGCCTGGATGGAGGTAGTCGCTGCGGCTAGAAGCGCCGCACTCAGTAAAAATCTTTTCATCTATATCGCTATTGAAATCTTCATTCGTTTCTTTTTGCAAAAAAGCTTCTTTTACCTTTAATATAAAAGCTTGGAGACCAGCGATGGAATCGCTGGGAACGGGGGGACAAAGGGGTTAAAGCTCTTTTTACTTTTTTACCTTTTTACTTTTTTACCTTTAGAACCGTGTGGATGATTTTTCCATCCTTGTCGATCATCGACATTCTCAGCTGCTTCTTATCTGCTGTAAATACAGAGAAACCATCGGCTGGACTGCAGAACACGGTGCCATCGATAGGCTTCACAGGACGAGCCAGAGATGAAGAGGAATTGACTACGTAATCGATGTTGTCGCCCTTCTTCTGGATGTGCTGGAAGTTGTGGATGTGACCGCAGGCATAAATCGCCACATTATTATATTTATGGAGGATAGGAAGAAGGCGCTTCTGCATGTCGAGGCGCTCATTCTCCTTCTTCGTGGTGTAGGCATAGATAGGATGATGGCCAACCACGATGACCCAGTCTTCCTTGGCATTCTTCAGGGTTTCGTCGAGCCATGAAAGCTGAGCCTCAGCATCCTGCTTGCAGGCATCAGGATATTTTTCTGACGCCTTGCGATAAGAATCGATAAGAGGTGTGGTGTCGAGGAAGATGACACGGATGGTGGTTCCCTTGTGATCGAACACCTTGGTGTAATATTTGGCTGGCATCATCCAGCGGCGGCTCACCTTGCCGTAGTCCATAAAAGCCTGAGTATTACCACGATACTCATGGTTTCCACAAACCGGGAACCAGTTGAGCATCAGGTCGGGATGAGAATAAACCCATTCGTAATTGGTAAGCCACAGAGGGTCCTGGGTAGAAGTCACGCCATTGAAATGGTGGATGTCGCCCACGGCAAGTACGCATTCAGGATCTACCGTACCCGCCATCTCGCCCATCAGTTCGGCGATAGGCTTCTGGTCGTAGTAGCCGTTGCGTCCCATATCATTGGTCATGTAGAGGGTGATTTCGCCCTTCAGTTTCTGCCATTCGGCAGCATTCGCCTTCCAGTTAGGATTCTGCGGAATGGCGGTTGCCGCACTCTGAGAACAGGTTGTTAATGCTGCGTTTTGAGCCTGTGCAGTCAAGCCTCCACCCAACAATAAAGCCGAAGCCAAAACTACAGTAGCTACTCTACCTTTCATCATAGCAAAGCCATTCATGCTGCTATGCTTACCCGATACTTTCTTTTCCATTTTTCTTTATCTGACTATAATACTTTTATTAAAGATTTCCCCTTTCGGGGTAATACCTGTTAAATTTCGGGTGCAAAGGTAGGGGTATTATGTGTCAATGAGGTTACAAGGATTTTAATTAGCAGATAAAAGATACTACAATCTTATTACGGGAGTTTCCCCCGATGCTTTTAGGGAAAATCATACGCTGGTTTATGGTTTTCCCCTTGTTGTTTTCAGCTATTCTCCCTATCTTTGCACCATCAAAAAGTTGATAGCGGCACCAAGTAGCCTCTTCAATTAAAATAAATGCAGTAATAACCCTTTAAAGAGAAGATAGTTATGAAAAGAATGATTATGACATTGGTAGCAGTATGGATGATGATAACATCTATGAATGCTCAGAGACTGACAAATATTCAGGCAGAAGCCCGTTTTATCACAGATAAGATGGTGGTGGAACTGGGATTGAGCAACGCCCAGCGCAACAATCTCCTGAACATCAACTTCACCTACCTGGACGGCATCCGAAGCTATCGCGACATCGATGCCTACGGCTGGCATTACCGCAACAAGCAGCTCAAGCGCATGATGACCGCCAAACAATGGAAGAAATTCAAGAACTCTTACTATTTCTATCGCCCTATCGGCTGGCAGAATCATGTGTATGTTCACCATATTTATACCAAGTATCCAAAGCATAACTGGGGACACGACAAGCGCCGCCCTCGCCCTGAGTGCAGCTACGGAAGACCAGGATGGCCAGGCGGAACCCATGTAACCTATGGACCTGGAAAGCCAGACAAGCATCACAAGCATCACAAGCACGACAAGAAGTGGAAGTACGACAAGAAGAAGTGGAAGCACGATAGAGATTGGGATGACGATGATGATGATGATTGAGATAATGACTGGGATGAAGATTAAGATGAGATTAAGACAAACATTCGATGATAAAACAGAAGAAATCCAAGCTAGAGATCATTCTCCGGCTTGGATTTCTCGTTAAATAAAAACTAACTATGCCGACTAACTAATCATTAAGAATTAATCATTAATCACTAACAAGATGTCTTCCACAATCTGCTCATCGAGCAGGCGATTATCCGAAAGCAACTGCTGCACATCATATCTATCGTAGAGACCCTTTCTGATGCCGTCCACCATCACCTTCATTTCAGAAGTGCCATAGTAAGAGGCGATACGCTCTCCAAATCCGCCATCCTTCGAGCCATCCTCCAGGGTTACCACCAACTGGTGGTTTGCCTTCAGGCTATCCAGCGTCTCGGCATCCACCTCATTCAGATAACGTGGGTTGATGAGCGTAGCATCGATGCCCTTATCAGCCAACAGGCGGACTACATTCTCGCCCTTCTGATAGAACGAACCGGCGGCGATGACCGCCACCTTCTCGCCCTGGTGCATCACCTTGTACTTTGCCTCGTAACCATACTCAGCATCAACGGCTTCTGACGTATGAACCACGCCATTGCTTGGCACGCGGATGGCGACAGGTTTCTTATCCTGCAGAATGCTCCAGCGGAGCATGGCGAAATACTCCTCGCAGGTGGTTGGAGCCAGATAGATGAGCCCCGGAATGCTGCAGAGCATCGGAATATCGAAAAGACAGATGTGGGTGATGTCGTTCATCGAGTTCACTCCGCCTCCTACCACGTTGATTACGGCTGGGTTGGAATTGATGCAGAGATCTTGCGCAATCTGGTCGTAGGTGCGCTGGATAAAGGTGCTGTAAACAGTCCAAACCGGATGCAATCCACCCTTCGCCATTCCCGAAATCATGGCCACCGCCTGCTCTTCGGCGATTCCCATATCGATGTGCTGCTTGCCAGCCAGTTGGCGCTTATCGGCAGTAAAGCCACCGGCGGTAGGAGTACCGGCGGTTACGGCGATGAGCGTCTTATCCTGCTTCATCTCGCCCAGCATCCAGTCGGAGAATAATGTGCCGTAATCCTCTGTTGGAGCGACCTCCGGGAGGGTTCCATCGGCATTCCTTCTTGGTCGCGAACCGTCTTCCAGATTAAAAGGCATTCCCCAATGCCAAGCCTCCTTATTGGCTACGGCTGGCGCAAATCCATGACCTTTCTCTGTATGAATGTGAACCACGGTAGGCTTATCCGTATCCTTCACGCTCTCGAAAACCTGGATGAGTTTTTCGATGTCGTTACCCTCTTCCAGATACTTGTATTCAAAGCCCCACGCCTTGAACCAGTTGTGCTCGCAGGTGCCGTTGCTCTGGCGCAAGGCACGCAGGTTCTTGTAGATTCCGCCATGATTTTCGGCGATAGACATTTCGTTGTCGTTCACCACAATGATGATGCCCGTACCGAGTTCCGAAGCCTCATCCAGTCCCTCGAAAGCCTCGCCGCCCGAAAGGGATCCGTCGCCGATAATGGCGATGATGTTCTCATCGGTTCCCTTGACGTCGCGCGCCTTCTGCAAACCGGTGGCAAGACTCACGGAAGTGGAAGTATGCCCCACCTCAAAGTTATCATACTCCGGACATTCGGCAGGAGAAGAATAGCCCGAAATGGCATTCATGTCGTCCACATCGCCGAGGAATCCCGCAGCTCGTCCGGTGAGCACCTTATGCGGATAGCATTGGTGGCTTACGTCAAACACGAGTTTATCCTTTGGTGCATTAAAAACGTAGTGAAGCGCCACGGTAGCCTCCACGAATCCGAGGTTCGGTCCCACATGACCGCCATGCTTGCTTACACGGTTCAGCACAGCCTGTCTGGTTTCATCAGCCACCACCTGCAGTTCCTTCAAATCCAGCTTCTTCAAGTCGGCTGGCGACTTTATTTTCTCAATATACATATTTTTATACTTATAGTTATGATTATATGATGATCATGATTTCCGAGTGCAAAGATACGAAGATTCCCGAAAACACGCATTACCCAAACTACAGAAAAAATGAATAATTTTCCGGAAAACTCATCTTGGAATATTCTTCAGGAAAACTCATCTTAGAAATCAGCCTGCTGCCTTATCCCTATCCTTCAGAATCACAGCCATGTTATCCAGCGCCCATTCTATCAGATGATCCATAATAGGAATAAGGGTTTCAGCTCGGGGTGTGAGAGAATACTCCACTCTTGGCGGCACTTCGGCATAAGCCTTGCGGGTAACGTAGCCATCAGCCTCCAACGATTTTAACGTGCTGGTAAGCATTTTCTGCGAAATATCCGGAATCAGCTTACGCAGGGCATTAAACCGGAGGGGACCATCCTGATGATTTTTCAGGGTGTAGATTACCAGTAGCGACCACTTGTCGCAAACGCGCGCCAGAACGTTACGGATAGGACAGTCCTGTACTACCATTTCTTTTATCATTCTTCCCATAATCTATCTTCTTTATATTCTACAAAAATCTATAATGTTCTGCAAAACTCTACAATATTCTGCAATAGGCTACAAAAGTAACTAATATCCGAAAAGATACCAAACATACCAAGTTAATCTAAGTTAACGCTTCATTTTTCTTACTCCCATTCCCACGCAATAGTTACCTCCCAGTAACCATCTTACCCCCAAGTGCCCTCTTGCAGGAACCAGTTTTTCGCAGTATCTTTGCAGCGCAATTCAGAAATGAAAGCTGAAAGCAGAAGTATTCACAAATTCACAAAAAGAAATAACATAAAGTGAAAGAAATAAAGAAAGAGAAATGAAATAAAGAAAGAAAAAGAGAAATATAAACATTTAAAAATAACAGACAAGATGAAAGAAACAAAGATTATTGCTAAGGCTGCAAACTTTACAGCCACAGATTTTGGTAAGATGAGTGAAATCAAGGATTACACCTTAGAGCTGGGTCCTGAAATTAAGATTCCAGGAAAGGTATTCGGAGGCCTGAGCGTGAACGCTACTGGTGGCGAATTCTCATTCCAGAGCTTTGCTCCTGGCACAGAGACAGGCTTCCTCCATACTCACAAGAACCACGAGGAATTGTATTTCTTCCTGAGCGGCAAGGGCGAATTCCAGGTAGATGGCAAGATATTCCCTATTCAGGAGGGAAGCGTGGTGAGAGTAGCACCAGCCGGCAAGCGCTCTGTTCGCAACAACGGTACAGAACCACTCGTGATGCTCTGCGTGCAGTATAAGGCCGAAACCTTTACAGCCGAAGATGCAACCGACGGCGTGATTCTCAACGATAAGGTGGAGTGGTAGAAACTACTCCACCACCTCCATGATTTCAGGATGCTCCATCCGCTCCTTTTTTTTGAGTTTCTTCACCACTTCGGAATAGCTGTGGCGAATCAGGGCCTGGATGAAATCATCTTCCAGCGTGCCATAAAGGTTTACCTGATTCCAGTATTTCTTATTCCAATGCCATGCGCCTTCTATTTCGGGATGCACTTCCCGGAGTTCGAGGGCGTAATCGGCATTACATTTCATCGTAACCCACTCGGGGCGCTCCAGGTCAACACAGGCAAAAATCTTGCCCGAGATGCGAAACACCAAGGTCTGCTCATCAAAAGGAAAATCCTCGGTTACGAGGGGAAGCGAGAGGCAATACTCTCTAACAGATTCTATATTCATAATTTCTTCTGATTATTTCTGATTAAAATGTTTTCTATGTTTTAGGGGACAAAGATAATAAATTCTGATGAAACGGCAAGACTTATCTCATAAAAACACGCAGCTTATCCGATAAAATTCCGTTATATTAAAATCGCTTTCTTTCCTTATCCGTAATTTTGCAGCATCATTCGCATTTTTTTGCGGCATTTTTTACTATAAATTTAAAAAGAAGATTATGAAACATGAATTGATCATGAGCGGCTTGCTCTTCTTGGGAAATCAGATGATGGCAAACGCTCAACAGACAAAGACCACTACAATAGAAAGCGTTTCTACAGAGAATATTTCTACTGATAGCATCCAGGCGATGAGGGAAAAACTTCGTCAGGACAGCATCCAATGGGAGAAACAGCTCGCAGCCGTAACCATCAAGGGAACCCGCTCACAATTCCGCCAGAAGAACGGTGGAATCGTGGCTCGCATCTCGGGAACTTCTCTCGAGAAGGAGCCAACTGCTACGGAAGTGCTTGCCAAACTTCCCGGAATGTTCAAAAACAAGGATGGCAAACCGCAGGCATTTATCGGCGGCTCACCCGAAATCTACATCAACGACAGAAAGGTGCAGGATTACAGCGTGGTAGAAAACCTGCCCGTTACACAGATAAAAGAGGTGAAAGTGATTCATCATCCCGGAGCCGAATACGGAAACAACATAGGCTGCGTGCTGCTCATCACAACCAAGAAGAACCTGCAAGGACTCGCCATCGTGGAGAACTCCGGCGTCCTCTTCGACTCCTTCGTGAGCAACAACCACGACCTCGACCTTACCTACACCCACGGCAAGATGACGTACTACGGCAAACTGGGCTACGCCAACTGGCAGGGTAATTGGAAAGAACAGGACATCGCTACGAATTACGTAAGCGGCAACCAAGCTGGCGATAACGCCACCACCTACATTGCCTCCGCCACCCTCGACTGCAAGCACAGCTACAACGACCACTTCTACTGGAGTGCCGGAGCTGACCTCGCCCTGACTGAAAAGCAAACCTTCGGAGTGAAATACGACGGCTACAACATCCATCAGCCGATGCCTTTCAAGATGACGAGCTATGCGATGACCAACAATCACGTAGATGACAACGTAACGGGCAACAACAAGTTTTTCTATTACGACTGGCAGCACCACGTGAACGCCTTCTACCAGGGCCATTACGGAGAAAAATGGAAGCTGAACATCTTCGGCGATTTCGTGAAGCTGCACACAGAGCAGGGCCAATTCGTGAATGAGATTTCGGAGAAGAATCTGGCGAATGGAGTTAGCGAGGAAGACGCCAGAAACAAGTTCACACTCCTGCCGCAAAGCGATGGAACCATTTGGGGAGCAAAGGCCCGCGCCAACTACACCATCAACGACAAGCAAACCTGGATGATGGGCGCCGAGTACAACTACGTGAAGAGCGAATCGCGCACCGATTACACCCCTGCCGATAAGGGAACCTCCACCCACAGCATCACCAAGGAAAATCATGCTGCCGTCTTCGCCGAGTATTCACTCGATTTCAAGCCCTTCTCATTAAGAGTAGGATTGAGATACGAGCACGTGGACAGCCGCCTGAACTGTCTGAAAGATGAAACTGGAAGAACTGGAATTGGAAGTTTTGAAAATGGCAATTCAGAAATTGGAACAACTGGAACTGGAACGCCAGAAACAGCCTCCACCGAAGCCCCAATTCATCGCAAATACGACAACCTCTACCCTTCCCTTCTGCTCTCTCATCAGTCAGGCAGATTCTCCCAGTCGCTGAGCTACCGATCTTCCGAAACCCGCCCATCCTTCCAGGAGCTGAACACGGGCACGGTTTACGCAAACCACTACATGAGACAGATAGGAAACAGCCAGCTGGAGCCATCCAAGCGCCACTAGTTCCAATACCAGGCTAGCTACGGCGACCTCTTCCTTCAGGCAAGCTACACCTACGTGAAGGATTACATCACCAGCATCATCAAACCCGATTCAGATGACCCGCAAACGGGCTACATCACCTGGACCAACATCGACCATTGCTGGAACTGGGGCAGCTTCCTCGGCTACCGCCACCGCTGGGGCTTCTACGAGCCACAGCTACAGGCAGGCATCCAGCAGGGCTTCATCAAGGCCATCAGCATGGGCAAGGAGAAAAGCTTCCACGACCCCTACTACATCTTCAGCCTCTACAACGGCTTCCATCTGCCCAAGGGCTGGTACATGAACCTCTCGTTCTCCTACCGAAGCAGCGGCACCTACGAGTACCTCACCATCAACAGCGTGCACAACTTCGACTTCCAGCTCTACAAGAGTTTCCTGAAAGACCGCCTCTCGCTAAGCCTGAACGTGAGCGACATCTTCAACACCATAAGCCGAAAGACCGACGGTACCTACGGCAACGTGAGGTTCCAGCAGCAGAAGTGGGAAGACACCCGAAGCGTGCAGCTCCGCCTCACCTATCGCTTCAACCAAGCAAAGAAGCAATACCGTGGCGAGAACTCCGCCCAGGAAGCCGTGGGAAGAATGGGAGGGAAATAGAGCAGAGACTTTTTTTCGGAAAAAAGGTTATATTTTTGTAAATATACTTGCATATTTACTTAGAAAATCGTACATTTGCAACGAAATTCTTGCTTAATTGCAATTTCGCAGCATAAAAACAAATTAAAATAAAGCTAATGATAGACTGTCAGATAATAAAAGATGGAAAGGTAGAAGGAGAGGTAAGGCAAAACGGCCTTACCTTCATCGACAACCATGGGATGGAACGGAGCAACCACATCGAATCGGATGCATTGGAAGTTTCGCTCAAGGAGTGGCATTACCAGAAGTTTGGCATTATGAACCAACACTATCTCGGCAAGGCGAACAACGCCAAGTTTATCGCTCAGCACGAGGTCAGACCAGCCCTGCTCTTCTCCATGCCAACCCTTGGCGGCAGCATGAAAGAAGTGTACGGCAATCGTGGCACAAAAAAGGAAATGATGTGGAAAACAGGCGAGGCAAGCCTCTGTTTTCTAAGCGGCGAAGGTGGTGCCAACACTCACCTGAACCAGGGCACCCAATTCGAAATCTTCAACGTGGTCATCCCGCAGCAATTCATTGAAGAGCTTATCGAGCACGACGCGGAGGCTTTTGAGCAGCTCTCTCCTCTAACCAATCCTACCTTCGACACCCAGACCATCATCAAGTACAACCAGCCCGCCATAGCAGAAGTCATCAAGGCGGCACGAGACATCCAGCGTTCCCGCCTGTTAGGCAACCAAGCCTCCAAATACCTGGAATCGAAGATTATCGACTGCCTCTCGGGATTTCTCCTGCCCGCCAGTCTCTTGCCAAGCGCCCAAACCTTCAGCCTCAGCATCCGTGACAAGATACACGATGCCAAAAGCATCATCCTCACCCACTATCAGGAAATGCCATCGCTTCACGAGTTGGCGGCAATGGTGGGCACCAACGAATGCACCCTGAAGAAAGCCTTCAAGCAGGAGTTTGGCACCACGGTATTCCAGTATCTCTTCGATTTCCGCATGGATTTAGCGGTTCATTATCTTCTAGACACAAGTCTGCCGATTGCCGACATCGGAATCAAGCTGGGCAACGATTACCAGAGTCATTTCTGCACGGCATTCAAGCGGAAACACGGAGTAAGCCCAATGGAATTCAGATTAAGACGTGGAGTTATCGCAAGAACCTGACGATAGCTTACAATAACTCCATCTCCATTATCCTATTATATTATTGATAATAACATCTATCACTTCATCAAAATGATTCTTCTTGATAAAACGGTTATTTCTTTTCATTACATCGCTCACATTAAACATATTAACCAAATGAGTAATAAAGAACGATTGCTTTCCTAATGGCTTATTCAACCATTCATCCTGTATTTTAATAGTATACTCCGGAAAATGGTTTTTCGTAGAAATCAAAACCGCATAAAACATTCCATCCTCATCCTCCTGCAACTCATTTCTAGAAATAACAAGAGCAGGATGAGGAAGAATAGAACCGTCAGGCATTATAAACGGAACCTCAACAATTTCTCTTTGCTCAACAGAACTTACAACCATTTTTCTATTGATTTTTGAACTTTAGGTGAACGATAAGGCTTATATTTCTGATAATCTATCTGAGATAAATCTGCATGGTCTGTATCATCCCAATCGGTCGTCGCAGAAAGCGTAGCAGCCAGTTCTGCATCAGATTTTCCAGCACAATGAATTCTACGATGTTTTCTCTGATGTGTCAACATATCCAGACACAACACCAAGGTTACTTTGTCATCAGACGAAGCAACAGCATCCATCACCTGATGGCGCAAAGCATCAAGCTGATGAGCAGAAGAAGTACTAACAGCTACCGGTTCTTCAACCTTATCACCAGAACCTTCTTCAAATGGGTTTATATAAGGTTTTACATCCATAATCTTAATCGTTTAATTTCTAGATGCAAAGATACAGTTTTCTCTTTAAAGCACAAAGATTATTAGAACTTTTTTTATTGTAATTGCCTCATTTATTCCTAAAATGCCGAATTACTTTCTACAATCTAGCTATTATCATGATGGCTTGCAATAACTCCAGAAATCTTGCAGCCTCGCCACCATCCATCTGAACATGATGAAACTGGAAGGAGATGGGTAGCGTGGTTCGGAAGAAACCACGATGATAACTTCCCCACATCAGCATGGGGTTGCAGAATAAATCCGTGTATTGATTCACGATACAATCAAGCTCCGTTCCTATCATCGCCGATGTTCCCACCACCATCGCATCCTCTAAAAAAGATGATTTGCATTCAGCAGCAGCCTCAGAAGTCAGACGGAGATAATCTTCATTAAACTTCTGAATATCATCAGAATAAGGAATATCGCAGGAATTGATTCCTCCCTTCTTATTTTCCACAATTACGTTAATGGCGATAGAATCGTATTGCATCAATCGCCAGGATGAACCAGATTCTTTTTCTTGGGAATCTTCCTCATCAGGAATTCCTTTAGAAGATTCTTTTTCCGGAAGAAGATAAAACTCCCTGGTTCTCGATGCAGCACAGCCTATCGCCCAGCACAAGATCATATTGAATTTCCATCTCCTCTTCCTGCTTATCTTCATAATTCGGGAAACATCGAATGTCTTGGTCAGGGTTACCATCGGCGACGACATCCATAATTCGAATGCCGCCGCCCTGGAAGTTTCTCTATGATTTATCTCTTTCTTCATAACATTCTTTTTTTCATCAACTTTATTTCAAATCATACTTTATCCTCATTTCCTTTTGCTCCGCCTCAGGAAGGCTCTTCATAAAAGCCTTCCAGCCGGGGCAGAAGCGAGTGTGCCAATGCCAGAAACGAGAAACAAGCGAACGAGGATTCGCCTCATACTTACGGCGCATACAACAATCTGCGCAAGGAATATTCTTTTTCTTCATAATCTTAATATTTGATAGGCAGCAAGACTAACCAGCATCGCCACCTTGATCATTACTACTCCTATTATCATACACTTTTCTTTTCTGTATCAAAAAAATCAAACTTTTCTTCCAATATAAAACACGTAGCCGAAGCAATCCTTGTTCTCCTCGTAATAGGCGATTTCCTCTTTCAGACGATTAATGAAAACCTGCGCCTTAGGCTCTCCATGATGGTCTTTCAGGAAGGCTTCCATCGCCGGCTGCATCGGGGCATAATAATTCTCCGTCCAACAGGTTTCGGGCAGGATGAAATGAGCGTAGGGCTCGTAACCCGCCTCTGCCATCTGATGAATCTTCTGCTCGATGGTATCAATCTCGGGAAGGTTGTCCTGAATCCAGCCCATGTTCTCCGGGCGCATATTGCCGAGCCAGCTACATTCCGTTACGGCAATAAAGCCGCCGGGCTTCAGGAACTCACGCCAATACGCCAGACCCTTCTCATAACCGATGATGAAGATGGAACCTTCCGCCCAAATCAAATCGTAGGATTCCTTTCTGAAAGGCAGCTCATCCATCGATGCCTGCACAGGATGAACGCAATCCTCCAATCCATTCACCTGAATCTTCTTCCGGATGCCTTCCATCATTTCGGGCAATAAATCTACGGCATCAATCTCAGCATCATACTCATCGGCAAGAACGAAGGTCTGGCTTCCCTTGCCGCACCCCATGTCGGCGATGCGAATCTTTCGCTTGAAATCGGGAATCAGACTCGTAGCAAGCCTTGTTTCCCACTCGCCACCAGGACCTTGTCTATCTACCCTCTTGAAGAAATCGGCTATCAGAGAGAAGTCGAAATCATCAATCACTACGTTTTCCTTTGCCTTGTTTTCTATTGTTTCATTCATTTCTGATTTTTCTGTCATTTCATTCTTTTCCATTTTTCTTTTCTCCTATTTTATATGATAAGATTTTTGCATCTCATTTCATGTAATGAGACTGCAAAGATAGGCGATTTTTGGGGAGAAGATTTTAACATAAAGGAATAAAACGAGAGTTTTTAGAGAAGATAGATTACTTTTTGATGGATAAACAGATGAAATTAAAAAGAAAAACTTTAAAATAACTCCCTTATGAGATACCTAAAAACAACCTTTTTGTAACTTTTTCAAGAAAATATTTGGTAGTTACATAATTTTATTGTAGATTTGCAGCAGATTTTTTTAAGAAGGAGTGCTTATGCTGAAGAAAAAGGATAAAAACCTGATGAAAACGGATGTAAAACCGATGAAACAAGGACTGCTGTCCCGGATTTTCCATCTCTATTACGATGGTTTCAGGACGATGACCCTGGGCAAGACGTTGTGGGCTGTCATCCTCATCAAGCTTGCCATCATCTTCCTGGTGCTCAAGCTCTTTTTCTTCCCAGATTTTATCAATACGAATGCCAAGAATGGAGACAAGGCAGACTTCGTTTCCAAGGAAATTCTGAGCAGATAAGACTCAGAATCCCCGCAACCTTCACATCGAAAGAAATACAAAAACATTATATAATAACAATTTTAAAACCATTCAACTATGATGACAAATCTATTGTTAGACATTACATCAGCCACCATCGATTGGTCGAGGGCGCAATTCGCACTCACGGCCATCTACCATTGGCTGTTCGTGCCGCTCACCCTGGGACTGGCAGTAATCATGGGCATCGCCGAAACATGCTACTACCGCACCAACAAGCCGTTCTGGAAGCACGTAACCCGTTTCTGGCAAAAACTCTTTGGCGTCAACTTCGCCATGGGCGTTGCCACAGGCATCATCCTGGAGTTTGAATTCGGCACCAACTGGAGCAATTACTCCTGGTTCGTGGGCGACGTATTCGGCGCTCCCCTAGCCATCGAAGGCATCCTGGCATTCTTCATGGAGAGCACCTTCGTAGCCGTAATGTTCTTCGGCTGGGATAAGGTGAGCCGGGGCTTCCACCTTGCCTCTACCTGGCTCACGGGACTTGGCGCCACCATTTCAGCCTGGTGGATTCTCGTAGCCAACGCCTGGATGCAATATCCTGTAGGGCAGGAATTTAATCCCGACACCATGCGCTTCGAGATGACTTCGTTTATGGATGTGGCACTCTCGCCATTCGCCATCAACAAGTTCACCCATACCGTTACTTCCTCCTGGATCATCGGCGCCACCTTCGTAGTAGCCGTAAGTTGCTGGTATCTCCTGAAGAAGAGAGAAACCCAACTTGCCAAGGCGAGCATCAAGATGGGTGCCGGAGTAGGACTCATCGCCACCCTGCTGGCTGCGATGACCGGCGACAGCTCTGCCTACCAGGTGGCACAGGTGCAGCCGATGAAACTGGCTGCGATGGAAGCATTATATAATGGTGGAAACGGCGAAAGCCTCACGGCGATAGCAGCCGTTCACCCCTTCCAGCAGCCCGATTACGAAAACGAGCAGGAGCCAGCCATGCGCATCGCCATCCCCAACATGCTCTCGTTCTTAGCCACCCGCACAGCCGATGGCTACGTGCCTGGCGTGAACGATATCCTCAAGGGTTACACCCACGAGGATGGCACCCGGGAACCATCCGTGCAGGAAAAGATAGCCCGGGGCAAGAAGGCGATTGTTGCCCTGAAAACCTATCGCGAAACGAAGGCGAAAGACCAGCTTCCTATCCTCAGGGAGAACATGAAATACTTCGGATATGGTTACATCAAGGATGCCAAGGAACTGGTGCCGAGCATCCCGATCTGCTTCTACGCCTTCCGCCTGATGGTGGGAGTAGGCTGCCTGCTCATCCTCTTCTTCGCCCTCAGCCTATTCCTGGTCTATAAGAAGGAAATCGCCCAATACCGATGGTTCCTCATTTCCGCCATCATCATGATTCCGCTGGCTTACATCGCCTCAGAATCGGGCTGGATAGTAGCAGAAATCGGTCGCCAGCCTTGGACCATCCAAGACCTGCTGCCAGTAAGTGCCGCCATCTCCGACATCGAGGCAGGCAGCGTGGCCACCACCTTCTTCATCTTCCTGGCACTCTTTACCACCATGCTTGCCGTAGAAATCAGCATCCTGGTGAAGCAGATTAAGAAAGGACCGGAATATGAATAAAAACTTAAGATGATAAACTTAAGATTATGAATTAACTTTATGACATTAGCATTATGACATACGAATTTTTGCAATCATACTGGTGGTTCCTCGTATCATTATTAGGAGCCCTGCTGGTGTTTCTCATGTTTGTACAGGGAGCCAACACCTTGATATTCTGTTTGGGAAAAACGGAAGAAGAGCGTCGCCTCATCATCAACTCTACGGGACGAAAGTGGGAGTTCACCTTCACCACGCTCGTCACCTTCGGCGGAGCCTTCTTCGCCTCGTTCCCATTGTTCTACAGCACCAGTTTCGGCGGAGCCTACTGGCTGTGGATGATCATCCTGTTCTCGTTTGTGATTCAAGCCGTGAGCTATGAATTCCAGAACAAGATAGGTAATTTTCTTGGACCGAAGACCTTCCAAATCTGCCTCATCATCAACGGCATCGTGGGTCCGCTGCTTCTTGGCGGAGCCGTAGCCACCTTCTTCAACGGCAGCAATTTTCTGATAGACAAGGGCAATATTACCAACAGTCTGCAACCCGTCATCAGCCGCTGGGCAAACACCAGTCATGGTCTTGATGCCCTGCTCGACCCATGGAACGTGGTGCTGGGACTTGCCGTACTGATGCTAGCCCGCATTCTGGGCATGCTCTACATCAAGAACAACATCGAGCACCAGCAGATTCAGGAGCGTTGCACCCGCCAGTTGCCATGGAATGCCCTCCTCTTCCTATTGTTCTTCCTGCCATTCCTCATCAGATTGATGATAAAAGATGGATTCAGCACTTCTTCCGGCATTACGATTGAGAGCATGAAGTATCTTCACAATCTTCTGGAGATGCCAATCTTGATTGTAATATTATTAATAGGAATAGTGCTCGTTCTTTTCGGCATTTTCAAGTCATCGAGGAGCGTGCAGTATAGAAAGGGAATCTGGTTTACGGGCATCGGAACCGTGCTTACCGTGCTGGTTCTGCTGCTGATAGCCGGCTGGAACAATACCGCCTACTATCCGTCGAACATCGACCTTCAGAGTTCGCTCACCCTCGCCAACAGCTGTAGCAGCGAGTTCACGCTCCGCACCATGGCGATAGTCTCCCTCCTCATCCCGTTCGTGCTCGCCTACATCGTCTTTGCCTGGCGCGCCATCGACCGCAAGCGCATTACGCAGGAAGAGATAGAGCAGGGAGAAGCGTATTAAAAAAGGCAGGGAAAGCCTATTGAATATGCTCCACACGCCCTTTCAGGGCGTGTGGAGAAGACGTCCCATCAAACAAAAATCTGTAACCAATCTTTTGTCTTTCTAAATAAAAGCAGTATCTTTGCAGACATGAAACAGGAAATCATAGATAAAATCAACCGATTGGCAAGCCAGGACGAGCCTTTTCTCTTTGTCATCAACTATCAGGGCGACAAGGCGTTCATCCGCCAGCTATCAGATATAAATCCCGAAGAATGCCTCTTCGATTTCGAAGGAAGAAGGAATTCTTCTGATGAGATGAAAAATAATTCGGAAAAGATTGCGGAGATTTCTTGGCAGATAGCCCCACCCCTTTATGAGGATTACGAGCGAAGTTTCGACATCGTGAAGAACAACATCATGGCGGGCAATAGCTATCTCACGAATCTCACCTGCAAGGTTCCCGTAAGCTGCAATCTCTCATTAGAGGATATTTTCAACCAGGCAAAAGGAAAGTATAAACTGCTGATCAGAAGAAAGAGAACTCAAGCAGAAGATAAAGCTCAGCAGAAAGAAGAAGAAGAATCGCAGAATAAAGCTGATAAGATTGAAGAAGAATTTCAGAACAAAACTTATCCGAAAGAAGAGAATATCGAAGAGATTTCAAATTCTTTCGTCTGCTTTTCGCCCGAAACCTTCGTCAGAATCAAGGGCGGAAGAATCTACTCCTATCCCATGAAGGGAACCCTGGATGCATCCCTCCCCAATGCCGAAAAGCTGCTGATGGAAGACCGGAAAGAGGCGGCAGAACACGCCACCATCGTAGATCTGATAAGAAACGACCTGAGCCGG
The DNA here is from genome assembly GCA_959596915.1 of Segatella copri. Taxonomy (GTDB): domain Bacteria; phylum Bacteroidota; class Bacteroidia; order Bacteroidales; family Bacteroidaceae; genus Prevotella; species Prevotella copri_N. The sequence continues at coordinate 154,251 of CAUFXJ010000001.1, forward strand.
GTGGCAGAAGATGTAAGGGTAGATAAATACTGTTACGTCGACGTGCTGCACACCAACAAGGGCGACATCCTGCAAACCAGTTCAGAAATCAGTGGTCGCCTGCCCGAAGATTACCCGCACCATCTGGGCGAAATCCTCGATGTCCAGCTCCCAGCCGGTTCCATCACGGGTGCCCCGAAAGATAAAACCATGCAGATTATCCAAGAGGCAGAAGGCTACGACCGCGGCTTCTACACGGGCATCATGGGAATCTACGACCAGGGCGAACTCAACTCTGCCGTCATGATAAGATTCATAGAAGAAGAAACTTCGTCGGTTGATTTTGAAGCCGACGGAGAAAAGAATTTCAAGGCAAACGAAGGAAAGAAGCCGAAGGAAAGCCGAAAATTGTATTTCAAGGCAGGCGGCGGCATCACTTCGAAAAGCGATTGCCGGAGGGAATACGAGGAAGTGATTCAGAAAATCTACCTTCCGTTTTAAATCCACCTTTCATCTTAGAAAAAATAAAAGAGATTATGAAACAGCAATTTGTAGAAACAATAAAGATCAAGAACGGCAAGGCTCTGGCCCTGCCCTATCATCAGGCAAGAATGGAGAGAACCATCCGCAGGTTCTTTCCAACCCTCGCATCTGAAGAAATAAAACTCTCATCCCTCATTTCACCAAAAGAGGAAATGAACCTTTACAAGGCACGAGTGGTTTATGGCATCCAGGGCGTGGAAACCATCGAGTACGCCCCCTACAAGATGAAGGAGATTCATTCCCTCAAGGTGGTAGAGGATAATAATATCGACTACACCTATAAGAGCACAGACCGAAGTGCACTCAACGCCCTGGTAGCCCAGAAGGACGATTGCGATGAAATCATCATTGTAAAGAACGGGCTCATTACCGATACCTCCTTCACCAATCTCGCCCTTTTTGATGGCAACAGATGGCTCACCCCCAAGCATCCCCTGCTCCTGGGAACCAAGCGTGCCCAGCTCCTGGAAGCCGGCATCATCCAGGAAGCCGACCTCACACTAGAAGACCTCAGAAAGGCGGAAAAAGTGAGTCTCTTCAACGCTATGATAGATTTCGGAGAACGTGAAGTAACCAAGATTTTCCTACCGGATCAAACTGATTAAACCCACAATTATAAAGAAAGAAATCCTACAGCTCTATCACCTCCAAATCATCCGGAACGAAGATTCTACCCTTGAAATTCTCGGCAGCTTCACGGGTATAATTTTCTTTACGATTAGCGAGCGTTTTCTCCTCCGTATGATACAGGATAAGATTCTTCACGCCCAGTTCCTCCGCCAGTTTTCCGGCATCAAGCGCCGTGCTGTGGCATTTCTCATAAGGCTTGAACGTATCGCGGTCGGCATAGAGACAGAACGCCTCGCACATCATCCAGTCAGCCCCCACTATGTAGCGTCGGTTCTGCTCGTTATAAGGTTCATCGCCCAGGCATGCCAAGACCAAAGGCTTACCCGATTCATCAGAAGAAGGCAGCTCAGCCCGGAATCCGAACTGCTTCTCCTTAGTAGACTGAATATCAAAGCATTCCAGCTTCATATCCCCCACTTCGAAACAATCACCATCTTCCAGCTGATGGAACACCACCCTTTCAGCCACCTTAGCCAGTTGCTTCTTGGCAAGAATCATGTCGATGATGGTCTTGATCACCTTCATCACCTTATCGTTTCCATACACATGTAGCAATCCCTCGTACCCCTTGCATTGTGCCACCATTCGGATTACCCAGATTACCCCCAACACATGGTCGGTATGCGCATGGGTAACGAAGAGGTGATGAATATCAGAAATCTGAACATTCACCTTCTTCAGCTGCGCCAGTATTCCGTTTCCTCCTCCCGCATCCACCAGCATCAGGGTGCTGGGAGTCTTGAGCAGAAAACAGGTGTTATAAATCTGGGAAACCGTAGCATTTCCCGTTCCGAGCATCGTAATTTTATTAATCTTTTCTTTTTTTTCGTTATGATTTCAATTTTCCGTTCACTCCAATCTCTCTTTCCCGAATGATTCCATCAAAAAAAGAGCAGATTTTCAAGCACAAAACTACTCATTTTCTGATAAACCACCAAGAAAAAGCCCCAAAAACTTTGCTCATTCCAAATAATAATCTTAACTTTATGGCATAAAGGTAGGTCCATGCTTGCTGGGCACTCTGCAAAGGCATAAGAAAAGGTTATTTATCAAATACACAGCAAAGATAGGAAATCATTCAGCGGCGAGGGTAAAAACTGATAAAATGGAGTTGAGGCTTTCTAGAAGAAATGGGGACTTCGGGGAGGCAGGAAACAGGCTCATCCCTACCCTCATTTCCTCTTCAAAACAGTCTCAAATCTCAGTCTCAGTTAGGAAAAATGTCACAATCCAACTTCAAACCCGCTTCTTAAGTCTTTATAACTTATTGATTATTAATTAGTTATATATAATATATATAGGAAGCGAGACCATAAAAAAAACAACTGAGACTCTGAGACTGAGACTGCAAGCAAGAAAAAATGAACATGAAATTTGATTTAACTCTCTAAAAAGCAATGAATTATAATATTTTTAGCAACATCGCTCCGGCGATGCCAAAACCCAGTAAGGGTACTGAATTTGTAAAATTTGCCATCTCTCAGGCATCAAAAGACATGCAGGAAGTGCTCATTCCGATGGCAATTCCGGCATTAGCGGCTCATTTCACAGACGTAAGATTCATGTATTCCGACAACAAATCTTACGAAATGTGCGGGCAAATGGGCCATCTGAAGGGTGCCAACAAGGAAAAAACGGAGCATACAGACATGAGATTCCGGTTTTCCACCTTATCTACGGCACCAATCCTGCATTCATCCAGAACGGCCATGGCTAACGAACAGCTGGGCATGTGAAGCATACTTACAAAGTTCAGGGGTTTAGAGTTTATTGTTGAAAGATTTTAGCGGAAAATGTTCCGCTATCGCACAGCATCGCACGCTATCGCACAACTGACAAAACGGGATTTCGTATCTTTGCATCGTGATTCAGAAAGCGCGCAAAATCATTTGCCCAGTTGGAGAAAAAAATCTCCCTAATTGGGAAAATAAAAAGGCCTGATTTAACCCGATAAAAAAAGAACCCCCAATGCGGGAAAAACATCAGGGGCTTTTATTTTGATATCAAAAATCCTTAGTAAGGAAAAAGGAGCGGAAGAACGAAGGTCATCACAACGCCGATGATAATCTGCAACGGCAAACCTACCTTCACGTAATCCATAAACGTATAGCCACCCGCCTTCATCACCAGCGCATTAGGAGGCGTGGAGAACGGAGATGCAAAGCACATGCTGGCACCCAACGTAACCGCAAAGAGGAAGGAATAAGGACTCACACCTACCTGCTGGGCCGCCACCAGGGCGATAGGAGCCATCAGCACAGCCGTGGCAGTATTGCTGATAAACATCGTCATCAGAGAAGTGGTGAAGTAGATACCTGCCAAGAGAGCCGTAGGTCCCATCGAACCCAAACTCTCTACCAGCCCCTGAGAAACCAAGGCAGAAGCACCCGTCTTCTCAAGCGCCGTAGACATCGGCATCATGGCGGCTATCAGCACGATGCTCTCCCAGTTGATGGTCTTGTAAGCCGCCTCCACATTCCGGAAACATCCGGCAAAGACGGTCAGCAGTCCGGCGATGATGACCGCCGTGACCGGAGCCACAGGAATGAAATCGAACACCATCATCGCAATCATCAGCAGCATGATGGCAGCCGCCACAGGCGCCTTATAATCCAAGAGCACCTTGTCGGCAGTCTTCTCTGGCTGGTCGATAACTACCCAGTTGCTCGTATCGGTAGCCAGATGAGCCAGATTGGTCCATTCGCCCTGCACCAGGAGCATATCGCCCACATGCAGCTTGGTGGCTATCAGATTGTCGGTAATATATTCATCGCCACGCTTTACGCCCAGCACGTTGATGCCGAATCGCTTGCGCAGATTAGCCTCGCCTATGCGCAGACCGGCAAAATTAGACGTAGGCATCACCACGATTTCGGTCAGTCCCAGGTCGTAGAAATCAATCTTCACATCCTTCATCTTCCTGAGGCCGTAATCGCTGGCAAAGCGTTTCATCTTCTCCTCCTCACCTATTATATATAAGGTATCGTGAACCTGAATGGTGCTGCTGCTCTTCGCCATGTTCTGGCTCACATCCTTCACCAGTCCCAGTCGCGATTTCTTCTCGTTTCTTATCTCGATGATACTCACGCCATATTTCTTCTGGATGCTCAGATCCTTCAGGGTTTTGCCCACGATATCCATCTGCTCGCCATTCTCGTCGAGGGCGGCAGAAGGGCGGCGGCTAGGCACGATGTAGCGATGCAGATTATCGAGCAGCTGATATTCGTCTACCAGGTCATCAAGCGATTTGCCCTGCTTCTTTTTCTTACCGCTCTGCTTTTTGCTGAGGAAGATTTTGCTGAGCGGCATGAGCACGATGATGCCGATGGCGATGACGATGATGCCCACAGGGAAGAAGCTGAAGAAGGCAAGCGGCTGATAACCGCTCTCGGTCAATACTTCATCGATAACCAGATTGGGCGGCGTACCGATGAGGGTGAGCATTCCGCCCAGACTTCCGGCAAAGGCGAGCGGCATGAGGAAACGCGACGACTGCATGCCCGAGCCCGCAGCTATGCTCATGATGATAGGCATCATGAGGGCCACCGTTCCGGTATTGCTCACGAAGGCGCCGATAAAAGAGGTTACGAGCATTACGAGCAGGAAGGTAACGGTTTCGTTGCCGCGCGAAAGCGCCATGAGCTTATTGCCCGTAAGCTTGGCAAGTCCGGTCTGCATGATAGCTCCACCCACCACGAAGAGTCCTATCATCATGATGACGATGGGCGAAGAGAAGCCCGCCAGCGCCTCGGCAGGCGTCAGGATACCCAGAACCAGGAGTGCAGCCAGGGCGGTAAGCGCCACGATGTCGGCCCTCACCCTGCCCCAGATGAATAGGGCTACCGTAATAACCAATATGATAAGTGTTGTTGTCATGTTTTGAAAATTTTTATGTTATAATTACTGTATTTATTCTCTCACCTGCTGCGGCGTCATTCCGGTATGTTTCTTGAAATAGCGGCAGAAGAAGCTGGCATCAGCAAAATGATATTCCCATGCCATCTCCTTGATGCTCTGGGCAGAACGCTTGAGCTGCATCTTCAGCTGGAGCACCACATACTGGTCGATGATGATTTTGGGCGTATGACCCGTTACCTGCCTCACGATATTCGAAAGATACTTGGAGGTGATGTTCATCTGCTCGGCATAATAGTTGACATCTCTCGATTTCTTGTAATCGCGTTCCATGAGCATCATGAAGCGGTTGAAGAGTTCCCTCACCCTGTAAGATTTCACCTCGTCGGGGCAGTTCTGCGGATTGCGTTGCAGATATTCATGGAACCCTATGAAGAAGGCCTTGAGCTGATAGAGTACCAGCTGCGAGATGCAGGTACAGTCGTGCTGCTCGAAATAGAGTCTGAGGAGAGAAAACATGCTCTCGATGATATGGGTAACCACAGGCGAATCCTGCCGGCATCGGTCCTCGCGCAGGGCAGAATAAACCGTCTGTTCCAGTTGCAGACTGGCTTCGCGCAGCAGAGATGGATTATATTTCAGCATCTCCACTTCGAAGGTCGAAGCATTCATGGCGGCACAGGCATCTCCCTCGCAGGAAGCAGAAGGCTCCACCTTCTTCACTTCTACCACATCATTCGGAAACAGGGTGATGACGGCTCCCTCATAGAGATCCCAATCCTTATAATTCACATTCATCACGGCCCTGCCCTTGCGGCAAAGGAGAATGGCTCCATAGGTCAATACCTGCGGCCCCTCCTGCCACTCGCTCAAATCGGAGCAGAAAAGACTGGCCTCCTGATAACTGTTCAGTTCTGATAATTCTATCATAAATACCTTTTATTCGCTTTTTGCGTGCAAATATACGGAAATAATGTGAGAAAAAAGAACTTTTGTTCCGAAAAAATCCATGCGGCACGAAAAATTTAAAACGGATATTCGCCAAAATCGCCGTACCTTTGCACCCGAATTCATGAGATAACAGATTTATAAAAAAAATAATAACAGATTTTTGAATGATAAAGAAAATGATGATTGCAGGCCTTCTCATCTGGGGAGGCTCTCTATGGGCTGTGGCTCAAACCAGAATGACCATCGCCCAACTCTTCGAAAGAATCGAAGAAAACAGCAAGTCGCTACGAACCTCGAAATCGGGCGTAGAAGCTGCCAGCATCGGTATCGAATCGGCTAAAAGCAAGAAACTGCCCGACCTCGATGCATCCCTCTCCTTCAGTTACATCGGAAACGCCCTGATGACCGACCGCGACTTCAGTAACGCCCAAGGTTTGAAATCGCCCCACTTCGGCAATAATTTCGCCTTCCAGGCACAGCAGGTGGTTTATGCTGGTGGCGCCATCAACGCAGGCATCCGCCTCGCCGAACTGGGCAAGCAGCAAGCAGAGGTGGGCGTGAAACTCACCCGTCAGCAGGCTCGCTTCATCGCCCTGGGACAGTATCTGGACCTCTACAAGATAGACAACCGTATCAAGGTATATGAAAAAAACATCGAGCTCACCCGCCAGCTTATCGCCGACATCAAGGCGAAACAAACCCAGGGAATGGCGCTCAAGAACGACATCACCCGATACGAACTGCAGATGGAGAGCCTGAAACTGGGACTCACTTCGCTACACAACAACCGCAGTATCCTGAACCACCAGCTCCTGAATACGCTCGGCATGAGCCAGGAAGATAAAGGGGAACAGGAGATGCAGATTATTCCGGACGCTACGATTGCAGACAAGGCTTACGCCAAGGATGGCGAAGCTTACTGGCAGACGGCAAGCACGATGAATTCGCCCCTGCTGGAACAGAGCAGCAACGCCATCAGAATAGCGGAACAGAAGGAGAAGATAGCCAAGAGCGACCTGCTGCCGAAAGTGGCGCTGGTAGCTGCCGAGAATTTTGACGGACCTATCCTCTTCGAGTTGCCGCCGATAGATAAGAATCTGAACGTATGGTATGTGGGCGTAGGCGTGAAATACAGTCTCAGTTCGCTCTTCAAGAGCAACAAGCGCATCAGACAGGCTGCCGTAGAAACCCGACAGGCAAAGGAAAGCCATGCCCTGCAGGCTGAACAGCTGAACAATAGCGTACAGGCTGCCTACGTGCAATATCAGCAAACCTACGTAGAACTGGAAACGCAACGCAAGAGCGTAGAACTGGCGCAGCAGAACTACGAGGTGATGAACGCCCGCTATCTCAGTCAGCTGGCGCTGGTAACCGACATGGTGGATGCATCAAACCTGAAGCTCAACGCCGAACTGAGCGAGGTAGATGCCCGCATCAACATCGTATACGCTTATTACCGCATGAAATACGTAGCGGGAGAAATTTAGGAAGTGAAGAGTGAAGAATTCGACTGCTCTTTTTCAAACAATAAAACAAACATAAATTATGAATAAGAAGATTATCAAGAGAATATATAATGTAGTTATCATCCTCTGTTTTATAGGAGCCATCGGCTGGTGCTTCAGCCATTTTTATCATGGTAGCGACGTGGCTTATACCGATGATGCCCAGGTGAACCGCCACATTACGCCTATCAACACGCGCGTATCAGGATTTATCAAGGAAATCCGTTTCTCCGACTATCAGCACGTGAAGAAGGGCGATACACTCGTCATTATCGAAGATTCAGAATTTCGCCTGCATGTGGCTCAGGCAGAGGCTGGGCTGCGCGGTTCTAAGGCAGGTTCTTCGGTTGTATCAGCCAGCATGGGAACCACCACTACCAACGTGCAGACGGCTTCGGCAGGTATCGAAGAGGCACGTGTAGACATGATGAACGCCAAGCAGGATTTCGACCGTTTTGCAGCCCTGATGAAGAAGGATGCGGTAACCCGCCAGCAATATGATAATGCCTACGCCCGCTATCTGGGAGCCAAGGCTCGTTATGAGCAGGCAAGCAGCCGGAAGGCAAGTGCCGCCTCGGTCCGCAACGTACAGACCCAGCAGCTGGGCGGTTCGCGTGCAGGCGAGAGTGTGGCAGAGGCTCAGCTCAATCTGGCCCGTCTGAACCTTTCTTATACCGTAATCGTGGCTACCTGCGACGGCGTGATGGGAAGGAAAGATATCCACGAGGGACAGCTGGTTCAGCCAGGACAGATGTTGGCACGCATCGTGGATGACAACGATGTATGGGTGGTAGCCAACTATCGTGAAACCCAGATGGACGGCATCCAGGTGGGCAAGGCGGTAGATTTTACAGCCGATGCCATTCCAGATGTAGTATTCCACGGCAAGGTAGAGGCGCTCTCAGCAGCTGCCGGCAACGCCTACTCCATGATTCCGGTAGATAATGCCACCGGCAACTTCGTCAAGGTAGAGCAACGCGTACCGGTTCGCATCGCCCTCACCCGCGATAACGACCCTAAACAGGTAGCCCTGCTCCGTGCCGGTCTGAACGTAGAAACCAAGGTTCGCCTCAAATAGAATATTCTATAAACTATAAATTATCAATTATTAATTAAAAAAAATGCCAGGACCTCCTATGTTACAGGGACCCTTCCGCGTCCCTTCATTCAACGGATATATTCCTCGCCGTTTGCAGCCTTGGATTTATCTCCTCTTCGCCTTCATCTTCCTGATGTCGGGCGGAATTTATGGAGGAGCCATGAGCCAGGTAATAGGCGAGTACAGTTTGATGAGAGAAGACGTGCTCATGATCATCATGTTCAACGTGGTGGGCGTGGCGATGCCATTCCCCTTCCTCTTCAAGATGAAGTTCCATTTTACCAACCGCCAGCTTCTGCTGAATGCGGCGTTGGTAGTGGCGGCTTGCAATTTTCTCATCATGTGGACCGATTCGGTTCCCGTGATGTGCATTTTCGCCTACATCGCAGGTTTCTTCAAACTCTGCGGCACCTTCGAATGTATGAGTACCATCCAGCTATGGATGACCTCCAAGCGCGATTTTACCATCTTCTTCCCCCTGCTCTACTGCATCGTGCTGGGAAATATGTTCCTCTCGCCTTGGGTTACCGAACACCTTATTTATATATATCAGGATTGGCGCATCATCAACTGGACGATGACAGGCGCCCTGCTGCTGGTAGCACTCATCGTGTATGTCACCACCCACGACTTCCGCATCATGAAGCCCCTGCCCTTCATCAGCCTCGATTATCTGGGGTGCATTCTCTGGTCGGCATGGATGCTGGAGTTCATCTTCTTCTTCACCTACGGCGAGCATTACAACTGGCTCGATTCGAAGATTATGCAGATGGATGTAGTACTCTTTATTTTTACAGGATATTTCTGCATCCAGCGCATGCTCCACATCCGTCACCCTTACATCGCCCCAGCGGCATGGAAGTATAAACGGCTCATCCCGCTACTCATCCTCTTCGCCTTCGTAGAGTTCATGGGCAGTACGCCAAAGGTGCTGCAGACTGCCTTTACGGGCGGCGTGCTTCATTTCGGCACGTTTACCACCAATGTGCTCAACTTTGTAGAATGGGTGGGGGCCATCGCCGGATGCCTCTTCTGCCTGTTCTGGTGCAAGGTGCTCCATCAGAAATATACCCGACTGCTCACGATAGGCGTGGCAACGATGGTATGTTATCCCGTAATGATGTATTTTCTCATCGACCCGGGACTCAACATCGAGGCACTCTATCTGCCCATCTTCCTCAGAAGCATCGGCAACGCCATCTTCTTCTGCATGTTGACCATCTATCTGGAAGAGCTGATGCCGTTTGAACATTTCTTCATGGGACTGACGATGGCAGGCATCATCCGCAACGGCCCTGTTTCGGCGATGTGCTCCGGACTCTACAGCTACGGACTTCGCCATCAGATGGCAGAAAACATGTCGCGCGGACTGCCTTATGATGCCGGCAACCTGCTGATGATCAGCATCCGCGAACTCTACGGACTAACCTGTCTCATCGGCATCGGCGTGCTCATCATCTTCCTGCTCTGGGACATCCAGCCTATCCGCAGCACCCTGAAGAAGATGCCTGCCTGGAACTTTGTGGGAAGAAAAATGAAGAAAAATCTTGCATAATACAGAGATTTATGCTAACTTTGCAAACAAAAAAAGTTAGCAACATGACAAAGAAAGGTAAACATACCGTATTATTCATCTGCCTGGGCAACATCTGCCGCTCTCCGGCAGCCGAGGGAATCATGAAGAGTCTTGTAGAAAAAGCAGGGCTTCAGGATGAGTTTGAAATCGATTCTGCGGGCATCGGGGGCTGGCACATAGGTCAGTTGCCCGACAGCCGCATGCGCAAATGTGGCGCCGAGCATGGCTACAATTTCAACAGCCATGCCCGCCAGTTCCAGAAGTCAGACTTCGCCCGTTTCGAAACCATCGTGGTAATGGACAACGAAAACTACCGTGCCATTACCTCCATGGCTTCTTCAGAGTCTGATAGGAAGAAAGTAGTGCGCATGGCCGATTTCCTGACCCATCATCGTGAATACACCACCGTTCCCGATCCGTATTATGGCGACTATAGCGACTTCGAGCTCGTCATCACGCTTCTCGAAGATGCCTGCCAGGAATTGCTGGACAGCATTATCGGGGAAGGGTAAAAACAGATAAAACAAAAAGGGATGAATCATCAAAATATCAGATTGATGACTCATCCCTTTTTTCAATTTAAAATATTTATACCGTAATCTCGCCCGAGCCATAGCAACGATGATGATGCTCATCATAAACTACGCAGAACTGGCCGGGAGCCACACCATGAATCGCCTCTTCTGAATGAATCATCCAGCGGCCGTCTTCCAGCTTTTCTATCGTAGCAGGATGATACTCCGGCGTATGACGAATCTTGAAAGTTACCTTCTTCATCGCAACCTCGCGTGTGAGGAAATGGAAATCATGGAGAGGAAAATCCTTCTTGTATGCCGACTGCGGATCGTAACCATGACTCACATACAGGATATTGTTCTCTACATCCTTCTTAATCACGAACCAGGGACCGCCGCCAAAGCCCAAGCCCTTGCGCTGGCCGATGGTATGAAACCACAAACCCTTGTGCTCGCCTATGCGCTTGCCCGTTTCCATCTCTATGACATCGCCCGGCTTCTCGCCCAGATAACGGCGGATATAATCATTATAATTAATCTGTCCCAGGAAACAGATTCCCTGACTGTCCTTGCGCTTGGCATTTATCAGATGCTCCTCTTCGGCTATCTCGCGAACCTCATTCTTGATATGATGGCCGATAGGGAAAATCGCTTTTTTCAATTGCCAGCTCTCTATCTGAGCCAGGAAATCGGTCTGGTCTTTTACCGGATCAGGACTCGTGACAAGCCATTTATCGCCATTTTCATCCGTTTCGGTCTGCGCATAATGCCCCGTGGCGATGAGGTCATAGTTGTGACCCATCTTCTCATCGAAGGCACCAAACTTAATCAGGCGGTTGCACATTACATCCGGATTAGGCGTAAAACCCGCCTTCACCTTCTCCATCGTATAACGGGTTACCTCGTTCCAATATTCATGATGACAGTCAACCACTTGCAGTTTGCACCCATACTTTCTAGCCACAGCCGTAGCCATCTCCAGGTCCTCCTCCGAAGAGCAGTCCCACTCCTCTTTCTCCTCAGGACCAATCTTGATGTAGAAGCAATCAGGATGCAGGCCCAGCTGGGCAAACTCCCAAACCACAACCGAACTGTCGACGCCTCCCGAAAGGAGCACGGCAATTCTCTTATCCTTTATTTCGTCAATATTCAGCATATTCTTTCCTGTTTATAATAATCCGGTTGCAAAATTACGAAAAAAAACTGATATAATGAGCAAAGAAAGGGCTAGAAATGCATGAGAAAGAGAAAAGAAAAGCCCGCAAAGCCTATTTTCGCTATAGAAAATACTTATAGCCATATTCATAGCTTTTAAACATAAAACGAGTTTTGCTTTCGTTTTTATCTATACCTTTGCAATCGATTTCAGAAATCGATAAGAAAGAATGTTTTTGAAAATTCAGTATTTACATTAATAGATAAAGAAAAATGGAGATTTTAAAAAATCTATTTTATGGCTTCCCAGACCTTTGGGGAGGCGGAGTAGCCCACTCTGTGATGATTCTTTCGCTGGTCATCGCCTTGGGTTTGTGTTTAGGTAAGCTCAGAGTAAAAGGTGTTTCCCTGGGCTTGGCTTGGATTCTGTTCATCGGTCTTATCTTTGGACATTTCTCTCTCAACCTTGACGAGCATCTGCTCCACTTCCTCAAGGAATTTGGCTTGATCCTCTTTGTCTACTCTATCGGTCTGGAGGTAGGTCCGGGCTTCTTCGCTTCGTTCAAGAACGGCGGCAAGAGTCTCAACCTGCTCAGCATGATTGTTGTGGCCCTGAGTATCATTACTACCTTGGTCATCTTCTCATTTTCGGGAACATCCATCACCTCTATGGCAGGTATCCTTTCGGGTGCCGTAACCAACACTCCTGGATTGGGTGCAGCCCAGCAGGCATTCAGCGACCTGCGCCACATCGACGCCCCATCCATCGCAGCCGGCTATGCCATCGCCTATCCTATGGGTGTGCTCGGCGTTATCCTCAGTTTCATTATATTAAGGTTCGCGCTACGCGTAGACAAGCAGAAGGAAGAGGATGAAGCTAAGCGAGGCAAGGGACATCTTGAGGCGATGACCCTGAACACCTTCGCCGTAAAGGTTTCTAACCAGATGGTTTTCAAAGATACCGTCAAGCAGATCCGCTATCTGCTGAAGCGCGACTTCATGGTTTCTAAGATTATCCGTAACAACGGCGAACGCCAGAACGAGGTGGTTAACGGACAGACCGTGATAGAAGAGGGCGACATTCTGCAGATTGTGGCTCATCCTACCGTAGAAGAACCTATCATCGCCCTGCTCGGCGAGAAGGTTGACGTAAAGGACGAGGAATTCAGCAGCGAACTCATCAACCGCCGAATCCTGATTACCAAGCCGGGCATCAACGGCAAGAGCATCAGCCAGTTGCAGATTAGAAGCAACCTTGGCGCCAACATTACCCGCGTGAATAGAAATGGTGTAGACCTCATCGCGACCCCAGACCTGAAACTCCAGTTGGGCGACCGCGTAACTGTAGTGGGCAAGGAACTCGCCATCGCTCATACCGAGAAGGTGCTGGGTAACCAGATGAAGCGTCTGAACTACCCTAACCTCATCCCAATCTTCCTGGGCATCATGCTGGGTTGTATCGTAGCCAACATTCCGTTCTTCATCCCAGGCATCAACGAGAATCTGCGTCTCGGACTTACCGGCGGCCCATTGGTAGTAGCCATTCTGATAGGTTATTTCGGACCGAAATACAACCTCGTTACCTACAATACCATTTCAGCCAACCTGATGCTTCGCGAAATCGGAATCTGCATCTTCCTGGCTTGCGTGGGTCTCGGCACAGGCGAACAGTTTATCCAGACCGTAGCATCAGAAAGCGGACTGACCTGGATACTCTACGGCATCGCCATCACCATGATACCAATCATTCTGGGCGGCATCATCGGCAAGCTCGTGTTCCACATCAATTATTATACATTACTCGGCGTATTGGCAGGTGCCAACACCAACCCTTCTGCCCTGGCTTACGTACGTGAGCAGACTTCGGCAGATGCGCCAACAGTAGGCTATGCGAATGTATATCCATTCGCCATGTTCCTCAGAATTGTAACCATTCAGATTATTATTTTTGTATTCGGATAAACATATATGACAGAAAAAGAATTGAAAACCTGCGCTTGCGTAGAAGATAACTGCAACTGCAAGGAAATAGCAGAATCAGAACTCAGAAGAAAACTCGACTTATTATTACGTACCGGTAGCATTCTCATGGAGAGTGCTGCCGACACATCCCGCATCATGCGAACCATGAAGCGTGCAGCAGCTTTCCTCGGTCTCGACGAGCGATACATGCACCTTTACATCAACTGGAACGTGCTGATGGTAAACTATAGCGACGAGGAGCATTCCTTCTCCAAGTTCCAGAGATGCGAGAAGCACGGTATCAACCTCACCTCTATTTCCCAGGTAAGTAAGCTCACCTGGAAGGCCATCAAGGATAACTATTCGCTCGAACAGTATGAGCAGGCTCTGAACGACATCAAGGCCACCCCACGCAGCTTCACCCCTTGGCAGGTAGCCATCGGCGGCGGTTTTGCCTGCGGCGGATTCTGCATCCAGTTCGGTTGCGACTGGCCAGCCTTCTTCTTCTGTTCGCTTGCAGCCATTCTGGGTTTCCGCCTGAGAATGTTCTTGCCAACCAAGGGCTGCAACAACTATGTAGCCATCGGAATTTCGGCTTTCGTAGCCACTCTGATAGCCTGGTTGACCTCATTCCTTTCGCTCAACCCATCGATTGCCGAAGCGCTTCCAGCCTTCATGCATTCAGACACCCCTTGGCATCCGCTGATGGCATGTGCCCTCTTCATCGTGCCGGGAGTTCCACTCATCAACTTTGTAAGCGATATGCTCGACGGATATATTGAGGTGGGAATGGTTCGTGCCCTGAACACCCTGCTGATGCTCTTCGCGATGGCGTTCGGTATCGCCTTCGCCATCCAGGTTTGCCATATCGACAACTTCGTGAAGGATCTTACGATGACTCCTCATCACGAATACTGGGAGTTTGCCATCGCAGCTGCCGTATCGGCCATGGGTTTCTCTACCATCTTCAGCATACCTCGCCGTCTGTTGCCGGTTGTAGCTGTGGGCGGTATCATCGCCGTATGCTTCCGCAATTTCGTCAATCTGGGTCCATCTAACGGCAACATCGGTCTCGACATGGGTTTGAGCATCGGTTCGCTTGCCGGTTCTGCGCTCATCAGCATCATCGTGATCAAGGCGCGCCATTGGTTCCATACCCCTCACCAATGCATCACCATTCCTAGCGTTATCCCAATGGTACCGGGAGTTCTGATGTATCGCGCCCTCTTTGCCTTCATCGACATGCATGGCGTGGTAGGCGAGGTAACCGTAGGTATGAACAACCTCATCAAGGCTTCGCTCGCCATCATCTGCATCGCCCTGGGTGTGGCAATTCCAAATGTATTCTTCCGCCGTTTCATCGCCGACAACCGCAAGCGCAAGCTGCTTGCCATGCTGGTAGAAAGAAAGAAGAAGAATGGCGAATTCGTAGATTTGCACGAAGTAGAAATCAAATAATCATCTGGTTGGAAATCAGTTTTTCATCGGATGATAATCGGATAAAAAGAAGTAGAGATGCGATAAAACATCATTTTATTCTTCAAAAAAAGAGGATATTAAAATAAATGTTTTATCTTTGCACCCAAATTTAGCTATCGGTTATTTCTATAGCCGATAGCTTCAATAAAGGAACAATATGGAAATACGACAACTGAAATATTTCTTGAAGGTAGCCGAGACGCTCAACTTCTCAGAAGCTTCGCGCAAGTTATACATCACCCAGAGCACCCTCTCACAGCAGATTTCGCATCTGGAACAGGAGATAGGTCTGCCTCTCTTCGAGCGCAATTCTCATGAGGTTTACCTCACAGAGGCGGGTAAGGAATTGAGACCTTATGCCCAAAACGCGGTCAATTCTGCCGAAGCCTGTGTAGACCACATGAACGATCTGAAGGAAATGCTTACAGGCGAACTGAACATCGGCGTAACGTTCTCCTTCAGCAACATCATGTCCGAGACGCTCATCGCCTTTCTCCACGCCTATCCTCATGTAAAGCTCAACATCCAATACCGCACCATGCAGGAACTGATGGACGGACTGAAGAAGCGCGAACTCGACCTCGTTCTGGCTTTCAAGCCTCTGAAGAACGAAAAGGCGGTAGACAGCCGAGCTATTTTCAGCAACCGTCTTGCCGCTATCGTGAACGTGAATCATCCGCTGGCGCGCCTTTCATCGGTCAAGCTTTCCGATCTGGAGCGCTACGACCTCATCCTTCCTTGCAAGGGTCTGCAGGCACGCAACGCCTTTGATCACATGATAGAGGGCAAAGACTTGAACTACAAGATTATGGTAGAGGTGAATAATGTAAACATCATCTTCGACCTTCTGAGCCGCAGCAATCTGGTGACCATTCTCTCCGAATCGACCACCATTCTGCAGAACGGCATGAAGGCGATTCCTATCGATGCTGCCGACAACGAAATGGATGGCTGCATCCACATTCTGAAAGATGCTTACATGAAAAACTCAGCCCAGGAGTTCATCCGCATGCTGAGCCAGAGCACCAGCATCCTCGCCAACTTTGCGCTGAAGGATATCCTGAGATAATCATCTTAACGCCTGGCGGCTTGCGAGCCTATTTGCTTACGGCTAGAACAGATAAAAAAATCCTCGTTCGAGTTCTTTTTCGAGCGAGGATTTTTTCTTCTTTTTACCTTTATGGGGACCAGCGATGGAATCGCTGGGAATGGGAACCAGAGGGATGACACGCAACCCCGCTAGGCTTTTTTACCTTTTTACCCTTTTACTTTTTTACCTTTAAACAGCCTTTTTACCCTTTCTTTCTTGCGATGATAATCGTTACGCCAGCCAGGATAGCGAGGATGCCTATCGCCAGCTGCAGAGAGAAGCTCTCGCCGAAGACGCAGACGCCGATGATTACCGCCGTTACAGGCTCCAGGGCTCCCATGATGGCGGCTGGCGTGCTGCCGATGAGATTGATGGAGATGGTCATGAAGAAGAGCGACAATACCGTTGGCAACAAAGCCAGCTGGGCAGCACAGAGCCATTGTTTAGGCGTTTGAAGCATCTGTATCGGCTCGCCTGCAATAAACGAATAGACAAACATCGTAAGCAGTCCGAAGACTAATATATAAAAGGTAAACTTGATGTTCGACATGCCCGGATTCTTCCATTGGTTGATGGAGATGATGTAAAGGGCATAGAGCAGGGATGAACACATGACGAGGGCAAAACCCGCCGTGCTCAACTTATCGTTTCCATCGCCCTGATAGAGCAATCCTACTCCCGATACCGCCAGAAGAATGGCAAGCGAGGTAGACCACGTTACCTTCTCATGGAAGAAGACCGTCATCAGGATGGCTGTCATAATAGGATAAACGAAGAGGATGGTGCTGGCAATACCTGCCGCCATATAATGGAAACTGACATAAAGCGTAGCTGATGAGAGCGAAAACATGCAGCCCAGCACGCCAAGACGAATCAGATGTCCCCACTTCACCTTGAAACTCTCCTTGCGGAACAGCATCACCACGGCAAACATCAGTACCGCCAAGAGATAACGATAGATGAGTACAGAACTGGAATTGAATCCGTCGCCATAGAGTTCGAGCGTGCCCAAAGGATTGGTACCATAACATACTGCGGCAACAATACCCGCCGCAAAGCCTTTAACTTTATTACTGCTTGTCATTAGATTAAATACTATTTTTTTTCTTATACTTCTTGTTATCTATCTATTTCGGGCTACAAAGTTACAGCAAATATTCGAGATAAGCTAACAAAATCGTATAAATATATTGTAATATCTGAGAAAAAACGCTCTTTTCTTGTGCTTTACGAAAATAAATTGTACCTTTGCAATATCTTTGAAAAAAGATAATCAGATGAAACATTAAAAACTAAACAAAAGAATTAATAACAATGGAACAGATTAAGAATGATCAGCTCACACTTGAGATTTCATCTCTCGGAGCAGAACTTCAGAGCATCAAGGATGCTAATGGTAATGAATATCTCTGGGATGGCGACGAGAAATACTGGAACCGCCACTCTCCTATCCTCTTCCCTATCGTATGCGGATTGTGGAAAGACACTTATCGCACAGAGGGCAAGGAGTATCACCTTTCTCGCCATGGTTTCGCACGCGATACAGAGTTCAAACTCGTTGGCAAGACTGCCGACCGCCTCACCTTCGCGCTCATCGATAACGAAGAGACTCAGAAGAACTATCCTTACCACTTCAACCTTGCCATCTCTTACCGTCTGCAGGGCAACGAGATTCATGTCATCTGGCACGTAGAGAATACCGACGACAAGGAAATCTTCTTCCAGATTGGCGGTCACCCAGCATTCATGGTTCCTGGCTGCAAGAAGGGCGAAGAAATGAAGGCTATCCTGAAACTCGACAACGAGGCGCCTGTTCGTCTCTATGGTAACGTAGGCGGATGCATCGACCGTCAGGCTAAGGAAACCGTAGAAACCGACAAGGGTATCTGGGAAGTAAACGAGGAGACTTTCGCAGAAGATGCTGTTATCTTCGACAAGAGTCAGGTTAAGCAGGTGAGCATTCTCAACGAGCAGGGCGAACCTCATGTAACCCTCGAGTTCAAGACTCCAGCCGTAGGTATCTGGAACCCTACAGGCAAGCACGCTCCATTCATCTGCATCGAGCCATGGTATGGTTTGAGCGACTGGGCTGAATATGATGGCGAGTTTAAGGACAAGTATCTGATAAACCGTCTGCAGCCAGGTGCAAGTTTCATGAGTGAGTATATCATCAGAATTGAGAAATAATGGAAGAAAAAGACAATTTGCAACTCCCCGAGAACGCATTCCGCGAACTGAAAGACGGGGAGGAATATAAGCCGCTGATGTCACCTGACAAGGTTTATCCTGAGGTGAACGGATGGTCAGTTACATGGGGAATCGTGATGGCAGTAATCTTCTCTGCCGCCGCAGCTTATCTGGGCTTGAAGGTGGGTCAGGTGTTCGAAGCAGCCATCCCTATCGCCATCATCGCCGTGGGCGTAAGTACCGCTACCAAGCGTAGCAAGGCGCTGGGCGAGAATGTCATTATCCAGAGCATCGGAGCCTGTTCGGGTGCTGTGGTGGCAGGAGCCATCTTTACCCTGCCAGCCATCTACATCCTGCAGGCTAAATATCCGGAGATGACAACTTCGTTTATGAAAATCTTCATGGCTTCAGCCTTGGGAGGAGTCTTGGGAATTCTTTTCCTTATTCCTTTCCGCAAGTACTTCGTAAGCGATATGCACGGCAAGTATCCGTTCCCTGAGGCTACGGCTACCACGCAGGTACTGGTGAGCGGAGCCAAGGGAGGCGACCAGGCTAAGCCGCTGCTCATAGCCGGACTGGTGGGTGGTCTTTACGACTTTATCGTAGCCAGCCTGGGATGGTGGAACGAGAATTTCACATCGCGTGTGGTAAGTCTGGGATGCGACCTGGCTGACAAGGCTAAACTCGTATTCAAGGTAAACACAGGTGCTGCCGTATTAGGTCTGGGTTACATCATCGGTCTGAAGTATGCCTTCTTCACCTGTCTGGGTTCGCTCGTAGTATGGTGGCTGATTGTTCCGGGCATGAGCGTTATCTTCCATGATAGCGTGCTGAGCGCCTGGGATCCTAGCATCGTGAAGACCGTGGGTGCGATGAGTCCGGAGGAAATCTTCCGTTCCTACGCCCGCAGCATCGGTATCGGCGGTATCGCCATGGCGGGTATCATCGGCATCATCAAGAGCTGGGGCATCATCAAGAGTGCCGTAGGTCTGGCTGCCAAAGAACTGAAAGGCAAGAACGATGTGGATGAGAACGTGAAGCGTACCCAGCGCGACATCTCTTTCAAGATTATCGCTATCGGTTCACTTGTTACTATCCTCGTAACCTTCCTCTTCTTCTGGTTTGGCGTGATGGAGGGCAACCTTCTCTTCGCCATTATCGCCATTCTGCTCGTGGCTGCCATCGCCTTCCTCTTTACTACCGTAGCGGCTAATGCCATCGCTATCGTGGGTTCAAACCCTGTTTCGGGAATGACCCTGATGACGCTCATCTTCGCCTCTGTGGTGATGGTGGCTGTAGGCCTGAAAGGTCCTGGCGGCATGCTGGCTGCCTTGATTATGGGTGGTGTGGTTTGTACAGCCCTCTCGGTAGCAGGTTCGTTTATTACCGACCTGAAGATTGGTTACTGGCTGGGAACAACTCCTAAGAAACAGGAGGGATGGAAATTCCTCGGTACCCTGGTGAGTGCGGCTACCGTGGGCGGCGTGATGATGCTGCTGAACGAGACTTACGGTTTCGCATCGGGTTCGCTTGCAGCTCCTCAGGCTAATGCAATGGCTGCGGTTATCGACCCTTTGATGAATGGCGTGGGAGCTCCTTGGGTGCTCTATGGCATCGGAGCCGTGATAGCCATCGTGCTGACTTATTTTAAGATTCCTGCCCTGGCCTTCGCTCTGGGTATGTTTATTCCGCTGGAACTGAACGTTCCTCTGCTCGTGGGTGGAGTCATCAACTGGTATGTTACTTCGCGCAGCAAGGATGCCAAAGTGAACAGCGAACGTGGTGAGAAGGGAACGCTCATCGCCAGCGGCTTCATCGCCGGTGGAGCCCTGATGGGTGTGGTTAGCGCCCTTCTGAAGTTTGGCGGCATCGAGGTAAGTATCGCCGACAGCTGGTGGGTTAATCCGATGTCTGAGGTTTGTTCGCTTCTGGCTTACATCTGCCTCATCGGTTTCTTTATCAGAGCCACAAAGAAATAAAGAATAGGCTTTTTACAAATAAGACAATCGCCTGGATGCATCTGAGCACCCAGGCGATTTTTTATTCTATCCGAATAAGTTTTTCTATCCTACGATTCCGCAGCTACGAAATCCATCGGCTTGACGCCAAACTGCTTCTGGAAGCACTTGGCAAAATAGCTAGGACTGCTGAAACCTACCATATAGCTGATTTCGCTGATGCGGTAGTTTCCTTCTTTCAGGAGCTTTGCGCCCTTCTTAAGTTTCACGAGCTGGATCATCTCGTTTGGCGTAACATCGGCAAGACCGCGAATCTTATTAAAGAGCGAAGAGCGGCTTATGCCCATCTTTTCGGCAAGGAACGCCACGTTGAGTTCCGGATTCGCCACATTCTCTTCGATGATGCGAGACATTCGTTCCAGGAACGCATTATCAACCTGAGTTTGAGCTATCTCTGCTATCGGCTCAAGCGGAGTATGAGAGAACTTACTCCTCAACAGACGGCGCATCTCAAGAAGCTGTCTTACGCTTGCCTCAAGATACTTCATCGAGAACGGCTTTTCTATGTAGACATCGGCTCCACAGTTCATACTCTCCGTCTTCGCCGCATCATCGGTCTTTGCCGTGAGCATCACGAACGGGAGATGAGAATATTCTGAATTTTCACGCACCCTACGGCAGAACTCCGGACCGTCCATCTCCGGCATCATCCAGTCGCTTATGATGAGCGAAACCGGATGCTTCTCCAGTTTACGGAGCGCATCCTTTCCGTTGTCGGCGGTATAAACCGTATACATCTTTTCGAAATGAGCCTTCACAAACTGGCGCATGTCTTCATCA
Source organism: Segatella copri (assembly GCA_959596915.1). Taxonomy (GTDB): domain Bacteria; phylum Bacteroidota; class Bacteroidia; order Bacteroidales; family Bacteroidaceae; genus Prevotella; species Prevotella copri_N. The sequence continues at coordinate 175,575 of CAUFXJ010000001.1, forward strand.
TCATCCACAATCAGCATCACCGGTTTTGCCGGTTCACGAAGTGGACTGGCAACAGCAACGCCTGCCTTTTGAGAACCTTGCTCAACTGGAGTTTCATCTGTCAGCAGATTTTCCTCAGCAACAGTTTCTTCTTCCTTCACCATTTCGTCTGCCTTCTCAACCACAGCATCCAACTGGTTGAGCGGCAAGGTTACGATAAAGGTAGCTCCCTTACCTACTGCAGATTCTACTTCAACCATACCATGATGAGCCTCAACGAGATTCTTCACGATGTTGAGACCGATTCCGGTTCCCGGTTTGTTGTCGCGTGCCTGATAGAAAGCTCCGAAGATTTTCTCCTTTTCGTCAGGACTGATTCCCAATCCGTTGTCTTCCACCTCTATGCGGAAATGGGTTCCATTCTCCAGCAGGCGGCAGGACAAGCGCACATAATCCTCGGTATACTTCAAGGCGTTGCTCATCAGATTGCTGATAACCTTGGTAATGGCCTCCTGATCAATCATCGCCACGAGCTCATGGGCTGGATAATCTACATCAAGACGGATGCTTTTCTGCTCGAAGGTAGGAGCAAAGCGCTCTGCCACAGCATGCATCAGCTTAGAAATATTGTTCAAACGGAAATGAACCTGCATGCCCTTCTGCTGCACTTTGTTGAAATCGAGCAGCTGATTGACGAGCAAGAGCAAACGCTGGGCGTTACGGTCGATAACAGAAAGCGTCTGCGTGATAGTCTCACCATCGGAAAGTTTTCCGGAAACCTGTTTCCAATGCTCTTTCAGACTCTCCAAAGGTCCGATGATAAGCGTTACCGGCGTACGGATTTCATGGGCAATCATCGTGAAGAACTGCAGGCGGGCATCTCTCATCTCCTGATCCTGCTTGAGTTCCAACTGGTCGAGTTCTTCCTGATGACGGAGTTTCTCACGTTTCAACCGGCTCTGCATGAACCAGTAGATTGCGTAACCGATGAGCAGAAGATACAGAATCTTGGCTGGCAGAGACCACCAGAACGGCGGATGAACCACAATCTTCAGTTTTGCCTCATTCTTCGACCATACACCATCATTATTGGTTGCCTTAACCAGGAAGGTATAGGTTCCGGCAGGAAGATTGGTATAGTTGGCACGATGCTCGTGGGTATAAATCCAATCCTTGTCTACTCCCTCAAGTTTGTAAGCATACTGGTTCTTCTCAGGCGATACATAGCTCAGGGCGGCAAACGAGATATTGATGGTATTCTCGTTATGAGACAGATTGAGTTCTGCTGCATGACTCAGAGATTTCTCCAACTGGTCGCTACCCGCCTCTATCGGCTGACCGAAGAGTTCTACCGAGGTGATTGCTACAGGAGGAGCTACCTGGTTGATCTTGACGAGATATGGATAGAAGCAGTTGAAACCTCTTGTAGAACCGAAATAGATTCTGCCATCAGAAGCCAGGAGTCCGGCGTTTGGCATAAACTGGTCGCAAGTGAGTCCGTCATATTTATTGAACAGCTGGACAGGTTCACCCAGCGTATATTTCACAATTCCCTTGCTGGTAGAAATCCACATTACTCCCTGCGAAATGACAAGACTCGTGAAATCCTGACTAGGCGCATCGATGGAGATGCGTCGGAATATACCTTTTGAAGGCAGAAATTCGCAAAGTCCTTCGCTGGTTGCCGCATAAAGCTGCCCCTTTTCGCCGATAGCCAGACAGTTTACCTGATCACTCACCAGCGAAGTAGAATCATTCTCTACATATTTATACTGTTTCCAGGCATTATTCTTGTCCAAGCGCCACAAGCCGCCTCCCTGGGTAGCAAACCATACGTTGCCCTGAGGATCTTCCTTGATATCGATGGTAAGCGACTTGAACGACTTGATTTTGCTGAACTTCTGCTGTTCTTCATCGAAGAGGTTGGCACCATCCATCGTAGCCGCCCAGAGCCGTTTTTTCCGGTCGCGATAAATACAATAGGCATTACCGCCCGAAGCCATTCCATCGGTCAGGAAAACCTGCTGCGCTCCGGTAGCCATATTCATTCTGATAACACCATTGCCATAGGTTCCTACCCACAGATTATTTTCATCAGCAAAGAGCGCATGAACATTATACTTGCCCATAGCCGCCTTGCCCGGATAAGAAACAAAACTGTTGGTCTGGGGATTAAAGCAGTCGAGTCCCGCATCATCCGTAGCTATCCAGATGCGATGCTGATGGTCTTCGAAGAATCTTCCTACCACATTACCGCGCAATCCGCCCAGACGGGCTGAATAAGCATGGAAACGCTCTTCAAAACTCGTAGAAGGAAGATAATTCACACCACCATAGTAAGTAGATACCCAAATGCCACCTTCATTATCATCCGCAATACCATAAACAAAGCGCTCGCTCGTACTCCGGCTCGGATTGTTGACTTCCGACAACATGTGCCAGATACGGTTCTGAATGTCATACTGCACCAATCCATCATCGCTGGCTATGAGAAGAGACTTGTTGTCGTTGCAGTAAAGCTGATGGATATGATGAACAGCATTACTCAAGGTTCCGCTGATGAGCTGTTCGGCACTACCATCGGCGTTGAGCTTGTAAAGTCCGTTTTCCCAGGTTCCGACATAAACATTGCCATCGGGAGTAGCCAGCATCGCCATGCCGTGAAACATGGTTGCATCGCCCTTCAGAGGGAATGCTTCAAACTGGTCGGTCGACTTGTTGAGATGATAGATGCTGGCTTCACCCTGGTTACAGAGCATCCATACCTGGTTGTTGGCATCAACCAGCGTACTTTTCACTTTACCCTGAATATTCTTCATCGGATACTGATGCAGTTCGTGAGTAGTCCGATTGTATCTGAACACGCCCTGTCCGCTAGTAGAAATCCAAACATTCTGATCGCCGTCAAGCGAAAAATTAAGGACAGGCGCCGTAATCTTATCACTCAGTTTCTGGAATTGGTCGGTTGCATTAGAGAACAGATAGGCTCCATTATTGCAACCTACCAGCAGTCCTTCTTCGCAAGCAGTAAGGGCGCTCACAAACTGGTCTACAGTCGTAAAGGGATTATAATAGGTTTTGACATCGTATCCGTCAAAACGGCACAATCCGTTGTCTGTACCAAACCACATGTATCCCTTGGAACCTTGAACCACGCTACGCACAGCATTACTCGGCAAACCATTATCCATCGTGATAGAGCGCACCATAGGGTCGATAGCAGCCAATTGTGCACCCGAGTTTGTTTGCGTTACCGAATGTGGCTGCGCCTGAATATCCGTAGCCCCTTTCGAGACGAAGGCTGTCGGTACCTGCGCCTCAGCCCCTACAGGCATCATCATGCAGAGCACAGAAATCATTAGAGTAGATATCTTTCTCATTATATGAGTCTTTATTTTCTGTTGTTAGATAATTTAATGCCGCAAAATTACAAAAATATAACGAGAAATACAACAAAAAGAACAAAAAAAGCCCCGAAACAAGCAAATAGCTACTTTTTAATAGGAAGACTATCTGTTTGCTTCAGGGCAAAACTTAAATAATGATTCAAGTGAGAAGTTTCACTATCAACAGATTGAAACCTGAATTACTTGCTCTTTACATCGCTCCATTTAGGCGGTTTCACACCCAGCAGATTCTTCACGAAGAAGTCGTAACGCTTGTGCTCGCCATAGAGTTCGCCCATGGTATGATGGGCTCCAGGAATCACCACGAGTTCGAAATCCTTGTTCGCCTTTTCCAGCGCATTCACCACCTGATAGGTGCTCGATGGATCTACGTTGTCATCTATCTCACCTACCACCAGCATCAACGGGCGCTCCAGCTTATGGGCATTCTCCACGTTGCTGCACTCTACGTAGCTGGAATCGATAGGCCAGCTCATCCATTGCTCGTTCCACCAGATTTTATCCATCCGGTTGTCATGACAGCCGCAGGCACTATAGGCTGCCTTGTAGAAATCGCCATGCAGCAATACGGCTGTGGTACTCTCCTGTCCGCCTGCCGAACAGCCATAGATTGCCACATTATCAGCATCCATATAAGGATACTTCTTGGCTGCAGCCTTTATCCAGAGTTCACGGTCTGGGAATCCGGCATCCTTCAGGTTCTTGTAGCAAACCTCCTCAAACTTCTTGCCGCGATAGGAAGTTCCCATCGCATCGAGCTGAACTACGATGAAACCGAGTTCGGCAAGCGAAGTGGTGTACCAGTTGTATGGCATGAAACTCTTCGGAGTATAGGCATCGCCCGGACCCGAATAGATGTATTCGATAACCGGATATTTCTTGTTCGGATCGAAATTGGTAGGGCGCTGGATGATGCCCCACATATCAGTCTTGCCATCACGCCCCTTAGCCACAAACACCTCAGGAGCTACCCATCCGTGCTTCTTCAGCGTAGCGATATCAGCCGTCTCCAGGGTCTTGACGAGCTTACCGGTCTGCGCATCTCTGAGCACGGTAACAGGAGCGGCATCCACCTTAGAATAGGTATCCAGGAGATAATGGTAATCATAGGTATATTGGGCACTATGATTTCCCTCTTCAGGAGTGAGCGCCACCATATTCTTGCCGTCGATACCTATTTTATAATAATGTACCAGATATGGGTCCTCATTCTTGTTCACGCCACTAGCCGAGAAATAGATTTTTCCCTTCTCTTCATCCACACGCTGGATGCCGCGAACAAACCAGTCGCCCTTTGTAATCTGTCGGATAACCTTCGACTTCTGCACATCGTAGAGATAGAGATGGTTCCAGTTGTCGCGCTCGCTCATCCAGAGCAGTTGCTTGCCATCCTTGATAAACTGACGCCACAGACGACCATAGTTCACGAAAGTATTGGCACGCTCCTCTACCACGGTACGAAGCTTGCCGGTTTCGGCATTCATCGCCAGCATCTGATAGAGATGATGCCCACGCTGGTTGTACTCCATCGTCACCTCCTTGCTGTCTGGTGTCCATTGCATCCACTCCAGTTCATACTGGTTTTCTATCTGATGCTTGTCAGCCTCCACCTTCTTTCCGGTAGCCACATCGATGATGACCGGATAGTGCTGTGGCAGGGCATCGCCCGGCTTGGCATACTCCTGCTTGTGGAGGATAGGCTGCAGCTGGTCGGCAGGCGAAGATTCCACGTAGTAGGCATAGCGCTTCTCTACCGGAACACGCTTGCATACGAAGATGTGCTTGCCGTCTGGGCTCCATTGGATGCGGTTGCTGTAATAGCATCCGATGGTACCATCCTGGGTAAGGATTCGCTTGGCTTCAGTATAAGGTTTTCCTGCCTCATGAACCACCACGTTGTAACCTTCGATGTAGGCTTCCATCTTGCCGTCGGGCGAAAGTACCGGATAAGCCTCCTTCTCCTCATCTACCTCCATCCAATGGCGCTCATGGCGTCTGCCAAACTGAGGCTTATAAGGGCGGCGAGGCTTGATGTCCAGCGCCTTTTCCATCGCTTCCTGCGAATCATAAGTCTTCATCTCATCCTTGTCGGCATCATAGGATACAAACTTCTTGCCCTGAGGAGTAGAAATCTGATAATGCAGTACGTGGGTGGAGTCGCACCAAGCCGATGAGCGTGCCCAATGGAACACGGAATCGGCTGAAAACTGATGACGCAGCGCATAGGCTCTGTTGTAATCTTCTAATGTGCCCTGTGCTGAAGCTGTAGCTGCCGGCATCGCCAAAGCTGCGCTCAACAGCGAAAGAGCTAAAATCTGATTTTTCATTATGCTTGATATTTTACTTGTTGACTTCTTAAGTATTTTTCTCCGGTTAGGAAAATATTATTTCCCAGTATAGAAATCTGTGATGCGTCGGATGGCACGCTGGCAAACCGGACAGAAATCATCCACTTCGTTGATTCGCATACGGCAAACCTGTGCCGGACGGTAACATCCCTTGCTCTGGTTGCCCGCACCCTCGAACACACCAATCTTGAAGACGGCTTCGTTGAGTTTCTTCTGCTCCTTTGCGTTCTTGATATTCTTATGATCCGGTAGTTTGGCAAGCGGCGTAGGAATCCTCACGCCCTTCGGCATCATATCCGCCCACTTGCTCTGGAAATCCTTCAGCGTGGTGAGGTTCGGCTCCCAAGGCTCGGTATCACCAGGATACATCGGGTCGTACTCATCGGTACTGTACTCATCGCCCAAGCCCGCATAGCCATGACCGAACTCATGTACCAGCACCTTCTTGAACGTAGGATGATCAGAGGTGGAAAGCGTAACCTGGTTGAAGATGCCGCCGCCACCATACGTAGGAGAATTCACCAATACGATGATCTGCTCGAAAGGCACATTACTCAAGGCATCATAGATGCGATGAATCTTGCTCGTGGTGAGATAACGGTTCGAATAGAAAGTATCGTAATGAGAGCAAGCCATCGTATTCTTCCATTTCCCGTCGTGCGGAATACTTGGTCCCTCATCGAGCGATGGAGCTGCAACTGCCACCACGTTGAATCTCGACTTGAGTGAAGCGAAAGGCTCGCGCTCGAAGATGGCATCGGCTGCCCGCTGCGCATCCTGATAGAACTTATCCATCTGTTCCTGGCGATAGCCCTCGGCAATGATGGCGAGGTCAACACAGTCGGCAGCCTCTCCGCTCTTCACGATATAGCGGTAAGGGATGCCATTCTCGCCCAATGGTCGGATGAGGATATCCTGTGGATTGATGGTATGGCGCAGTTCTGCAGTTACCTTCTGATGCGTATCGCTCAGGGTGATGCTTACATCCACCGGCTTCTTCGGGAACGGCACGAGGAAACTGCTCTCGAATGATTTCTGCAGATGCTTCGCCTCCTGAGTAAGCTGCCACTCCTGGAAGAGTGTAGAGAAGGTGTTTACATAGAGTACCTTGTTGGTGCCATGTTCATACACGGTTACCTGTCCGTTTCCGTTCAGGAATTTCTCATCCAGTCTTGTCTTTCTGCCCGCCCAGGTAGGGTTGCTGTAAGCCTGTTCGAAATAGATAGCCTGGTTCACGCTATCGCCCGCCACGATGTAATCCAATCGCAGCGTCTTGTCTTCGAAGTTGTCTTCAAACTTCTGTGCCTGCATCGGCAAAGCCATCATCAAGGCGAGGGATGCAGTCAATAAAGTCTTATTCTTCATTTCGGTTGTGATTTTTATGTTATTGATATTTCGCCACAAAAGTACTGATAATCTAGCAAAAACGCTCACAATATCGTCTAAAATGATATAAATATCGTATTTCTTTATTATTTTGATGAAAGAATGCTTTCTTTAGTATTCTTAAAAGGCTAAAACACATAGCTGATATGATGTGAGAAGACCAATCTATCGCCTTAAAGAATTAGATGTATGCGATTGCTGCCATATGCCAGCAAGGTTGTCGACAATTGCCAGCAAGATTGCTGGCATATGGCAGCAATGTTGCCGGCATATGGCAGCAACCACACAAATCAAGATGTTCAAACCAAATAAACGTGGATGTATGACTGTTTAAACTATGAATTATAGAGTATTAAGACAACACATCTTACGCTTCGGATGCATACGTATTAAAAGGAGAAACGAGAGTGTTATCAATATAAGTGGAGAAACAAAAAAGTTCCGTTGCATTCCGCAAAACAAAAGTTTTACGTCAGCAACGGAACTAACTATATCAACTATGCGAATTTCATCTTAATGGTAATAACAGCCTTATGCAGTTTACCATTCTTATTATAAACCATGGTTGGTTTGATGGTATAAGTCTTGCCCTTTTCAGAAGCACCAGGCTTATGACCCACAGTAAGGGCGTAGCCACCGGCATCATATTCGAAGTAAATCTTCGTGCCGTCTCCCCAAACACCAGCAGAACCATCTTCTGCAATCCAGAAGCCAATGCCATTGGCAGAGTAAGCATACGACACCTTGCCATCAGGATTAGTCAAGCCCACAGCCACCTTGCCATCAGCAGGCCCCGTAAAGCCCTCAGCTTTCACAACGCCAGTCTCCAATGTAGCACTTGCAATCTCAGAAGGCTGCAACTTGAATGCCTTGGCTATCTTCTCCATGACACCATCATTCAAGAGATTGAAGGTATGCAGAGGATAGCTTTCGCTGCTTGCGTCAAGACTTACCTCAAGTGAAGTTTCTACGTCAGTAGGGTCGCCTTCAGGTATCGTCACGTTGCCGAGCAAGTCTGTACCCGAGAACTTCACACGATAAGGCCATTGCTCATCATTGGTCTCATCATCATCCCAGGCATTGCGATTATACTTATCAGGAGCAGCCAGTACACAGAGGTACAATCGCTCTGTATTGGCAGGAACTTCGTAGGTTGCTGTGCCTTTCTTGCCTGTATGCATCTCGCCATAATGCGACTTGCCATCCTTGGTGATTGCCACAAAACCATAACGATAATTCTGCTGAGTATTGCTCTGTGAATTATACTTGGTCACAGTACTCTTGGCATTACCATCTCCATCTACCACTGTGCCTGGATCACCAGCAGCCAAAGCAGAGCCAGGAGCCAACCCCTCAAGCGTAGCACTTACCTTGCCTGAAGCAGGAACATTCAGCGGGATGAGATTGAAACCTGTTGTACCAGGACAGTTAGTATAAGCCACCTGATAATAGCCATCGTTCTTATACAGTTTGGTAGAATAGTTAATGGCAGCCTCCTTCTTATACTGATGCACAGCCTTGAAATCATAGTCAGCACAATGAGCACTATACGCATACAAATCCTTGTAGAGTGCATCAAGACTATTGTTGCAATAGATGCGCATATAAGTCTGGAGCGGATCCTCCGGATATTTGCTTTCTTTCCAGATACGGGCGTATGATTCGATGCCATGCTTTTCAGTAAACCAATACTGGAACCAGTAGCTTGCGTAACGCATGAACTCATGGTTGAAATGGCGATGATGATTCTTGAGCCAAACAGCATAATGAGCGTCCTGGTCAAAACACTCGTTAGGATAATCCTGGAACGACTGCCACTGGGCACATTGTTCCCAATAAGCACAACCGCCTGCACCATTTTCACCAAAACCATAACGGAAACCGGCAGGCACAAGCTGAGAACCATCAGCCCTATCTATTGGCGTAACCTCACCCGTGAAGAGTTTGTCGGCAGAAACCTGATATTGGAAAGAGTGTCCTATCTCATGACCAATGGTTGAACCAACCGGCTTGCAGGTAGATGGATTTACCCAAAGAGCACCAATCTTGTCATCATAGCCTGAACCTGTAGCAAGCCAATCAGTCTGATAAAGGAGATAAATCTGCATCTTATGATTATCAAGAACCGATTTTCCCTGTCCCACAGTTGCCATACCGAGTTTCTCAACATTGGTCTTATAGAACTGCTCAGCCTTCTGCAACAAGTCATCAATATCCACACGCAAAGCCTCCGGTACAGATTCAGAATTAGGATTATCTCCAAAGCCAGGCTCCCAGAACACAAAGAAGTGCTCGCTCTGCTTCATTCTCCACCACGACCATCTGGCATCGCTGCGGAGCATGTAGTCAGGTCCCTTTTCAAATCCTTCATTCCAGGTACCAGGAGTGATATACATACTATAATTACTAATAGCAGAAGCATCCATCATCTTTACGGCATCAGGATTAGCCTCTTGATGGATTGTTACAGTAACACTCTTCTCACCACATTTGATAGTAACCTCTGCCTCACGATAAGTTTCATTATCGTTTTTGCTTAGGAACAAAGGCATCTTAACATCTCCTGCGCCACCCTTAGGCACAGTTATTTTTAGCCAAGAGATAGAAGTTGCTGCACGGGTACCTACTTCTGCGACACTAGCCTCCCAAGCAGAATTTGCAGTAAAAGATATGCTTGCCTCTGTCTCATCCCAAGGAATCGTTTTTGTCAATTCACCAGTAGGCGAAGTTATATCACCGATTACCATATCATCATCACTACGACATGATGCTATCATTCCTATCATTAAGACTAGGAATAGATAAACTTTCTGTTTTAAAATGAATTTAAACATAACAAAAGTAATTAGGTTTATGAAAGAGTATTATTGTATTGGCTCTAAAAAACAGGAAAACTGTTTCTGACTAGACTTAAGGAAAATGTCTGTCACAGAACACGAATAATCAAAATATCTGGTTCTTCTCAAATTTTAGTACATTTATGTGTTTAAGCTAGTGGGAGACCTTGCTCGAACAAGTTCTTTCAAAATCAGAACACTGATTTTGTACTAAAATTTGAGAAGAGCCAAATATCGTTTCATAATCTACATTTTGTAATATTAATTACTAAATGTTATATAAACCGAGGTCGACATTGGCGATGGCAACGGAATTGCTTCTTGAACATGACTAGAAAAAGGAATTGTCTTTGTATAATTTATATCATAACACGTTATCGTTATTTTCGAAGCATTGATTCCCGACACATCAAAATCCAACAGAAGGGTTCCAACATACAAATAATCATCCATCTTGATGATTGCATTATCACGAAAGCTTGCCGTTTTAACTGCTGGCGAAGCAAAACGAATTGTTCCTATAGTAGATGGAACACTTTGAACATAGACATATAAAGTTCTATCACTTTGTACTTCTGCCTTAGAAGACAAAGCACACACACACAATAGTAACAAACTTAATAAAGAAATTGAAAATAATCGTTTCATAGACAATATTTATACTAAAAAACATTTACACTGACATTAATTTGAAAAAGTGAGGGGGTGAGGGGGATATCTCTATATATCCCCCCACTTTAAGATTAACCTACTTAACAATTGCTGTTACCTTAAATTGGATGAACTTATTCTGAGGATCATCCTTCATAGCATATACAAAGTTAAGTTCAAACTTTGTTCCTGAAGCAACACCAATATGTCCAATATTTACACCTTTATTTGAGGTATCAGTTTCTGCATAGTAGGATATACCATCTGTACCCCAACTACAAACTTGATATTTGTCAGTTACCCAATATCCCAGACCATTAGCTGTATAACTAGATGTTGTATCCCACTCACCTGTCTCGTTATTAACCATATACATAGCTATAGGACCATTTACATCTTGTATATCTTTCAAGAATTGAGAGAAGGATATTCCTAAACACTTTTCAATAGACTCTTGCGACTTTGTAAAGTCTACAAGCGAAGGAGTAAATGCCACATTTGAAAGTTCAAGGCTTGCGATTACCAAGCCAGGATTTGTTACAGATATAGGAATGTTAAATCTTATATAATCATCATAATTCTGACCATTATTAATTGCAAAACCTACATTTTCCGCAATAGACAAACCTGCTGTAGAATTATCAGGAACCTCGACTACTAAAGCTTTCTTGCTTTTATCAAGTTCTATACTAGCTACTCCAGAAGCCTGTTCACAGATTAAGCCATCAGCATCATAATACCAACCAGTACTTCCCTTTGTTGGAGCAGTTTTATTCCACTGACCACGAGCCGTATTGATATTATAGAACACCGCCTTTCCACTTTCCAATGCAGACAACAAGTCATCTACCGTCATACCTAGCTTAGTTTGAATAACTTCAGCATAATCAGTCAAGCTAATAGTTTGAGAAGCAATGTGTCCTTCTCTAAACTCTGCTGTGTATGCTATCGTTGCAGAAGCATCTGTACGCAAATATGGAGTTTCATTTTCTCCATATACATGCTTCTCGGTAGCATCCATTGGATCGTCGCTGCATGAGCCGAATGATACGGCCATGCAAGCTAACATTGTATATAAAAATATCTTTTTCATATTGTACTATTATTTTCAGTTTTTACTTTATCACTGTTTATTATCAGCATAACCAGGATTCTGTTTCAACTTAGGGTTGCCATCCAAAGCCGACTTTGGAATAGGGAATATATCCTTATGGCGATCGGTCTTATCAGGATTAGCATCCTTACAGAACCAAGACTTACCATTATAGACATTTTCCTTAGAACCCTTGATGTGGAAACGAATCAAATCTTGACGACGATGATGTTCTGCTACAAATTCCCAAGCCAACTCATCGAGCATTCCACCGAGTTCGATGTCTTGTCCACCTTCATTGGTAATAATCCATTTGTCAGCCTCACCCATTTTTCCTTGGTTTTCACGGTGTCCGTATGCATACACACTACCACCTTTCAATTTCTCTACGGTCACCTTTGCCTTCTCTGGGTTGTTCAAGAAGTTACGTTCACGAACCTTGGTAACCAAATCTGCAGCAGTCTGCTCTGTTTCACCCTTATAGCCACCAAGACGAAGCAAGCACTCAGCCTTCATCATATAAGCATCAGCCAAGCGGAAGAATGGTACATCATCATATGAAGAACCATACTCACCACCCTTGATTTCATACTTCACTAAACGGTAGCTTTCGAAAGGATAACAACCAGGATTATCAATACTATGTAACTCCTTAGTGTAAACCAAAGGTTCACCATCATAATAAATAGGAGCACCAGAAGCATCATACTGCTGACCACCAATCCAACAATCCTTAAAACGAGAGTCATCCTTATCATAAGTATCAAGGAACTGAGGCATCACAGCAGCACCACCTGTTGCCCAACCATCAAAGCCCCAAGTTGCCTTACCAGCTACGTGCATCCACATATTTGCCATATAGTTACCAGAAGCATACTTATTCTCGAATGGGATACCAAAGATTATCTCAGGAGAGCCAGAGATATCATCCATAAAGTTAGCAGAATATGCAGAAGCCAAAGAGAAAGGTCCCTCCATTACCTGATTAAGTTCATCTATACACTTACCATACCAGCTATTGTCGGAATCATCCTGGAACCAAGCATTATGATTCAAGTACATTTTTGCCAAAATCATATGGATGGCATACTTGTTGAGCTTGCCCATCTCTATAGTTGTGCCACAATCGTCTGCAATCTCATTCAATTCCTTGACCAAGAAATCAAAGGTCTCCTGAGGCTTAGCTTGCTCAGGTAACCAACCATCAGGGTGCTCAAATTCAGTATCCAAAGGAATATTTCGGAACAAGTCAAAGAGTATATAGTAATACAAGGCACGATAGCCTCTCAACTGAGCCACCAACTTAGGATTCTCCTGAATCTGCTGATACCCCAACAACTTATTACAAGCATTGATACCTGCATAGTTACGAGTCCAAGTATCGTTAAAATGCGCAATCTGTGAATGGAACTCGTGCTTATGCATAGACACATAAAGATCTCCCCAACCAATACCAATGCGATAAGGAATACACCAAACATCAGAAGATTGGTCCATCATATCGGCATAACTATACCATCCCCAATATACATCACGCAAACTGCTATATACGGGACCGAACATAGCCATGATTTCCTTATTGGTAAACTCATGGTTTTCGGTAGCAATTGTATCATATAAATGCTCATCCAAATCGGTACATCCTGTAGTAGCCAATCCTGCAACTCCCAGCATTGTACCATATAATATATTACGAAATTTAGTATTCATATCTATAACGCTTAAAATTGTTAGAATGTAAGATTGACTCCCAATGTAAAGGTACGAATGGACGGATACTTATCTCTCCAATCAATACCAGAAGCTTGCACATCCTTATTGGTCAACTCTGGATCCAATCCTTTATAACCTGTAATAGTAAACAAGTTTGTTCCTGAAAGATAAACACGAGCAGCTTTTACATACTTATTCTCCTTAAGAGGCACATTATAAGCCAAAGTTGCACTGCTCAATTTCAAGAAATCACCATTCTCCAGATAGTAGCTGACAAAAGTCTGCTTTTGTGCTGAAGACAACTTATGTCCACATCCGTAAGGCTCATCATTTGCCGACTTCAAACGATTGTATGCTATAGAGTTATTCTCGTAGTAGCAACGAGCCTCGTTCAATATTTTGAAACCAAACTGACCAGTGAACTGCAAAGACAAGTCGAAGTTCTTGTAACGGAATGCATTAGTCCATCCCATATACACCTTAGGAAGAGCATTGCCTAAATACTGACGATACTTGTCATTAGACAACATATTGTCTTTAAACTCCTCAGCCTCTCCAGTCTCAACATTCTCTATCATCCACAAGCCATTCTCAGAAACACCCACAGATTTCATTCCGTAGAAATTACCAATAGACTTACCAACCTCCAATCGCTGTGTAGACATAGAAATTGGCTCACCTAAATAAGCCTCATCACGCTGATTGGCGGTTTCATAAAGATCATTTGACAAACTGATCAACTTATTTGAGTTATGAGAAACAGTAACTGTTGTTTTATATTCAAAGTCTTTTGTACGAACAGGAACTGCCGTAACAGAAGCCTCGATACCTTGGTTACGCATCTCACCCACATTGGCAAGAGTTTGCTTATAGTAGTTTGGTGGGGTTGGTACATCATACCACCAAAGCATATCCTTTGTGGTCTTTTTATAAACATCTATAGTACCACTCAATCGCTCACCCAAGATGCTCCAATCCAAACCTATGTTGAACTCTGTTGACTTTTCCCACTTCAAATCTGGATTTGGATTTGAATTTACAATCAAACCAAGATTCCATTTGTTATTATCGTAATAATAAGTAGGATTTATAGTGCTACTACCATATGTCCAACGAGTCAATGATTGATAAGGATCATTAGGAATTACACCTGTAACACCAAAACCAGCACGAAGTTTCAAGTTGTTCACCCACTTTACATCCTTCATGAACTTTTCATTACTGATAGTCCATCCAAGTGATGCAGAAGGGAAAGTTCCCCACTTATGATTGGCTCCAAACTTAGAAGAGCCTTCATGACGAACACTGACAAGAATATTGTATCTATCAGCATAGCCGTAACTGATACGTCCAAAGAAACCAATCAACTTCGACTCGCTCTTGTAGCTATTTAATCCCGCCTTACCATTCTTAAGAGCTGCACCGATATACATATTGTTATACTCGAACATATCGGTAGGAAAATCATAGTTGCTACCACTGAATCCATACCATGTGTCTTCTTGATAGCTATAACCAGCAAGCGCATTAAAACGATGCTCGCCAAACTGATGGTTGAAATTGCTTGTCAACTCGAAATTATCGGTCTGACCTGTAGCATAGTTCTGAGAAGCATAACCAGTATGGTTTTCGGAAGCCTGACTATAATACTTAGAAGTATAATAAGTCTGATCATGATTATTGAAACGATCAGTAGAGAACATAGCCTTAGTCTGCCAGCCCTTAATTGGTTCGAAAGTAAGAGAGCCTGTATATCGAGTAGTTTCTGTTTTATACTGTCCCTTGTGCTCCTTGATGATTCCTAATGGGTTATAATAGTAGTTTACGCCAAAATTCTCGCAATAACTACCATCAGCATTATAGATTGGCTCAGTAGGATTACGGATAATAGCCTGACGATATAGCATCTGACCAGCAGCATCGATAGGACCATTCTCATGCCATGTTTTCAAAAGATTTACTTGAATCTTGACCATATCGTTAAGCATCCAATGGCTCAAGTCGAAACTTGCCTTCATATTTTCATTATAGGTATCCAAAAAGACACCCTCGTCCTTACGATAAGTAAAATCTGCAGAATATGTAGTAGTCTTGTTACCGCCATGAATTAACACATTATGATTATGGCTAAATGCTGTTCGAGTTATAGCATCCAACCAATCTGTATCATAACCTTTATCCGAAAAATCCGTCTTACCTTCGCGGACATCTGCTCCATCCATGAAATCAAGAGTCTTGCCAAAAGAAGACAAAGAAGCATAGCCAGAATAGCTTACTTCTGTCTTAGACTCACGCTGACCACCTTTAGTGGTAATGATGATAACACCATTAGCACCACGAGTACCATAGATAGCAGCAGCAGAAGCATCCTTCAAAACATCAATACTTGCAATATTCTCAGGAGCTACAGTACTAAGAGAGCCTTCAATACCATCTACAAGAACCAAAGGTGTGTTGCTACCATTCAAGGATATTACACCACGAAGACGGATAGTAGATTCTGCATTAGGGTCACCTGAACCATTGGCAATAGTCAAACCTGCAACCTTACCCTTAATTAATTCGGCAGCATCCTTTACTTTACCTGTTGTAAAGTCTTCCGCCTTAATACTGGTAATGGCTGAAGTAATATCACCCTTCTTCTGGGTACCATAACCGATAACGACTACTTCGTTCAAAGACTTCATGTCTTCCTGAAGTGTCACGTCACCGCCTTTGGTTTCCTGACTAATATATCCGATATAGGAGATTGTTAAGGTAGCGCCACGCTTTACTTTTAAGGTATAGTTACCATCAAGATCGGTAACTGTACCATTCTTGGCGTTGCCTTTTTCGATTATACTCGCACCAATGATGGCTTCACCATTGGCATCCTTTACTACACCCTTTATGGTAACTTCGTTCTGCTGAACATTTTCTACCTTTGGGCTCGATGAGGTCTCACTTGCTGCTAGAGTAGGTAATGCCCCCCCCACATGCAAGGACCAAACACGCGATGGCTTTTACATAAGCTTGACTATGTACAAAGCCTGAAATGTTTTGTGTCTGTCTCATTTCTATTGTTTGTTAGGTTGATAATTGTTTTTTAAAAATTTCGATTGCAAAGTAACAAAATATTTTGTATATTATGCTACATTATCGTCTAAAAAAGTGAAAATATCGTCCAAACCTGGCGATTTAGACGATATTTTCGTCTTTTAAGCCGATTTTGTTACACTTAAATGTTGTTTATTCTAAATGATGTCTTTGTTGTCTTTAATGTTTTATTGTTTTGTAGTTTCTATATCTTTTTTATTGTTTCATCGCCTTCTTCAGTTTTCCCACAGCGGCATGAATCATGTCGTGGGTTCCACTTCCGTCGGTTACGTATTTCTGAACCATTCTGCCATAACTGATGGCTTCCTTGAGTTCCTCGCTGGTGTTGTCATCCGGCCAACCGGCACGGCGAAGCAGACCGGAAAGTTCTCGGAGGTCTTCCATCTCTGCAAGATTGCCAGGGCGCATCGTGTTGATGGCACGGTTTAGGATGGCAGTAGTACCTTCCAGTTCATCCTGGGTTACCTTCTTCTTACCCTTTTCCACCAGTTCCTGTGCCTGAGCCATCACCTTCTGCATGCGCTCATATCCGAACGGTGCCCATGGAGCATACTCCGGAACCTTCTGAGAGAGGGCATTCCACTTCTCCTGGTCAGCCTTGCGCTCTGCGGCAAGATTCAGGAGAGAATTCAATTCGGTGAAATCTATCTTCACCTTCTTGCTCTTCTTGCTCTTGGCATCGGTCAGGTTGATGCGGTAGTAGTGGGTACTGTTGGCGTTGCGGTAATAATCTGGCTGGAAATCCTTGCCATCCAGCTTCAGGGTAAGGAGATTGGCTCCTGCACCTGTGGTCACGCCGTTCGATTCGCCCACGGTGATATTACTCAATCGGGAGTCGATGTTCAGCGTAGCCTGATTCCAGGTCTGTGCGCCTGTGCCCGCCATCACCAATGGTCCGTACATCAGGGTTCCTACCCAGGATGTCTTCAGCGGAGTACCGTCCAGACTTGCCACATCACTCGAAAGCTTGTCGGCACCATATTCGATATGCTTGCTGAATGGCATGTCGATTTCTACGACATCTCCCGCCTTCCAATGTTTCTGCTCCAGTTCTACATAGGTGCTAGGCTGATAGCTCTTTGCCACTTCCTTGCCGTTCACCTTGATGGAGAAACCTTGCGTAGCCCAATATGGCACACGGAGTTTCAGGGTGAAATCGCCCTCGCCTTCCGTTATCTTGATGGCTGAATGCTGTGCCGGCCACAGGCAATCCTGCTTGATGGTCACGCCCTTCTCCTTCCAGTGGAGGGTGGTTGGCATATAGAGACCTACCCAGAGAGTATGATCGTTGGCAAAATAAGCCGACTGCTGGTACTTGGTATGATTTTCAGAACCTGTACCACCGCAGCAGGTGCTCTGAGGAGTCTCATTGCCGAACGGCTTGGTGGCATTCAGACCTACTGCATACTGATAGCAGGTCTGATACTGGTCCGGATTGAGGGAACCGATAATCTGATTATACAGCGTGCGCTCGATATAGTCGAGATACTGCGCATTATCAGGGTTATAACAGTTCAAATCCTTGCTCAACTTGACGAGGTTATACGCGCAGCAGGTTTCGTTGATATCCGGATAAGCCTCCGATTCGCCTTCCTGCAGTCCGTTGGTTGCCATACTCAGTATCTGGGTATATGGCTGGCGGAACATCTCTCCGTTGCCAACACCACCCATCGCATACATATATCTGCCCTGCACCAGACTCCAGAAGTTCTGTGCCAGATTGTAATAATATGGCTTCTGATTGCTCTTGTAGCTGCGCAGCGCTCCGATAATCATCGGAATATGCTGGTTAGCATGGCGGGTACGGATATCATCGATGTTCTTACTCAGCGGATCATAGAACTTAGGTGCGTCGAAACAGTTGGCTGCCTCGAGGAGCTTTGCCTTTTCATCCGGATTGGAAACCATCTCAGAAAGACGGGAGAGCGATTCGCTCATACCTCCCACCTCACCGGCGATGTACATGTCCCACATCTCGTAGCGGTTGCCCGGCTTGGCTCTGCGCTCATCCTGGGTGCCGTCCTGCTTTACATAAGTGCGGTAGTGCATGCGGTTCCATACCCAGAGTCCCATATCCTTGGCGATGAGGAGAGCCTTATCGCAGATTTCCTTATCATCAAAGTAGGTTGCGATGTCTATCAGACCGGCAAGCTGCTTGTGTACACTGTAATAAGGTGCCCAAACCCAATCGGAGTTGTTGTAGGCACGATACATTTCTATCAGGGCGCAATGCTGAGCCGGAATAGCGTTGATGTAACCGTAACCATACAGTTCAGGGTGCTTCTTATACTCATCAAAAGCAGCCCAGGTGCCCTTCATCTCTCTGAGTTCAGCCTCAGGAGCGAAATCACGAGCCTCCCAGTTGCGCTTCAGATCCTTATTATATACGAAGGTCTTCTCCTGACACTCCCGCAACTCATTCACCATTCGGGTGATATTCTTGCGGAGGACGGTTTTCTGCTCTGGGTTGGTTGCCACGGCGTATGCCTGTGCGATAGCCGACATATAGTGACCAGATCCATGACCCTTGAGCTTGGTGTCTGGCGAATCCCAGCCATCACTCTTGGTATAGCCCTCGGTACTGAGTCCGTAGGTATCGCGATAATTGTAGAGTTGCTGGGTAACATCCCAGGAACAGATCTCACGGATAGCCTCATCACGGTTGTGGGTGAGTCGGTTGTCACCATCTATGCTCACATCAGCGAGTGAGAAGGTATGAGCCACTTCCTTTCCTGGAGTCTGATAGCCTTCAGCCACCACCTTGATTTGTGCTTTGACAGGATAACCATTGTCGGTAGTCTCATCACCAATCACAAAACCACCTATCTCATATTGGCTCCCGGCAGGATGTTTCTGCGCATCAGCCTCAGCCTGCTCATCAGCAAGCGGAGCGTTAGCCCAGCGCACCTGGCGATACTCTGAATAACCATCAGAATAGGTTACCCATACGAGATTAGGAAGTCGGGGAACTGTGCCCACCGGACAATCTACTGATATTGCCTCCACCTTAGAGATGGTGCGATAAACAGTGGCTGCCGTTGTCATGGATGGCAAACTGGCTACACCTATCAATAATGTAAACTGCTTTAAATCCATATCTTCTAGGTTTATTATTGTTTCATTTATTTTTCTGGCTGCAAAATAACAGAAAAAATCAACGAAGTCCTAAAATTATCGTACATAAAGATACAATTATCGTCTAACAGGATACTTGTGATACGATATTTTCATCATTTTGGACTTTCTTTGCATTACATAAACAATTCTATTCGTAAATTTGCAGCAGAAATAAAAACTTGTGGTAATCCGGTAATACAGGCATTGCCACCAAGCGAACAACAAAACGGACAAAACAACAATAAACCTAGAAAGTTATGGTTAAGAAACTCTTTTTCATCGCCACCTTATTATATATAGGGGCAACAGTATCGGCAGAGAACTATCTGGTGAAATCACCAGATGGTAAAATCGTAGCAGAACTCAACACCAACAAGTCTCTCTCTCTTCAATTTAAATACAATGGCTCCATTCTTTTACAGGAGTCTTCAATAGGTGTAACGCTGAACGATGGAACGGACATGGGTAAGAATCCTAAGGTAGCAAGCCACAAGCTTAGCAACCATAAGGAGGCCATCCATGCGCCATTCTATCGTCAGCAAAACTTTGAAACAGCATATCAGGAACTGAATCTGAAACTGAAGAATGGTTTCGGCATCATCCTGAGAGCTTACGATGAGGGAGTGGCTTACCGATTCTATACCCAGCGAAAAGGCAAGACCATCATACTGAATGAAACCGCCGCCTACCAGTTTGGCAAGGACAAGAAGGCATGGTTGCCATACACTACGACACCAGAAAAGCCTTTTGCCATGGCTTTCCAGAATATCTATCACGAAACACGGCTCGATACCGCTAAGCAGGATTTGGCTTTTCTCCCGGCAACCATAGATTGCGGAAAGGCGAAAGTCACTATCCTGGAGAGCGACCTGGAGAAGTATCCGGGCATGTGGCTGAAGGCTAACAGCAGCGAACAGGATAAAGAGAAGGGAATTCTGAGAGCCGTCTTCGCTCCCTACCCTAAGGAGATGGCTTACTATCCCTGGCGCCATATGAGCCATGTAAAGAGCACCTGCGATTATATCGCTACCAGCACCGGCATGCGCAATTATCCTTGGCGCATCTTCGCCATCACAGAGCACGATACCCAGATGCCAACCAGCAATCTGGTGTACGCCCTGGCTGCTCCCAACAAGATAGGCGATACTTCCTGGATCAAACCGGGCAAGGTGGCTTGGGACTGGTGGAACGACTGGAATCTGAAAGGTGTGGATTTCAAGGCAGGCATCAACTTCGATACTTACAAATATTACATAGATTTTGCTCATAATCACGACTTGGAATACATCATCCTTGATGAAGGATGGTACAACTCGAAAGAGGGAAGCATTCTGAAACCAATAGACGATATCCAGCTGCCTAAGCTCATAGAATATGGTAAGAGCAAGGGCGTGGATATCGTGCTCTGGGCAGTCTTCAACGTGATGGACGAGAACCTGGAAACCATCTGCAAGACCTATGCCGATATGGGCATCAAGGGATTCAAGGTGGATTTTATGGACCGCGACGACCAGACCGCCATCGAAATGGTGGAACGTCTGGCTGCCTGCACCGCCAAGCATCATCTCATCCTCGACCTGCACGGCATCTACAAGCCACACGGCCTGAACCGCACCTATCCTAACATCCTCAACTACGAGAGTGTCTTCGGTATGGAAGAATGCCGCTGGACGGAAGCAAAGAATGATATGCCGCTCTACGATGTCACCTTCCCATACATCCGAATGATGGCAGGACAGGTGGATTTCACACCGGGAGCGATGAGAAACGGAACCCGCGACAACTGGAAGGCAATCTACACCAAACCGATTTCGATGGGTACCCGATGCCACCAGGCTGCCTGCTACATCGTACAGGACAGTCCGTTTACGATGCTCGCCGACACTCCTACCAACTACGAGGCTGATGAGCCATACACCCAATACATCGCTTCATTACCTGTAGTTTTCGACAAGACCATCGTGCCACAGGGCGAAATCGGAAAGTATATCGTTACAGCCAGAAAGAAGGGCAACGACTGGTATGTTGGCGGTCAGAGCAACTGGGATGAGCGCACGCTCACCCTGAAGTTTGATTTCCTCGCGGATGGAGATTACGAAGCAATCGTATTGAAGGATGGCATCAATGCCAACCACGATGCCGAGGATTACAAGATAGAGAAATACGACATCCATCAGAATTCAGAAATGAAGATCCATCTTGCTTCGGGCGGTGGATTCGTCATCAAGGTTATCAAGAAATAAAAAAGCAATTAAAAAAAAGAAGTTGATATATGGTTAATAAGAATATAATTGTAACACTATTCGTAACAGCAGCTGCGGCAGTACCTCAAACGGGGGCTGCCCAGAAAGCTGCTTACAACACTCCGGGAGCCGGCAACCCTATCCTGCCTGGTTATTTTGCCGACCCAACCATCAAGAAGTTTGGTGACACCTATTATATATATGCTACTACCGATGGTAGCGGAGCCGGTTTCGGACCGGCACAGCTCTGGTGCAGCAAGGATTTCAAGAACTGGACCCTAATGCCAATGAACTGGCCGGACAGCCACTGGATCTGGGCACCGGATGTCATGCAGAACGAAACCGACGGCAAGTATTACTATCTCTACTGCCAGCCTTGCAAGCTCCATCTGGGTGTAGGCGATACACCTCGCGGTCCTTGGAAGAACGTGCTGGGCGAGAGCGAAGCCGTGCTCGTACCGGATAGATTCGTAAAGAATGCCATCACCCTGGATGGTCAGACCTTCCGGGATGATGATGGTTCGGTCTATATGTATTGGGGCACCTGGGGCATCTACAAAGGCTTCGGTTGCGGAGCAGGTAAGCTGAATCCTGACATGAAATCATTCAGCGAAACCAAGCTCATCCCGAACACCGAGGTTACTCACTTTTTCGAGGCTCCTTTCGTCTTCAAGCGCAACGGCATCTACTACTTTCTCTACTCCTGCGAGCATTGCGAGGATGCCAGCTACCGCGTAGATTACGCCACAGCCAAGAGTCCGCTCGGTCCTTATACCTACCACGGCACCATCCTCAAGACCAATGCCGACGGAACCGTTCACGGTCCGGGACACAACAGCGTGCTGCAGGAAGGCGACAACTACTACATCGTATATCATCGCCACGACAATCCACATTCCAACCGTGGATTCCATCGTCAGGTGGCAATCGACAAACTCGAATTCAATGCAGATGGTACCATCAAGGAGGTCGTTCCAACCCACGAAGGTCTCGATCTGAAACCGGAGATGAAGGTGGCTAAGAACCTCGCCTTCGGTGCCAAGGTTACAGCATCCTCTTATTATGACAATGATTTCCGTCCGGAATATGCGGTTGATGACAACAACGGCACACTCTGGCGTCCTCGCACCACCGGACCGGCTTGGATTCAGATAGACCTGGGCAAGAAGCAGAGCATCAAGAGCATCTGGACTCAGTTTGAATACGGAACACAGTTCTATCAGTATCTCATCGAGACATCGAATGATGGGAAACACTGGCAGACCTTCTCCGACAAACGACAGAACCGTCTGGCTGGTTCACCAATGGTAGATTTCGGAAATGCCAAGGCACAGTACATCCGTCTCACCTATACCGGCGGACAGAAGAACGGTTTCGGTGGCGCTATCTGGAACATCAAGGTTTACGGTTCCGTAGAAGATTCATCCCCACAGCAGTGGATTGGTCTGACGGCAGCCGATTTCAATGGCACTACCTGGCATAACAACGAGGGAATGCTCGCCGGCAAGTTTTCGCTTCTTCAGGGCACCGCCCTCAGAGAGCGTATGGCTGGCAAAGATGCCATCACCCTGCAACCGGGTGCCCAGCTGGTGATGACTCATCCGCAGCTCAACAAGGCACGCAAGCACACCCTCACCGCCCAGGCTTTCGACAACGGAAGCTGGCATCAGATAGATGAAAACGATCCTCGTCTGAATCTTTCTGAAGGAAAACTGGAAATTAGTTCAGGCGAAAAGCAATTTACCCTCACCAATCTCCGTTATTATAACTGGGAACAGGAGGCTGCAGAAAAGGCTTTCGATGCCCAGAGCAACATCGTGCGTGAGGCAGTAGCCGATAAGAACAGTCAGGGACTGGTGGTAGATATCAGCGCTGACTACTACAACGAGGGCGATACTGTGCCTTACATCAAGAACGGCAGTCCGCTGGATGTTCACCTCAAGGGCGAGTTCGAGACGCAGCACGATACTTCAGCCATCATCAAGACCATAGAGGGCAAGAAGGCATTCGCCTTTACCGGCAAGGAGAGTTACAGAAGCAACTTCATGCTCCCAGCCACCATCCGCGACAACGCTCCATACACCATCGAGGCATGGATTCTGAATCCGGAGATTGCCGAGAATGAATGCGTTGCCGATTTCACCTCATCACATGACGAACTGGAGAAACTGATGCTGGTAAACGGCACCGAACCACGCTGCGGTGTGATGAACCACTACGGATGGTACGAGGATGCCGGCTACAAGGAGATGAAGACCCTGGAAGGCAAGTGGCAGCACGTATATGTCTGCTTCGATGGCAGAATCGAAAGCATCTACATCAACGACAAGCTTATCAGCCAGAAGGACATCCAGCTCCTCGTCAAGCCATCGCAGTTTATGCTTCTGGGCAAGAATGCCGAAGAGGCATGGCCTTTCTCGGGTTATCTGCACTCATTGAAA
The DNA here is from genome assembly GCA_959596915.1 of Segatella copri. GTDB lineage: Bacteria > Bacteroidota > Bacteroidia > Bacteroidales > Bacteroidaceae > Prevotella > Prevotella copri_N. The sequence goes on from CAUFXJ010000001.1 coordinate 199,886, forward strand.
CTCTGGGATGAATACATCCCGAAGAAGTGAATCAGTTTATTAACAGCAAGAGGTTACTTTATCCAAAAGTACCTCTTGCATAACCAACAATAATAAAATTATGAGAAAAAACAAATTATTATTTCTGAGTTCTTTATTGATTGTATTTATGTGGATTCTAGTATTCTCAAGTTGCAACAATGATGATGAAGATACAGGAAACATCTATTCTGGTTATATTGAATATATAGACCAAGAAACAGAAACAATGGGAATTAAAGTAACAGGGCAACCCGAAAATACTCCAGCAGATATGCCACACATCAAAGATGTTATTCATATCAATCAAAAAGATTATGAGAATTATTCTTTCAAAAAAGATCAAAAAATAACATTCACCATAATCTCTGCTAAAAGTGAAATTGCCCCAGCCCTTTACGACTATTCGTTTTGGACTTGCAAAATAAAAATATTTAAAAAATAGCAATATGAAATATTATATTTTTTTATTTTTTCTATTTAGTACGCAGCTAACACTAGCTCAATATACATTTAAATCAAATTCGAAGAATATTGAGTTATTTAGTATTGGTAATACACAAAATATCTCAAGAGTTAAGCAACAGTATGCATCAAAAATATACAGAACAAATTTAGGAGACACTTTAACAGTAGAACCAATTATTGCATTAACTGTCAAGAATAAAGAAACTATTGACAATATTATAAAACAATACAACGGCAAGTTATCATTCTCTGAAAAAATTGGGAATGTATATTATCTAGCATGCAATGCATCAAGTTCTGACGAAATTCTCAGTATAACCTCCCAATTGAGCCAAAACAAGAATGTTATAGAATGCGATGCCGTTCATTATTCAAACTTCAAAAAATTCAACACTCTTTACCCAAAACAATACTATTTACACAATATTAATGGAGTTGATATAAATATAGAAAACGCATGGAACATTGCGAGCAACTTAGGGAATAATATTATCGTAGCAGTTATTGATGAAGGCGTAGAACATAATCATGAAGACTTGCCTAATATTTTAGATGGCTACACAGCAAACTACGCTAACGAAAATGGAAATCCTATAAATGCCACGACAAACAGCCCAAAAGCTCATGGTACCGCATGTGCAGGGATTATTTCTGCAGAAAACAACACAATAGGCATAAGAGGTATAGCCTCCAATGCTCAAATACTTCCTATAAACATTTGTCCCAACGATTATTTTGCTAACGATTTAGAAATCGCCAAAGCTATAAGATGGGCAAGTGAAAGAGCTGATGTTCTAAGTTGTTCATGGGGAGGAAATGGGGGCAGTAGCGTTTCTATCAGTGAAGCTTTAAAGGATGCTCTTACGAATGGAAGAAATGGAAAAGGTTGTATTATTGTATTTGCTTCAGGAAATGGTGCTACATTATACAACAACCTTGCTTATCCAGCTTCAGAAAAAGGAGTCATTAGTGTGGGAGCAGTTGATAAAACTGGTAAAATTTGGAATTATAGCCAACGAGGTGACGGATTAAGCCTTGTTGCACCTTCCGGTAAAACTGATTTAAAAGGAGATATAGCAACAACAGATAGAATGGGGACTCTAGGATACGAAAAAGGAAATTATACAGAGCATTTTGGCGGAACTTCTGCAGCATGTCCACAAGTTGCAGGAGTTGCAGCATTAATGCTAGCAGTAAATCCCAATTTAACTACAACAGAAGTAAAAAATATACTAGAAAAAACTGCAACAGATTTAGGACAAACAGGCTATGATACAACTTATGGCTATGGCTTGGTGAATGCTTATTCGGCGGTATGCGGAGTATATCCTTCAAATATTAATGGACAGGCAAGTATACAAAAGAAAGGAACATACAGTATTCCTAATTTACCAAGTTACGCAACCGTAACTTGGAACCTCCCATCTCAAGATACCAATGCTATATCTATATCCGTAACAGGTGAAGGAAACAATGAATGTACAATAGAGTTAAATGGAGAAAAAACAATACGTACAACTCTTACTGCAACAATCAGTGTTAATAGAACCATTGTTAAAACACTAAAAAAAGACATTGGTATACTAGGCACTTTCTCTGGTACATATAGTGTCTCTGCCACTAGTAACTCTGCTGCTATCACCAACAGAACATTTACTAGTTCAAGTATACTTGAGGCATTTTCAGAAGCTACAGTAACAGGAAAGTCTAATGATTTGTATTATTATTCGGCTACCTTATCTGGAAAAAAAGTAGATAATTGGCAATATAAGGATGGTACTTTTAGCTTCACTGTTCCAAAGTCAACTTCAGCAGGGTATACATATATAAACTTAACGCCTCAATTTGCAGGTGGAAAAAAAATAAGTTTAAAAGTGTATTCCATCAAGACATCCTATAACTTGAGTTTAGCACATACAGGAAATACGCTACATGTAAAACTTATAAAAGAAAGCGACAACAGTTCAAATAATGATTTGGTTTCTTTACAAGCAAATGAAGAACAGAATACAATTTGGACTATAGAAGTCTTTAATACAAATACTGGGCAAAAACAAGCTGTGGTAGAAAGCCATGATGGAGCTTATATGTTTAACACCTATAATTGGATAAAGGGAACTTACGTAATTAGAGTTACAAATGGAATTAATTCTATCTCAAAAAAGATTGCAATAAGATAATATAAATTAGAACAAAACGTATATAAAAATATAAACAACAATAAACATGAAGAAGATTTTCATTACATCAGCCTTGGCGGCATTGGCATTGATGCCTGCTTCGGCACAGAAGGTAAACAAGAGTTCGGGGGGCTACCCTATCACACCGGTGCCTTTCACCTCAGTGAAGGTTTGGAACAACTCGTTCTGGGGACAACGTATCGAGACCTCTCGCAAGGTAACCATCCCGCTGGCTTTCAGCAAGTGCGAGACAGAGGGCAGATACAAGAACTTTGAGCGCGCCGCTCACCCTAGCGACAGTTACGACGTGGGCAAGCTGATGCCTTACAGCTTCGATGATACCGACCCATACAAGACTATCGAGGGCGCTAGCTACGTGCTCCAGACCTATCCAGACCAGAAACTCAAGGCTTATATCGACAGTGTGCTCAACATCATCGGTAAGGCTCAGGAGCCTGATGGATATCTCTACACAGCCCGCACCCAAAACCCAAAGCATCCTCACTTCTGGGCTGGCGACACTCGATGGAGCATGGAGGAAGACTTGAGCCATGAGCTCTACAACCTCGGCCACATGGTGGAGGGTGCCGTGGCTCACTGGCAGGCTACAGGTAGCCGCAAGTTCCTCGATATCGCCATCCGCTACGCCGACTGCGTGGTTAAGGAGGTAGGTCCTAAGGCAGGTCAGGCTTGCGTGGTACCAGGACACCAGATAGCAGAGATGGCTCTCTGCAAACTCTATCTCGCCACTGGCAACAAAAAATACCTGGACGAGGCTAAGTTCTTCCTCGACTATCGTGGCAAGACCAAGATTCAGACAGAATACTCACAGAGCCACAAACCTGTATTGGAGCAGGATGAGGCTGTAGGTCATGCCGTTCGCGCCACCTATATGTATGCAGGTATGGCAGATGTAGCAGCCCTCACCGGCGATACCGCTTATATCCACGCCATCGACCGCATCTGGGACAACATCGTAAGCAAGAAACTCTATATCACTGGCGGTATCGGAGCCACCAACAATGGTGAGGCTTTCGGCAAAAACTACGAGTTGCCTAATATGAGTGCCTACTGCGAAACCTGCGCAGCTATCGGCAATGTTTATGTCAACTACCGTCTCTTCCTTCTCCATGGCGAGAGCAAATATTACGATGTACTGGAGCGTACCCTCTACAATGGTCTCATCAGTGGTGTGAGCATGGACGGCGGCGGCTTCTTCTACCCTAACCCACTGGAGAGCATGGGTCAGCATCAGCGTCAGGCTTGGTTCGGCTGTGCCTGCTGCCCTAGCAACATCTGCCGCTTCCTGCCATCCCTCCCGGGCTATGTATATGCCGTAAAGGACAAGAATGTATATGTCAACCTCTTCCTCAGCAACTCTTCTTCTCTGAAGGTGGCCGGCAAGAAGGTTTCCCTGAGCCAGGATACACAGTACCCTTGGAACGGAGATATCGCCATCAAGGTGGATGACAACAAGGCTGGTCAGTTCGGTATGAAGATCCGCATCCCTGGATGGGTGAAGGGTCAGCCTGTACCATCCGATCTTTACTACTACAGCGACGGCAAGCGACTGGGCTATACCATCACCGTAAACGGCAAGAAAGTAGAGGGTAAGGTGACAGAGGATGGCTATTATACCATCAACCGCAAGTGGAAGAAGGGCGATGTGGTTCGCGTTCACTTCGACATGGAGGCACGCACCGTACGTGCCAACAACAAGGTAGAGGCCGACCGTGGCTGCATCAGCATCGAGCGTGGTCCTATCGTATATTGTGCAGAGTGGCCAGACAACCAGGGCTTCGACATCATGAGCATCCTTGAGAACCGCGAACCTCAGTTCGCTGAGGGCAAGCTCTCGTACGATGGTTTCATCGACCCTAAATATAAGAATGTACTGACACTCTACAAGGGTCAGAGCATGGAGACCTTGACCGAGAACGTGCAGACCCTCGCCTACGACAAGAGCGGCAAGCTGAGCACCAAGGACCAGACCCTGACCCTCATCCCATACTTCGCCTGGGCTCATCGTGGCAACGGCAATATGAAGGTATGGTTGCCACAGGATGTCAAGGCTGCCAAGCCATCAGCTCCTGCAACTCTCGCAGCTCAGGCTAAGGTAGAATTCTCTTCTCCAGTGCCAGCCAAGAGCAGTATCACCGACGGACTGGTTCCTGCCGATGAGAACGACCGTTCTATCCCATACATCCACTGGTGGCCAAAGAAGAACACCACAGAGTGGATTACCTACACCTTCCCTGAGAGCAAGGAGATCAAGACCAGCACTGTATATTGGTACGACGACCAGCCATGGGGCGGTTGCAAGGTGCCAGACAGCTGGAAGCTCTACTATCAGGACGAGGCAGGCAACTGGAAGGAAGTTCCAGGAGCCGATGCTTATCCATGCAAGCGAGGTGTAGCCTGCATCGTGAATTTCGACCCAGTGAAGACCAAGGCTGTGAAGCTCGAACTGAAGCAGCCAGAAACTCTGTCCTGCGGTTTGTTTGAGTGGAGCGTGAAGTAACAAGATTTATTTTAAAATATTTTTCTTTCAAGAATTGCCATATTGCCATGCCAGCCAGTAATCTCTCTGATTACAAAGCTGTTAGGTGTATGGCAATTCTTTATTTTTAGGGGTTATCTGCCATATATTGCCATGAACAATCTTTATTCATAACTTCGCCATCGATGCGGAAGAAATTACGTCCCGACGTAGCATCTGATACATCGCGACGTAACAATAACTGCGTCGCGACGCAGCAACAGATACGTCGCGACGAAAATGAGGGTACTAATTCTCACGATGGCAATATATGGCAATTCCCGGCGCTTTTCCGAGAATTATCATACGTACTTTTACGCTGAGTATCAACCATTTACACATACAATATAGCAATTAAAACAACGCATTAAAACTTTTTTATTTTTTCTTCACCAGTCTAATGACATACCCAGACCAAAGGCACCATACGGCAAGTATTCCCATCACGAAGATAAATATATATGTAGCAATACTACCTATGAAGATTCTACCGCTATGAGCCTCCAGAGCCACATTCCATAATGACATGGGCAGTTGGTTCATATAAGCAGGTTGTGGCGCGAAGTCGGTTCCTTCATTATACTCAGCAATGACAGGCGTATCAGAGAAATCCTGGCTCATACCTGCTATCGCCTTTTTTCCGAATGGTGCGCCAGCGTTCTTTAAAGCAGCTTTCCCGGTAGAATAATCAACGGTTGTCCCCTTAATTCTATCCCAAACAAAGAGACCACTAAACGAACCGCAATACCATTTACCATCTTTGTTTTTCTGAAGGACATTCAATCCCATAACACTGACTGGTGGAGTATTGGAGATGGACTCCAACTTTCCTGTCTGGAAATTCACGGAAAAGAAACCATCCGAAGTTGACAAGAGCCAGTCACCGAACTTTTCATCATAATGCACCACACGGAGTTTGTCATTCCACGGGTTCTTGCTATGAAGCGTCGTCCCAGGAATAGACGGCATCTTGTTCAACACCAAGGCTATCATCACAGGTGGACGAAGGCACCAACCTGTCAGGGCTATCAACAAAGTAAGCATGATGGTGTATCGGCCTATTTTGTCATGCCATTGTAGCGAAAAGCGAAGCAATCTCTTCTGTTTAGGCTTTAACCAGAAGATAAGACCTGAGATGCAGAGCAACACCAGGATGATGGCAATGCCATCTACGATGAGTTTACCAATGCTGCCAAACAACTCTCCACTGTGAAGCAGCCATATCGTACGAAAGACAGTAACCTTCCCATCATACTCCTTTGGCATAGGCAATTCTATCCGGTGGAAGTTATGATAAGGTGGCAAGGAAACATAAGCATAGGAGCGGCTGAGAACCAAAAGCGTATCTCCATGAGCAGAAATGTCGCTCAACTTCTCTTCCGGCTCTATTGGAAGAGTTACGCTTTTCCATATTTTGTGACTCCCCAACCGGTAGAGTGAAAATGGAGATACCGACCAGACAGAACCATCATCCGTTCTGATAACATTTCTTATCTGTCGGCAGTCTGCTCCTGCTGGCATCCCCTTATTAAAGTCCTTGAATGTGGATGCTGTAGAATCCGTTTGCCAGATTCCCCCGTTTCCATACAGCAATATGGCATCATCCAAAGCAAGCGTTCCCCTCAGCAACCCGCCATTCCAATTTTTGAATTCATAGCGACTTGGCAGATATTTCCTGCTCACGTCCACATCTTTGATAAGCGAACGGTGGTTGAGCAAAATACCCGACAAGCAGAACATCAGCATGAAAAAGCTCATACCGATGCCTAACCATTTATGTTGTTTTCTCCAAGTTATTTTTTTATTTAGCATATTCATAATCATTATTACTATCTTAAATCAGGCTGCAAAGGTACATATTTCTAAGAAGGTATGCAATACCTAAAAATAATGAAAATGAGGATGCTGGCAGTTTTTTCCCTAAAAATATTTGGTAATTTCAAATTTTCGCCTTATCTTTGCACCCAATATCAGAAAATTCTCGGGGTTGACTGGATTTGACGGCGAGATGAAATGGTACGTAAGCATGCGGAGGCTCGTTGGCTACCTCCTAAATCCTAGTGAACAAAAAATTAATTGGCGAAAATAACTACGCTCTCGCTGCCTAGTCGAAGTATAGTAAACTAGCTTTATTCCAGCACAGGGTGCTGGAACGAGACATCGCTCAACGGATGTTGTTCCGAATCTTGTTGATCAAGCGGTGCAGGTAAATCGGAAATAGTTCATGTACGCCTCGTTGCATGGATGAAATTTTAGAGGATAAGGGTATGATTGGTGGTCCAGGTCCTGTCATGCCTCGAAAACCGAAGGCTGGAATAAGCATGTAGAAAGCGTATGGTTTCCTTGTGCGGACGAGGGTTCGAATCCCTCCAGCTCCACCCTATTTGATAGAAACAAAAAACTCGCAGATTCTTTCTTTAGAATTTGCGAGTTTTTATTTTGCTGTTATTGTTTTCTCAAACTTTCACGATACTTCAGAGGTGACATGTGCAGATGCTCTCTTACATATTTACCGAAGAATGAGGTATTGGAGAAGCCCAGTATACCTGAAATCTCCTTGATTGTTTTCGTTGCAGAACGGAGATAATAGGTGATATCAGCAAGCGTATACTCCGTAATCCACTCTATGGCCGTCTTGCCGGAATGGCGCTTGCAGATGATGGAGAGGTATTTTGGCGTGATGCAAAGCTGCTGCGCAAAATATTCTACAGGCTGATGCTTGATTTCGCTCTGCTGCAACATCTCCAGGAACTTATCAAAGAAATCGCTGGCACTGGTTCCCAAAGTTTCTTTCGGGAGATCTGTCAGCAAAAGATTGCTCACAGCAAGAAGAGCACTTTTCAAGAGCGTCTCCACTATCTCACGGCGATATGGTTTCCACGAACTGCGGTCGTTGAACTTCGGATCCAGACAGAGGCGCACCAAGTCGGTAAACTTAGAATAGAATACCATATCCACCTCGTTCATCTTCAACACCGAAACCTTGCTCACATACATGGCACGATTCCATACCGAGATATGAGAACGAAGAATACCAAGCAAGCCGTGATTGCTGACACACATGGCAGTGCATGCAAAATCTTCCGACACCTCTTTGATGTCGAGAATAGAGTTAGGCGGACTGATAAATATATCGCCCTTCTCCACGATGATTTCCCGCCCGTTGAGTTCAGCTCTCAGGCTGCCTCTCTGGCAGGATGCAATCATGTTCATCTGGAATCTCACAGGGTCGGGGTTCTGCAACACCTTGACATTATCTATAATCAAGATGTCCTCATCCAGATAGCTCGCACTGATTTCTGCACTCTGTGCAAACTCACCTTCTTCGATACGCTGCCTGACGTCCTTCTGTTCTTTCATTAATATGTTTTTTAAATTTCTTCACTCTTCGTTCTTCACTCTTCCCTATCAAAAAGCCTCTCTGTATTTATTTTCGTCCTTATCCTCCAACATTGAGAGATAACTCTGGTAGCGGCTAGCTGCTATATAATGTTCCTCAACCGCCTTGATTACCGCGCACCCCGGTTCGTGGGTATGGGTACAGTCAGAGAACTTACAATCCTGAGAGAACTTGAAGATTTCCTTAAAATAGCTGGTCAGCTCTTCCTTTTCGATATCAAAGGTACCAAAGCCCTTGATGCCCGGAGTATCAATGAGATAACCACCTTCCGGCAGTTCCAGCATCTCACTGAAGGTTGTGGTATGCATTCCGCTATTATGCGCCTCGCTGATTTCGGCGGTACGCTGCTCTGCATCAGGAATGAGCTGGTTGATGAGGGTTGACTTTCCTACCCCGCTGTTGCCGCTCAACAAAGATTTCTTATCCTTGATAAGAGGCCGCAACAGTTCAACTCCTTCGCCTGTAGCTGCCGACAATTCGATACATTTATATCCGATGGTTTCATAGAGCGTACACATCATCTTCTCGTAATGTAATTCTTCTTCTGAAAGTATATCACTTTTATTGAAGATGATGATAACAGGCACTCTATAGGCCTCAGCGCCAGCCAGGAATCGGTCTATGAAGGTAGTAGAAGTCTGCGGATAATTCACCGTTACCACAAGCAGCGCCTGGTCTACATTAGCAGCCAGAATATGACTCTGCTTACTGAGGTTAGGTGATTTACGAATGATATAGTTTTGGCGGTCTTCGATAGAAGAGATAAATGCCGTACCCTCCTGGTTGGTAATAAGCTGCACATAATCGCCTACAGCCACAGGATTGGTGCTGCGGATGCCCTTCAATCTGAAATTGCCCTTGATTTTACTTTCAATCAGCTGGCCATCGTCTGTCTTGACGGTGTACCAGCTGCCTGTATTTTTAATAACGAGTCCTCTCATTATCACTTATTAAATAATGTAAGTCCAGAATGATTTAGACTGTCATGATTTCCTTCTCCTTCTCGTCCATCAGGTTTTCGAGCTGCTTGATGTACTTATCGTGGAGTTTCTGCAAATCGTTCTCAGCATCCTTTTCCAAGTCTTCAGAAAGTCCATCCTTGATAGCTTTCTTCAACTTTTCCTTGATTTCCTGGCGCACGTTGCGCACCTCAATCTTAGCACGCTCAGCAATCTTGTTACACTGCTTTACGAGTTCCTTACGGCGCTCACCTGTTGGCTGAGGAATACCCAGACGTACGATTTCGCCATTGTTCTCTGGAGTGATACCTACACCACTATCCATAATAGCCTTTTCGATATCCTTGATAGCCTTTTTGTCCCAAGGGCGGATAGCGATAGTACGGGCATCAGGGGTTGTAACTGTAGCTACCTGGTTCAGAGGAACCATACTGCCATAACTATTTACACGCACACCATCGAGGATGGCTACATTAGCACGACCAGCACGAACATGAGAGAGTTCCTCTGCGAGATACATTGCTGCCATCTCCATACGCTCTGCTGCAGAATTCAAAGTTTCTTTAACGTCTATCATAATTATTTCAATTTATAATTTACAATTTATAGTTTATAGGGCATTCTAGCTATATAGCGTAGCCCCCTATCAACTTTTAACTATTAACTATTAACTCTTAACTATTAACTCTTAACTATCCCCAATCTCTTGAGTTCTTCGCCCACATAGTTGGTGAGTTCTACAAACTGCTGGATAGTGAGCTGTTCAGGACGCTTGGTCATGATGTCGGTGGTGTAGAAATCCTCGCGTGGGGTTACACCCGGGAACATCTGCTTGAGGCTTACACGGAGCATCTTGCGACGCTGGTTGAAGACTGTCTTTACCAGACGCTTAAACAGTTTTTCATCACAGCCAAGGTCAGTCACCTTGTTGCGAGTCATACGGATTACCGCACTCTTTACCTTTGGTGGTGGGTTGAACACATTCTCATCTACCGTAAAGAGATATTCCACATCATACCATGCCTGGATGAGCACACTGAGGATACCATAGGCTTTGTTACCTGGTTCTGATGCCATACGCAATGCCACCTCGCGCTGAATCATTCCGGTACAGCAAGGAATGAGATCCTTGTAATCGAGCATCTTGAAGAATATCTGCGATGAGATATCGTATGGATAATTACCTGTCAGTACAAACTGCTTTCCATCGAATATCTGGTTCAAATCCATTCTCAGGAAGTCTTCACCGATAATATTATCCTTGAGTGTCGGGAAATTCTCATGAAGATACGCCACCGACTCCGAGTCGATTTCCACTGCCTTGACGGGTCTTGGTTTCTCTACGAGATATTGGGTTAGAACGCCCATACCTGGTCCGATTTCGAGAACAGGTATATCCGGGCAGGCATCCACCGTATCGGCGATGCGCTTTGCTATATTGAGGTCGGTCAAGAAGTGCTGACCGAGATTCTTCTTAGGCTTTACAGCTTTCATATCTTATCTTTATATTATATATTTTGCAAAAATACGATTATTTTTTGAGAATCCACACGAAGTATGCGATTTTTTTTATCTTTTTGGGTAAAAAAGGGAAAGAGCCACTTGTTTCTTTAAAAAAAGGCTATACTTTTAGCCATAAATGGCGCCCAAGCGTTTATTTATGCTAAAAATATGCAGATTCGAACGATATTGTCAATAAAAGTATTATCTTTGCATCTAATTATGGATATAAAGAAGATAGCAAACAACATATGGAAGGTGGCTTTGTCGCTCATTCTGGGTGGCGCCATCCTTTATTGGATGTATCGCGGATTCGACTTCAAGCAAGTAGAAGATGTTCTGCTTCACAAGATGAGTTGGACCTGGATGCTGCTGTCGTTCCCCTTTGGCATCTCTGCCCAGGTGTTCAGAGGATGGAGATGGAAACAGTCGCTGGAGCCATTAGGTGAAAAGGCACGCTCCAGTATCAGCATCTACTCCATCTTCCTGTCCTATGCTCTGAGTCTTGTAATTCCTCGTGCGGGCGAGTTTGCCAGATGCGGCGTATTGAAGAAATGGGATGATGTTTCGTTTCCGAAAGCCTTGGGTACCGTCGTTACTGAAAGAGCCATCGATTCACTCCTCGTGCTGCTGATTACGGCGCTGGTCTTTGTGATGCAGATTCCGGTATTCCTTAATTTCTTTGAGAAAACAGGTACGAGCATGGACAGTTTACTCTGCCAGTTTACAGCCACAGGTTACATTGTGACCGCTATCTGTGGCATAGCAGTACTCATCCTTGCTCACTATCTGCTCAAGCGACTCGCTATATATAATAAGGTGAAAGCAACACTGGGAGGACTCTGGCAAGGTATCATCTCGCTGAAAGGTGTCAGAAATGTACCGCTCTACATCGCCCTTACACTGGGCATCTGGTTGAGCTATTTCTTCCACTACTATCTCACCTTCCAATGCTTCGAGGCAACCTCCCATCTTAATCTGATGTGCGGTCTGGTGACATTCATCGTGGGCAGCATAGCGGTCATCGTACCAACGCCTAACGGAGCCGGACCTTGGCATTTTGCTGTCAAGACAATGCTCATACTCTATGGCATTCAGGCAAACGATGCCCTCTTCTTCGTTCTCATCGTACACTCCGTGCAAACCCTGCTTGTAGTCCTTTTGGGAATCTATGCATGGATAGCACTGGCGTTTACCGGGAAAGTTAAAAGATAAAAGTTAAGAGTTAAAAGTTAATAGTTGATAGCGGCTACGCCGTATAGCGAGAATGCCCTATAAACTATTAACTATAAATTTTAAATTAAATAAATATGGCTGACATTAAGAATTTGAATCCAGTTGAAATCTGGCGTAACTTTGACAAGTTAACACAAGTTCCACGTCCATCAGGACATTTGGAAAAGATTCAGGCTTATTTGCTCGATTGGGCAAAAGAAGCAGGTGTAGAGGCTTTCCAAGACCCAGCAGGCAACATCGTGATGCGCAAACCTGCTACTCCAGGTATGGAGAACCGCAAAGGCGTTATTATGCAGGCGCACATGGACATGGTTCCTCAGAAAGCACCAGACAGCAAGCATAATTTTGAAACAGACCCTATTGAAACCATCATCGATGGCGACTGGGTACGTGCTAATCATACAACACTCGGTAGCGACGACGGACTTGGCGTAGCTACCATCATGGCGGTAATGGAATCAAAAGATTTGCAGCATGGTCCTATCGAGGGCTTGATTACCGCCGACGAAGAGACAGGCATGTATGGTGCCAACGATCTCCCAGCAGGCGAATTGAACGGCGACATTCTCTTGAACTTCGATACCGAGGTTTGGGGTGAGTTCGTTATCGGTAGCGCTGGCGGTATCGACATCACAGCAACTCTCGACTATAAAGAGGTAGAAACCGAGAAGGAAGATGCTGCCGTTAAGGTAACCCTCAAGGGATTGAAGGGCGGTCACTCCGGTATCGAGATCAACGAAGGCAGAGCGAATGCCAACAAATGCATGGTTCGTTTCGTGCGTGAAGCTATTTCAGAACTCGATGCCCGTCTAGCTTCATGGCAGGGCGGCAACATGCGCAATGCCATCCCATTCCAGGCTGAGGTTGTTCTGACCCTGCCTAAGGAGAACATTGAAGCTTTGAATGACCTGGTAGCAGACTGGAAGGACGAAATCTGTGATGAGTTCGAAGGCATTGAAACAACTGAGAACATCGAGTTCTTCGCTGAGAATGTAGAGACTCCAAAGATGCAGGTTCCTGCCGAAATCCAGGATAATCTTGTAGATGCAATCTACGCTTGCCACGATGGTGTATTGCGTATGGCTCCATCTATGCCTGAAATCGTAGAGACCTCTTCAAACCTCGCAATCGTTGAGATTGGTGAGGGCAAGGCTGCTATCAAGATTCTGGCCCGTTCTAGCCACGAATACTACAAGATGTATCTTGCCACAATGATAGAAAGCTGTTTCAACATGGCAGGCATGAAGGTTGAATTCAGCGGCAGCTATATGGGATGGAACCCTAACCCTAAGAGCGACATTCTGGAACACGTATTGAAGGTTTACAAAGAGCAGAACGGCACAGACGGTAAGGTACAGGCTGTTCACGCAGGTCTGGAGTGCTCTATCATCCTGAGCAAGTATCCTAACCTCGATGTCGTATCATTCGGTCCTACCCTTCTTAGTCCTCACACAGCCAATGAGCGTTGCCAGATCAGTTGCGTAGCTCCTTTCTGGAACCTCGTCAAGCAGCTCCTGACAGAGATTCCTGCAAAGTAAAAAATGGGGAACGAAATTACAAAAAGATTAAAAAAGAAAGCCGAGAGTGAAAATTCTCGGCTTTTTTGTTCCAGTTTTCAAAAGAAATCATTACCTTTGCAGTCGATTTCGCAAGTCTTGTAAAATCTCTGTAGCAGATTATACAAATTCACTTGCATAAGTTTCATTAAAATAACACCAAAATGGACGATTATCACGCGGAGAACAATAATGAATTGTAAGGCGTGGAGATTCAGCAACGATGAAGCCTTTCAGTAGGCCGTACCCAAGCGCTAGTCTCCATACCCCAAACTTTTATTATGTGGAGATTAGCAAACTATGAAGACTTATTGGAATATAGACAAGAATCTGACTGTACTCAATGAGTGGCAGCCAAACTGCTGGATACAAGTAACATGTCCAACTGATGAAGACCAGCGCTTGCTGGAAGAAGAATTCAAAATCCCTGATTATTTCCTCTCGGATATCAGCGATACCGATGAGCGTGCCCGCTATGAATATGACGATGGCTGGATGCTCATCATCCTCCGTATCCCTTATGTCAAGGAAATACGCAGCCGTACCCCATACACCACCGTGCCTCTGGGTATCATCCATAAGCGCGATGTTACCATCACCGTATGCTATTATGAAACCAACATGATGATTGATTTCGTAAGCTACCAGCAGAAGCGCAGCGAGGGGTTCACCGACTATGTAGACATGACCTTCCGTCTCTTCCTTTCATCAGCGGTTTGGTATCTGAAGCGATTGAAACAGATCAATTCGCTCATAGAAAAGGCAAAACGAAACCTCGATCATGGTGTGAACAATGAGAGTCTGATTGGCCTGAGCCGCCTGCAGGACTCCCTTACCTACTTCATCACCTCTATCCGAGGCAACGAGAATCTCCTGTCTAAGTTGAAGTTCAAGCTGCAGGTGGACGAACTTGATGCCGACCTCATCGAAGACGTAAACATCGAGATGACACAGGCACGCGAAACCACAAGCATCTACTCCGACATTCTGGAGTCGACGATGGATACCTATTCGAGCATCATCAACAACAACATGAATACCACGATGCGTACCTTGACCAGTATCAGTATCGTCATGATGTTGCCTACGCTGATTTCCTCATTGTTCGGTATGAACTTAATCAACGGTATGGAAGACAGCCATTACGGATTTGCCATTGCCCTGGTTATCTCCGTGCTCGTTTCTGCACTTTCATGGGGCTTCCTCAGATACAAGCGCCTGCTCTAAGCATATACCACTCTGATATGCATTAAGTAGCCCGAAAGAGCACATAAAACGATGATTAGCAAGAAAAAGGCAATTATAAATACAAAAAAAATTAAAAAATCGAATATCATGGCATGATATTCGATTTTTTTTTTTAAGTTTGCAACTTATTAATAATATAATTTTGTATGGGGTCGAATTGCAGATAAGCGACTACCGGCCCAAGAAACTCGAATCATAAACTAAACAAAGTGACATGATGGACTCTCAAGAAAAAGCTCTGTTGCAGCAGAGCACCCTGGAAGACCCTGCCAAGAAGGCTTATGCCACCAAGCAGGAAGTGCTCGAAAGAGTAAAGGAAATCGCTCATAGCAGCGAAAATCCAAACAAGGAGGAACTCGACCTACTCAAGACTACTTTCTACAAGATTCATCTCGCAGAAAGAGACGCACAGATGAAAGAGTATCTCGCAAAAGGCGGTGACCCAGAGAAGTATATCCTTCTACCGGATGACACCGAAGAAGCCTTCAAGGCTGAGATGCAACTCATCAAGGAGAAAAGAGCCAAGATCTTCCTGGCACAAGAAGAAGAAAAACAAGATAATCTCCGCAAAAAAGAGGAAATTATCGAAAAGATAAAGGCCATGACCACCTCACCGGAGGAGGCCAACAAATCATATCAGGACTTCAAGGCCTTGCAGCAGGAATGGAAGGAAATCAAGAACATCCCTGCAGACAAGGCAAACGAGGTATGGAAGAACTACCAGCTCTATGTAGAGCAGTTCTACGACATGCTCAAGTTGAACAGCGAAGCCCGCGAATATGACTTCAAGAAGAATCTTGAAGCCAAGACCAAACTCTGCGAGGCTGCAGAGAAGCTCAATGAGGAAGAGGATGTTATTTCTGCCTTCCACCAGCTTCAGGACCTCCACCAGCAATATCGTGAGATTGGTCCTGTTGCCAAGGAGTTGAGAGAACAGATTTGGGAGCGTTTCAAGGCTGCCAGCACTGTTATCAACAAGAAGCACCAGCAGCACTTCGAAGACCTGCGTGCCAAGGAAGAGGAAAACCTCGCCAAGAAAACTGCCCTCTGCGAAAAGGTAGAGGCTGCCAACCAAGGAGAATACAAGACTGCTAAGGACTGGGAAAAGATTACCCAGGAAATCATAGAGATTCAGAAAGAGTGGCGCACTATCGGTTTTGCCCCTCAGAAGATGAACGTCAAGATTTTCGAGCGTTTCCGCATCGCCAACGATGAATTCTTCAACAAGAAGGCAGAATTCTTCAAAGGATTGAAAGATACCTACTCTGCCAATCTCGAAAAGAAACAGCAACTCGTAAACAAGGCAAAGGAACTGGCTGACAGTACAGACTGGAAGAAGACTGGCGACAAGTTCATCGCTCTCCAGAAAGAATGGAAGAAGGTGGGTACCGTACCTCATAAACAAGGCGAATTGCTCTGGAAGGAATTTCTGGATACCTGCAACAAGTTCTTCGAAGCCCGCAACAAGCAGAATGCCGGTTCACGCAGCGAGGAACATGCCAATCTGGACAAGAAGCGCAACATTATTGCCCAGCTCAAGGAACTTGTAGTTGCAGAGATTTCAGACAACGATTTCCAAAAGAAGCTCAAAGATCTTGCCAAGCAATACAGTGCAATCGGACACGTTCCTTTCAAAGAGAAAGACAAGGTCTATAAAGAGTATCATGAGGCTATCGATGCAGCCTATGAGAAACTTCACGCCACCAATGCCAAGCGCCACTTTGACAACTTCAAGAACAACTTGAAGAATGTTGCCAAGGAAGGCGGCAATGCACTCGGCAATGAGCGTGGTAAACTCTTGCGCCGCTACGACCAGTTGCGCAGCGAGATTACTACCTACGAGAACAACCTCGGTTTCTTCAATACGGCCAGCAAGAAGGGCAACAGCCTGGTAGAAGAAATGAACCGTAAGATTGAGAAACTCAAGGCTGACCTCGAAATGGTAAAGCTGAAAATCAAGGCTATTGATGCCGAGAAGAAATAAATACAATAAACCCCAGGGAGAAAACCCTGGGGTTTATTGCTATGAATACTCCATAAAACAGAATTCCTATAAACAAAAAAAAACACCTTTCATTACTGAAAGATGCCTTACCGTATGAGTTGGGATACCCGGACTCGAACCAGGAATGACAGGACCAGAATCTGTAGTGTTACCATTACACCATATCCCAAACTTAAAATAGAACTTTTTGATTGTTGGGATACCCGGACTCGAACCAGGAATGACAGGACCAGAATCTGTAGTGTTAC
>CAUFXJ010000002.1:0-195631 GCA_959596915.1 Segatella copri
GTTTACGTTCCAACCTCTCTTATTCTCCTTTGGCTGCTTTAGAGCTTTATGTTAAGAATCCTAACTCATAGCTTCTTCCCATGCAACTCTATGACTTATGCCCCGCAAAGCACAGAGACGGGGAAAAAAGAGCGAGGGGTTAACAGGTTAACAGTTAACACCCCAAAAATGCATGGTTCCCCCCACACACATATAAAAATAAGTATATATATATTATAATAAAAGGTACGCGCGAGGGGGAGTATCGAAAAAACAGCTGTTAACTGTCAACTCTGTTAACCCCCAGGCATAAAAAGGCAGAAAGCCTCTCAGCAAAACGATGCTGAGAGGCTTTCTGCCTTTTTTTGAGACTCTATAAAACTTCCATTTCATTTCTCTTCATAATAAGAGGATAACGCTCAGGATGCTTTAAACTCTCTATTTCTAAATCTACATCCAGTTTAGGCCACTCTATGGCATTCCTTCCACTCATCTGCACATCAAGAGCATCAGAAATACATGCATTCTTCATCCAAGGAATCCGATTATAAGATATGAAATAATCGTTTCCTTTCACAGAAAGCATAATGCCTTTATCATTTATCATCAAGACGCTTACCTGTGTGTCTTGCGAATTTGATTTTAAAATCGTCTCCATAATCTTTAAGTATTTTTTCTATAAAACTTAATTCTTTTGTATTGAATCCGAAATTTTCTGCTAGTTCAATATTGGGTTCAAGCCAATACTTAGCTTCATTTTCGGCCTTAACGACATGAATATGCATTCTCTTTTCCTCATTGGAATAGATCTTGAACACAAAGCCATTTATTTCTTTAAATTTAGGACTCATATCCTCTTTATTTAAGAAGTTATATTTCTGCGGGCAAAGTTACGATATTTTTATGAAACTTCCAAGAAAAAAGACATAAAAAAAGCACTCCAAGGAGCGTGAACTCCTCAAAGTGCTCTGATCATAATTATATTTCTAATATTGGTTTTTACGCAATAAAGAAGTCATTGATTACTCAATAACTACGGTTGTCCAACCATGCTTGTCCTCAATAGTACCATACTGGATTCCGCGAAGCGTATCATACAGGTGCCTAGAGATAGGACCTGGCTTCTCACCGAAGTTGTAGCGCTTGCCTGTATCCAAGTCATCAATGTAGCTGATAGGACTGATTACGGCAGCAGTACCGCATGCACCAGCCTCCTCGAAGGTCTCCAGCTCATCCTCAGGAATCTGACGGCGCTCCACCTTCAAACCGAGATCCTCAGCCAACTGCATCAAGCTCTTGTTGGTGATAGAAGGGAGGATAGATGTACTCTTAGGAGTAACGTATGTATTATTCTTGATTCCGAAGAAGTTGGCAGCACCACACTCATCCATGTATTTCTTCTCCTTGGCATCAAGATAGAACTCGCATGCATAACCCTTCTCGTGAGCGATATGATTGGCTCTGAGGGAAGCAGCGTAGTTACCACCTACCTTATAGATACCTGTTCCGAGAGGAGCAGAACGGTCGAAATCACGAATGATAACGTATGGGTTTGTAGAGAATCCACCCTTGAAGTATGGACCCACTGGAGTTACGAAGATAAGGAAGCAATACTCCTTAGAAGGATGAACACCCACCTGAGCACTTGTACCGATGAGCAAAGGACGGATATAGAGCGTAGCACCACTCTCGTAGGTAGGAATCCACTCCTGGTTGAGGCGAACCACCTTCTTCACCATTTCCTCGAACATTTCTGTAGGCACCTCTGGCATCAGAATGCCGCGACATGTGCTCTGCAAGCGCTTAGCGTTCTCGTCCATACGGAACACGCGCACCTTACCGTCTGGGCAACGATAAGCCTTCAAGCCCTCGAATGCCTCCTGACCATAGTGCAGACAGGTTGCAGCCATGTGCAATTTCAAATACTCATCAGAGCAAACTTCTATTTCGCCCCATTTGCCGTCGCGATAGTAACAGCGAACATTGTAGTCAGTCTGGCGATAGCCAAATGACAAATTAGACCAATCTAAGTCTTTCATAACATCTATATTTTTAATGTTCTACTAATATTTTAGATGCAAAAGTACAAAATAATCTATTAATCTGCAACTCTTTTATAATATTTTTAATGAAAACGTTATCTTTTTATTCATTTCTGCCATTTTGGGGCATCATTTTACCATTTTAGGGGGTTCTTTTATTGTAATTGAGAGATTGTATTTCTGAAAATGAAAAAGCTGCACCCATTCTTCGCGAACAGGATGCAGCTTACTAACTAACATTAACTTTAACTCAACTATTCTTTAAACCTATCATCTTATATTGCTATATAACCAATAGGGGAAGCGGGGTTAACGGGTGTATTCCTCAGGAATCTGAGGCATCGCTCCATTCTGGGTACAAACGTAGGCACTCACCTTAACGGCAAGTTCGTGAGCCTCCTGAATGCTCTTGCCCTTCAGGATGCTGGCACAGAATGTACCGGTAAAGCTGTCGCCTGCACCGACAGTATCAGCCACCTCAACCTTTGGAGTCTCCTGGAATGACTTCACACCCGGAGCAAAGACATAGCTGCCGTTTACACCGCAGGTCAGCACGAGCATATCGAGATTATACTTGCCGAGAATCAGCCAGCACTTGTTCTCGATATCCAAACCTGGATAACCGAAGAGACGCCCGATGGTAATCAACTCCTCATCGTTAATCTTCAACACATTGCAGCGCTTCAAGCTCTCGGTAATCACCTCTGGAGTATAGAAGTTCTGACGGAGATTGATGTCGAAAATCTTCAGACAATCCTCTGGAGTATGGTCGAGGAACTGATAGATGGTCTTGCGGCTAACCTCACTGCGCTGAGCCAGAGAGCCCCAGCAAACAGCACCAGCATTGGCAGCAATCTCCTTGATATCATCAGTGAACGGGATATTATCCCAAGCCACACCCTGCTTGATATCGTAAGTAGGAACGCCATCCTTGTCGAGCTGCACCTGAACGGTACCAGTAGGGAAACCTACCTCAGGCATCACATACTTGAGCTTCTTCTCGTCGAGCAGACGGAGAGCTGTATCGCCCAGAGCATCCTTGCCCACAGCACTCACGGCTACAGAATGCAAACCATGCTGACCTGCGTGGTAAGCGAAGTTGGCAGGAGCACCGCCGAGTTGAGAACCACTAGGGAGAACATCAAAGAGGATTTCGCCCAAACCTACACAATATTTTGTATTCAAATTCTTTGTTTCCATAATTACACCTTATTATATACGATATAAACGATTGCGGATGATTTTTATTATAACTTGCGGATATAAGTGAAGAGATAAGCGACTCCCACAGCCATGACAGCCACAGCACCAGCCTGCCCCCAAGTATCGCTGGCAAAGCCCATAATCAAAGGGAAGACGGTACCACCGAAGAGTCCCATGATCATCAGTCCACTCACCTCGTTCTTCTTATCAGGCATGGCAAGAAGTGCCTGAGAGAAAATCATGGAGAACACGTTAGAGTTGCCATATCCCACCAGGGCGATGGCGATATAAAGCATCATCTTGCTCTCGCCTACCCACATGCCTATCATACTCAGAGCCATCATCACTACGCTGATGAGGAAGAAAGTGCGGGTCTTCATCATGCGGAGGAAAACGGTACCGGTGAAACATCCGATGGTACGGAAGATGAAGTAGAGCGATGTAGCGAAGGCAGCCTCGTTCAGCGTCCATCCCAGACGCTCCATCAGAATTTTAGGAGCTGTGGTATTGGTACCCACATCGATGCCTACATGACACATGATACCGATGAAGGAAAGCAGCACGATAGGTTTGCCGAGCAACTTGAAGCACTCGCCAAAGCCGGAAGCCTTACCCTCGTTCTTCTCTTCTTCAATAGGTGTACCAGCCAGGAAGAAGGTAGCTGCGATTCCGATAACCATATAGATTGGGAAGAGGATTCTCCAGCCCAAACCGAAGGTTGGAATGCTTGCCATGGCGCCCCACATAGCGATGTATGGAGCCAGGAAGGAAGCTATCGCCTTGACAAACTGACCAAAGGTCAAAGTAGAAGCCAGGTTCTGACCTGATGTCACCACTGAAACCAGAGGGTTCAGGGATGTCTGCATCAGGGCATTTCCGATGCCGAGCAATGAGAATGACACGAGCATCAGCTCAAAGTTTTCGCCAAAGATAGGCAAAAGGAGGGAGATGACGGTAACGAGCAAAGACAGGAGCACTGTCTTCTTTCTACCTATTTTATTCATCAAGATTCCTGTTGGAACCGAGAAGATGAGAAACCAGAAGAATACCAGCGATGGGAACAGATTGGCTGTTGCATCATTGAGGTTGAGATCTTCCTTTACGTAGTTGGAGGCGATGCCTACCAAATCTACAAATCCCATGGCGAAGAAACAGAGCATCACCGGGATGATTGATAACTTTGATGATTTATTCATAATTGTTAGCGTTATTGTTTCTATTTTGCTGCTGCAAAGGTAGCGATAAACGATATAATATATCATAAAATATCGTTCATCGGCTACCATTTATGTTGCATTGTTACATCAGTAACACTCTTAGAAACAATTATCTTATAGATTCAGTTCTTAGCAGATGAGGTTACTTGATGTCGTAAACCTGGTACTTACCCTTTCCCTTTACAGTAACCTTGTTGTAAGGCTTGCTTGGGAACACGAGATTGGTCATGGACATCTTGCCGTCAGCATCCAGAGCCTCGATGCTGCTCTTGTCGATGAAGATACGCAGCTGGCTGATATTGCCGTAGGTTGGAGCTTTGGTGACTGCAGCGAAGTCCTTGCTGAAATCCACCTTACCACTCTTGGTTCTATCCATTGAGAAGGTTTCTGCCTTGGCATCGTAGTTCATCACTACCTTCTCGCCCTTGTCGTTGCTCAAAGTAATAGTAGCATTTCCCTTCAGATTCACAACCATCTCGCAAGATTCTGTGAGTTTCTTGCCTGCCTTCTTGCTTCTTGCCGCTGTCATTTCTGGAGATGGAACCACGCTGCAATAAGTTTCACCCTTATACTCGAAGAGACCTAAGTCGCGAGGAATAGAGTTGCCTGAACGGTACTGCTGGGTAGGAACCTGGTTAGCATACTGCCAGTTGCTCATCCAGGCGATAGCCACACGGCGACCTTCTGGTGCGTTATCAAAAGTAACTGTAGCATAATGATCCTTTCCGTAATCCATCCACTTGGTTACCTCCGGCTTGCTCTCGCAAGTAAACTTGTGTCCGTCGAAATCGCCGATGAAATACTGGGTAGCAGAACCGCCGAATGGACCACCAGGATTGATGTTGCAGATGAGCATCCACTTCTCCTTATCGGTGCCACGAACCTTCAACTTCATCAAGTCTGGGCATTCCCAAACACCGCCATGATTGCCATACTTCTCACCGAAAGAACTTTCAAGTTTCCAGTCCTTCAAATTATCAGAAGTATAGATTTCCATGTGCTGACCGGCAGCCAGAATCATATTCCACTTCTTGATGTCCTCGTTCCAGAACATGTGTGGATCACGGAAGTCAGGCACATTGCTGGTAAGAATAGGGTTGCCGGCATACTTGGTAAAGGTCTTGCCGTTATCTGTACTGTAAGCCATGCTTTGGGTCTGGTTTTCAGCAGCAGTAGTATAAAGTGCAACCACAGCATCCTTTCCGAAACCCGAGGTATTGTTCTTGTCAACCACGGCAGAACCACTGAAGATAGTACCTACAGCATCAGGCTGGATTGGAGTACCCTGGAACTTCCAGTGAACCAAGTCGGTGGAAGTAGAATGTCCCCAGGTCATATTCTCCCACTGTGATCCATAAGGATTATACTGGAAATAGAGATTCCATACACCATCCTTATAGAACATACCGTTAGGGTCGTTCATCCAACCGTATGCTGGAGTATGGTGATAATCCGGACGATACTGCTCGCGATTCTTCATATCGAAAGTATCAGAGAACTTCATCTCCTTCCAGCAAGTGAGGGCATTCAGTCCTTCCTTGTTATAATCGCCATTGACATGGATATCGAGAGCCAGGCCTTTCAAGCCAGCAAACTCATCCATATAGAGAGGTACGAAATAATCTACGTGGTCTTTAGCCAACTTCACATTGAGGGCTTTCACCTGCTTGTTGTTGGCTATCACCTTAATATTTGCCATCTCAGCATCCTCCTGTACAGGGAGCAAAAGACACTTCTGGTTCTGACTCTCCTGGCTGATGCGATAGAGACAGTGGTTATTACTCAAGAAGGAAGCCTCCTGGGCATAACTGGCGGTGAAACCGCAAAGAGCGACAAGCGCTGAAATAAATATCTTCTTCATTGTCAAATTATTATTTGAGTCCACTTAAAAAAGACAATTTTGATAATTTCTTCAAATGTAATCATCAGATAATCAAATGGCATTTTGTAGAAAAAATAACCAAAAATGACTTTTTTAAAGTGGACTCAGTTGTTAAAAAATAACATCTAATTATTTAAAATTGCTGATGAGCAATTACTCGTATCCCTTGTTCTGCTTGTAAAGACCAGGAATGTAATACAGCTGGTTATATGGAACCGGATAGAACTCGTTCTTGCCCGGCGTGAACTTGGCATCCTTCAAGTATTGTGCGTATGTTTGCTCTCCATACTGATCTTTCTTCTCAGATTCGAAATACTTGTTCAGTGTCTCAGAAGCAATGCCCCAGCGGCGCAAATCGAAGAAGCGGCCGTTCTCCATAGCCATTTCCAGACGACGCTCCCAGCGAAGGCACTTTCTTGCCGTCTCCTTATCCTGGAAATAAGACTCCGGATAGAGGGCTATATCACATTGATCCTTGGCATATTCAATATGCTTATCCACAGAATTCTTGGCTCTCTGACGGATATCATTGATGATGGTACGAGCCTCAGCCAATTTGCCTAACTCTATCAAAGCCTCAGCGCGCATCAACATAATGTCGCTATAACGGAGCACATAGTCGTTCATCGCAAACGCCTGCCAAGAGCCATTGTAAGTTTCACCCTTTGAACGCTGTGGTACTTCCTTCAGAGAGGTATAGTAACCGTAAACGTTTGGTGTACGAGAGTTGGCCGTAGTCATCTTGTATTCTGACTCATATTTATATGGGAAGGTAGGCATTCCTACTGTATGGAACAAACGTGGATCCCATTTCTGACTATTAGGCTCACCGTTTACAGGATAATCACAAGTCTTGTTGTAGTCATCAAACTCAGGAAGTCCGTTCTTGGTCTTGAAGGCATTCACCAGGTTCTGTGAAGGCTTATGGAAATCCCATCCGCAAGACCAAATACCCCAACAGCCATTCAGCATATTAGACCAGTTGGCACGTCCGAAGGTGGTATGGTCCTCGCTATAGTCGGAAGTCTGGACAGCAAAAACTGACTCCTTGTTGTTCTTATAGTCAGGCAGGAAGATGTCGCCGAAGTCTGCCATGTAACCATAGTCTGAATTCTTCACCACATCAGTATAGTCGATAACCTTCTGCATATACTCCTTATTAATATGATCAATACCATCGGTTGCCTCATAACCATCACCCCAGGCAATGGTAAGATAACACTTAGCCAGATAACCTGCGGCAGCAATCTTGTTGACACGACCGCCATCCTTCTGCTTAGCAGGAAGTACATCGTATGCTGTCTGGAAGTCGGCTATCACCTTTTTCCACAATTCCTCGTAAGTAAACTGAGTGTTTGATGTGCTCTCTGTGGTTTTATCCTCATAAACCTTCTCGTCTATCCAAGGAATCTGACGATACATGGTAAGTAACTTGAAATAGAAATGAGCACGGAGAAAGCGAACCTCAGCCTCACGTTGCTTGGTTACCTCAGCACCCAGTGTGCTCTCACCATTCTGTTGCAAAGAAACCAAGGCACGGTTGCAACGGGAAACGGCACAATAGAGACGATACCATAACTCGTCGAGTTCGCCCTTAGTAGAGGTTAAGGTACTCCAGATCTCCACATCGTGATAACCGGTGTCACCGGTGCCACCGCCACCCTTCAAGCAATCGTCTGAAGAAAGGTCACCATATGGCCAAAGGTTGAATGGGTAAGAATACCAACAGTCGCCCAACATAGCATAGGCACTGTTTACCATCTTGTCTGGCCCGCTGAATGCCTTGTCTTCATCAACCACAGCTGTTGGGGTGTAATCCAGGAAATCATCACAACTGGTGAATGTTCCTACCAGTGCTGCTGCAAGCACCATTGTATATAACTTTTTCATCTTAGAATTCTCTTTAAAAATATGAAACATTTTAGAAACCTACCTGAAGTCCGAATGATACGGATGTTGAAAGAGGATAGTTCCAGTTTGGATTCTCAGGGTCTGAACAGGTCAGGCTATTGCTCTTGATGGTCAAAAGATTCTGACCTGAGAGATAGACACGGGCACTGGTCATCTTCAACTTAGAGAGGATGCTGCTTGGGATAGTGTAACCCACCTGCAAGGTGCGCAACTTCAAGTAAGAACCATTCTCCACAAAGTAAGAAGATGCTCGACCTTCATCGGCTGTATTCATGGTGCTCAAGCGTGGGATAGAAGAACCGGTATTGTTGGTATTCCAAGCATCGAGCAAACGGGTTCCCTTGTTAGAACCACCATCAGTAATAGCCCAGAAGTCGGTCTGGAACTTTTGGTTGTTATACACATCCTGGTCATAGACACCCTGCCAGAACATACTGAAATCAAAGCCCTTGTAGTTGAGAGCAATATTCAAACCATAAGAGAAGGCTGGCACAGGGTCGAAAATCCAAGTCTGGTCATCTGAAGTAATTCCATTTTTACCATCTAAGTCCTTGTATTTCAATCCACCGACACGTGCATTTGGCTGTCCAGACTTATCTACTTCTTCCTGATTCTGGAAAATTCCATCGGCTACATAACCTACGATAGAACCATATGACTTGCCACTCTGCACCAGGTTTTCCTTAGATGTGTGAGCGTAAGCACCTGTTGTTGATGCTGGCAAATAAGTAACCTTGTTGCGGAAAAAATCCAGATTGCCGTTCACGTCGATGCCAAGTCCATTAGCCAAGGTCTTGCGATAACCCACGGTGAACTCCATACCCCAGTTGCGGAGCGAAGGACCATTCTGCCATGAATTTCCACCTTCACCAGTTGCACCCAAATAAGCAGGATTAATCAACATATCCTTTACATTCTTAATATAGGCATCCACTGTACCATAGAGTGTGTTGCCAAACAGGGTGTAATCCAAACCTACGTTATACTGGGTAGCAGCCTCCCATTTCAAGTTAGGGTTAGCCAACTGTGTGGCACGATAACCAGAAGGGAAGGTACCTGAACCTTGCAGGAAGAGATCGTATGCAGTAGAGGTTACACGATCCAATCCGTAATCCACTACATAAAGACCAAACTGTGCATTGTTGTCGATAGCCTGGTTACCTGTCTGACCCCAGGAAAGACGCAGCTTCGCATCATCCAACCAATCCTTCTTCAGGAGATTAGAGAATCTGAAGCCGAGGGATGCTGCAGGGAAAGTACCCCAGCGATGTGCCTTACCAAATCGGGATGAACCATCATGACGGATAGTGAAGGAAGCCAGGAGGAGATCATCCCAGTTGTAGTTCACCTTTCCAAAGAAAGAAGCCAGGCGATAACCTACCTTTGCACCCGAGTTACGCATCGTTCCTGTTGCAGCATTTGGCCACATATAATCTTTATCTTCCAGCGCATAGCCTTCTGAATAGGCAGAGAAATCGACAACCGACTGCTTGGAAAATTCCATACCACCGAGTACATCGATGTTATGCTTGCCTATCTGGGTAACGTACTGGGCTGTGTTAGACCATGTCCAGTTAGTCTCATTGTTATTCGAGAGCGTTGTCTTGGCGATGTCATTGTTGACAATATCGGAATGATAAGTATTCGTCATCGCATTGATAAACGATGTCTTGAAATCCAAACCGAAGTTAGAGCGCAGAGTCAATCCCTTTACAGGCTTCAATTCTACGAAAGCATTACCGAAGATGCGCCAGTAGTCGAGGTGGTTGTTGCGGTTCTGATACTGCTCACGACAAGGGTTCTGACGGTCGGCCATACTACCCACAGGACCTGCGAAGGTCTTGCCATCTTCTTCGTAAACCGGAACGATGGAAGGCATCTTCAAGGCATTCTCCATCGGATGGCAATCTACCTGAGAGGTATAAGTCAATGTTACATTCTCGCCTACGGTTACGATCTTGTTTAAATTCCAAGAGGTATTCAAACGAGCTGAGATATTCTCGAAGTTGGTATATTTCAAGACACCCTCATTGTTCTTGTATCCCAAAGAGAACATAGCGCTATGCTTGTCATTGGCATGAGATACAGAGAGGTCATAATTCTGCGAGAAACCTGTGCGAGAGATTTCATCAAGCCAGTCGGTATCTGAGAATCGCATGGTCTTCTTGGCATTGATGTAGCCATCATATCGACCATTGATAGTATAGTTCTGATACTGGCTGGTAGCAGGATTCCAAACGGTGATTGGAGTACCAGATGCCGCATTCAAGTCGATACCGTAGTTGGCTGCATAAGCCACAGGATCGAGTCCATCGTTCAGGGCTGCCTGAGCCATCGCAGTAGCATACTGGCTGGAGTTCATCAGCTTCATCTTCGACTGGTTGGAATAGAACTGTGCAGTTAGGTTGGCAGAGAAGTCAACGGCAACCTTGCTACCTTTCTTACCTTTTTTGGTGGTGATGATGATGACACCATTCGATGCACGTGAACCATAGATAGAAGCCGAAGCGGCATCCTTCAAAACCTGCATACTCTCTATATCATTTGTATTGAGGGTATTCAATGCCATATTGGTAGGTACACCATCAATGATATAAAGAGGATCCTGAGAAGAGTTGAAAGAACCGATACCACGAATTCGCACGGTTCCTGAACCAATAGGAGAACCATCGGTAGTAACAGTCATACCAGGAACACGACCCTGCAAAGCACGCATCGGGTCAGTTTCTGCATTTGTCTTAAGACTTTTGGTTGAAACTACAGCCACGGAACCGGTCAAATCAGCCTTTCGCTGAGTGGTATAACCTGTAACAACCACTTCCTGCAAGTCGTTGGCATCTTCCTGAAGTGTTACCTCCATATTATCTGAAGCCTTCACTTCTTGCGTTTTATAACCTATATAGGAAATAACGAGTGTGGCACCTGGGGCACATTCAACGTGAAAGTTACCATCAAAGTCAGTAACAGTACCTGTCTTTGTTCCTTTCACCATGACAGATGCACCAATGACAGTCTCACCGGTAGCATCCTTTACGATGCCATTTACATTTACCTGTTGTGCACTAACCATGGTGCAAACAGAACAGAGCGCAGAGCTCATCAGTAATCTTGAAAGATTATTCATACTATTATAATGTTTTAAGTTTCAAAAATTGTTCTTGTTTTGATTTCTGCCGCAAAATTAGGCAAAGATTGGATATGAGAATAAAAAAAATCGTTCCTGTAACAATAATTATGTTACATGAAACGATTTTCGAATCTTACGCCACGATTTTAAAATACTTATTTTAAAGGAGTTAGAAAACTATTTCTTTTTAGATGCCTGTTCATTTCTAAAATCGGTAGGAAGAACTCCAAACTGCTTCTTGAAACAGGAAGAGAAATAGCCCGGTAACGCAAAGCCTACTTCTGCCGAAACTTCAGAGATTGTCTTGTCTGTTTGCTGCAAGAGGGTATAGGCTCTCTGCAGGCGCATCTCTTTCAGGAGCTCGGCAGGCGTTTTTCCTGTCATAGCCTTCACCTTGCGATAGAGCTGCACCTTGCTCAACTGCATCTGGGCTCCCAAATCATCCATCTTCATATCAGCATTGCCCATATTCTCAAGGATCTTCTTCTTGAAACGATCCATGAAGTAACGATCACTCTCATCCAGATGATTCAGTTCAGCAGCCCAGCCCTCCTTGTTCTCGATGAATCCACGAGCCACGGCTTTCTGTTTCTGCAACTTCTTTCTATATACCTTATATATATAGTAAATGACAAAGAGCAGAACCAATACGATGACGATGGCAACAATAATCATCCATTTCTGAATACGGGAAACCTCTGAATAAGAATCAAGACTGTCAGAAATCTGATCCAGATTCTTCATCATGGCTTCCAAATCCTGATATTGTAGGGCGATGGCATCGCAGTTTTCCTGGGTAGCAAGAAATGATTTCATCACATTATCCTTCTTATAGGGTTTACCCTGAAGGATATTCATCGCCAATTCCATAATCTTTTCGCCCTGGGTAGGATAGACATAAGAAGCTGCAAACTGTCCTCTCTTCACTCTATCCACTCCTTCCCATTCTCCAGGCAATCCATCAATGCCTACTATCAGCATCTGCTTATCAATGCCTCGTCTCTCTGCTTCCAGAAAGGCTCCTATGGCACCCAAGTCGCTATGTCCGAACACGCCATCCGCATGTCCGCCCTTATCCAGATATTGCTTCATCAACTCCTGGGCACGCTCCATCTTCCAGTTGCTTTCTAGGGTAACCACCTTGATTCCCGGATAATTCTTCATCACCTCGTGGAAACCACGATGGCGCTCAATGACAGGGGAAGCATCCTTCAAGCCCGTAATCTCAACAACGGTACCTTTTCCATCCAGTTTACTGGCAAGAAAGCGTGCTACTTCCCTACCCGCTTCTACATTATCGCCACCGATGGAAGCTGTATAATGGGGTGTCTTTACCTTTCTGTCGAAGAGGATAACCGGGATATGCGCACGATAAGCTCGCTCGATGGCAGGTGTTACATCATTCACGTTATCAGGGGCAACAACGATCAAATCCACCTTTCTGGCTATCATGCTGTCTATCTGGCGAGCCTGGTGCTTCCCGTCATTCTCTGCCGTGGCAAACAGCAAATCGACATTCTTATACTGATACTGTGCCAAGCGCATCTCATTATTCACCTTCTCGCGCCAAACTCCGCTGCAACATTGCGACACACCAATCACCATCTTCTTCTGGGTGCATGAATCCAGAAGAAGAAGCATACTACTAAGTAATACTATTAATATAATATAGAGTCTTTTCATTAATTTCATACTTCTTCCATCCGTTTAAGTTCCCACCCCTCAAACTGCATGATGATGAGATGGAGTTTTGTGCCTTGGCGCAAAGCCTCAACCCTTGGAGCCTCAGCATATCGATGAATCTGCTCTACAGCCTCACGCCACTGTTTCTCGGCCTTGGTCATAGGCTTGCCATCTTCCGTGACCTCACCTTCAACTATCGCAGAGAAATCTTTCTTAGAAAGAACCTTCAACTCCAGAATGTAGCTATGCTGACTGGCATAATGGGTAAGGTCTGGCAAAAGGAAGAAATCACAATAGCCATGATTCAACTCCAACTCTGGAGCCGTGATATAATAATCATTCAGATTCAGATAAGCCATGAAGAATCCCTGCAGATTTCGTTCAGCCTCAATGCCATCACGCACCGAAGAAACCTTGGCATAGGCATCTGCCATGAAGCGCAATCCTTCTTCCCACTTACCATCGTATGCCATGTCATAATAGTAATCGGTGAGCTGGTTGACATCCACATAAGCCTTTGCCTGATACTCTTCTTCCAGATAACCATAATACTGCTTGCGGACATTATTGTTCGGAATGCCCAGAATGAGCTTGGAGCCACGAGTTCCCTTGATGGTCAACATGCCATAATAGAACAGAAGACTTGGGAATATCTCTGCCTTTGGAATCTGATACGCAGAAAACGACTCATAAAGCTGGGTAACAATCTGCTCCTCTTCTGCTATCTTGCGGATAATGCCCTTACGCTCTCCATCCAGCTTGTCAAACTGCAAAAGTTTCTTCATCTTGCCATAATCGGTACGGGTATTCGGGTCAATCATCTGACGAGGAGAACATCCGTAATCCATGTAATTGCGAGGCTGCTTCTCCAGTTCCGGGATAAACATCGTCTTATCCACATAATATAGATTCTGCTCTATTACCGTAACAAAATCTGCCACCCCATAAGGTAGTAGTTTTACTTGCTGTTCCATGATAATCTATCTTTAAAAACACTATCTGTGTGCAAAGATAGCATAAAAAAACGAAAAAGCCACAGTTTGCGTTTACAAACTGCGACTTTTATTATATTTTATCCGAAACACACGTTCCTACCATACGACTTTCTTGTTGCCCATAATATAAATGTGTCCTTTTTGTGGCACAAGGACTTTTCTTCCCGAGAGGTCGAACAGAGTAGGATTGATGTTTCTTGCTATCATGAAAGATGATGCATATATATAATAATAATGTGATAAAAAGTTCTGAGACATCATAAGAAAATGCTTCATTACCAAAATAAACGTCTCCAAAAGTGCGTTTCTCAAATTTTATTTGTACTTTTGCAGTGTCATTCAGAACTTTGTTTTATTTTTACAGCACGATAATAAACAAAATGTCTGGATATGGCAAGCATCCCGGTGCACCAACAGAGTAGCTTAGGTACACCCTGATAAAGAAGATAAATGATAGTGCTGCGTTAATTAAATAAATCAGATTCAACATGTCGTTTCTAACTCGAACATATCCTTTTAAACAGAGTAAACACTTGCTAAAAGACAGTAGCATCTTTGGCGTCATCATTTGGGTAATTTTATATTTTCTGCAGCCATTTGGACTCTGCTTATATCAAGGTAACAAATGCTTTGTTGCTACATTATTCGGACTGGTAACTTTTGGATGCCACATAACATACGCTGCAACGATATTGAAGTATTTGCATCAAACGATCAAGCCCTGGCGTATCTGGCATGAAGGAGTAGCTATACTCGGACTGATTTTCATCATTGCCTTCGGTAATTTCCTCCTATTTTCATACTTGTTTCATTATACGATTACATTCAGTCTGTTTCTCTTGTTTCTTAATTGGACTATTATCATAGGCATATTTCTTACGACATTATCTATCGGAATGCAATACAACAGAACATTACGAGAGAGAATGGAAGAGTTGTTGCGCAATACAACAAAGGAACAGGAAGAAGTATCTATTACCATCCATGATACTAACGTAAGAGGAAACGATCTGTCGATTGCCATCAACGATCTACTTTATATGGAAGCACAGAAAAACAATGTATCCGTCTGTTTTCTAAAAGAAGGTAATGTTGTTGCTGTTGATATCCATACAACACTAACCCATGCTCTTGAAGAGTTGAAAGAGTTTGAGAACATTTTCCAATGTCACCGTTCTTTTGCTGTCAATGTGAATAATATCACTTCGGCACGAGGCAACTCAAATGGTTATCAACTGACTCTCGGAAATTGCACAAACATCATACCCGTTTCCCGAAGATTTGTGCCCAAGTTAAAGACTTATCTTACATAGTTATTTGTCCTTCAACTTAGTTATTCGGCATCTTAACTTGCTTTCTATCATAAGTTTTAGTTGTATATCCTAAGAATTTGGTAACTCCAGTTTCATGCAGTATCTTTGCGGCATGAAACATCGAATAATACATATCGCATTGCTGCTGACTTCAGTCTGCAACCTGGCTGCACAGACCATCATATCAGGCATGGTAAAAAGCGGTCAGGAACCGCTTGCAGGTGCCAATGTTTTCATCATGGGCACAATTGATGGATGCCTGACAGATTCTCTGGGCAGGTTTTCCTTTTCCACATCAAAAACCGGAGAAGCGTCTATCAAGATTACCATGATTGGTTTTGAAGAATATATGCAGACTGCAGATGCCAACAAGCTACGTAATCTTTCTATCCAAATGAAAGAAAAAGCTACGGCAATTCAAGAAGTTGTAATATCTGCCAGCACTTACAGTTTCGGGAAAAGTGACAACTTCAAGACTATGGATGCCCTAGATGTAGTGATGGCAGGTAATTCATGCGGAGACATTGTTGCAGCCCTGCAAACTTTACCCGGCACTCAAAAAGTGGGAGAAAATGGAAAACTCTATGTCCGTGGTGGAGAAAGCGAAGAATGCCAGACTTTTGTTAACGGAATGCACGTCCTTGTTCCATATAGTACAAACACAGAAAATACTGCTGTACGTGGACGATTCTCTCCTTTTATATTTAAAGGTATCAACTTTTCTCTTGGTGGATATAGCGGAGAATATGGACAAGCACTTTCCTCCGTTCTCCCTATGGAAACATCAGATGCTGCGACAAGTGACAAATATGGAGTCAGCGCATCATTGGTTGACTGGAACATCGGTGGCACCAAGGCATATTCCCACAGCAGCTTATCCTTTAATGCCGCACTGACAAGTTTGGGAATCTACAATCAGTTATTTTCAGAAAGGCTTGATTTCAACAAGCCTTATCTAAAACTATCTGGCGAATCACAATACAAGAATGAATTCCGAAATGCCGGAATATTGAAAACATACGTTGGCTATGATTTTACATCTGTAGGACAGCATATAGACAACCAAAACCTTTCACTCAAAGAGAATAATATCTATGCCAACACAACCTACAAAGCACAGTGGGGTGCTGGCTACACGCTCTTTTGCGGTATGGCAAACTCATCGGTATTCAACGATATAGAAGATGCGAAGTTTGCTGGTGACCGATATTACAACTTCAGAAATGAGATACATCTGAAAACAGAAATACGCAAGATTTGCTCGGATGCACTAAAAATATCGGTAGGAATGGAGGACTATCAGCGAAACAGCCTCATGGAGTACGAAAACGATTGCTACAAGTTGGATTATAATATTCTTGCTGCTCATATTGATGTCCAATGGAGGATGATGCCCCATATGTTCCTGAATATTTCGACAAGGACAGAATATATGACTCATGCCAACTGGCTGTTTATGCCAAGGGCTACACTATGCTATATTCCCAACAAGAATTTTCAGCTTTCATTCGCTACCGGCCGATATAGCCAGACTCCTGGAGATGACTATCTTGCAACAAACAAGAAATCTCTTGGACAAAGTACGGCAGATCATGCAATCCTATCCATACAATATAAATCGTCTGGTACACTCATACGAATAGAACCCTACTGGAAAAAATATCAGCGATTGCCTTTATGGGAAAAGGGTATTTACCAACCGAAAGGATATGGAAAGAGTAAAGGTATAGACATTTTTGTAGAAGAGCATTCGCTTTTCAAACATCTGACCACAGCATTTTCATATTCCTACAACGATTCCAAGCGATTCTATCACGAATACACAGAAGAGCGAATACCTAACTACGCCTCAAGGCATAATCTGAGATTGACAGCAAAATATTCATTCGGCAAAGCAATCATTGGACTGACAGAATCGTATGCAAGCGGGCGTCATTTCCTGACTGGCAAGACACCACATTATAATAGCGTAGATATAAACCTTACTTATCTGCTAAGTCCCAAGGTCATTATCTATTCTTCTCTGAACAACATCCTCGGTCGTACAAATATTTTCGGATATGATACTAACGGACGTTCGATAGTTCCTTCTAGAGACAGATTTTTATATATAGGCATATTTGTTTCACTTAAAAATAATAAAGCATATGACATTTCAAACTTTTAAACGATTCGTATTGATGTCAGTCTTCTTCATGACAACATCTGTAGTTATCTATGCCCAGCAATCCACAATGCAGGGACTAATCGGACAGTCGCTTGCTAAACTCCAGCAACCGACATCAGAGAGCATACTTAATTGTATTGCAGAGATGAAGCGTATTGATGATATGTTTCCTGATAGCATCCAGCCCAAGTTTCAGATAGCTTTGCAAAGTCTCAATTATTCCGTGATGAATCCGCATGCTCCACAAACGGAGAATCTTCTAAAAGAGACTGAAGAAACTATTGCTAAGATGGAGAATATAAAACATGCTGACCCGTCTGACATCTGTACCCTTCGCGGTTTTCTCTATATGGTACGCATCGTACAGAATCCAGAGCAAAACGGTCAACGCTATTATCTGGAAGTGATGCAGGATTACGAGAAAGCTCTCAAACTCAACCCAGATAATCAACTGGCCAAACAATTGCAGCAAAAGTTTTTTGAGGGAATGAAACAGCAAACCGGTAAATAAGAAACAGAGGTTGTTTTATCCACGGACAATCTCCCCTGAGCCCCAAAAAAGAGTCGCAACCTAAAATATTATCAGGTTGCGACTCATTACTATTTACATTTAAACCTACAATTCGACCATACAATATCTACGTGATTACAAACCAAGTTTATGAACCTTCAGATTCTTGAATTCAGCCTTGCCATCCTGGGTATAAAGCTTCACATTCTCGTATGGAGCTACTGGGAAGACGAGGTTGGTCATGGCGATGCGACCGCCATCTACGAAGAGTTCAACAGATGACTTATCTACGAAGATATCAACATGGTAAGTCTTCTTGCCATCCTCGCAAAGACTCAACGGAGCCCAGGTAGCAAGAGCGAAATCGTTCTTGTTGTTGATAGAATTGGTGATGCGGGCAGGGTCGTTCATGCAACATCTTTTGCAGTGCATGAACGATTCTTTTCCTCACATCTCCTTGGAGGCAACAAGACTATACTTCCCCCATCAGCCATTTCAACGCATTGATTCGCTTGATACCATCATAATCTGCCGTCGGGTCTTCATCGAGCGTCAAGATATACTTGGGATATTGGTCCTTGATTTGCTGAAGCGAAGCGAGTTCACGCTTCAAGGTCTTCTCATCCCTTACCGTTGCTGCAACTTGATAATAGGTGATATCATTCTCGTCAATAGCAACAAAATCAACCTCCAAGTTATCCATCTTGCCGATATACACTTTCTTCTGCCGACGCAAGAGTTCCAGAAAAACGATATTTTCCAAAATGCGCCCTGCATCAAAGGAGCGAGAGCCAAGCAACATACGTCGCAAACCAATATCCACCAGATAGTATTTTCCCAAAGTTTTGAGGAGTTGCTTACCCTTGATGTTATATCGCTTCACTTCATACAAGAAGAAAGACTCGCAAAGGGTTGACAGGTATTTCTCCACTGTCTTTTGGTCAATCTTTCGCCCATCAGCCGACATCATGTCTGCAATACGTTTCGTCGAGAGAATATTGCCGATATTATCTGCCGTAAAACGTATCACGCTCTCCAACATCATCACATCGGAAAGTTTATTACGACTCATGATGTCCTTTACCACTATCGTATTGTAAACAGCATTCAAGTAATCACTAATCTCATTAGCCGTATCCAACTCCAATGTATATGGAAAACTGCTCTTGCTCACATATTCCATATATGTCTGTGGAAGTTGATCCGTACCACCGATACCTTCCGCATACTCCTTGAAAGACAACGGAAGCATCGCAATCTCTACATACCTGCCAGACAAGAGTGTAGCTATCTCGCTAGAAAGCATGTAGGCATTCGAACCCGTCACATATAAATCAACTGTTGGCTTCAAATTAAGACTATTGATGATATCCGGAAAATCCGTGACATGCTGTATCTCATCAAAAAAGATGTAAGTCATCTTATCTTGCTGTATCAAAGGTTTGACATAAGAATACAGTTTTCTTGGGTCTCGCAATTCAAAATAGTCATAGTCCTCAAAATTGAGATAGATGATTTGCTCTTGCATTACTCCATGAGCTATCAGCCAGTCACGATAAATCTCCATAATGGTCGATTTACCACAACGGCGGATGCCTGTTATCACCTTGATAAGCTTTTTATCCTTGAAAGCTATCAGCTTTTGCAGATAGTTATGTCGTTCTATTCTCTTCATTTTTGTATTTTTACATGTCACGCTGCAAATATACATATTTTTTAGGAATCTACATACTAAAAGTGCGATTATTTAGAAAGTTTTAGGAATCAATTCCTAAAACTTTTCTTTTACGGACGTTTTTAGGAAGACAAACACTAAAACTTCTCCATTTTATTAATCATGACTAATAAAAACACTCTTTTCACCTATTTTATTAAGTATGATTAATGGAAAACAGCGTTTTCTCCAAAGTTCAAAATCCAAACAAGCAAAAGGCAGCACTATACATTATCATATAGTTCTGCCTTATCTTATTATGTTTTATGACGTTTAAACTAATTAGAACATCAGCGAAGCTGTGAATTCTACAGTGAATGGACGGAGAGAGGCTCACTTGATAAAGGCTGGACGTAACTGAAACTGCGTCGCGACGCGTCGGTTGTTACGTCGGGACGTATCAGATGCCGCATCGGGACGTAATTTAAACGGTTTCGTCTCAGAATTTACGGAAAAGCGATGGAATTCACCATGCATTGAACCGAATACTACAAAAAAACAATGGAAATAGCTAAGTATCGAACCGAAAACAAGTGTTTTTGCGCAATGCTTCCAGTCTTTTTGCCTCTAGAACACCTGAATATCGCTATTTTATGGCAATTATATGGCAGATAAAATCCAAATACAGAGAATTGCCATAGCCTTAATATACTTATAATCTGACAGTTAGTTTTAAGATATGGCAATATGGCAATTCTTGCAAGAAAACAATCACAACAGACTATTAAGAACGTATCATAATGTACTTGAATTGAGGTCAAGTGCTTGAGTTAACGAGTCCAAGTGCTTGAATCAGCTTACTAAAGTGGCTGAGTGAGCATATTCAATCGGCTTTGTAAGCTATCGGAGACGTCTCAATGAATTAACTGAGACGACTCAATAAGCTATCGGAGACGACTCAACAAACTATCGATGACGACTCCATTAGCTATCGATGACGACTCCATTAGCTATCGGAGACGACTCCGGAAACAGACACAGATAGCTTCGTTGGCTATCGTAAGTACTTTCATTGGCTAACGCAAGTACTTGCGATGACCAACGAAGCCTGTTTCAATGGGCAAAGAAACGACTCATACAAAAAACAGCGTTAAAAAATCATTGCATCAGATACAAGAATTCGTCCAACATAAGCAACAGAGGATAACGAAAAGTATGGGGGCTTCTGCAATGATTCAAAACATTTTTTTCACCAAAACGGCACATATATCAAATATTTCCATTATCTTTGCAGAAAGATTAAGTAAGAAAGGAATCATTCATCATGGAACAAACTAAAAGAGTACCATACGGAGTATCTAATTTCGTCGATATTATCGAGCGAAACCAGTATTATGTCGATAAGACTATGTATCTGCCTTTGTTGGAAAAAGAGGCAGACGCTCTCTTCTTTATACGTCCTCGAAGATTCGGCAAGAGTTTGCTGATAAGCATGATGCGTGCTTATTACGACATCAGCATGACAGAAAGGTTCCAAGAACTTTTTGGCAACCTTTGGATTGGCTCCCATCCTACCTCACAGCAGGGCAAATACCAAGTACTATACCTTGACTTCTCGAAGATAGGAGGCGGCATCAAGCTCTTGGAAGACCGATTCAATGACTATTGCGGTCAGTGCGTGGATTTCTTTGTAGATACCCTTTACAAGGACTACTATACCTCAGAGGCTATCGCCAAAATAAAAGGCATCAACTATGCTTCGGGCAAATTGAACGCCCTCGCAATGGAGGCTCAGAAGAATGGTTATCAACTATTCCTCATCGTGGACGAATACGACAACTTCACCAACGTGGTGCTCAACGAGCACGGGGAGGATGTGTATTGGGCATTGACCCATGCCAGTGGCTTTTATCGTGAGATTTTCAAGGTATTCAAGGGCATGTTTGCCCGTATCTTCATGACTGGTGTAAGCCCTGTAACGCTCGATGACTTGACCAGTGGTTTCAACATCGGCTGGCATATCTCCACCAAGGCACCTTTCAACCAGATGCTTGGTTTCTCCACAGAAGATGTGAGAGACCTGTTCACTTACTACAAGAATTCAGGCGACTTACTAGCCGATACAGATGTAGAAGCTATTATCGAGGACATGAAACCTTGGTACGACAACTATTGTTTTGCAAAGAGCGCTTTGAGGACACAAAGCAAGGTCTTCAACTGCGACATGGTACTATACTATCTCCGCAACTATATGGAGACAGGTGAGGCCCCTGAGCAGATGATTGACCCTAACACCAAGACCGACTACAACAAGATGAAGAAGCTCCTCCAGCTCGACAAGTTGGACGGAGACCGAAAGGGTGTCATCATGACCATTGCGGAAAAAGGAGAAATTGTAGGAAACATCGAGGAATCATTCCCGGCAAAGGCATTGACAAATCCTGAGATATTCATCAGTTTATTGTTCTACTATGGTATGTTGACCATCAAGGATACTTTTGGAGATCAACTGATTTTGGGCATTCCTAATAATAATGTACGCAAACAATATTATAATTATCTGTTGGAGCAGTATCAAGAGGAGAAATACATCAATACCTCCAACCTCAAGACCATGTTTACCTATATGGCTTTTGAAGGCAAGTGGAAGGAATGCTTGGAGTATATGGCAAAAGCATACGCCGAAGTATCATCTGTTAGGGATGGTATCGAGGCTGAGCGCAACTTGCAAGGTTTCTTCATGGCATATTTCAGCCTCAACAATTATTACTATACTGCCCCAGAGTTGGAATTGAACCATGGTTATTGCGATTTCTTCCTCCTGCCAAACTTGACCCACTACCCTACGAAGCATAGTTATATCATCGAGCTAAAGGTATTGTCTAAGAAAGAATTCGATACTCTAACAGAAGATGGCAAGATGACCAAGGGAGCAAAGCAATGGCTTGATGCCGAGGAACAAATCAAGCGATATGCCAAAGCACCAAGAGTGGAGGCATTACGCCAAGGCACGACACTCCATAAGATTATCATGCAGTTCAAGGGATGGGAACTGGCGAGAATTGACGAAGTAAATGAAATATAAACACATAGAGAATGAATTCATGCCAAACTACGCATTATATTGCCAGTTTGCATAACAATGACTGAGCGAAAGATCATACATATCGACATGGATGCCTTCTTTGCTGCGGTAGAGCAAAGAGACAATCCGGAACTTCGGGGCAAACCGGTAGCGGTTGGCTTCGACGGACCTCGTGGTGTAGTTTCTACAGCCAGCTATGAGGCAAGGAAGTATGGCGTTCACTCGGCGCAATCCATCGCTCAAGCCAAGCAGCGCTGCCCTAACCTCATCATCGTGCCCTGCCGGCATGATTATTATGCTAAAATATCCCATCAGATACATCAGATATTCCAGGAATATACCGACCTCATCGAACCCATCTCCATAGATGAAGCCTTTCTTGATGTAACGCAGAATAAGAAAGGGATAGAACTGGCGGTGGATATTGCCAAAGAAATCAAAACCCGTATCAAGGAGGCAACCGGGCTCACCGCCTCGGCAGGCATCAGCTACTGCAAGTTTCTCGCCAAAGTGGCTTCTGATTACCGCAAGCCCGACGGCATCTGCACCATTCATCCCGACAAGGCGCTCGATTTCATCGCCCAGCTGCCTGTAGAGGATTTCTGGGGTGTGGGCAAGAAAACCTTGCAAAAGATGCATTTCATGGGTATCTTCAACGGAGCAGACCTGAGGAAAGTATCTGAGGAACATCTGGTAGAAGTGTTCGGAAAAGCCGGACACATCTTCTATGATTTTGCAAGGGGGATAGATGAACGACCTGTCATCACCTACCGGGAACGGAAATCGGTAGGCTGCGAACAGACTTTCCTGGAAGATATCTATCTAAAAACGGCTGTGATTATCGAACTGTACCATACTGTACTCGAACTGCTGGAGCGCATCGCCAAAAGCGGTTTCGAAGGAAGAACCCTGACGCTGAAGGTGAAGTTTGCCGATTTCACCCAGATAACACGAAGCATCTCACAAGAAAAGGTTCTGAAAAAGAAGGATGATATTCTACCTCTTGCCAAACGGCTACTGAAACTGATAGATTACTCCTCTGCTCATCCCATCCGTCTGCTTGGTCTGTCCGTAAGCAACGCCTCATCAGAAGAAGCCAGGAAGCAAGATAAGGAGAACAGCAGTTTCAAACCCGAATACAAAGAACTGGAACTGGAATTCGAAGATTGGGAATAAGCCCCCTTTAAAAAGCTATAGTATGCCCGCTTAAAAAGAAACAAACCATAATACGCGAAAAGCAGCTGTCAGACATCCCGTCTACAGCTGCTTTCTCTCATTACTACTTATTTCCCAAAACAAAACTTTTTACCTTAAAGAAAACTACTTACCTTAATGAATACTCAATCCTATAACCTAAAAACCTAAACCTTATGAAAATGAAACTACTTCTGCATGAAACAATTTATAAACTTCTAAATTCTGGTGCAAAGATAGTAAGTTTCAGCGAACAGCAGGTACAATTATCGTTCAAATAGTGATAAAAATGATACAATGTACCTTTTATGCTAGGAAATGAACGATTTTTATCCATATATTCACAGATTTTATACTTCAGGCATAGCGTATTTCTCTCTATTTCATCACATTACCTACATCACCAGGTAACATTCCATACTCTTCCTTGAAACATTTTGTGAAGTAAGACGGCGCTGAGAAGCCCACTTCATAGGCTACTTCAGAGACACTCATGCTCCGGGTTTCGAGCAAACGCCTAGCTTTGGCAAGGCGAGCCTTACGGAGTAAGTCAACAACAGAAGAGCCTGTCATCGCCTTCACCTTGCGATAGAGCTGCACACGGCTTAAGCCAATCTGCTGTCCCATATCCTCAACTCCAAACTCGCTATCAGAAAGATTCTTCTGGATAATAGCTTGAAGCTGCTTGAGGAACTGCCTGTCACGATCTTCCAGATGAGCCTCAGAAATCTCCTTCTCAGCCTCTTTAGAACCTTGATAAAGATTCTTCAGGAGCTGACGCTGTCGCAAGAGATTCTCGATACGGGCGAGAAGCACCTTGCTATGGAATGGTTTGGTAATATAGGAATCTGCTCCATGCTCATAACCCTCTGCGCGATGCTCCTCCAGGTTCTTCGCCGTAAGCATAATAACAGGGATATGAGAGGTAGCCGTATTCGTCTTCAGCCGTTCAGTCAACTCCAATCCGTCCATAACAGGCATCATCACATCGCAAATCACCAGGTCAGGCACCTCTTTCAAGGCGACAGCCAGACCCTCTTTACCATCGGCGGCCTCAAGAACAATATACTCATCCTGCAAAAGAGTACGCTCATACTGACGGATATCGGTATTATCATCAATAACCAGAACAGTAGGACGATTAGTATTCTCGTTTACCAGCTGCTGGACTTTTCCACGACTTCTGTCTCCATCGTCAACATATTGCAAAACAGATTCATCTACCACATTCTTACCAGTTGACGCAGAAGCATTTACAGAGTTATCCACAATATCCACATCATTGTGGATAACTTGTGAATCACCCTCCTGCTCACGAGGAATGACAACGATAAAATCAGAGCCCTTTCCCGGTTCACTTTCTACCCTAGCCTCACCATGATGCAACTCTACAAATGATTTCACCAGAGCCAGACCGATACCCGTACCGCTGGCAGCACCCTTAGCCTGGAAGAAGCGTTCAAAGATCTTATCAGCCTCATCCTGCGAGATACCCTTGCCCGTATCTCTCACGTCAAGACGTAGATTGGCACCTTCATCTTTCAACGAAACAAAGATTTCGCCACCAGCAGGCGTATATTTCAAGGCATTGCTCAACAGATTGAACACGATACGGGAAATTTTTTCCTGATCGGCAATCATTTCATGGCTGCCTTTCAAGTCATCAACATCCAGATGCAGTCTGATCTGCTTGCGCTCGGCAGTAAGCTGGAAGTCTCCCACCCACATCGTCAAGGTCTTCACAATGTCGAAGCGATAGAGTTTCAGTTCCATCTTGCCATTCTGAATCTTACGGAAATCAAGAATGTTACTTACCAACTGTTGGAGAGCAAGGGCGTTACGCTGCACCATCTTCAAGAGTTCGCGGCTCTTGCCCTTGATGCCGGAATCTTCAAGCAGCATCTCTACCGGGTCGGCTATCAGGGTTAAAGGCGTGCGAAGTTCATGACTGATATTGGTAAAGAATACCAGACGGGAATGAGTGAGTTCCAAGACCTCCTCATTCAATCGTTTCAATTCTCCATTCTTTTCACCCAATTCTACATTCAGTCGCTTCAGTTCGCCATTTGTCTTAGCCAATGTTTCGTTCAGTTTCACCTTTATCAGATAACCTCTGAAGATCAAAGCAGCAGCTGCGAGGCAAACAAAGAGGAACAGACACAGACCTATGAGCATGACTTTCTGTGAGTTATAATCAGACAGATACTGATTTACTTGCTTATGCAAAGTCTTCAGATTGTGCGTCTGACGCTCGGCATCTCTAGCCTCCATCAATGTAAGGGCAGCATTTGCCTGGGTTATGATAGAAGTGCTCAGATAATTGTCGCGTTCATAAGGCTGATGCTTCAATATCTTCATGGCAAGCGCTATGACCTCGTCACCCTTGGTAGGATAAAGATAAGAGGCTTCGAAAATACCATCGCGCACAAGTTCCAAACCACCACCTTCGGTAGCCATGCCGTCTACTCCGGTATACTTATAGTTACGCTTTACCCTCATCTGGCGGGCAGCCACATAAGCTCCCCAGGCAAGACAGTCATTATGGGCAAAGACATAATCAAAGTCCTGTGTCTGTTTCAATATGCGTTTCATCGCCTGGATTCCACCCTCTGCTTTCCAGTTTCCTCCCTCCGAGGCTACAACCTGTAACCCAGGATAAGGCTTGATAGCATCCATAAAACCACGATGACGCTCCAAAGCAGGCGAAGAGCCCTCTAAGCCTCTGATTTCAACGATGCGGCCCTTTCCCAGAAGCTGCTGGGCGATAAAAGTTCCCATCGATTTACCTATCGTATAGTTATCGCAGCCGATAAATGCCGTATACTTGTCAGAATTGGTCTTCCTGTCATAGAGAATCACAGGAATACCTTTATCGTAAGCACGCTCTACAGCCTTGGATATAGCACTCAGCTGATTAGGAGATACGATAAGCAGATCTACACCCTCATCGATAAACTGGTTAACTTGCTTATTCTGCAACACATTATCATCGTTGGAAGAAGCCAGTTTCACGATAAGCGAATCGTTGAGATACTCGCCCATCTTCAGTTCATCATTCAGTTTATCGCGCCAGGTATCTTCCGAACACTGGGATACGCCAATGACATACTTCCTAGGCTGCTGAGCACAACCGGTCAGCAACACGATGATCGCTACATATATAATAAGGTGTAATTTTCGTTTCATACAGCTTATGCAAATTCTTTGTTTATAAAGAAGAGGCAGTCAACAAATGCCTAAAAATAAAACTTTACCGCTGCAAATA
Organism: Segatella copri; assembly: GCA_959596915.1. Lineage (GTDB taxonomy): Bacteria > Bacteroidota > Bacteroidia > Bacteroidales > Bacteroidaceae > Prevotella > Prevotella copri_N. The sequence continues at coordinate 27,229 of CAUFXJ010000002.1, forward strand.
TACAACTTTTTTTTGTATTTTAGCCCCATTGGTCAGTTTTTTACAAATATTTTATTCTGAAAACACCAAGAAAAACATACGAAAATCTTTCATATTTATCTTTTCCACACCAGTTACCAACAGGAAAAACATCTGATAACCAACGGAATAACATAGTTATCAACACATATGTGGATAACTTATCTATGAGAAGTGAATAAGTGTGGAAAAGTTTAGAGCATAAAAAAGACATCAACTAAAAAGTTGATGCCTCTCATCTTGTAGCGGGAGGGGGCCACGATCCCTCGACCTCCGGATTATGAATCCGACGCTCTAACCAGCTGAGCTATCCCGCCATCCAAGCAATTGATTTCTCATTTGCGGGTGCAAAGGTAATACATTTATTTGAATTGAACAAATTTTTCGGCAGAAATTTTCAAAAAAAGTTTCATTTTCTCATTTTTCTCACATTCCTGCCCCACTTTCACCTAATTATATATATAAAAAAAACGAAAAATAAAGGTTTTCTTATTTTTTTATATTACCTTTGCACGCTGAATAACAGACCTGCTATTATTTTAAATAAAGAAAAGGTCTGAAACAACAGAATATTGAAATGCTTAGAATTAAGAAATTAGACATATTTATTGCCAAGCAGTTTGGTCTCCTTTTCATGGGAACTTTCTTCATCTGCCAGTTTGTGCTGATGATGCAGTTCTTATGGAGATATATTGATGATCTCATCGGTAAGGGACTCACGATGGACGTGATGGCTCAATTTTTCTGGTACATGGGTCTGATGCTCGTACCACAGGCCCTGCCTTTGGCTATTCTCCTGTCTTCACTCATGACGTTCGGTAATCTCGGCGAGAGTTCGGAACTTACAGCCATCAAGGCTGCCGGCATTTCACTGATGCAGGCTTTCCGCTCACTTATCGTCATCACCGTCATCATCATGTTTGGCTCATTCTATTTCCAGAACAATGTGGGACCTAAGTCGAACATGAAACTGGCACAACTTCTGATTTCCATGAAACAGAAAAGCCCGGAACTGGAAATTCCGGAAGGAATCTTCTATGATGGTATTCCAAACTGCAACCTTTATGTGCAGAAGAAGGATTTGAAAACCGGAAAACTTTACGGCATCATGATTTACCGCATGACCGACAGCTATGAAGATGCCGCAATCATATTGGCAGATTCCGGCATGCTCCAGAGTACAGCAGAAAAGAAGCATCTTGTTCTGAGCCTCTACAGCGGAGAATGGTTTGAGAACATGCAAAGCAGTGCACTTGCCAATACTGCTGCCGTACCATACAGACGAGAGACTTTCGTTTCAAAAAAAATCATTCTCGACTTTGATGGAGACTTCAGCATGACCGATGCAGCTTCGCTTTCAGGAAATGCAAAGGGTAAAAGTCTGGAGAAAATCAACAATGACATCGATTCGCTCAACCAATTATATGATTCTATCGGAAGAATTTACCTGAACGAAGCCAACGCGAGATTCTATGGAGGAGCACAGCGCATCAACAAGAAGGACTCTCTCAAAGAAATCAAGAAGGGCGAAAAACTCAATTTCGACACCTTATATAATAAGTTGCCACAGGACAAGAAACTCATGGCGGTAAACCAGGCACAGTCTACCGTACAACAGGAGCTTTCTGACCTTGACTTCAAATCGATGTCAACGAGCGATGCAGACTACATGATAAGACAGCACAAGATTGAGGCTATCAACAAGTTCACCCTAGCCCTTTCGTGTCTCATATTCTTCTTTATCGGAGCGCCATTAGGAGCCATCATCCGAAAGGGAGGACTGGGTTTCCCTGTCGTCATCTCCGTACTTGTGTTCATCGTCTTCTTTATCCTCGACAATACAGGATACAGAATGTCAAGAAGCGGAATGTGGGCCATCTGGTTCGGTAAAGGTCTTGCACCGGCAGTATTGACGCCTTTGGCTATCTTCGTAACCTACAAGGCAACCAATGACTCTTCCGTATTCAATATGGATGTTTACAAAGAATTCTTCATGAAACTGCTCGGTTTACGACAGAAACGCCATTACTTCGGCAAGGAAGTCATCATCACCGACCCGGACTATCAGGCGGATGCAGAGAAACTGGAAAGAATCAACCAAGACATCACCTTATATAATAAGGAGCACAAACTGGTTCATCTTCCAAACGTCATCAATGTATTCTTCAAATACGAGCCTGATCATGAGATAGAAAGAATCAATGCAGAATTGGAAGAGGTAATAGAAGATTTGACCAACACCACCAACAAGTATATACTGCACGACATGAACCAATATCCGGTTCTTTCTGTCAAGGCACATACACGCCCATTCGAGCGGAAATGGCTCAACATCATTGCAGCCATCATTTTCCCAGTGGGCACACTGCTATATTTAAGAATGTGGCGATTCCGACTGCGCTTGTTCCGTGACCTCAAGGTCATCAGTCAGACCAATACGGACATCATCCAACGGATTAAAGAACAAAAAAAGTAAAATGTAACTATATAATAAGGTATCAAACATGTCAGAAATCAAATTAAATAGCATCGAAGATGCAGTAAAAGACTTCAAGGAAGGAAAGTTCGTCATTGTTGTTGATGACGAAGACCGCGAAAACGAAGGCGACCTCATCATTGCCGCAGAGAAGATAGACGCAGAAAAAGTAAACTTCATGCTGAAACACGCAAGAGGTGTACTCTGTGCCCCTATCACCCTGAGCCGCTGCGATGAGCTCGACTTGCCTCATCAGGTTTCAGAGAACACCTCTGTATTAGGAACACCTTTCACCATAACTGTAGATAAACTGGAAGGCTGTTCTACCGGTGTTTCTGCACACGACCGTGCCGAAACCATCAAAGCACTTGCCGACCCGAATTCTACCCCACAGACTTTCGGCAGACCGGGTCACATCAATCCGCTCTACGCACAAGATAACGGAGTATTAAGAAGAAGCGGACACACAGAAGCAGCCATCGATCTTTGTAAAATGGCAGGCCTCTATCCAGCAGGCGCACTTATGGAAATCATGAATGAAGACGGCACCATGGCACGTCTGCCAGAACTGATGAAGATGGCACAGGAATGGAACCTCAAGGTTATTTCTATTAAAGACATGATAGAATACCGACTCAAGAAAGAATCACTCATCGAAGTGGGCGAAGAGGTTGACATGCCTACAGAATACGGACACTTCCGCCTCATTCCGTTCCGCCAGTCTAGCAATGGTCTGGAACACATGGCACTCATCAAGGGAGAATGGAAAGAAGACGAGCCTATCCTGGTGCGCGTCCACTCTTCTTGCGCTACTGGCGACATTCTGGGCAGCAAGCGTTGTGACTGCGGTCAGCAGCTCCACAAGGCCATGCAAATGATAGACGAGGCAGGAAAGGGAGTTGTTGTCTACATGCAGCAGGAAGGACGCGGCATCGGTCTGATGAACAAGATTGCAGCCTACAAGCTTCAGGAAGAAGGCTACGATACCGTTGACGCCAATACCCATCTCGGTTTCAAGCCAGACGAGCGCGACTATGGTTGCGGTGCACAGATGCTCCGCCATCTCGGTGTACACAAAATGCGTCTGCTCACCAACAATCCGGTAAAGCGAGTAGGTCTCGAAGCATACGGTTTGGAAATCGTAGAAAATGTACCTATCGAAGTTGTACCAAACAAGTACAATGAGCGTTATCTCAAGACCAAGAGAGACCGCATGGGGCATACTTTACACCTCGGATAATAAAATTATGTTATTATTTCAATACGAAACATGAAATAATGCTCAATTTTCTTCCGAAAAAGAAATAATTTGCTTACTTTTGCACACGATAAACAAATATAAGAATAAAATTATGGCACAATTATCTGATCGTTTAAACAGATTGGCACCTTCAGCAACGCTGGCGATGTCACAGAAGAGTAGTGAAATGAAAGCTCAAGGTATTGATGTAATCAACATGAGCGTAGGTGAACCAGACTTCAACACTCCTGACAATATCAAACAGGCAGCAAAGAAGGCTATTGACGAGAACTATTCCCGTTATTCACCAGTACCAGGTTATCCTGACTTGCGAAAAGCAATTGTAGCCAAATTAAAGAACGAGAATGGTTTGGAGTACACTACCAATGAAGTAATCGTTGGTACTGGTGGTAAGCAGTGCGTCTGCAACGCAGTATTGGCACTCGTAAATCCAGGCGACGAGGTTATCATTCCAGCACCATATTGGGTAAGCTACCCACAGATGGTGAAATTGGCAGGAGGTACTCCGGTCATTGTGAATGCCGGTTTCGACCAGGACTTCAAGATGACAGCAGAGCAGTTGGAGAATGCCATTACAGAGAAGACCAAGATGCTCATTCTCTGTTCTCCAAGCAACCCTACCGGTAGCGTATACTCTAAGGAAGAGTTGGCAGCACTGGCAGAAGTACTCAAGAAGCATCCTGAAGTATTTGTGTTGGCAGATGAAATCTACGAACACATCAATTATATCGGCAAGCACCACAGCATTGCTCAGGAACCGGGCATGAAGGAGCAGGTTATCATTGCCAATGGTGTATCTAAGGCTTACGCCATGACAGGATGGAGAATCGGTTTCCTGGCTGGTCCGGAATGGATCATCAAGGGCTGCAACAAGCTCCAGGGACAGTATACCAGCGGTACATGTTCTGTCAGCCAGAAGGCAGCAGAAGCAGCCTACACACTCGACCAGAGTGCAGTAGAGGAAATGCGCGTAGCTTTCGAGCGCCGACGCAACCTGATTGTAAAGTTGGCTAAAGAGGTTCCAGGTCTTGAGGTAAACATGCCACAGGGTGCCTTCTATCTCTTCCCTAAGTGCAACAGCTACTTTGGCAAGAGCAATGGTGAGAAGACCATCAACAATTCAACCGACTTTGCCATGTACCTTCTCGAGGAAGCACATGTAGCCACCGTAGGTGGTGACGCATTCGGTGATCCAGACTGTTTCCGCATGAGCTATGCAACAAGCGACGAGAACATCGTTGAAGCTATCAAGCGCATCAAGGAAGCTTTGGGCAAGTTGAAATAAAAATGGCTTAAAGACCATTTTCAAGGGTCAAAATGTAAGAAAAATGCGAGATATTGGTATAAAATAAGCCAATATCTCGTTAAAACTTCTTAATTAGGCTGATAGTAAACTTTAATTTATTATCTTTGCCAATGCAAAATAGATAACCCAACTGTGTTTATTGACAAACGACACATTCAAGGTCTACGAAGCGAGAAAGAAAAAAAGAAAATATTAATAATTTATTAACTAATAATTTAAAAAAAAGTAAAATTATGGCAACTACAAAACAAGCAGCCCCAGCTAAGAAGTCTGAGGGCTTTCAGGGAGTAAGAGGCGCATTCTGGATCATCGTGGTATGTGCTATCATCGCATTCACATTGTTCTTCACATGGTTCGGTAATGACATGCACTTCCAGGATCCAGGTGTACAGGATCACCCAGCAGACATTTGGGGTACTATCTACAAAGGTGGTGTAATCGTACCAGTTATCCACACATTGTTGCTCACAGTGTTGGCTATGACAATCGAGCGTTGGTTGGCTCTTAAGACCGCTACAGGTAAAGGTGCTCTTCCTAAGTTCGTTGCAAACATCAAGGCAGCTTTGAACGCAAATGATTTCGCTAAGGCTGAGCAGCTCTGCAACAAGCAGCGCGGTACAGTAGCTAACGTTGTTATGGCTTCTTTGAACGCTTACAAGTCTATGGAGTCTGGTGCTAACGCATCTTTGAAGAAGGCTCAGAAGGTAGCTAAGATCCAGCAGGCTCACGAGGAGGCAACTCAGTTGGAGATGCCAACTTTGACAATGAACTTGCCTATCATCGCTACAATCGTAACACTTGGTACTTTGACAGGTCTTCTCGGTACTGTAACCGGTATGATCAAGTCATTCCAGGCCATGGGTGAAGGTGGTGGCGCTGACTCAGCAGCACTTTCTGTAGGTATTTCTGAGGCGTTGATCAACACCGCATTCGGTATCTTGACATCATGGTGTGCCGTTGTATCTTACAACACATTCACCAACAAGGTAGATAAGTTGACATACGCACTCGACGAGGTAGGTTACTCAATTGCTCAGACATACGAAGCTAACCACGCAGAAGAGGCTTAATTTTTGCTAACCCTTTAAAATTTTATCGCTATGGGTAAAGTAAAAATTAAGAAGAGTGACGTCTGGATCGATATGACTCCTATGTCAGACGTTATGACCCTGCTGCTTACCTTCTTCATGCTCACCTCTACATTCGTAAAGAATGAGCCTGTAAAGGTTAACACACCAGGATCTGTGTCTGAGATTAAGGTGCCAGAGAACGGCGTCTTGACTATCTTGGTAAGTCCTGAAAAGGACAAGGCTGGTAATCCTACCGGCGAGGGCCAAGTATTTATGAGTATTGATAATACTGATCAGTTGGGAGCTACACTGAGCACAATGACAGGAGCATTCGGCGTGTCATTGAATCCAAAGCAGATTGAGACATTCAAGAGCGAAGGTACGTTTGGTGTACCAATGAACGACTTGAGTACTTATCTGACAATGAACGCTTCTAAGCGTCCACAGTATCTCCAGACTAAAGGTATTCCTCTCGACAGTATTAAGGGCGGTATGAGCGAGTTCCAGCAGTGGGTTGACGCAGCTCGTAACGTAAACGAGGACATCAAGATTGCCCTGAAGGCAGATGCTTCTACACCTTACAAGACCGTTAAGAGAGTGATGAACGAACTCCAGGATATGGACGAGAGTCATTACTATATGATTACACAGTTAAAAAAACAGGGGGACGAATAAATGGCAAAGAAAGAAAGCAAACAAAAGAAAATGAATGTCCGCGTAGACTTTACGCCTATGGTGGATATGCTCATGCTGCTTATCACGTTCTTCATGCTGTGTACATCTTTGAGCAAACCTCAGACTATGGAGCTGACTATGCCAAGTAATGATGACAACCAACCAGAGGACAAGAAGAACGAAGCAAAGGCTTCTGAGACTGTGACACTCTACGTAACAGCAGACAACAAGATTTATTATGGTGCAGGTATTCCTAAGTACGATGACCCATCATGGATCAAGGAGACTACATGGGGCAGCCAGGGCATCCGTAAGGTCTTGAGAGAGCACGCTACAGAAAACGGCACACGCCCTGTAGAAAGAATCGCACTTGCTGTCAAGGAGTTGAACATGGACCGTCAGAAGAATCCTAAGCAGTATCCTGATAGCATCTATCAGAAGAAGTTGAGCGATTTGAAGGCTGGTAACTTGAAGGACGGAAAGATTCCTACTCTTACCATCGTCATCAAGCCTACCGACAACGCTTCTTACAAGAATATGGTTGACGCTCTCGACGAAATGCAGATTTCAAACATTGGTACTTACGTCATCGATAAGATTAACGCAGACGACGAGAAACTTCTCAAGTCTAGAAACGTTAAGATGTAAGATGAGTAACAAACAATTTTAAACAAGAAAGAAATGGCAAAAATAGATCTTTACGATCCTAAATGGGTCGATATGGTTTTCGCCGGAAAGAACAAGGAGTATGGTGCATACCAGCTCCGTAAGGGTACTTCTGGTCGAAACATCAAGGCTCTTCTGATCTTGGTCATTGCTGCAGCTCTCGTGGGTGGATTCTTGGCTTGGAAAGTCATCGAACAGAAACAGGCCGAAGAACAGCAGGCATATATGGAAGCTATGGAGTTGGCTAAACTCCAGCAGCAGGCTAAGAAGGAAGAAAAGAAGAAGGAGCCAGTGAAGCCAAAGATTGAACCAAAGAAGGAGATACCTGTGGCTCGCGAAACTCAGAAGTTTACCGCACCTGTCATTAAGAAGGATGAACTCGTAAAAGAGGAAAACCAGGTTAAGCAGATGGATAAACTGGATGAAAAAGTTGCAGTCGGTACTGAAAACAAGGAAGGTGTGAAGGACCGTACAATTGAAGCTGTAAGAAGTGAGATTGCAGTAGCAGCCCCACCTCCACCACCAGCTCCAAAACCTGAAGTTTCAACTAAGGTCTTCGATGTTGTAGAGGAGATGCCTTCATTCCCTGGTGGACAAGGCGCCCTGATGTCTTACCTTGCAAGCAACATCAAGTATCCAGTAGTTGCACAGGAGAATGGTGTACAGGGTCGTGTTATCGTATCATTCGTGGTAGAGCGTGATGGTTCTATCTCTGATGTTAGGGTAGCTCGTTCAGTTGACCCTTCACTTGACCGTGAAGCACAGCGTGTCGTAAAGAGCATGCCTAGGTGGAAACCAGGTAAGCAAAACGGTTCTGCTGTACGTGTTAAATATACTGTACCAGTTGTATTTAGATTGCAGTAATAGAATGAAAAAAACATCTTATATTTTTTTAGGTATAGGATTAACAGTACTATCAATGGCTTTCTTCTCGTCATGTGGCGAGAAGAAAGCCAAAGATGGTAGAACTGATACTCCTACTTCAGGCACAATTGAATTTGTGGCTGACGAGAGTTTGAGTCCTATCATTGACGAAGAAAGAAGTCAGTTTGAGTATGAGTTCCCGAAAGCTAAACTCAAGCCGAAGTATACAGATGAAGTCACCGGACTTCAGATGATTAAAGATTTCAAAACAGCGCTCTTGTTCACTACACGTAATTTGAAAGATAGTGAAATCGCCTACTTGAAGTCTAAAAGCAATGTAATTCCTTCTGTTTTCCCTATCGGTTACGATGGATTGGCCTTTATTGTAAACAAGCAAAACAATGATACTTGTATTACGGTAAAAGATATCAAACGTATCCTTACAGGTAAGGCAACTAAATGGAGTGATATTGTAAAAGATTCAAAGAGAGGAGACATCGAAGTTATTTTCGACAATACCCGCTCTGCAACAACCAATTATGTAGTAGACTCTGTACTGCACGGAGCTAAAATGGGTGCAAAAATCATGGCCGCAAAAACTAGTAAAGAGGTTATCGACTATGTGGATCAGAACCCAGGCTCAATCGGTGTAATTGGATCTAACTGGCTCAACGACCGCCGTGATTCAACCAACACTACATTTAAGAAGAATATTCATGTCATGCGAGTATCTATCAAAGATGTGGCAACACCATATAACAGTTGGCAACCATATCAGGCATACTTGCTGGATGGAAGATATCCGTTCGTCAGAACATTATATGCTATTGTAGTTGACCCTCACAGGGCATTGCCTTGGAGCTTCGCAAACTACATTTCAGGCCCAAGAGGTCAGCTCATACTGTTCAAAACCGGATTACTTCCATACAGAGGTGACATCACTATAAAGACCGTTAATGTAAAACGCTAAAGAAAAAGCTAAGAAAGAGACACATATAAAAAAGTAGAATTATGAAAGCAATTAAATATTTAGTAGCAGGTTTGCTCGTCATGGGTTTGGCAGCACCTGCAATGGCACAGGATGTCAACTATAAGAACATGCTGAAGCCTATAGAGACTACATTGAAGGCTGGTAATGCAGATCCTAAGGCTTTTGCCAAGGAAATCAAGGAATACCAGAAGGAGTTCAAAAAGGATCCTAAGGCATTGGTAGCTTTGGGTAACCTTCTTGCAATGAACAAGAGCTATGATCAAGCTAATGCCGTTGCTGATGCTGTCATCGCTAAGTTCAAGAACTATGGTGACGCTTACATTCTGAAAGGCGACATCTATGCAATGCAGGACAATGGTGGTGAGGCTGCTACATGGTATGGTCAGTGTATGACAATGGATCCTAAGAATCCTCAGGGATACATCAGCTATTCTAACGTTTACCGTAAGATTGACCCACAGGCTAGTGCGGAAGCTTTGAACAAACTGAGAGAAATCAACCCTAACTACCCTATCGAGGCAGAAGCTGGTCATAACTTCTTCAGCGCCGGCAACTACGAGAAGGCTTATGAGTATTTCTCAAAGGCTAAGCCAAACACACTTGAAGAGTATGCTCAGTACGAATATGCTTTCACAGCTTATATCGTTGGAAAGAAGGAAGAAAGTTTGAGCCTTTGCGAAAGTGGTATCCAGAAGTTCCCTAAGGATGCAGCTATGCAGGTTTTGGCTATGCGCGCTGCTGTTGACGTAAAGAACTTTGAATCTGCTCTCAAGCATGCAAACATCGTAATGAATACCGATTCTATCCAGAAAAATGCTAGTATCGTTGCTTATTATGGTTTGGCTTTGGCTGGCAACAAGCAGTATAATGAGGCTATTGCTCAGTACCAGAAGGCATTGGAGATGAAGGCTGACGATCCTAAGCCATTACAGTATATATCTGAGGCTTACAAGGAGTTGGGCGATGAAGACAAGGCATTGGAGTACAACCAGCAGTACATGGATAAGAATCCAAATGCTGCTCCTACAGACTTCATGAAGCTTGCTGAAATCTATGTAAACAAGGCTAAGAAAGATCCAGCCAAGAAGATTGAGAACATTGACAAGGCTATCAGCGTATACGCAAAGTTAGCAGAGAAGTATCCTACATTGAAGCCATTTGCTAAGCTTCAAGAGGGTAACACAGCTTTCCAGAACGAGTTGGACGACAAGGCTATTGCTGCTTATACAGAAGTAATCAATGAGCTGGAAGCAAAGCAGTGTGATGAAGATGAGCTCAGCTACCTGAAGACATCTTACCAGTATATGGGCTTCATCTATACCTACGACAAGCAGGATTTCAATACAGCTAAGCCATACTGGGATAAGCTTCTGAAGCTTGATCCACAGAACAAGTTAGCTAACGATGCTTACGAGAAGGCAGGTCTCAAGCCAGGCGAATAAGCATAACATTAACTACAACATATTGGGGATTGCATCAGATATTGATGCAATCCCCTTTTAGTTTATTTGATTCGTACTATAAGCAAATAAAAGGAAATAACGATAAAACAAAATCTTTAAACAATAGAAAAAGAAAAGAGCGATTCCCAAGGGAACCGCTCTCAATGTTTTATGTAACTAAAAGTATCTATCCTTATAGATTAAGGAAGACTGATTGCCTCGTTAGGGCAAACATCAGCACAAGTACCACACTCTGTGCAGAGGTCTGGGTTGATTGAATACTTATCGCCCTCAGAGATTGCACCTGATGGACACTCATCAATACATGTACCGCAAGCGATACAATCGTCACCAATTACATATGCCATAATTATTAATGTTTAAATGTTTATAATGTTTTTGTATAATATGCTTTTAATTTGTCTTACTTCATAACATCAGGTATATTACCTAATAATTATGGTGCAAAGATAATAATAATTTCTGAAATACCTACAATTAGGTATAAGAATTTTCAAGAATTAGATTAATTTATACATAATCGAAATAAAACGGAAAGCAATATGAAGAGGAATATTCCGTTATAAATATATGAAACAGAAACTATTGACATTCATCATAAGCCTTGCCATCACAATCCAGGCTGGCGCACAGGAAAGAACGGTAGAAAACCGTCCTTATACCGATTTGCGCCCATTCCACTTCGGTGTATTAGTAGGCACCCACTTCCAGGATATAGAATTCCAGAATGCAGGACCGGTGACTTATCTTGATGCTGACGGCATTGAGCAGCAAAGCTGTGTAACAGTAGACCAGGACAGATGGGATACTGGATTTACAGTAGGTGTACTAGGAGAATTCCGCCTCAACACCCACTTCCAGCTACGCATAGCACCAGCCATGTATTTCGGTACCCGACATCTCTCCTTCTACAACATGCTGGAAAAAGATGGTGCCGGTAATCCGCTCCAACAGAAACAGGAGATGAAGACGGCTTACATTTCCAGTGCCCTCGACCTGATATTTGCAGCACAGAGATTCAACAATCACCGCCCATACATCATGGCAGGAATCAACCCGATGATGAATCTGAACAGCAAGAACGAAGATTATATCAAACTGAAGAAAACAGATTTGTACCTGGAGTTGGGATTGGGGTGTGATTTCTATCTGCCTTATTTCAAACTTCGCCCAGAACTGAAGTTTATGTATGGAATAACAGATACATACGATAAGAATCACATCAAAAATATAAAAGACAAGAGTACACTTCCATATACACTATCAGCTAAGTCAGCACATAGCAAGATGATAGCTCTCACATTCTATTTCGAATAATCGAACAATATCACATAAGAAAAAGAGGCAGACTCCCCACAGCGAGAGTCTGCCTCTTTTAATTTATTAAGAACATATCTTTATTCAACAACTTCCCATGTAAAAACACATCCGTTCTTCATACCGGCGTCAGCTCCCTGGAAATCTGCAGAATAAGGACTTCCATCTATTGGATTTTTACCTACATAACGCTGAGTCTTCAGAGAAAGCAGCATGCAGCGGTTATAAAGCATATCCTGCCATACAAACTCCTCTGCCTTGGAAGAGTCGGAAGTCAGACGAACATCACCAGATAAACCAGCACCAGCAATATAAACATATCGTCCGTCAGCCGTCTTCAAAGCAATCTTTCCCTTACCTCTATCCTCCACAACAAACTTCACCTGATTTCTCATGTTCTTTCGGTTACTAGAACTATGCATCAACCCATGTCCGGTAGCATCCATTAAACTTCCATCAGCGAGATTAGAGAATCTTATGGTCTTGCCTATAGGCAGATTGGCAGTTCTGTCTGCCATCGGCTCCTCCACCTTGAAATCATCGAAATCAGCCACACCGCCATTCAATTCCTTCTTGTTGAAAGCATAAAGTGCCACACGTACACCCTGGAAGGTCTTCAACTGATAAGGTGAAAGCATCTGCTCACCGATATTCTCCCAGTTCTTACCATCCAGAGAATAGGAATATTGCAACTGGCTCTTGTCATAATCACCCCAAAGTCGCAACCATACTACCTTACTGTTAGCCAACGGCTTCAACACTTCCTTGTTGGTATTCTGGTCATAACATCTCAAGTTCAACCCCTTATCCGTCTTGACAACGCCCAATGAAGCGTATGGCGTATTGATGGCACTCAAACCAGCCTCATCACCTACCTTCAAGCGGGATGCATCCAACTTAACAGATGTATAAGATACCGGTCCGATGGCACGCTGCGTCAATGTATTCTTTGCCCAAAGCAGTTGCTTGGCAGGCATGGAATGCAAACGGAGCCATCCTTTTCGCTCCTTATTCAGCGACCACATCTTGTCATTCGGATTATGATTCCATTGCCAAACCGGTTTAAAAGTTTTACCCGAGAAATCATCACATCTATCGTATGGAGCCTGTGGTGTCTTTACCATATCATTCGGTTTGAACCAGGTACGAGGCGAACGTCCCAGGTTCTTCTCCAATCCGAAGTAAGGCCAGCCGTCAACCCAAGTGATAGGCGACAGGCACACCGTTCTTCCCACGGCATTGAAGTCCTGCATCGAAACACCCCACCATTTCCCGTCAGGAGCCTGCACGATGCCGCCCTGATGAATGGTAGCACATCCCAGGTTCAGACCATTAGGCTTGTTGTTCTGGAAATTGAAACCATCTTCCGGCAAAGGCCGACCGATTCCCATGTTACCTACGCTCCATCCCGCAGCATAACCATACGATTCACGCTCGCTAATCACGCAAGTTTCATAAGGTCCCCAGATGCTCTTGCTTCGGGCGCACTGCATGCGGCCCATCGGTGAATAATCAGCAGAGAGGATATAGTACATACCATTGATTTTATAAACATGATGTCCCTCACCCATCGCATTGCCTTCCGGAATCACCACCTTGCTGCTGCCCTCTACCGGACCGCTCAAATCAGGCTTCAACTCCGTAACGGTCACGTTGCCATACTTGTGCACGGCATAAATCTTGCCATCCTCATCGAAGAGCACAGAGAGGTCATAGATATCGCCATTAACTTTATGATGCGTCCAAGGTCCCTTGGCACTGTCCGAGATATACACCTGCAAGCCATGCCCGTTGATATTGGAGAAGATATAGAACTTTCCGTTATGATATCGGATGGCAGGCGCCCAGATACCCTGTCCGTAAGCCTCCTTGCCATTGCGGAGATTGAAATCATCAGAATCATCAAAGCGGTCGAAGCAATAGGAAGAGAACTCCCAATTTACAAGATCCTTGGAATGGAGAACCACCAGTCCCGGCACACTGTGCATCGTGGTACCCGCCAGATAGTAATCCTCCCCCACTCTGATAATATCAGGGTCAGAAAACTCATCATAAAACAAAGGGTTTGTAAAGGTACCATTACCATTATCTGCCGACCAAGACTTCCCTTTCAAAGTCTGTGTCAGAACATTCTTGGCTGCAGATTTTTTCTGCGCCGCAGCTCCCAAAGAACCGCTCAAAAAAGCGATGCAACAGGTTGCAAATAATAATTTCTTCATTCTCATTTATAGGTCTAAAAGATTATTATAAAAAATATTGCCACAAAAGTACGAATAATTATCCAACCTGAGGTGGACAAAATGATACTTTTATGGCAACAAATGTGATTTTATGACATTATTTAATCAGATAAGTCTTTCCTGGTTCTGTTTCCAAGTCATATTCATATACGTCAGGAATAGGAACCTTCACTCCTTCTGCTATCCGATGCTGTTCCATTACAGGCTTCACTTCTGCAGATGCAAAAAGGATATTGGGACATGTTCCTTCAGCCTTCTTCAGATTCTTCGCCTTAAGCGGAAAGTAGGAGCGGAGACGCAGGATGCCTCCGATGGTGGAACGAATCTTCGCCTTCATCAGTCTGCCATTCTTCCAGTCCATATCCACCACAAAGCCGCCACGGGCACGAAGTCCCTTTACGCTTCCTTCTTTCCAGGCATCAGGCAAGGCTGGCAAGAGATGCACGGCTCCATCATGACTCTGCAGGAGCATTTCGGCGATACCGGCTGTTACTCCGAAGTTGCCGTCAATCTGGAATGGCGGATGGGCATCGAAGAGATTCGGATAGGTTCTGCCATCAGGATATTCCTTTGCCTGCGCATCAGATGGCAACAGGCGAAGCATATTGCTGATGATTCTGAAAGCATGATTGCCATCGAGCATACGTGCCCAGAAGTTCGTCTTCCAACCCAGACTCCAGCCCGTAGCCTGGTCGCCACGATGCTTCAGAGTGGTGGCAGCGGCATGGAACAGTTCCGGATGAGAGAAAGGAGAAATCTGATTGGATGGATACAATCCATAGAGATGCGAGATATGGCGATGCTCATTCTTCGGATCATCCGCATCCACAAGCCACTCCTGCAACTGTCCGTACTTTCCTATCTGCATTGGCGGAATCTGCGAAACCAGCTGCTGCATCTCCTTGCGCTCTGCCTCATCAACTCCCAATATTTCAGAAGCCTTCACGGCACTGGTCAAGGCATCGAAGGCTATCTGGTTATCCATCGTACATCCCGCCGTTACGGCAGTTCTCTTACCCATAGGTCCCTGTTCCGGACTCACCGACGGCACGGTTACCTTCCATTCGGTGCCTGGCAACTTCTGCATATAGTCGAGATAGAACTCTGCAGCACCTTTTATTACCGGATACCACTGCTTGAGGAAAGCCTTGTCGCCTGTATAGAGATAATGCTGCCAGAGATGGGTGGTGAGCCAGGCTCCGCCATTCGGAAACATGCCCCACTGCGCACCATCCACCGGACCAGCTATGCGCCAGATATCGGTGTTATGGTGTGCCATCCAACCACGACAACCATACATTTCCCTAGCCGTCTGTGCTCCCGTTACACTCAAATCCTTAATCAGCGAATACAGAGGTTCCGTGGTGTTGCCGAGATTCGTTACCTCGGCAGGCCAGTAGTTCATCTCCGTATTGATGTTGATGGTATATTTACTGTCCCAAGGTGCATTTTTGCTGTCGTTCCAAACGCCCTGCAGGTTTGCCGCCTGTCCACCAGGCTGGGAAGAGGAGATGAGCAGATAGCGACCATAGTTATACATCAGTGCCACCATCGCCATATCCTTGCTGCCCGCAAATTTCTCCAGGCGCTGGTTGGTAGGCAACGAAGCATTGATATCGGTTGGCAAAATCAGAGAAGAAGTAGCGAACTGCTTCTGGTAAGCCTCCACATGGCGTTTCTCCAACTGTGCATAGCTCATCAGTTTCACCTTATTTATATAGTCGGCATTGCGCTGGGCTGCATTGCCCGACACATCGTGATAGTTCACAAAATTAGTGGCAGCACTCACGATGATGGTTGCCTCGGTGCCATCCGTCCTTACATCTGCCACACATTCGGCAGTGAGAGCCGCCTTGATGCCTTCCTGGTCTTGTCCCTTCACCTTCAGCATAACCCCTGAAGGCATTTTCTGAGTCTGATGTTCAAAAGGCGAATCCAGGGTAACATCGATATTCAAAGCCCCCTTTCTACTCGCCTTGATGTGGCAAACGATGACGCCATCAGCCAGCGAAGCAAAGGTAGTACGAGTATATCTTACGCCATCCATCACGAAAGAAGTCGTGGCAATCGCCCTCTTCAAATCCAGATTGCGCACAAACTGCTCAGCCTTTCCCCGGTTCTTCATTCTGATATGCAGATTTGCCATCGGCAGGAAACGCATACCATGAGGACCGGGGATGAAGGTTTGGTTGACAAGAGCAGCCGCCTCCTCTTCCCTGCCATTAAAGATGAGTTCCCTCACCTTTGGCAGATTCTCCAGGGATTTCTTACTATTGTTGTTATGAGGACCGCCACTCCAGAAAGTCTCCTCATTCAACTGGATATTCTCATCCGTGATTCCGCCATATACCATACCTCCTAAATGAGAATTTCCTATAGGTAAAGCCTCCAGCCACTGCTGGGCTGGGGCGTTATACCAAAGCAGAGTACTATTAGCAGAACTACTAGCCTTAGCCATCATCTTTACCGGAAGAAGAAACGCCAAAGCCATAGTTCCCACTATTATTCTATTTCTCACTACTATTCTGTTTTTGATACTCAAAACTATCCACATCTATATATCCTCCGGTAGCCTTTGTGGCATAGTTATAGATAGCAATACGGGTGCCCATGAAGAAGCGGCGATAATCATACTGCATCTTGAAATCCTTGATGGCAGGAATCCAGGTCTTTCCGTCTATACTATATAATAAGGTGGCAAGATCCTGATGAAGACGGAAATCACAACTCATCTTCAGATAGATGATGCTTGACTTGGTTGCCTTATCCACCTTCAAGTTCAAAGGCTGGCGATAAACCACCTCACGCTTCACATCAGTCACAGCCTTTTCCTTTTCTGTCAAAGCTACACTCTCCTTGGTTCCCACCACAAAGAGTTTCTTGCCTTCCTTTACGATAGAAAGCAGGGCCGCATCACCCTGGAAGGCTGACAGACCAGCCACATCGCCATCCTTCATCTTGCTTACATCCATCTTGATGATTCCCTCGCAGGCAGGTCCCTCGGTACGGGTACTGATGGTATTGGGAGCCAGGAAGATATTAGGAACGATGCGGGATGTCTTCAGGCGGAGCCAGCCCTTGCGCTCTGTGAGCGACCAGGCATTATCCACAGGATTGTGGTTCCACTGCCACTGCAGTTCCAGTTTATCCTTCGAGAAATCGTCGCTATACACGAGTCCCTTGCCGTCGTAGCCCAGCACAGGCTTCTGCATCTCGGCAGGAATATTGCCCTTCTCATCGGTCAGCATAGGCCATCCGTCCTTCCAGGTACATGGCTCCAGCGTGAGCACTCTGCCCACACCACCACGGTCTTGGAATACGATGCCATACCAGTTGCCATCCTTATCATCTACAATCGTACCTTGTCCCACGCCGTTGAATCCGGCAAACTCCGTTTCCAGAATCACCTTCTTTTCGTAAGGACCCGTTATCTTATCTGCACGATAACAAACCTCACGACGAGGATGTCCCTGTG
The DNA here is from genome assembly GCA_959596915.1 of Segatella copri. Lineage (GTDB taxonomy): Bacteria > Bacteroidota > Bacteroidia > Bacteroidales > Bacteroidaceae > Prevotella > Prevotella copri_N. The sequence goes on from CAUFXJ010000002.1 coordinate 45,051, forward strand.
GCCACGAAATCATCAGAAGATAATACTTGCCGTTGTGCTTGATCATGCGGGAGCCTTCGAGCAAACCCGTTTCATCAGCATCACGCTCAAAGAGTTTACGATGGCTGCCCGGCACCACTTCCGTAAGGTCTGTATTCAGCTGCACCATCTCTCCCGTTCCATAAACTACGTATGCCTTATCGTCGTCATCGAAGAAGAGAGCGGCATCATGGAAATGCTGCAAACGGCTGTGGATAGTCCATTTGCCTTCGATATCATCGGCTGTACAGATATAAGTCTCTCCACCAGGATTATCATTCGGAGCAAAGAGCGCATAGAACTTGCCACGATGATACTGCAGCGAAGTGGCCCACTGACCACGACCATACACCGTACCCTCCTTCATGTCATACTTAGGCGAATCGGTAAGTTTAGGGAAGATATAGTTCACGGTTTCCCAGTTTACCAGATCCTTCGATTTCATGATAGGCGCACCCGGCATCAGATGCATGGTGGTGCTTACCATATAGAAGCTGTCACCCACACGGATTACATCCACATCAGGCACATCAGCCCAAACCACTGGATTGGCGAAATTCTTCTCAAACTTCCACCAGTCGAAATTGAAGAGTTTGCTTCCCTTCAATCCCTTGAACACGAAGTATATATCATGCTTTCCTGTCACTTTCTTTAGCATTTGTGCCGAGAAAGTCTTCCACTTTTCCCAGCCACCCGTCTTGGTAACATCAAGTTTAGCTATCAGTTCGCCATCTTCCTTATCGAGATGAACCTCCAGCGAACCTCCAAGCGAAGAGCACGCTGCAGAGATGGCAAATGCATCCGGACTCTCATTTCCGAAATCTACCTCACGTACCTTGATATAATCACCTGTATGAATTTCTGAGATATAAACACCCGTGTCATCGGTCTGCTCCGACTTCACTCCCTTAGAGAAAGCGATGGTTTCAGCCTCCTGACGCTTGTAAGGATTGAGGGTTGCGATAGGAGCCACTCCTTCCTGAGTATGGTGGATAATTGGGAATGTGCCGTCGGCGTTATATTTGAATTCTTCCACAGCCACACTGCGTCCGAATCCGCCACCCAGTTTACCCGTATGATAGAAGAAATAAGACTTGCCCTTGAAGTCGGTCACACCGCAATGGTTAGTAAAGGAACCCGTATCTTCCAATGGCATGATTTCGCCCATATACTTCCATGGTCCGAAAGGCTTCTTGCTCATGGAATAAGCAATGTGCTCAGGCACTCCACCTGCAGCATAAAGCATATAATAGTTCTTGCCACGCTTCATGAACCAAGGTCCCTCTGTGTAGCAATCCTTATATTTTCGGGTTGAATCGCGTTTCTCCACGTCAGGCGAACCGAATCCCTCCTCAGTCATCAAGATTCTGCCCACTTCACGCTTTTCATCAACAGCAGACTTAGCATCTATACCACCCTTGAAGCTGATCATATCTTTATTCAGTTTGGCATAGTAAAGATGCGGATTACCCCAATAGAGATAAGCCTGACCATCCTCGTCCATCCAAACGGTAGGGTCGATATTATCCCAACTTCCATTATCGAAAAGCGGTTTGCCCAGCGCATCCTTGAACGGACCGGTAGGAGAATCAGCCACAGCTACGCCGATAGCCATTCCGCCCGTCAGTTTAGAGTGCGCACAGATATACCAGTAATACTTACCATTACGTTCAATGGTCTGTGCTGCCCAGGCACGGTCGTCTGCCCAGGAAAAAGAACTGAGGTCGAGCGGAGAACCATGGTCTGTCCAGTTCACCATATCCTTGGTGGAATACACACGCCATTCGTTCATCCAAAAGAAGTCAGCCTTATCTTCATCATGACCGGTATATACATAGAGACGGTCTCCGACAACCAGAGGTGCTGGGTCGGTAGTTAACTGTGTTTGCACGATTGGGTTCTGTGCATAGGTAGCACCCTGCATGGCAAGCAGCCATGCACTCATCAGTAACGGCTTTCTGAGAGCCAAGATTTTCGTTGTATTCATCATTATGATTGTTTTTTCGTTTTATGCTGCAAAATTACGAAAAAACAATCATAATGACTTTATCGAATGTTTCAAAAACTTTATTAAGTTTATCTTACTCCCCAAACTTCCACCAATCCAGGAAGAAGAGGTTCTGCTTCTGGATGTCGCCTCCCTTAAAGACGAAGTAGAGATCATGAACACCCTTTACCTTCTTCACCTGGGTAGAGAAGGTTTTGTATTCGTCCTTGGTGTTGCTGATATCCACCTTGCCGATGCACTGGCCGTTTACCCCATCAAGACGGATTTCGATGCTGCCGCCAAACATGTGGCAAGAGGCTGACACCTCAAACTTACTTGCACCCTTCCTGAAGTCAACACCCTTCACGAGGATATACTTTCCCTCATCAACATTCGTAACCACCTGGTTCCATCTGTCCTTCTGCGCCCATTCGTTCTTAGGCTGCGTCTTCAATCCATAGCCCCAAGCCATCGTCTCAGCCTCAACCTGGCGATAAGGATTGAACCATTCTATCTGCTCTAGCTTGCAGTCCTGAAAGTATGGCAACTCCTGGATGGTTCCGTCAGGATTGTAAGTCATTTCGGCCGCAGAAACAGAACGCTGCTCGGCATGACGCCCCGTCTTCAAACGAAAGACGTCATAATTCAAACCGAAGCAATAGCTCTTGCCCTTATAGTCGATGATGCCCGGATGATTGCCACGAGTACGAGGCGTATGGTTCATGATATGTCCCTTATATTCCCATGGTCCGAGCGGATTTTTGCTCATCGCATAACCGATGCCCTCAGGACAGCAGGTAGAAGCATAAGCCAGATAATAATTGCCATTGCGCTTCCAGAGCCAAGGACCTTCCTGATAATCCTGAATCTTCGGGAAGTGCATGATGGAATCAGAATAAGAAATCATGTCCTCGTTCAGTTTCACTGCCTTCAATTCTGGATTTCCCCAATACATGTAAGCCTGGTTATCATCATCTATCCATACGGTAGGGTCAATGTCGAACCAGTCGCCCTCCCATGCCAGAGGCTTTCCGAGAGGATCCTTGAAAGGTCCGAATGGACTATCTGCTACCAGCACTCCGATGCCATGACCGTGGATAGGGCAATACATATACCATTTGCCATTGCGCTCGATGACCTGCTCTGCCCAGGCACCATTCTCGCCCTTGAACCACTTGAAGTCTTTCAATGAAGCCACGGCACCGCGGTCTTGCCAGTTTACCATATCCGTAGAGGTATAGAGTAGCCAGTCTTTCATCAGAAACCCTTCAGCCCCATCCTCATCGTGGGTGGTATAGAGATAAACCGTATCGTTGTGCACATAAGGTGCAGGATCGGCTGTGTACTTGGTCTGGATGATTGGCAAGTTGATGTTCTGTGCTGTTGCAGCAGTTCCCATGCCAGCCAAAAGCAGGGATAAAATCATTCTGTATCTAGTCATTTTATGATTTAAATTAATTATTAGTTGATTAAATTGTTATTTATGGATGCAAAGGTAAGCAAAAAAGCAGAATTCTACTTTTTCTCATGTTTCAAATAGTTTATATTATGTAACCAGACCTTACAAAAAAATGGTGTGCCTATAACTTATGGCACACCATTCTTCACATTTAATATTCTATCTCAAAACCACCTTCTTGCCATTATGGATATAGATACCCTTGGTTGGGTGTTCTACCCGCTGACCCTGAAGCGTGTACCAGCCGGAGTTCTGTCTGGTCTCCTGACCGCTGATATTCTCAGCACTCTCGACCTGCTCGATGCCCGTAGTGCCATCATTCCAACCGCCATCGATGCTTCTTGAACGGGAAGCACTGGTCTTGGAAATCTTCAGATGACCTACCACTACCTCAAGCCATGAACCACTGCCACCCCAGCTGTTTGCCACAGGAGTGAAGCGGAAATGATAGTAACCCGTGCGGGAAGCGGTGAACCATACCTTGCCACTGTTGCTGCCAAAAGTGTTTGCACTGGTGTTCTTGTTCACATTCTTGGTACACTGGATAATCTGAGAACCCAGCACGTTGTTGCTCTCGTCGAGAACCTCACACTTCAGATAAGGAGACCCCGACCACGCCACGGCATTATAAGAGAATACATAGCTGCCCTGCTTCAACGAGAAGCCATAGCCCCAAGTAGAACCAAACTCAGCGTAGCCTGCCTTGCTGGCATCGCTCTGACGGATGTAAAGACCCGTAGAAAAATCACCACCGGCAAACTTGAAGATGCGTGGACCTATGCCAGCAGCACCAGCAGCCTTCTGCTCTCCGGCATCAACAATCTTCCATCCGGCAGGAACCTGTCCCACGGCATTCAGTGCCAGCGGATTTCCCTTGAAGTAAAGAGCCACATTGCCTACCAGAGCCTCAACCCAGGCACCACCTGTGCCCTTGGCATCTGCCACAGGGGTGAAACGTACACGGTAGTTGCCCTTGATCATGGAATAGAAAGAGAGAAATACCTTGTTGGTACCCGAGAGATAAGCACCCGCCTTGCCATTCGCATTGCCATTTGCCTTGACGATGGTAGAAGCAAGAACAGCATTCTGAGGGTCGAACACCTCCACCTTCATATATGGAGCACCCTTCCATGCTGCCACATTGCAGCTCAGCTCATACTCGCCATATACCAGAGGCAGGGTATAACCATTGGTATTACCATATTCTATATAGCCAGCCTTATCGGCAGAAACAGTTCTCACATAGAAAGCATTCTTGAAATCACCAGAGAAATTCAAGATGCGAGGACCTCTCGACTTATTGCCGGCATAAACCTGATTGCCATTATCTGCCACCGTCCATCCCGAAGGAACGAATCCGCTGCCATTGCCCCACGATTTGATGATGTTCTCGCCCTGGGTATTGCCAGAAGTAGAAGAACCGGTAGAAGGCTGAGTATTCTGGTTAGAAGAAGACGTACCAGCAAACTTATGAGCATAGTCTTTCTTAGAATACTCATAATACCAGTAGAAACAGGTCAGACCGCATGCCTCAGGATTAGCCTCCAATCCTGCCTTGATTTCACCAGTTTTCAGGAAGTTGTCGATATCAAGATAATCATCAGTACTGGTCAGCGTCATGCTGATGTTTCCGAAATGATCCATCACCTTCTTCCAGGCATTGCCCCATTTGCTTGTGGTAGCAGTTCCCCATGAACCCAGGTTGCTGGCCACCCACTGTCCAAACTCATTATACTTACCTGTACCAGGTTTCTCCGGACTCCAGTCTATCTCAGAAACAAGAATCGGTTTATTTTTTACCACAGGCACCTGCTTCTGGAAATTATAGATGAAAGCATTGGAATCATAGCTGGTATCACTTGCCCCATACCATCCCGGATACACATGCACGGCATAGCCGAAGTTGCTGTCGGAAACAGGATAAGAGGCATAATTCTCATACTGGCTCTGGTAGCCCGTGCCAGGAATCCAGATAATACCCTTGAAGCCATTCTTACGAATCACATCAACCACTGGTTGGAAATAATCTCGCATGGCTGTGGCAGAACTCTGACCATACCTATTATATATATGAACAGGCTCGTTGGCAAGTTCCAGGGATACGATGCCTGAATTATTCTTCACCCAACTGTTGCTGGAAACAATGTTCCACACCGTTTTAAGATAATTCTGATAAGCATCGCCTACCTTCAAATCCTTAGGACATACGCCTGGAGGACGAATCACCACATACAAGCCATGATTGATGGCCTTCTGCGCAATAGGCAGATAAAGGGCATCAAGATACTTCTGCAAACGGGTAGCACTGAAACGCGATATATTAGCCTCTCCAGTATCAGAACCCGTTGACTTCTTGTTGGGATCATTGGTCCAGCCTGGTTCGAGATGAAGACGGAAGATATTACAATAGGTACCTTTGGCAGGATTCTGGAGTGCTCCAAAAATCTTGTCATAATAGCTTATGCATGCCGAGATGTTATTGTCGGTACAGCTATACCCCCAACGATATTTGTTGAAGTAAGGACTCGGTGTATCCATCACACCATGCAAAACCACTTTGTTGCCATAGGCATCATTCAACTGATTGCCATTCACATGAAGCGGCGAAACCACTCCAAACTGGGCGAACAGACATGACGGTAGCAACACAGCCGCCAATATCGCCAAAAATCTCTTTTTCATTTGTTTTTAGGTTGAAATATAAAAGTTTAAAATTGTTATGATGCCGATGATTTTCACCGGCTTTCTTTATTAAAGCTGTTAAAACGATGCAAAAATAGCGATTTATTCGATTCATTACTTTATCTCATGTAACAAATACTTTGTTATGGTTTTCATGTCGAATAATTATCTAAGAGTGTCTGTTTTATAAAACAGAAAAGATGACCCCGCATTTTGCAAGGCCATCTTTTCTGTTGCTACTCCCCAAACTTCCACCAATCCAGGAAGAAGAGGTTCTGCTACTAAGGGAACTATTTTGCCCAATCCAATACGATCGTCTTATCTTCATCAATCATAAAGTTCATACCAATCTTTTCCACGGTTTTGCCTCTTAGGGCAAAAGCATCAGCATAATGCTTGTTGTTGATTTGGTCAAGAGCCTCTTGTGCCGACTTATTAAATTTCAGTTCTATCACATAGATGGTATCCTTTGTTTCCATCGTAATGTCTGTTCTTCCCCGGAAAGTATGCTGTTCCACCAATATACGGAAATTCGTAAGCAGGGCAAAGATGATATACATTGTCTGCTGATAATGCCCCTCATAATCGGTATTATCGCAATAAGGTACCGTCTCCCAGAACGTTTTCAATAGCTGAAGAGCACCATCCATGTTACCCTTATTGATAAGAGCCGACATCTTGGCCACGGTCGTATTGCACATTGCAGACTTTGCCGCCAAATAATGCGGCAACATACTGCGATACAAACCTATCCTCACTTCTTTGTTAGGCAGAGCCAAGGTATAGAGTTCCGTTTCCGGATCATAATTCTTGATAGTGATATAACCACTCTGATAAAGCAAAGGCATGATAGTAGTCATCGTCTCAGTGGCTGCATCGAAATCATCCTTTGATGCATCAATCTGTTCACCCAGGTCAATCGGTGTAAAGTCATATTTCCGCATCATATTAAGGAGATAGGTAGGAGTGCCTGAGCCAAACCAATAGGAATTCATCTGTCCTTCAGCTAAACAGTTTAACAAGCTATAAGGATTGAAAATATCTGATGATGGCCATGTAAAGTGATAGCCATCATAATTTTCCTTCAGTTTTGACAAGGCTTGTTCGTGTGTCAATCCCAACCTACCTGCTAACACATCAATATCCTCATCAAACTTATCCAACAATTCCTCCTTGGTAATGCCGCAAATGCCAGCATACTCTTGGTGCATACTCACATTAGTAATATTATTGAGTTCACTGAAGATACTAAGTTGCGAGAACTTGGTGATGCCTGTCAAGAAGACGAAACGCAGCATTCGGTCGCTATCCTTTAGGGGACTATAGAAATTGCGCATCACCTCTCTCAATATATCCAAGCTAGTATCCTCATGTACCACATCAAGCAAAGGAGCATCGTATTCATCGATGAGCACAACGACCTTCTGCCCAGTCTGTTCATATACTGTTTTTATTAAATTAAGCATACGGACATTCGGGGCAGGAGAATCATTGACGATGCCAAATTTTTCTTCATTTACATTCAATATATACAAGAGATAACGCACCAATTGGTCTTTCTCCATGTGCTTTCCACCTGCCAAACTAAAATGAAGTACAGGGTATTTCGTCCAATCTTTTTCTAGCTTTTCGATGGCAAGCCCCTTGAACAATTCCTTCTTTCCCTCGAAATAGCTCTGCATAGTAGAGACGAGGAGTGACTTTCCGAAACGACGTGGACGCGCCAAGAAGAAATACTTTCCACTCGTATGAGTCATACGATAGATGTACTCCGTCTTATCTACATAGAGAAAGTCCTCCTCTCGAATCTCAGAGAAGGTCTGCATGCCTATTGGATATAACTTCGTTGCCATATTATCAACTATTTACTATTTACGTTGGCAAAGATAAGCAAAAATCCCGAAACCGCCAAGCGATTTCGGGATTTATTATGTATTCAACCGTGTACCCAATACCTTGAAGGAAGTTTTATCAGTATTCTTACTATCTGTTCAGCTCCTTGATGATTTTCTCCAGATTGTCAAGCTGCCATGCATCCACTTTCACATCTACCAGATTTCCTTTCTTGTCGAAGAGGCGATAGGATGGATAAGAGTGAACGTTGAGATAGTTCTCGATGGCACGCTGCTGAGCCGCTGGCAAGTTATAGTGGGCGATATTGTCGCCAACCAGATTATTCAGTCTGATGATATTTTTCCATGACTCTTCAGGACTGTTGTTTGCCATGTATAGATACACCACATCGTATGGTGCCAACCGTTCGAACTCTTCCTTCGAATGGGCAAGAGCCATCTTGCAAGGGGCACACCAGGTTCCCCAGACATCCAGCAATACAAGCTTTCCCTTATAAGGCTCCAATATATGGCGAAGAAGTTTCTCACCATCGCTCATATCCTGCGGAGCTGTCTTGATACTGGCAGTAATGTCCCTGTTCTGCAAAGACAGGTACTTACGGTGTTCTGCCAATACTTTCTCCCTGAGAACTTCAGAACTGATACAATGTTCTGCCAGGTCAAGCCCATAACTATTGAGTGGCATAGCTAGTCTTTCCAACACATGAAGAATGGCTTTAGAGATGATGACATCTTTCTGCTGCTGGTTGCATCCCATGCTATCAGCTATATGCTGGGCATAATATACATCGAGGAGAGGAGTCTCATCCTTAAGCATCTTGGCAATATCTTCTCTTCCAATGATAGCCGTAGCGCGCTTGGCAAGGGCTGAATTGGAAAAAGCATTTTCTATTTTCTCCTGCTCCTTGGCATCTGTCGTCTGATATTGCTTGATAGTCATGCTATCCAGATTCTTAGCCCATTGTTCCACCGTAGCAATTTCTGAATCGGTTATCGCAATATCCCCCTGAGCCTTGTGCTTTTTCAACAGTTCCGGATAATAATTGGTGAACAAGAATCCATAGGTCTTCCCCATGGGTGTACTGTACTTTAACCTTGCTTCCTGGTCGATGAGATCTTTAGTCAGCATACTATAGTCACGAAACCGAGTATAAGGCTGCGGAATCTCCTTCCATATTTTTTCCACTTGGCTCACATATTCCTGAGGGAAAACATTGTCTTTTACGCTATATGCTCCTTGCAAGATATCCGTAGCATAAATGCAGAGAAGGTATTGAGCCGCATACTCCTGATAACATCTGGAAATAGATGCCGATTTTTCTATCTGTTTTCGTAAGTTCCCTTCAGCCTCCTTATATCTGGATTCAAGATTCTGCATCATCTCCTGGGCTGGAACCTTATTCGCATACTTACCTGCATAGTCTGCGTTAATCCTTGGGATAGAATGCGCTAGCAGTTCGTTTTGCAAGCGGCATTTTTTGCCCATGAAGATGGAATGTCCAGACTTGAAGTCATAGAGCAGATAATAGGTCTCACCTGGCTCCAATACCGTGTTGATATAAGTATGTTTCCAGTCCATGAAAACCTCGGTAGAGTTGATGAGAGGCACTTTGATCTCAAATCTGCCAAGAGAATCGAGCTTGCTATAATTGCTCACTTCCTTGAATGTGTAAAAGAGATCATAATACTGCACACTATACTCCTGCCCTCTATCCCAAAGTTCCTTAGGCATATTTCTGAGCCATCCCACAACAATAGCCGTATCGGGCTTGTTATGAGTATCCTTCAGACTTGTGGTCTCATCTTTCTGCGGATAATCCGGAAGGGTGGAAGTGGTAATGAGCGAATATTCGGCTTCCTTGCCGTTGATGCTCATCGTGCGCTTGCCATGTTGAGGTTTGTCGATGTTGACAGCCAGGTCGCTCTTGCCATCGGTAAGGATGAAAGAGTACTTATCGCCCTTCTGATTCTTCTGCTTGTATTGCCAGTAACGGCAGTCGTAGATGGCGAAATCTTCATAGAATCCTATCTCCCAATCGCCAGTCGCATCGTTGCGCCAAAGCGAGGAGAAGAGCTGTTTGATACGGGTATCGATACTCTCGATGCCAAATATCTTGAAATTCTGTTCGCCGTCACCTTCCAGGAAGTCAAACTTTCGGGTCTTCTTGGGGAGCGGTGCGAAATGGAAGACCACATCCTCCTTGCCTGAGCTTGGCATATAGTGTTCTTCGTCAAGTTTCAGTCCATCACAGCTCTTGACGAGATATTTCTTGCCATCAGCAAGGAGATAGGTTTCCTTCACAAACTTTACCCAATAGTGTGGGGGAAAAGTGATGTGCATGAACACTCGTGTTTCATCATCTGCAAATTCCACACGATAGATGTTGAGTTGAGATTGAAAAGGATCATAAAATAGCTGATTCGATTCAGCTATCGGCTGTTCCCAGACAATAGTTTTCTTGCCATTCCCTGCCCAGCAAGTGCAGAGCCAGATGGCTGCGATAAGTACACAAAGGATTCTTTTCATAATTCGATTATTTTATTGGATTGATACTATTGAAAGTAGTATATATTAATTAGTATACCGTTACTTAAGTTAAGTTTCGCAAGTAAGCCCCACACGCCCTGGGCTAGGAGCTTTTGGGCCTTCAGCCCGTACTTGAACCACATGCGAAACTTCAGTTCATTATAGTCGTTTACCTGAGTAACAGTCATGCTAACACCATTCTCTTGACATTGTCATAGAGATAGAACATATAGTTGTTTTTTTCTAAGCACAAATTATTTTTTTACTATCCTAAAATATAAAGAAATATTTACCTTTCTCTCTGTCTTTTTTTTCTTCCTTGTACTGAAATGGTTTTTGAAAATCTCTATAATCTTTAGGTATATGAGACTTGGGAACCAACTCTAAAGTGTCTACAGCGTTTTTGGGATCAATGTCATTACGAATCAAGATTCTATTATCGGAAACAGAAATAATTTTATAGCGAAAGCGTCCAAAACGGATTGTGTTACGGTTTAACAAATTCCAACTTGGTTCATAAAGATAATGAGAAACAAGAAAACCATTATATTCCCTAAAACGCCAATTTGCTCGAAACTCGATAAAAACACCTTTGCTATCGACATAAAAATAGAAAGAATCCTCCCTACAAAAATAAGGGTGTCTTGTTTCGTCCTCATTCTGCTTACTATCTATATAATGCCAATATTGATAACTATTTCTTGTAAGAATTTTCTTTGTATCCTTACAAGAACATAAGATAGCCATTATACATAAAAACATAACCGTTTTTGCTATTCCAAATTCATTTTTTCTATTTTGTACCATATACATCTTCAAAATGAATATTTCGTCTAACTATTCTACCTAATCCTAGCGGTTTAATGATTGAATTTGCTTTTACCATTATTTGTATCAGTGCATTTGCGCTTTGTTCATTTTTATTCGCTTCATTCATTAAAACAATCATATTTCCTATCGTACCTGTTTGATATTTCTCCGATCCATTAGAAAAATTTGCATCAGCAAGTTGTTTCAATACTATTTGAGAATGAACAAGATATGTTAGAGGCACATCTGATTCTTTATGTAACTCCTCATGTCCAATTGTATTTGTCAAATTGTAAACTGTACCACCAAGACCATTGGTTGCCGTCTCTACAGGATAACCCAAGCCATCATAATACGTAACAGTCGTTATGGCGTGAGTTCCATCGACATCAAGCACGTCCTTAGTCAGCACATAGTTTTGAGTAGGACTTTGTGCCTTGACTGAAATGGTCAAGGCACAAAGAAACAACATGATACTTAAAGTTCTTTCAATTTACAATACTTTCAAGTCTGCCTTCTTAGTCAGATTTTTCTTAATATTCATAATTTACCATTATCTTCTTCAAATCCTTATCAGCCGAACTGCTGCCGTAATAAACCTCATACTTTCCTGCCTTGGCACGGACGGTATTGGTTGCAGCATCGAAGAGTTCGAAGTTTCTGCTATCCAGCGTGATGACAGCCTCAGCAGTCTTTCCTGCCTTCACCTCCACTCTCTCGAAAGCCTTCAAACTCTTCAATGGTCCTTCGGTATCGGCAGGATCCTTCACATACACCTGCACCACCTCGGTTCCATCCTTCTTTCCTACATTGCTTACCGGTACCTTCAGCGTAATCTTCTCACCCTTCTTCAGGATAGAGTTGGAAAGTGTAGCATCGCCAATACGGAAAGAAGTGTAGCTCAAGCCGTAACCGAATGGGAAGAGCGCATCGTTCATATAACGATAGGTCCTGCCCTTCATGCTGTAATCCTTGAAATCAGGCAACTGCTCAGAATTCTTATAGAACGTAATAGGCAACTTGCCGGCAGGATTGTACTCTCCGAAGAGTACACGAGCCACAGCCTCACCACCTTCCTGACCAGGATACCAGGCCTGGAGAATGGCATCGCAACTCTCTGTCTCTGGAGTCAAAGCGATAGCCGAACCCGAACAGTTGACAAAGACAACCTTTTTGCCCGCCTCCTTCAAAGCCTTCAGGAAATTGCGCTGAACCTTAGGCAATTCGATGTTGGTGCGGTCACCACCCTTGAAGCCAGAAATCTCGATAGGCATTTCCTCACCTTCCAACTGTGGAGAGATACCACCCACGAAGACTACTGTCTCGCAATCCTTCAACTGCTTGAGCGAAGCCTGATAGTCGATAGGATTCTCATGCCCGATATTAATCTTCATATCCGCATTATAGTTTGGCATCTCATAATAGCGAATCTCTATCTTATACTCCTTGCCCTTCTCGGCTTGGAACTCGATACGACTCTCGGTAGTGCGCCAGATGGAATGCTCTGCCTTCTTCTCCCCATTCAGGTAAACCTCATAGTGACCGCAACCAGCCACGTCGAGCAACACCTTGTCAGTCTGCTTAGGACGGAACACGGTTTCATATTTTGCAGAGAAGCCCACCAGCTTCACATTAGGAGCGAAAGAATGCTGACCATAGGTAGTTACCTGCACAGGATTCTTCTCCTGGGTGATGGTAACAGGCTTGCCTTCCATCTTGCGGTTGTTCCAGAAAGTACCCTTAAAGCCCAGCTTGCCATCCATGCTACACTGGTCGAAGTAAGAATCCAGAATCTGGTCGTTCACCAAGTCGCACCCTTTAAAGGTGACGACCTGGTTTTTCTTCAAACGACTCCTGATACCATCCAGGATGGTAATTGTCTGTCGTGGAGTACCATTATAGTTTCCCCACATCATCGGTTCGTTATCCACATTTGGTCCGATGAAAGCAATCTTCTTTACCTTTTTATCGAGAGGCAATACCTCATTCTTGTTTTGGAGCAGCGTCATGGTCTGCAGAGCCATATCGAGCGAGAGCTGGCGATGTGCCTTGCTGCAAAGCACCGATACAGGAATCTTCGACCATGATACGATCTTATTGTCATCCATCTCACCCAAGTCGAAACGACCTTCGAGCAGACGAATCACATGCTTATCAACTTCTTCTTCAGTCAGGGCACCATACTTCACAGCCTCAGGCACCGACTTATATACATAATTATATCCACACTCCACATCCGTACCTGCCAATACACCCTTAACTGCCGCATTTCTGGCATTGCTAGACACCTTATGGTTCTCCCAAAAATCAGTAACAGCGCCACAGTCGGAAACCACCAGATATTTGAATCCCCATTCATCCCTGAGAATCTGCTGCAAAAGACGGGTACTGCCGCAGCATGGTTCATCATCCCAACGCTGATAGGCACACATCACCTCGCGCACCTTGGCATCCTGCACCAGTGATTTGAAGGCAGGCATATAAGTTTCCCAAAGGTCGCGCGGTGTAACATCGGTAATATTGTCTGTATGGCGAGCCCATTCCGGTCCGCTATGAATTGCATAGTGCTTGGCACAAGCCCAGAGTTTGCGGTATTTCGTATCTTCTGGTCCCTGCAATCCGCGCACCACGGCACATCCCATCCTACTGGTAAGATAAGGATCCTCACCATAGGTTTCCTGTCCACGTCCCCAGCGAGGATCACGGAAGATATTCACGTTTGGAGTCCAGACAGATAAAGCATGGAAACGGGTTACATCTCCTCCCTTCTGCTGCAGTTCATTCCATTTGGCACGCATCTCATCAGATGTTGCATCAAAGACTCTATACACCATTCTGTCGTTAAACGAAGCTGCCATTCCGATAGGTTCCGGAAAGACGGTTACATCTCCCATGTTCGCCACACCATGCAGTGCCTCGCTCCACCACTGGAATCTCTTGATTCCCAATCGTGGGATAGCCGGCGAATCATCCAGCATCAGAGAAGCTTTCTCTTCCAAAGTGAGACGACCACATAAATCTACCGCTCTCTCATGAGCCGAGAGGGCTGGATTCTGATAAGGCAACTGCTGCGCTGAGGCATTGCCGGAAGACATAGTTACCACAAACATCAAAGCTGCGTATATAACTTTCTTGTTCATTGTAATTACTATTAAGCTATTGGTATATTAAATTGTTATTTGCGCTGCAAAGATAAACAAAAAAGCAGAATACTACTTTATCACAAGTATCAAATACTTTATATGATGTAACACTTACATCTGTATCTTTACAGCCTTTCCGTCATATTCCACACTCTTGCTTGCCTGCATAGGCTGATCGCCCGCTCCACTATTGGCATCCACCAATACGATGTGGAATCTGCGATGCTGGAGCATTCCCTTATAACTGCCCTTGCGTGGAGCGATGTTCAGGGTTCTGTCTGCTTCATTCCAAACAAACTGGATTTCAGAGAATTTTCCCTTCTCATAGTTGTAGTTGTCGCCCTCATCCTCATAGAGCGTAAATTTACCATCAGCACCAGGATAGACACGGATTTCCAGCTCATCCCAAGGCTTCTCTGAACTATACTGCACTTCAGGACCGAATGGCAGGATGGTACCTGCCTTGATGAATACAGGCATGATGTCGACAGGACAAAGGCGCTGGATATCCTGACCGCCCTCATACTGGGTGTTGCTCCAGAAATCATACCATTTATTACCCTTTGGCAAGTAAACATTCACAGGCGCAGCTGCCTTCCTTACATCAGGATAGATGGTATGGCCCTTCTTCTCCTTATCCTTCCAGGTGTATAAAGGATCGGTTACAGGCTTCACCAGGATGTTGCGGCCAAAGAGATACTCATCGTTCAGACGGGAAGCCTTCTTGTCTGCCGCATAATCCATTACCAGGGCACGCATCATGCTTCCGCTATTCTGTACACAGTCGCCAGCCGTACTGTAGATATAAGGCAAAAGGCGATAGCGCAGCTTGATGGCCTTAATCATAGCATCATAAGCCCAGTCGCCCTGCTTTCCGAATTCATACAGTTCGCTTACCATCGGCGAAGAACAGTGGTTGCGCATCAATGGCATAAAGGTTCCCCACTGCATCCAGCGGGTCTGCAGTTCCTGAATGGCAGGGTTCTTTGGATTCTGTTCAAACTCCCAGTAGAAGAAACCACCCAGGTCGGTGTTCCAGAATGGGATACCGCAGAGCGAGAAGTTCAAGCCCGATGGAATCTGATTCTTCATCTCGTTCCAGGAAGCCAGCACATCACCGCTCCAGCAGATGGTGCCATAATGCTGAATACCGAAACTGCCGCTTCGGGTCATCTGGAGCGAACGCTTTGTATTGCCCTTCATCGCTCTCTGGTGCTCGTAGATGCTCTTGTTGTGCAACAATGGGAAGGCGTTCTTCACGCCCAACCATGAACCATCGAAGGTCTGATAGTTCTCATCGCCCGGCTTCTCAAAATGGTCTGGCTCCGTAGAATCGGTCCACCAGGCATCAAATCCCATCTGGTAGAGATGAGTAAGATACTTCCAGTAGAGGTTGCGAGCCTTCGGATTGAAGACATCGTATGGCATCACGCCACTGTTTCTTGGCCACGTTTCAAAAGGAAGGAGGGCATTCATCTTCTTCAGTTCACGATACTGCTCTGTCCAAGGACCGAAACTAGCCCAGATGGAAATCATCAGATGGGCATCGTTCTTATGAACATACTTCACCATCTCTTCCGGACTCTTCAGGCGGGGTTCTCCCTGAGCCTTCATCTGCTTCATATCGGTAGGAAGATACTTGGCATAGGCTGGGTCGCCCACCTTATTTATATAGTATGGGTTCTGGAACTTCATCGCATTCCAGTTGGAGTCGCATCCCCAATACTGCCAGTCCTGCACAATGGCATCAGTAGGAATCTTCAGTTCGCGATACTTGTCCAACACGCCCGCCAGTTCATCGCTGGTCTTATAGCGCTCGCGGCATTGCCAGAAGCCCATCGCCCATTTCGGGAACATTGTAGCCTGTCCGGTGAGTTCACGGATGCTGGCGATGACTCCATCCTGCGTACCATCCTTGTACATGAAATAGTAGTCGGCGCAGGTTCCCACTTCACTGGTAAAGGAAGTGCATGATGGCTGGTTGCCATTATCCTTGGATGCTACTACATCATTGAAATAAGTTTTTCCCGCATTATCCCAGTAAAGACCATAGCCCTTCTCACTGGTGAAATAAGGGATGGCGATATAAGTATTATTGTTCCAGAGTACGATATTCTGTCGACCACGCTGATTCATGTAAACATCGCGCAACTGTCCCAGACCATAGATTGCCTCGTCATCAGCAAGACGGAAGTCCTGCTCTATGCGGTACTTGCCCTTGTTGGCTTCATCCTTGCGAGCTTCCAGACGGGTCTTCGTATCGGTAAGCAGCAGTTTTCCATCCTTCGAAAGGAAGCGGATTTCGCCAGTCTGCTGATTCAGTTCAACGGAAATAAAACTAGAATTGATTTTTACAATATCACCGTTTTCCTGTATTTGAACGCCCTTCATCTGCTGAGGTTTCAAGATGACAGAATAGCTTTTCTTCTGAACAGGAGCACCAAGTCCGGCATCAGATTTCAAGATGCGGACGATGGATGGAGAATAGAATTCGATGGTTACATTCTGCTGAGCCACCTGACGGGTGATAGACTTGGCAGCCGCACCTTTCTGGGTGCCTGCCACCTTTACATTCTTGGCGCTGAGTTCACTTGGAACACCAACGGCAGCGATGCCTAAAAGGGCAATGAAAGATAAATTCTTTAGCATACTTCTGTTTATTTTATTAGAGGGTTTATGATTGGGACGCTTCTCGATTGTCAAATCATCATGAATTTATTGTTGCCTGAAATTCCATTTAGAATTATCGCTATTGAAATCGAAGGGAGCCAAGCCTGGAGTACAGTCGCCGAGTGAAACCAATGCCAGTTTCTCTTCTGTGCCTGGCACAGCCTTCGGCATGATGCGATAGGTGCCATCGGTGAGCTGTTCGATGCGCCAAAGCTGGGCATCTTCACCCGTAAATTCAGGTTTGGCGATGACATCATGCTGAGCGGTTGCGGTAAGATAGCGAGTAGTGCCTTCTATGCAGATCTTATAATAAGGACCACCCAGATAACCACCCTTTCCGGCAGGCATGATACTCCACTTCTGATGAGGACGGAACATATAATCATTCATTCTCACCTTCACCTCGCCCTTAGGCCATTCTGCCTCTACCTCCTTCAAGGTCTGAGGTTCGATATTCTTCAGAGGCTTGGTCGGCTTGATCCAGAAAGGTTCGATATCCCGCTGCATTCTCACGAAATCTACGGCAATCTCCAGGGCATAGCCTCTTCGTTCCGATTCTATCTCGTAGGTTCCGGCATGAAATTCATCACCAGCCACAGGCCAATCGTTCTTCCACAACAAAGGACGGATAGCCAACACGCTTCGTCCTCCCTGTCTGAAATCAGACTCATAGTGGAACGACATCTTTTCTACACCCTCTTCCTCAATATAGCGTCCGAAGTGACCGGGACCCGTCTTCAGATTGTTGGCAGCAATCACCATCTTTCCACCGCCCTGCAACATCTCTCTGCCCACATTATCTACGTATGGACCGGTTATCTTTCGCGAACGTCCCACCACGATATTGTAGGTAGAATTTGGACCATCGCAACAGGTGCCATGAGTGCCGAGAAGATAATACCAGCCGTTGCGGTAAATCAAATCAGTAGCTTCGCAGTCGATGGCGATATTGACGGGTTCGTTGCCTTCCATCCGCTTACCTGTCTTCGGATCAAGTTCTACCAGACGGATAAATCCGAAATAGGTACCATAACTGAGCCAGAGTCTGCCGGTAGTAGGGTCGAGCAACAAGCCCGCATCAATGGCATCACAGTCTTCATCATCTAAGGATGAGGCAACAACCACCGGTTCAGTATATTTGAAATCAGGCGATTTCGGATCGAGCGTTTTGTTCCACATCGTCAGGACATCACCGCGATGACTGCCACCCAATCCACCACCCGTAGCACTGTAGGCTACCAGATAACGGTCGCCAATCTTCAACACATCAGGAGCCGCTCCTCTGCCGGGACGAACAGCACCACCCTGCCAGGTCCAGCCATCCTCCGACCAGATTCCACCTTCACCCGTTCCAAAGGTATAATACTTTCCATCACACAGGGCAATGGTAGAAGGGTCATGAATGAAAGGTTCTCCCACCTGGGCTTCTGCCTCGTAAGCAGAGGAAGACAACAAGGCAACCAAAGCAGCGGCATAAAGTTTCTGCTGAGCAGCAACCGGGCTAAAATATCTGAAAAATATATTGTTCTGTTTCATAACTTTCTTTATTGATTGCACTACTTCACGTGAATAGACAGGTTTCTGACAGGCTTGCCCTGTCCGTCGATGAATCGGACACAGAAGTCACTCATACCAGGTCCATTGATTACTGCACCACGAAGGATATTCCTACCTTTCTTCAAGGTAAGTTTCTTAGAAACCACATCATCGCGAACCATTCTTCGGTCGCCTTCGAGCATCACCGCCTCCTCGCCATTGAGCCACCACATGGAAGCACCATTCGAGCCAACAGACAAGCGGACGTCTTTCATCTCCTCAGGGCAATCGATAATGGTAACCGCCCAGAACAAGACACCATACTTGGGCTTCTTAAACGAAGTAGCGAAACGGAAGAGCTTCACATTAAACAGTTTACTGTCCAGCGCATGCCATTTCAGTTTTTCCTTGCCCACCTTCACGACGGCTCCATCCTTAGGAACTGTTTCCATCTGTTTAGGGAAATACTGCGTATGGAATATCTCCTTCAGATAAGAATCTGTAAAAACGACATTGCTCTTAACCGGCATAGAGATGGGCTCCAGGAGCAACCATCTCTGAATAAAGCCAGCCGCATTAGGCATGACAGCCTGCTTGCCGACTGGTCCGAAATAAGGATTGATGTCTGCAGGTAAATTCCTATTTTGGGCATCCGCAGTGGAATGCCCAAAAAGGAATACACATAAACAAAACAATCTAACTATTTTATTGAAAATGTTGTACATAGACTATTCATTATTATTGAGGTTCGATAATCTGATAACGGCCACTCAGATGCATGAAGGCGAAGAGGCGCAACAGTCCGTCGTAGTAGCCATCGAAGAAGCCTTCTTTATCTGGTTCATGCTTGGCATTCCAGAAATGACTGACGAATTCCCTGCCCTTCACATGATTGCTGACCAATGAAGCCGCAGCCGAAGTGGCAACAAAACCGATAGAATGGCGGAGTGCCTTAGGAGCTGTACCTGCCGGCAGAATATCTTCTACCATCGTTCCATCTACATTATACTGGTCCAGGAAAGAATCTATACCCTGACTATACAGGAAGTTCTGCAGCGTATTGGCATATTTCTGCTGCCACTCCTTATCCTTGCAAGCCCAGGAATAATCGAGCGCTATGTTCATAGGAACACGCCATGAATCGTAGCGGAATGCATCACCCAGCAACTGACCAGTCTTCATCAGACTGCCATCATAGTTGCAATAGTCCGGGTTCAAGCCCGTCTTCTCATTGATGCACTTATGCAGGAACTCACGGCTTTTCTCAGCACACTCCTTCCAGAACTGGGACCGTCCGTCGTTAGCCCATTTCGCCCAAACCTCGTAAAAGGCAGGGAGATGGTAAGAAGGGTCGGTAAACTTCCCGCCCCAATGATCGGGCGTAAAGGTGATGAGCTGATGTTCGAGATTGATAAGCGGAGCTGTGCGGTCCATTCCCGCCTTCTGCATGCTGCAATCCAGAATATGCTGCGCTTCCTTCAGATAGTTGATGCCCGTATCATTGCCCCATCGGTTGGATGCAAAGATGAGCGAAGTTACGAAATAGAGTTCACCATCCGATGCGGCTCCCTGCGCATTTCTCGTTCCATCAGTCTTGCAGCTCCATGCGAAATAGCCCTTATAAGGTCCTTCCTGATGCTGCATGTATCTTTTGCTCCATCGCCAGAGGCGGTCGAAGATGTCCTTCTTGTCAAACTGCACGGCAGCCATCATTCCATACGACATGCCTTCGGTTCTCACATCATTGTTCTTTATATCGCTGACATATCCCATGGAATCGCCCACCTCGAAATAGACCTTGTTCTTACCGTAGAATACATCATTGAACACTTCATTCACCTTCCTGTCAATATCAGCCTGCTTATAGCCCATCTCGGCAAAGAGATTACGATACTGGTGAGTTTCGAAAGCACCCTTTTCCCAAGGCAACGCATCAAAGCCCAGCCAGTCTACCTCAACATCGGCTCCACTCTGCAAGGATACATGGAGAGCATGAACACCGAGAGGAGCATGAAGCACCTGAGCCCGGACATTCTTCCAGCCAGCCGACTTCGGAATCTTCACCTTAGCGATGATATTACCCTTCTTGCCATCGGCTCTGACTACGAGTACACCACCCTTTGAAGACTTGGCACGAACGGTGATTTCTTCCACCTTCTCATTACCGAAATCCACCTTATTATATATAAGGGCAGTATTCGATTTAGAGAAGAGAGTCTTCCAGCCGGCAAAACAGTTGTTCTTATCCAGATAATCAATACCAATACCCTTGCCTTGCAACGCAGAATAGCGGTCAATCTGAATACGCGAACGAGCGTTCGTCAATCCCACACCTCTTAGCGTAGGTATCACCTTCTGTATCGTTCCGTCAGGATTGAAGTTCAGAGAGTCGATTCGCACCGAGCGGTTCTTGTCGAACTTAGGCGAATAATCATTATGGTGATAGAAGAGATACCACTGTCCCTGATATTCCACGATGCTATGATGATTGGTCCAGCACTTCGTTGGCGACTCATCCATGATGATACCCTTGAATGTGAAAGGTCCCATCGGATGGTCAGCCATGGCATAAGCCAGTGTTTCGGTACCATTCTTTTCACGTACCCAAGGGAAGGTGAAATAATACTTGCCGTTACGCTCGAAGGCAAATGGGCCTTCCTTGAATCCCTCAGGCAATCCCTCTACAGGCTTAGGTTCCGAGGCAAGTTCCATCATGTTTGGTTTCAGCTTAGCCATGTGCAAACCTGCTCCCGCCCAGTAGATATAAGCCTGTCCGTCCTTATCTATCAGCACACAAGGATCTATGCCGTGCACACCCTCTATGGGTTTCCACATCGGCATAAACGGTCCTTCAGGCTGGTCGGCAACCGCCACACCTATTCCGAATCCCTTCTCCTCCCCTTTCGGAGCGGCAGGGAAATAGAAGTAATATTTCCCGTCTTTCTCTACACAGTCAGGAGCCCACATCGTATAACTGCCGTCCTGTACCCAAGGTACTTTATCCTGCGAAACGATGACTCCATGATCTTCCCAATCCGTCAGATTGCTGGATGAGAAGACATGATAATCAGCCATGCAGAACCATTCCTTCAGTTTCTCGATAGGACTCGGAATGTCATGAGAAGGATAAAGATACATCTTCCCATTGAACACGCGAGCCGTAGGATCAGCAGAATATTGTCCGCTGATTACCGGATTCTGAGCCGAAGCTCCTGTCGATAACGCCAGCATCAAGGCGCACATCCATGTCTTCATACGTAAATTCCTTTAAAGAAGAAAAAAAGGGAGTGTTTTTTTTCAAAACACCCCCTAATTGTCAAACAATCTATAGTTCTTTAAACTAAAAACACTATATTAACAAAACAACTTCATGATTACCAACCAGGATTCTGCTTCAGGTTAGGGTTCTTATCCAACACGGTCTGTGGATAAGGGAAGAACTCATGCTTGCCCTCCTTGAAACCTACCTTGAAATTAGTCTCAGGAGTGTTGGTCGTATAGAAACGGCTGTTTGCTTCTGATCCATGCTCCCAAGTTACATCCTGGTCGTCTGCCTTTGGAGCTCTGAAAACCTTATCAAACAAATGTGGCACGACTGTACCAGCCTTAGTCAAACGCTCAATGGCCTTTGTATCATTCCATCGCATGATATCGAACCAACGACAGCCTTCAAGCCAAAGTTCATATGACTTTTCTTTCTTCAACACATCCATATCAACAGTTTCACTGACTGTCTTTGAACCGGCGCGCTCCTGAATCTTATTGATATATATCTTAGCTTCATCCAGATCGCCTGTCTGAATACAAGCCTCTGCATAATTGAGCAAAACCTCAGCGTAACGCATGACAAGATAATTATTCAAACGAATGTTATCACCATATTTCTTGCCTTGAGTATCAGGAGCTCTCATTATTTGCTTGAACGCCAACCAGGTAGAGTTGCCGTAGAGTCCCTGAACAGGGTCATTGATGCCAATCTTGTCACTGGTTTTCTTCTGCTCGTCAGTCATATTATCGATTTCTTTCTTGCCGTAAGGCATATGATAAACCGCATCATCAATATGCTTTAAAGTAGCATTCAAGCGATAAGAGTGATCACCATCATTTTTATAGAATTCGTCACCAAACCACTGAGGCACGCCAAGGCCACCCCAGCCATCAACGCCGCCACAATAAACCTTGTTAGGAGAAACCACAAAGTGATCAGCACGCCAATCCCAATAGTTGGTCTCCATCCAGCTAGAACGCTGAATCATACCACCCCAATTGGACTTACCTGTATTATACTCGAAGTTGATTTCAAATACCTTCTCCTCGTTGGCATCACCCTCGATATGGAAGTTGTCGGCATATTTCTCACCAGGAACAAGATCATACTTCTCCGAGTCTATAACCTTTTTAAGGGCAATTTTAGCCTTGTCATACTGCTTGGCGAAAAGGTAAGCCTTTCCGGCAAGAGCCCATGCAAAGCCCTTGGTTACCTTCACTGCTCCATCCTTGTCATCCTTACTTTTACGCTCATCCAAATCGTTGGCAGCATTCTCACATTCCTGCGCAATCCACTCTATCAACTGTTGGTGATCCATAGGATGCTCAGGATCCTTATCACAATTAAAAGGCTGTGCAGAAGCATCCAGAACATGAGTTACCAATGGTGGAGTACCCCAAAGATTAGCCAACAGGAAATAATCATAAGCACGAAGCACACGAGCCTCTGCCGCGCAACGTTTCTGCACAGCGGTAGTAGCGTTGGCAAAGTGATCGAGTACAAGGTTACAGTCATATACAGAGTGATAGAGGCCTGTGTACATAAACTTTGGCACCTCAGCCTCAGCATCATAATAGAACTGATTGAGCATGATACCAAACGTATTATCACCAGAGTTGGCACCTGCTGCCAACACATCGTCTCCACACTCATTGACTATCAGTTTCAATGGAGTATAAATACCTGGGCCACCACCATCGTGGTTACGTCCCATCACATTACACATAAAGCTTTCGTATGCAGCAACGAGGGCCGCCTCTGCATCAGCATCGGTCTTATAGAAGTTCTCGGTAAGTATTACACCCTTCTGCTCAATGTCAAGCTGATCCTCACAAGATGTAGTGAGCGTCATTGTTCCTGTAGCAGCAAGAGCCAATATTGTTGAAAATAATATTTTCTTCATTGTTTTTGAATATTAAAGGTTAGAATGTTACATTGATACCAAATACCACCTTCTTGGAAGTTGGATAAGTACCATTATCAAAACCACGAGAAGCACCACTGTTGATAGAAGCAGTCTCCGGATCAGCACCAGGATACTTGGTGATGGTGAAGAAATCATCCAGTGAGCAATATACACGAAGATTGCTGATACCTGCCACGCTAGAGATAGCCTTTGGCAATGTATAGCCCAACTGAATCTGCTTGATCTTGAAATATGAGCCACTGAACACAGCTGCATCAGAACTGAAGAACTTCCAGTCTGTAGCAACCTTTTTCATATCAGGATATTTAGCATTGGTGCGGTCTGCTCTCCAAGAATCCTTCCAGTAGGTATCAATTCCATTGATCAACGGACGGTCAGCAGAAACCATCAAGTTGTAAATCTTGTTGCCAGCAGAGCCTGTTCCAAATACGGTGAGGTCAAAGCCCTTATATTCTGCATTAAGAGTAATACCATAAGTAAACTTAGGAATACCTGAGCCCAAATCCTGCTTATCTTCATCGGTTGGAGCTGAAGTTGTTTCGCCATTCTTATTATAATAGAGAGCGCTACCATCTTCGGCTACACCTGCATACTTGTAACCACGGAAATACCATACCTGATGGCCAGCCTCGAATGTAGGCTTAAGCTGGTTATTGAATCCATCGATACCTACTTCGGTCAAACGGCTTACAAGGTTAGAAACCTCCTTCACTTCATTCTTCAGAGTTGAACCATTTACGGTCACACTATACTTAAAGTCCTTGATGTGATCTCTCCAACCCAACTCGAAATCAAGACCAGAGTTAAGTACCTTACCTGTATTGACAACTCTCTTGTTTACACCAATCTCTGGAATAGGAGCGATTTCAATCAAGAGGTCCTTGGTTGTCTTACGATACCAGTCTAAGCCCAAAGTCAAACGGTCGTTAAGGAATCGCGCATCAAGTCCAAGGTCAACCTGCTCTGAAGTTTCCCACTTCAAGTCTGGGTTAGCAAGTCCAGAAGGCTTAGAACCTAAAGTCAGCTTACCATCTCCGATAGAAGGATTATACTGATAGAAACTCTGATTAAGAGCTATGGTAGAAGCATAACGATAATCGCTCAAGATATTGACGTTACCATTCTGACCCCAAGAACCACGAAGTTTCAAGAAAGAAATGGCATCACGGCTTATATTGTCCTTGAAGAACTTCTCATTGCTGATAGCCCATCCTGCTGAAACTGATGGGAAATTACCCCAACGTGCCTTCTTTGAAAGTTTTGATGTATCGAAAGCATCACGACGGAAGTTAACCTGCATGAAGTAACGGTTGTCATAGCTGTAAGATACACGGCCAAAGTAAGACAACTCTGTGGCATCAGAAGGAGCGTTACCTACATTCTTGGTTGCATCAGCCAACAAGTAGTTGATGTAATGGAAGTTTGGCTGATAAGACGTGAGTATGTTACCTCCTGTAGAACTGATGGAACTGTTATCCCAATGATTCTTGGTAAACGACATACCTGCCATGGCACCAATAGTATGCTTGCCGATTGTTGTCAAATAGTTGGCAAAGTTCTCCCACTGATAGTACAAACCATTATTGGTATTCGCTTCAATGGTATAGTTTTCACTATGTGCCACAGATGTTAACCAATATGGAGTCTCGTAGTTATGATAGTTACTCTGAGTGATACGATAACCTAAGCGAGAAGTAAATGTAAAGCCCTTGAATGGCTTGATATTGGCAGCAACGGTACCACGTACATTGATACCAGAATTCCATGTATCATGACGGTCGCGCTGATAGAGAGGGTTACCAGTAGCATCTTCTACATATTTAGAAGTACCATAGTAGTCATTGTTATGGCTAGGATCTCTAGGAACTGGGCCACCGGCTTCTACCTGTGCCTTCATGCCAGGAGCCAAATCCTCCACATTACTGATATAAGCTGGAGTCAAAGGATCGATAGAAACCACAGAGTTCAGCAATGAACCATAACCTCTAGTTACACCTTTGGTCTTCCACTTTTCAAAAGATGTATTAGTAGTCACGTTCAACCACTTATAGATATCATAGTCGGCATTGATCTGACCAGTGAAACGCTTATAAGTATCCTTGCTACCTTTAACGATACCATCATTGTTCAGGATATTCAAGCTGGCGAGGAAACGTCCCTTACCGTTACTTGCCTGCAAGGTGAGACTATGCTGGTGAGCCAAGGAATTCTCAAATACCTCGTCATACCAGTTGGTATTCTGTCCATTATAACCGTTTTTCTGGAGCAAGGCATCATCAATATCACCCAAGTACTTATGATACTCAATA
Source organism: Segatella copri (assembly GCA_959596915.1). Classification (GTDB taxonomy): domain Bacteria; phylum Bacteroidota; class Bacteroidia; order Bacteroidales; family Bacteroidaceae; genus Prevotella; species Prevotella copri_N. The sequence continues at coordinate 71,240 of CAUFXJ010000002.1, forward strand.
TACTCAGGAGCATCAAAGATATCAGCCCTCTTTCCCAACGACTGGATGGTGAACTTGCTGCTGTAAGAAATCTGAGCCTTACCGCCATTGGCAGCACCCGTCTTGGTAGTAATGATAACGACACCATTACCTGCCTGCGCACCATAGATGGCAGCAGAAGCGGCATCCTTCAATACCTCCATGCTCTCGATCATAGATGGATCCAGGTACTGGATGTTATCCACCTTCAGACCATCGACAATGAGCAACGGGCCGATATTACCACTATTGGAAGAATAACCACGGATACGGATATCGGCAGCCTCACCCGGACCACCCGAGTTGATAATCTGCACACCGGCAGCCTTACCCTGGAGGGCAGCACCGGCATCGGTAGCTGACAAACCCTTGATGTCATCGCTCTTGATAGATGCAACTGCACCAGTCAGGTCGCTCTTCTTCTGAACGCCATAACCGATGACAACGACATCATTAAGAACTTTAGAATCATCCTTCAAGGTAATGGAAAGGGTTTTACCAGCCTCAGCTTTCACGGTCTTAGGCTCCATACCCACATAGGTAATTGTCAATGTTGCATTAGGTGCAGCATCAACGCTAAACTTACCATCCAAGTCGGTAACAACACCCAGTTTGCTACCATCTACTTTAACAGTAGCACCAATCACAGGTTCTCCACTTGGATCAGTCACTATACCTTTCACTATGCTCTGAGCCGAAACTCCCAAAGGAAGCAAACAGAGCAGGAATAGCAAAACAAACGGCTTTTCAATCATTTTTAAATTCTTCATCTTAAAAATAGATTAATAGTTTTACTTTACTAGTCAGTTGTTTAATATTACATTATTATATATACATCCTAAATTTTCAAAAATTTCATTAAGGATGCTGAAACACGTCGCAAAAATAGATAAAAACATTAAAACGCATTTTATCTCAAGTAACAAATACTTTATCACAAATAACATCTACCCCAAAAGAGACAAAATGAAACATATTCTGAAACCTGAGACAAAAGAATCACCTTATTATATAACAAAGGGAAAAGTTATTGATATATGAGACAAAGCACGTATGGAAATCTTTTCATAACTTTGCAAACAGAACAGAAGATGAAAATCAATCTAATAATTTAATTAAATATAAACTATGAATAGATTATCAATCTTAGCATCGATGCTCGCGATGGCATGCCTACCTATGATGGCACAGAAAACGGGCAGTAAGGTTCAGGAAAAGCCTGATCCTAATTTTCAGATTTATCTCTGCTTCGGACAGTCGAACATGGAAGGAAATGCGGCTATCGAAGACATCGACCGAACGGGCGTGAACCCGAGATTTCAGGCTATGTATGCCGTGGATGATGAAAAGGCGGGATGGAAGAAGGGACAATGGCACACCGCTGTGCCGCCACAGGCAAGACCTTCTACTGGACTGACTCCTGTTGACTATTTCGGAAGAAAGATGGTGGATAACCTGCCAGACAGCATCAAGGTGGGAACCATCACCGTGGCCGTGGGCGGAGCCAGCATCGACCTCTTCGATAAGCGTACCTATAAGGCTTATCTCAAGAAACAACCCGACTGGATGAAGAACTTTGCATCCCAGTACAACGGAAATCCATACGCCCGACTGATAGAACTGGCAAAAATAGCCAAGAAGCAGGGTGTTATCAAGGGCATCCTCCTGCATCAGGGCGAAACCAACAACGGCGATGCCAACTGGCCTAACCGAGTAAAGACTGTATATAACGACATCTTGAAGGATTTGAATCTGAAGGCAGAAGACGTACCTCTGCTCGTAGGCGAAACCGTACAGAAGGATATGGGCGGAAAATGCTGGGCACATATCGCCATCGTTGATGATATTGCCAAGACCATTCCTACAGCCCACGTCATTTCTTCAAAGGGCTGTCCGCAGCGTGGCGACGGTCTACACTTCATCGCAGAAAGCTACCGCACCATGGGCAAGCGCTATGCAAACATGATGCTCGCCCTGCAGGGAATCATTCCAGACAGCAACTATCCGCGTGTAGATAAGGACCGCAGAGCTTATGTAAAGCTCCATGCTCCTGAGGCAAAGAAAGTAATCTTCGACATCTGCGGCAAGCAATATGAGATGAAAAAGGATTTGGATGGCGACTGGTACGGCGTGAGCGATCCGCTGGTAGTAGGATTCCACTACTATTTTCTGAATGTAGATGGCGTGCAGGTAGTTGACCCTGCCAGCGAAACCTACTTCGGCTGCTGCCGTGAAGCAGGCGGTCTGGAAGTTCCAGAAGGAGCAGAAGGCAACTACTATCGTCCTCAGCAGGGCGTAGCCCACGGTCAGGTTCGCTCAGTATCTTACTATGCAGCCTCCCAGAAGCAGTTCCGCCGCGCCATGGTTTACACCCCTGCGGAATATGAAACCAACACCACCAAGCGCTATCCTGTGCTCTATCTGCAGCATGGCATGGGCGAAGACGAGACGGGCTGGAGCAAGCAGGGAATGATGCAGCACATCATGGACAACCTGATAGCAGAAGGCAAGGCTGAGCCTATGATTGTGGTCATGGAGAGTGGCGATGTAAAGAAGCCTTTCGTTGCCCGTCCAGGCAAGAATGTAGATGAAGAGCGCAGCCACTATGGAGCTTCTTTCTATGATGTGATTATCAAGGATCTGATTCCGATGGTTGACAAGACATTCCGCACTTATACCGACCGTGAGCATCGTGCGATGGCTGGATTGTCATGGGGCGGTTGCCAGACATTCAACACGGTATTGCCTCACATGGACAAGTTCTCTGCCCTTGGAACCTTTAGCGGTGCACTCTTTGGCGTAGATGTAAAGACCTGTTTCAATGGAGTTTTTGCCGATGCAGAGAAATACAACAAGAACATTCATTATATGTTTATGGGCTGCGGTTCGGAAGAGAACTTCGGTACCGAGAAGATGGCACAGCAGTTAAAGGAGCTGGGCATCAAGCTCGATGTTTATGTATCACCAGGCACTCATCATGAGTGGCTCACCTGGCGCCGCTGCTTCAAGGAATTTGTTCCTCACCTCTTTAAATGGTAAACAAACTATCAGACATAATAAATCCCAGAACCGCTTGGAAGAGCGATTTTGGGATTATTTATATACTTCTTGCCATTGAATTCCCGCACTGAAATTACGTCACGACGTATCTTTTACTACGTCCGGACGTAACTTTTGCTGCGTCGGGACGTAGCAAATCCCTCAAAAACACCGTTATTTTGCAGATTTTATGCCAAAAGTGGTAATAGGTGGCAATAAGGTGACAATAAAAACACCCCTTATTGCCACCCGTTATCCTCTAATAATCAAAGAGTTAAGTATAAGTGTGGCAAATGTGGCATTAAATTAGAAAAAAAATACACATGTAATACTACAGGATACTGATATAGCTCAGTCAGCTAACTCAAGTAGTTCAATCAGCTAACCCAAGTAGTTCAGTAAGCTAACTCAAGTGACTCAATCAGCTGACGCAGATATCTCGACAAGCCGAAGGATACGTCTCCGTTAGCCTACGGAGTCGTATCCGTAACCCAATGCAGTCATATTATTAACCCCACGCAGCCATATCTGTAGGCAAACGGAAGCACATCATGGCAAACTATCAGACATAATAAATCCCAGAACTGCTTGGAAGAGCAATTCTGGGATTTTTTATACCATTTTTTTAATATTTATATTATATAGATTAATTCGTTACTGAAGTTTCGCATATAAGCCCCATACGCCCTGAACCAACGGTCACCGGCCGAAGGGAAAGGTAAAGGGCAGAAGCTCCTAGCCCAGGGCGTATTGGGTAATTTCAACCGTACAGGTCGAAAAGTTTTAGAAAAAGTTATCAGATAGTATTGGGGATAGCAAAATCTTTACTTTTTTACCTTTTTACTTTTTTACCTTTAAAAATCCTAGAAAACTCTTGCAGATATGAAAATAAAACCGTAACTTTGCGGCATAGAATTTTAAAACAGATGGTTATGAAGTACTTAGATCCCAAGGCAGACCTTACGTTCAAGAAGATATTCGGCAATCATCCTAAAAGACTGATCAGCCTTCTGAACGCCCTCCTGCCACTCAGCGAAGAAGAGCAGATACACGAGATAAAGTATCTGCCTACAGAACTTGTGCCTCAGCTCGAAGGGGGCAAGAACACCATAGTGGATGTACTCTGCACCGATGTCAGAGGCAGGAAGTTCTGCGTGGAAATGCAGATGGAATGGTCTGACGCATTCCAGCAGCGAGTACTGTTCAATGCATCCAAGCTCTATGTGAGTCAGGCAAAAAAGGGAGGCAAATACAGCGAACTGCAACCAGTGTATTCTCTCAACCTGATAAATGATATCTTTGCGCATGATACTCCGGATTTCATCCACAACTACCGCATCGTGCACGATAAGGACAGCAATAAGGTCATCGAAGGCTTGCATTTCACCTTCATAGAACTCCCTAAGTTCACTCCTCATTCCATTGCCGACAAGCGCATGATGGTATTGTGGCTCCGTTTCCTCACAGAAATCAATTCCAATACGAAGGATATTCCTTCCGACCTGCTTAATGATCCAGAGATTGGAAAAGCCGTAGAAGATCTTGAAGTTTCCGGCTTTACTGATGCCGAACTCCGTGCCTATGATAAATTCTGGGATTCGGTAAGTGTTGAAAGAACCCTTCTGGATGACAGATATCAGAAAGGAATGGAAGAAGGCATGGAGAAAGGCATGGAGAAAGGTATGGAAAAAGGCATGGAGAAAGGTATGGAGAAAGGTAGAGCAGAAGGCAAGCATGAGGCCAACACAGAAACAGCACAACGATTGCTGGCAATGGGACTTTCTGCCGAACAGGTTTCCAAAGCTACCCAGCTACCTTTGGAAATCATTAAGAATCTGAGCAATACATAAAAAATATAATAGCGGAGATATTGATGACAAATATCACCATAATAAATCCCAGAACTGCTTGGAAGAGCGATTCTGGGATTTTTTATACCATTTGTTTATTATTTAATCACGATTTTCTTACCACCATGGATATAAATACCCTTGGTAGGACGAATAACCTTCACACCTTGAAGAGTGTAGTATGCCTTATCCGCAGATTTCATCATGGTTGCCACAGCTGGCTTCTCGATACCTGTTGATGCATAGGCTTCGTTGGAAAGAAAATAGCTTGGACCTTTCCAGTTGGTGCTCCAGCCCTGAATATTGCGGGCTGAGAAATCGGAGTTGGCTATCAGATTCTCTGATGTTCCATCCTTCACCAACACCATGTCGTCAATATCGAGTGTACCACCGTATTTGCCAAATACAAACTGGAAGGTATCCAAGGTGAAGTTGGCTGTGAAATCCCAGGTCAGCGTTTTCCAGTCGCCAGCCTCTACAGAATAGGCTGCCTCATACTGCACATCATCACTTCCACCCCACTGGTTCTTGTGGTCACTTGCATTCCAGATAGGCCAGAATCCCAGCTCAGCGCAATCTGCTGAAGTTCTCATCTTCATGGTCAGCGTATACTTGGCACCCTTCTCCAAAGCCTTTGGCAAGGTGTAGACAGCCTGACGGTCCCAGAGGTTCTCGCCCACAGTACTCTCGTAACGGATGAAATAGTTGCGGTTTTCCACAGGTACCGGATGCTGGTTCAACTGATGACGCTTGAAGAAGTTCCACAGTTCCTGGGTAGAATTTACCCCGTTTGCTTCATTGGAATGCCAATGTCCCTTACCATCAATGGAGATAAGGTTCACTTCTACATCATCGTTCACATTATTATATATAGTACGGGTATCATTTGCAGTATTTCTGCCGGCAGGATAAGGACGGATTACCTGCGGATTGCTTGTATCACAACCTTCGTAGGCAGCCCACTTCTTTACATATTCCTCAATGCTAGGATAACCGCCAGCCATGTGATAAGGATCGCCCGTATATTTGAACACATCATCACCGGTTCCGTGAATATGCATGATAGGCACCATACGGTTAGCTCTAGGCTGCTTACCGATGTCCACACCGCTTACTGGTCCGAAGGCGGCAATTTTATCGCCTAGAGTTTCCAGACAATGATAACCCAGCCAGCTACCCATAGAGAAACCCGAGAGATAGATGCGGTTCTTATCCACATGGTGCTGTTTTATCATTTCTTGGATGACAGTCGCCACAAACATCACATCAGAAGTACCGTTAGTGTCCCACATCTTGTTATTAGCCAGCGGATAAGTAACAATAAAACCCTCGGTATCAGCCAGCGCATTCCATTGCGTCTGATTCTGCTGATACCCAGGGTCCTGATTCATACCATGAAGAGAAATCACCAGAGCCGGTGATTTCTCTACATTCTTTGGTACATAAGTGAGGGTCTTGCGAGTAGAAGTCCCCACTTTTACATCTTCCCAGGTCTGTGCCGCCATTTGTAGGCACAGAACCATGAGGAGAGATGCGAGCATTGTAAAACGTCTCATCTATTACTTGATAACCATCTTTTTACCATTCTTGATGACAACGCCCTTATAGTTCTTACCTACCTGCTGACCAGCGAGGTTGAAGCACTTGCCATCCTGAGCAACCTTCAGATTCTCTACCTTAGAAATGCCGGTAGCTGTAGTAGTTACACGCTTGATACTTTTGATTTTTACGGTTTGGGCATTAGAGTCTGTATTCTGCAGGAACACACTGACAACTTTGGTTGCCTTATTTGTTGCAGCCAAGACTTTTTCCTTAGAAATCTCGAAAGAAGCTACGCTGGATCCAGGCTCTACTGGGAAATAAAGAGCTATCTTAGCGTCCCATGTAACAGTTTCATCCTTTACATCAGTATTACAACCGAGATTAAGACCAGCAGTTGTAGGTTCTTCAAACTCTACAATATACTTCTGTTTTGAATCAGAATTAACGTCAAAAGTAGCCAAAGTTCCGTTTTCATCTGTAGAAACAGTAATCAAACTATACTGACCCGGAAATACGATAATAGGATCAGCATAAGCAGCCTTACCTACGACAGACTTATTCCATCCAAAGGAAATACTAAAGGGCACTTCTTCTTGAGAGTCATCGTTCTTGATAAGATAAACCTTCTTCAGACTAACCTCAACTCCTGGGGCTAATCCCTGAAGATCAAGTAAATCTATATTCTTTCCCTTAAAAGCTGCATCAAATGTAACTTCCATCTCACCATCACCTGAAAGACCTGCATACTGAATGGGGTCACACTTGTATGAGGTAGAATAATCAGCCGCTTTCACACCAACAATGATATTCACACCTTCTTTACCAACAGCCTGGAAATCGGAAAAGACAACCTTCAGTCCCTTGTATTCATCCCCAGAAATAGATTTTTTTCCGCCGAGCAAATTAATGGCACCATACTTTTGGGTACATGTGAAAAGTTCAGGGAGACTAGAACCATCATGAGTTTTGATAGTCGCATTTGTACCCGCACCACCAAAAAATAAGTTCTGCGCTGTCTGAGCGTTAGCACCAACTGCCATCATGGCGGCAGCAATCAAAGTAAATAACTTTTTCATAAGCTTTACAATTTGTTATTAAGTTAATAAATCCAGTTATAAAATTGAGAATTTCTCAAATCTGATGGCAAAAGTAACAGAAAAGGCAGAAAAAGACTTTGCGGGGTGTAACAAATACTTTGTGAGAAGTACCAAATAGGTTTGATAGCCAACATTATAACGAAAATGATACACATCAAACCTATTTGAAGAGGAAATCAGGAAAAGTCAAATAAATAAATATTCCAGATTCCCCAAATGTTTTTGCCCAAAATATTCCAGATTCCCCAAATGTTTTTACCCAAAATATTCCAGATTCCCCAAATGTTTGGTCAAAACAGAGGAAAAATATACAGATGAGCCTAATACATCACGTCCTTCTCTGGGAATTTGTTATATGTTAAATATCAATTACTGAATTATCTTTTTCTGATAACATTGCCTTTATAGTTATGTTTATCGCTGCCCAGAAAGGTTGAATGTCTCGCCAAGTTTTGGGCGGATGATGACCCTTCTGTAACTGGTCAGTGCCGGAGTCCCATTGTCTGTCACTTCACAGATTATATGCAGTTCTTTTCCAGCCGCATCCTGGGGGATACGTAGAATGGCATTAGCTTTGTCTGCCTCTCTGATACTTACCGTTGAGGTGTAAGTACCCGCTTCCGGCAATATCCACCAGTGGAATGTCAGTTTATCTTTATCCGGATCCACAGATTTTGAAGCATTTAATTGGAGTTCCTCTTCTGTTTCTGGTTCAATTATAATCGGGTTCAATCCCTTTTCACCATTTACGATGACTATCGGGTTACGGTTTCCTTTGCCGTATGCAGCCCAATCCATACGTGCCATGAAGTTGGCGAATATTGCGGGATAGAAGTATTTTTCATATTTCTCCGATATGCATCTGACTGCCGGATCTGCATTTGTGTAGCATGTTGTCAGACTGTCTGGTGACAGTCCCCATCGGAAATAGCCACCCCAACCTGCCTGGCTACATACGGTCGGATCGTTTAATCCATTTGGGGTTACATGTAGGAAAGAAGGAGTGTCGCCTTCCACTCCGTATTTGTTTTTCGGATATATTTTCCCTAGATTCCCGTGATTTTGTATATGAGTTGCGTATTCGTTCCAATTCTGGCTTCCTATGGCGTTCTGCACGATCCAGGCGCTGTCGTCCCAGAAAAAGCGGATATCCTTGCCGCAAGTCTTGCGGATCCATTGATGAGAACTGAAGGCATAATCCACAGGGGACACTATTATAAATTAAACTTTTTAAACACCTGAGCAGCAAAAAGTTCTTGAACAAGTCAAGCGGCAGAGCCGAGCGGCCCAGGATTTTGCCATGTCGAAGAATTCACTTATCTTAGTGTTGCTAAAACAAACAAGAGAATCCAACGATAGCACAGCTTCCATGCAAAGTCTCCTCAGCGCGGGATACGTACAGGAAGTTAAGGAAAGAGCATCATAATGGGCAATGCACCCTCCTTGTCATCAGGAAGTTATCATTTGAACTTCCATTCGTCGAATGTGATATTGTTTCCTTTCAGGACAAAACAGAGGTCCATTGTGCCTGTCATATTCTTTTGAAGTTGGGATTCTATGAGTTTCATTTGCGGGGTACCGACTTTGATTGAAGCAATGACTTCTCCGTCCGGCCTATCCCGGCGGACTTCTATGATTCCGTTTCCGGATGCCTTAATTTCCAGACTGGAAGGTACTTTGTTGAATTCCACACCTCTGACAGCAATGATGCCAGTCTTGTTGGGAACGGTAACGGCATACATGTCCCCGATGCTTTTTCCATTTGTGAACTTGACACCTTGTGTGGCTGCTGTGGTTTCGGCCTGCTGGATGATGAACGGATTCATAGGCTGTATCTGTTTTACGCCTTTCAGAGTCTGATTACCCATGTGGATATTCACAGTATTCTCGTCAACTTGTATTTCATCGACACAAACATTACGAAAACCAGCTGTTGTATTGAAACTATGTTGCAAACTCATTGTGTGATAGAATACATACCATTTCCCGCGGAATTTGTGTAGATGTGTATGATTGTTGCTGTAGTCAAATCCATAATCTCCAGGGTTTTTCATATAGTTGTGCTGGTATTTCCAACTTTTGGTTACCAGCGGAGTTTTGCTAGTCATGTAACTCATGCAACAGGTGGTTGGTTTCTCTGTCTGGAGAGGCCAGTCGCTAAAATCTTGCCAATCTATGTTATAAGTATAAACGTATGTGCCGTTGATGTAGTTTAATTCGTTAGCTTCGAAATGATGGGGAGCCCTGATGGGCTTTATCGGGCCATCCACACTAATCATGTCTTTTCCCAAACGCATAATGCGAGCACATCCTCCGCCTACTGTCAGCCAACCTTTTCCTTTGTCATCGATGACTACACCCGGATCGAAAGCAGCTTTGCATTCTCCTGCTATGCCGGGAGTGTTTGTGTCTACCAAACTATGATTCAGCGGGCTTGACCACGGTCCTATGGGGGATGTGGATGTCAGCACTGCGGTTCCACCCCCGCTATTGGAGAAATAGAGGTAGAAGTGAGTCTTGCCGTCCGCTTCCTCACGTTTTGCGATCGACGGTGCCCATGATGTTTGTATCCATGGGGCGATGCTGTCTGTTTTAATAATTCCGTGATAGGTCCAGTTTGTCATGTCATCGGAAGACATCATCACCAGAGATTTGATGTATTCGTAGGAGTTTTTTCCGTAACCGCCTATTGAATCATATTGTTGCTGATCGTTTGTTGCGTACACATAAATTCTGCCATTATATTCTACTGCAGTTGGATCCGCTGTAAACATAAAATCCAGCAGGGGATTTCCATCTCCTGTGGTGAGTTTAGGGGAAACGTCCGGCATGGTTACATAAGGCACGGAATCATTTTGCAGGGACGGATTTTCTCCGGCCTGCGCATTTTGCTGGTGAGATATCATACATGCAGCAATGGCCATTAATAAAACAGGGGTCTGGATATTTTTCTTTTTCATTCGTATATGATTAAATTGTTTATTCGTTGCAAAATTACAAGAATAATCCGACATAGGCTTTGCGCCATATATCAAATACTTTATCAAACGTATCAAAATGCACTGGGAGGGCAGGTTTGTTACCTGCCCTCCCAGTACTGAATGATTACAAGCGTAGGGCTTGATGCCTACAAGTGACGTAAGTAATAGTGAGAAGAATGCCTTCCGCATATCTTTTGGCGGTCGCCAAAAGATATGCGATTCTAGGACTTGCAATCATTAGGAACAGGAGTTAAAGGCATTAGCTTCTGGAACAACAATCATCAACTCCTAGGGCTACAAGCAACAGATACTAGATTAAGAATTTTCACAACCCATAACATTGGGTATAAACTAAAGTTACATGGCACCCTATTAACAAGGCAAAAATAGCTCAAAAATGTCCCTAATCCAAAAAATCAGTACGAATTTTCGGATTATAATCCAAAAAAACAGTGTTATTTTTTGGATTAGCGAATATTTTCATTACCTTTGCAGAAGATTTAAACATAAGAATAAAATGATAAGAAGGAAACTACAAGAAACGATAGAGGCCAGAATGTTTGGTGGTAAAGCTATTATTATAATAGGTGCCAGACAAGTAGGAAAAAGTACGCTTTTCAAAATGATACTTGAAAAACGTACGGAACCTATATTGCAATTAAACTGTGATGAGCCAGAAGTAAAAGAAATGCTATCCCAGGTGAATAGCCAAGAACTAAAATTGCTCATTGGCAAACACAAGATTGTCATGATAGACGAGGCACAAAGAGTAGAAAACATAGGGCTAACCCTAAAATTGATTACCGACAACTTCCCTGAAGTACAATTACTGGTAACAGGCTCTTCCTCATTTGAATTACAAAACAAGCTCAATGAGCCACTGACCGGCAGAAAGTTTGAGTATCATCTCTTTCCATTGTCCACTGGTGAATTACTCGAATCTCAAGGCTTACTTACAGTAAAGCAAACACTAGAGAATCGCCTCATCTATGGCTCATACCCAGATGTCATCAATCATACAAAAGATGCAAAAGACATCTTGTACAATCTGTCCAATAGTTATCTCTATAAGGACTTGCTCACCTTAGAGAGTATACGCCGACCAGCATTGCTTAGCAAGCTACTCACTGCTTTAGCACTGCAAGTTACTAGCGAAGTTTCATACAATGAGCTGGCACAGACAGTAGGTACGGACAGCAAAACCGTGGAAAAATATGTAGACTTGCTAGAAAAATGCTATATCATCTTCAAGCTAAATGGTTTTAGCAGAAACCTGCGCACAGAACTGAAACGAGCCAAGAAGTTTTACTTTTACGATAATGGTATCCGAAATGCCATATTGCAAAACTTTGCGCCTTTGGCCCTTCGACAAGATGTTGGTGCCTTGTGGGAGAACTTCGTTATCAGCGAAAGAATAAAAGCTAACCAGTATGAAGGAAGATATGTAAACAGCTATTTCTGGCGAACCAACCAACAGCAAGAGATAGACTACATCGAGGAAAGCGACGGACAGTTTACTCTCTTCGAAATGAAATGGAATCCAAAGAGAGCAAATACTCAGTTTCCTGCTTCCTTCCTAAACACATACGATGTGAAGGATAAAACAATCATCACTCCCGAGAATTGGCTAGAGCACCTATAAGAAACAAAAAAGTCCTTTCACCTTTCATCTATCTGAAATGCAAGAAGATAGATGAAAGGTGAAAGGACATCTAAACAACAAAACTATTTTTATTTTATCACAAAACCTAACTACTTCATCACAATTTTTCTACATCACGTCCTTCTCTGGGAAGCCAAATTAAAGATTTTGGCACGAAAACGCAAAAAGGTTGACCGTGTCATCACAACACAGCCAACCTTAACGACTAACATCTTTTTTCGGTTAATCTTTGTATGATAAACCTAAAACTAATGTCTTTTAGAGTAATTACTTGGCTTCCTTCCAATATTCTGGAGCACCAAGACCTACAGCGAAACCTGCATAGGTATGCTTGCGAAGATAGTTGAGATCCCAGAGACCAGTAGCCAAACCAGGACGCCAACCTGAATCCTTAGGAGAATCTGTAGCACACCACTGAGTGATGCCATACTGCTTATCTATAGGGATAATCTCGAAGTACTTCTGGAGAACGAAGGTGTAGAGGTCACGCATTTCCTTGTGTTGTTCCTCAGTCATCTGATCATAAGTTACGTCTTTGCCAGCGGCATCAACATAACCCATATCAAGTTCAGAAATCTTGCAAAGCTTTTTACTTTCCTTCATCAACTCCAACATCTTGACGATATGATTTTTCGCATTTTCCTGTTTGTCATGATCAGCATAGCAAGAGATATGCATCTGAGATGCGATACCATCAATCTTGGTCACACCATCAGCCTCCCAATCATGAATCCACTTAATCAAACTCCTCAACTTGCCATTGTCGTCCCAATAGCTCTCCAGGTTATAATCATTGATGAAGAGTTTCAATTTCTCAGGGTCACCATTATGGGCGGCAAAACTCTTGCGAGCTGCAGCTACAGCAGTGCGAACATAATCAATGTCACCCAGGTAATCCTGCCAGTAGAAATTGTTCTTTGCATCGTCAGCTGAAACGTTGCCTCGTTTAGCAGACTGCAAGTCAAACTTGCCATCACCATCTTTATCGGCACCAGAAAGGGCCTCGTTCACAACATCCCAAGATGTAACATAACCATCAGTAGCCTCCATCATACCATCAATCCAAGTTCCCATGGCAGTGGTAAGAACATTTTTCTTCTCTTCATCGGTGAGAGGAATGGAGTTGAGATTCTTGACCTGATAAACCTTAACAGAATGTACATCCAAAGTAGCATCTGCTGTCTGTGGTTTCAAGATAATATCATAATTACCTCCAGCAATATTAGGCATCGGAAGTTTTACGGTATGACGACCAGCAGAAACAGGTACTTTTACAGTAATTTGCTGGTTACTATTTGCATCCCAACCATTCTGCATAGTCAATTCTACTCCACTAGCATCCTTTGAAGCAGACAAGTCAAGATAAACCACATAATTACCCTCCTCAGAAAGCGTATTGTTGCTACTTGGCATAACAAAGAACTGAGACCAATCTCCTGTTGGAACAAAATGGATAGCCCCATTCACAACAGGTGGTTCGCAGCCCATAGCATAGAATGGGAAAGGTCCATCAGTATAGGTTTGCTCATGAACTAGTTGTTCTACCTCGACAGCTGCGGCTGCAGAAGCCACCTTGATGGTACAGCCAATCGGTGCCCAACCACTAGCCGACTCTTTTGCAAAGTCTCCATTTTCAATAAGATTCTCATCAGAACCAGCTTTCGTCAACTTAAAGTCATCGCAAGAAATGGTTCCTCCTACGTTACCGAACACAAACTGAAGCTTATCAATAGGGAAATTGGCTGTAAACTCCCACTTCAAAGTAGAATAATCGTTAGTGATGTCATAATCTTCCATATACTGAACATCATTACTACCACCCCATTGGTTTTTATTATCACTTGCTTCCCAAATAGGCCAAGCAGCAAAAGTTCCACCATCCGAAGCCTTTACCTTAACGGTCATCACGTAACTTTGTCCCTTAACCAATGCCTTAGGCAACACATAACTAATCTGTTTATCACATTTATTGGCACCAGCTTCGCCACAAGCAATCTCCAAGTACTTGTTTCCACCATTTGGATCAGGTGGCAACTCCTTATCCTTGATAAGATTTTTGAGGTACTTATTGGCTGCCTGAGCATGCCAAGCCAGCGTATGACCATAAATCGTCATATCTGCATCTTTCGCATTCTTGACGAACTCCTTGACTAACGAAAAATCCATACTGCCATCATCTTTCACACAAGAAGCCATTTTCATGGCATTACCAGCAGTCATTTCATTGAAATTGCTACCAGCAAGGCAATATACAAGTGCCTGCTTGTTGAATTCGGCTGCTTCAAGCGCAATGCCCAACTTAAAGTCGGGATTGCACTTGCCGGCAGCTTTCATATCTTCCACGTATTTCTTCAAAGGCTCGTAGTTATTCAGATACTGATATTCCTTCAAATTCTTGGTCATATCAGTTCTGTACTCCGAGAACTTGTCATCAGCACAAGAAGACAAAGCCAAGAGAGCCATCAAGCCTAAACCTAAATTAATATTTTTCAATTTCATAATAATCAAATTATTAGAATGACACTTATCTATCAAGAATATTACTTCCTGATATACTGAGGACTGAATTGAACAACACCATTGGTGTTACCACGAGTCTGGGCAACAAACTGATCGGATGTTTCCAAAACAATGCCTGAACCGAAATCAACCTTGTAATTGAGAGTCAGGATGTCACGATCCTTGTTACCCCAAGCCAACTTTGCTCCCTTTTCTACAAACTTACCTGTACCAGAAGCAGTCATGCCCTCTGTATCAGAAGAAACGGTACAATTACCATTATCATCGAACGTAAGTTTCAAGTTGCAAGTGACCTTTGAGCCGTCAGCTTTATTTACAGAGACTACGAAATTACATTCCTTCAAACTCTTGGTTGTAATTCGACTCACTTCATCCTTTTCAAGAGTTGCACCTTCACGCTTTACCTCTTTAGTTTGTCCATTCTCTGTAATCTTGTCAGTTCCTCTACGGAAATAATAGCCATCCCATGGATTCATAAACCTAACGCAATAAAGGATATAATCCTTAGGAACAACAGACCAAGATGAAGCATCAGTACGAACAGGAGTTGTACCTGCAACGGCAGGAGAACCCGAAAGAATAGAATCGGCTCCCACCATTTCCTTGATGCGAACTGGGATTACATATGTATTCTTTGCACAATCTGGGTCAGCAAAAAAAGCATCCTCCAACTTAACCTGAAGACGTCCCTGCAATTTCCCATTATACGCAACCGTCTTGGTAGGAATTGTATAATAATTGCTAGGCATTGGCTTTACAGGAGTGACTCCATCCTCAAAATACAGATTGTCACACAATGAATTATCAACATCTACATTCAATGTGATGTTTTTTCCATTATATGCTCCACCCATTGTAGATACGATATACAATACATGATTGTTATCATCCGTATTATCGCGATTCTCATCATTGCCTAAAACTACAGAACGTTCGATATACTGATAAGGATAATATACAGTAGTACCGCCCTCATAATCAGGAAATTCTTGGTTGCCATTCTCACAAGAGTTAAAGCCTAAAGCCAAGATTCCCAATGCAGCCATGGACAAATATTTGCTTATCTTCATTGTTTTCATCATTTTAAATATTAGTCGTTATTTTTTACTTCCCAGCCCTTATTCTGCTGCAAGTTGCTCCACTTCAATATTTCGCTCTGTGGTATAGGACCGTAATACATGTAATCTTTATAGCTGCGATCCTCAACCTTCATTTCTTTGTATGATGGAACACCAGCCTCTGAAGTGATTTCTACACCACGCGCAGCCTCATTTAGAGGAGCTTTCCAACGGCGAAGGTCACTAAAGCGCTTATTTTCAAAACAAAGTTCCAAACGACGCTCGTTTCGAATCAACTCACGCATTTTCTCTTTGCTACCAGCGCACTCATCCAAGTATGGATCCTCGCCAAACTCGCCAATTCCAGCACGCTCACGGATTGCCTTGATTACATCGTAAGCTGAGTAGTTGTGAGTTCCCTTACCCTTTGGTCCCCAAGCCTCGTTGGCAGCCTCAGCGTAATCGAGGAATATCTCAGTATAGCGAATATACACAGGATAATGATACTGAGCATTCTTTGCATTAGGGTCAGGATTACAATCCTCACGCAACAGCTTTTTCATGTAATAGCCTGTACGAGTAGAATTGGAAATCTTATTCAAACCATCATTGTTATTAGCCGTCGTAATGTCTGTATGAATGGTCTTTCCCTTATAAGTACTACCATCATGAATGATATAAAGGTCAAGACGAGGATCTCGATTGCTGTAAGGATTCGACTTATCATACTCTGAACGATCATCGGTGATAGGATAACCATTTATAGCAGGGAATGCATCGACCAGATTCTGAGTTGGGTTGATTCTACCCTTACCATAAAGAGACGGAGGGAAATTATCAGACTCTTGGTTCAGACCAAGATCCCAGTCATCAGCACCATTGGTACGACTGCCACGCCAAAGAATTTCAGCAGGACAAGCACCTGAGCCAAGCGCATCGATTTCCCTGGTTTGCATAAACCAATTATTACCTGTAGCCGACAAACCATTCACACCATTGATACGATCAAGAACGGTAGCTGCATCGTCAGCAGCCTTAGCATAATCCACGTTTGTACCTTCAGAGAAAGCAGGACTAGCTGCAAGCAAAGATACCTGTGAGCGAATAGCCTCAGCGATACGACCGCTGATACGACCACGCATAATGGAACCAAACACACGGTTGTAGTCTCCTGCGGTCTTTACTCCGATTTCCTTATACTTGGCAGGAACATCGTTATCATTAGTCAAATCATTGTAATCAAGAGGGAGAAGCTTGGCAGCCTCGTCCAAATCGCTATAGATTTGATCCAAGCACTCTTGGAATGTATTACGTGGCTTGTTGAAATCATCAGTAGAAGTCTCTGGTTCTGTCAAATTAGGAACGCCAAGCAGTTTGCCATCGGCTGTCCATCCACCATGATTCATCAAAAGATAATACAAGTTGAGAGCTCTCAAAGCATAAGCTTCACCTTTACGGCTATCACAATACATCTTACGGGCATTCTCGTCCTTTGCCCAGTTTACCTTATCTACCTCCTGAAGGAAGATATTGAGATATTGGATACTAGCACGACCATTTGTCCATTTAGACATAGGATCGCTATTAGCAGTCCAAGAACCTGTAGCCATCTTGAGAAAGCTATTTGTCAAGTCATTGCTTACAGCGTCATCTGTAGCAATATCAGTAACACTCTTGGTATTGTAAGGAAGCATCGCATAACCATATCCCAATAGTCCCTGAGCGTATGTTGGCTCATTGTAAATCTCATCCAAGCCACGGTTGTTTTCCTCTGCAGGCTCGAAGAGATCTGAGCAAGAAACCAAGGTAAGCGACATTGCTGCTAATATAAATATATTTTTTACTTTCATTTCTTTCTACATTTTAAAATGATTAGAATGTTGCCTTTACACCTATATTATAATAGCGTGTCTGAGGCGCAGACCCAACGTTCATCTCTAAGACTTCGCGCTCTCCTGAAATGGTAAGCAAGTTAGCTCCGCTTACGTATGCCGACAACCCCTTAAGCCATGTCTTTTGGAACAAAGTACTAGGCAAGTCGTAAGTTATCTGGACCTTAGCCAAGCGGAATGCATCTGTCTTGTACATCCAGAAGTCTGATGTCTGGAAGTTGTTGTTACCATCAAGAGATGTCAAACGAGGATAGGTTGCAGTCTCTTTGGTTTCCTCTGTCCATCGGTTACGAACTACAGCAGAATATTTGCTATCGCCCTTTACCCACCAATAAGAATTATTCTTGACTCCCCAAGCACCGAAGTTACCGGTACCAAGAGCGAAGAAGGTAAAGTTCTTCCACTTAGCTGTAAGATTGACACCAAGCGTGAATGGTGCTCCGTACCAACCACCCTTACCCAAGAAGACTTGGTCGTATTGGTCAATTTTATTATCACCATTTACATCCACATACTTGATGTCACCAGGTTTAACTGTTCCACCAAAATAGCTTTGGTCTGGAGAAGTTTTGATTTCCTCCTCGCTTTGGAAGAGACCTGCGCTCTTGTAGCCCCAAATGCCATCAAGTGCCTTTCCTTGTCTGTTCTGATACTGCTCTACGTTGTTCTCATCTCGTTTGGTAGCCTTGGTTGTATAGTAAGTACCTGTCACACCAAGTGAGAGATCCACATCACCTACCTTCTTATTGAAGTTGGCTGCGAAATCAAATCCAACTCTTCGATTATTGTTGTAATTAAGTACAGGCATAAACGAAGCTGCTGGATAACCAGTATTCAAATGAGATGGATAGAATGTTGGCGAAGAGATAAGATAACCCTCCATCGAATTGATGAAGAAACTTGCATCCAATGTCACCAATTTCTGCCACAAGGATGTCTTGAAATTCAGAGACAACTCTTTGCGCTTGATAAAATCAAGGTCTTTGTTCTCACCTCTTTTTGAATAGGTGTATTTATCGCTAGATCCATCATACCATCCATAGCCGTAATCAGAAGTCCAAATACTCTGATAGAGATAGTAGCGATTGTCACCATTTGCTATATCAATATCCTCATTGATAATACTACCTGATACACTAATCATCATGTCATCTACCACCTTGGAATTCTTCAAGAAAGACTCATTCTTGAGTCTCCAACCCAAAGAAAGTGATGGTGAGAGAGCCTCACGATGACCTGGAGCCAACTGGGCAGAGTGGATAGCAGCTAATCCAAAATCTGCGTAATACTTCTGGGCATAATTGTAAGAAGCATCGAATGCAAGATTGGCACTAGAGTTCTTATGATACTGTCCAGACTTCGACTGCTGGAAGCCAGAAGCTATCAACATTGCCGACAGATTGTGAACCTTGTTGAAAGTATTGTTGTAGTTTAACTGACCAGAGAAAAACATGGTCTGATTATCTGTACTTCCACTGATGTTCTGGTTGCCAGACTTTTTATCCTCACCTTCCTTCTTCAATGCGACAATCATATCCTTGCCATCGACGTTAGCCCATGTTGGGATATAAACAGCATAGCTATTATCGAAAGAAGTATTATAAGAGGTAGCATAGTCAACTGCGAAATGAGTCTCGAAAGACAAGCCCTTCAACACCTTGTGCAAGTTGATATTGACACCCGTATCAAACTGGAATTGACGACTAGTAAATTTACTACTTCCTGCAGAATAGATATCAGCAAAAACATTAGAGGAGTTTGCCTGAGTACCAGCAAGGAAGTATTTGCCATCAACCAACTTCGCAACGCTCATCAAATCCCAAGCAGCCTTAGCATTAGGGGCTATCATATCTGTGGAGATAAGAGGAGCTGCATTCTGTGGGAAATTAGGACGCCAAGTAGAAGCAGCCTCCCAGTAATTACCCTTTGCAGAATGAGAATCATAGAAGGTTGCACTGGAGTTGACCCAAGCCTTAATTTCATCAGTAATGTCTATATCCACATTACCACGAACGCTGAAGCGCTGGGTATTATTATTCTTAGCCTCACCAAACTTGAAATAATCGCCCTGGCGATAATAGTTGATATTGCTATAGAAATGAGCTCGCTTACCACCACCGCTGATTTCTGCAGTAGCCTCATAACGGCTGTTCATCTTTCTGAGATAATCAGAAGAATAGAAATCGAGATTAGGATAACGATAAGGGTTCAAACCTGCTCCATGATTATAGATGTCCTCAGCAGAATAAAGTTCAGACAGTTCATCATTACGACGAGCCTCGTTATAGAGAGTCATATACTCTGCACTGCTAAGATACTCAGGATAAGACTTTGCTACATTCAAACCTGCATTAGCCTGCACCTCGACCTTCAAGCCGTCATTATGACCACGCTTGGTGGTTATGACTACAGCACCCTTGGCAGCCTTGCTACCATAGAGCACCACAGCCTGCGCACCCTTGAGGAAAGAAATCTGTGCAATCTCACTTGGTTGAACGTTGTTAGCTTCACGAGGCACACCATCTACCAAGACGAGATAACCAGCGTTGTCGGCATCCATACCCCAGAGAGAATTGCCATTCCAACCACCTACATAACCTTGCATATTGTCGAGGCTATAAGTATGGTAGTTCTTCTTCATCAAGTTCTCTACATCGACTACAGACACACCGCCCAAGATGTCATCCTTGGCTACCTTTCGGTAAGCCACCTGAACCATCTCCTTGTCGGCACTGGCTGTGTCGGATTCGCTTGTCTGTGCAGTCTTGGCATTGGCACCAAGAGGAGCCAAAGCCACGAGACTTGCTACAAAAAGCTTATAATTATATGATTTGAATCTTGAATTCATACTATCATTATTCATTTAGTATTACTAATTTATAATTTTAAACCTTACCAGCCAGGATTTTGACTAAACTCTGGATAGAGCTGAGTCTCCTTGATTGGCAATGGGAACCAATAGTGCTTGGCATTGAAATTACGAGTCAATATCAACTCTCTGCGATAATTGGTAACCTCAGCGTCCTTAGGATCATTCTCCTTATAGAAGTCTGCATTTTCCACACGGTCAAACTCCTGTGAGAATTTTTGATTATATGGTGCCTCTGTCAGAAGCAACCAACGCTGCAAGTCACAAAAACGGAATCCTTCGAAAGAAAGTTCTACCTCACGCTCACGACGGACCTCGTCCATGAACTTATGGCTGTCTGCAACAAATTCTGCAGCAACATGACCAGCACCACAACGGTCGCGAAGTGTATTAATTGCATCTTCTGCGGTCTTACCAAAGTTTGAAGACTTGCCAGTAGCACCACCGAATGCAGCACAAGCCTCTGCATACATCAAGTATATGTCTGCAAGACGCATATATGGCAAATAGCAGTGGAAAGCTGCACCCCAGTCGTAATCTTTATCCACTTCATTACAAGTATGAGGCACCAACTTCTGAATGAAATAACCCGTACGGCTTGCATTTTCTATAGGGCGCATATTACCACCCGTATATAATTGGCAATACTGTAAATCTGCATACTGACCAGGTGATCCGTTCAAATACTTAAAACCATCGAAGACGATATCGTGGTAGAAACGTGGATCACGATTTTTGAAAGGATGCTTAGGGTCGAAACCAGACTTTGGATTAAGTACATACTGACCATTCTCAACCAAATAGATTGGTTCTCCGTTAGCCATTCCATAAGCCTCTACAAGGTTGGCAGTAGGTTGGTGAATGACATTATCATGAGCAACTACTTTCTGTACCTTAGGGCCAAAGACCTTAGAGGTGTTCCAGTTAGAGCCATTAAAATCAGCAGATGGACCACGGAAGATAGCTTCAACCGTTCCAGGCATTTTCCAGTTCTGCTTCTTGGTATAGAATATATCAGAAAAACAGCTATTGGCATCATCAGATTTCTCATGATTGTAGATGTCTTTGTACTTAAACTCTGCCAATGCATATTGTGTCTGACCAGCTTCTACAAGAGAGAGCAGTTCACCAAAAGCCTCAGCTGCCTTCTTAGCATATTCCTGATCATAATCATAAGTCTTGCCATTCTTGCTGGCACCAGTCTGCGCACCATTCTTCATCAAAGGACTAGCAGCCCAAAGATAGGTTTTACCAAGATAACCAAGAGCCATGATCTTATTGATGCGAAGATCATTCTTACCTTGTGTGGCAGCACCTGCAGAAGTCTTATCCCAATTAATAGGCAACAAATCGGCAGCCTTGCGGAAATCTGCTGCCGCTTTATCAGCGCATTCCTGATAAGAAAGGCGTGGCAAATTCAGCTCGGCATTGGCATCGAGATAAGTATCCACATAAGGCATACCACCAAAATACTGCATCATTTCCTCATGCCACCATGCACGGAAGAAATAGAGCTGACCCTCTATCAGTTTTTTCTCTTCAGCACTTCCAGTCACAAACTTGTCGATATTCTGTAAACCGAGATTACATTTTCTGATGCAATACCACGCATGGTTCCAAATACCGTGGTCGAACTTATTAGTGGAAGTAGAAGCACCATCACGCTTTAACCAGTTACCAGTAGTTTCCCATGCACGGAAGTTACCTAAATCAACCTGATGGGTCATTCTATTATCAGCCTCAGGATTGAAGATTTCATCATCACCCCAGTTCCATGAAGGACAATAGTTACATTTCTCTTTATCAGGGATACAGTTGTATATTTCCTCAACGAAACCTTGGAAATTACGGAAATTGGCAAAGGCATCGTCTGCAGAAACTGTTGAGTCTGGCTCCTTGTCCAAGTAGTCTTGACAAGAGCTCAGCGAAGTACCGAGAGCCAGCGAGACGCATCCCGACAACAATAATGTCTTTATCTTTTTTTTCATCTGAATATTTTTTAAATAATTACAAAGAGAATTTAACACCTAAGTTGAAGCGGCGAACCGTAGGGTATGCTCCCAACCAGCCACCACCACCGAGATTTGCCTCACGGTCATCAGGCATACGAGTCCAGAGCCAGAGGTTATTACCATTCAAGTAAACCTTGAGGTAGTTTACGCCTAATGCCTTAATCCAACCCTTGGTCCAGGTATAAGCAATCTCGACATTCTTCAAACGAATGTAAGAACCATCATACATAAACTGTGTACCATAGGTGTAACTTGAAGCAGTGGCACCCCAACGAGGAAGGATACATTCTGCATTGCTTTGATTCTTATTCCACCAAGTACCAGTATCATAAACATTATCAAGCATATTACCAAAGCTTGTCAATGAAACGTCACGGGTCACATTAGTTACTCCATAGAACTGAGCGAAAGCTGAGAACCCTTTCCATTCGAAACCAATAGTAGCATTATAGGTGTTCTGCGGATTACTGCTATAACCTACAGGAGCTGAGTCCTTGCTATCAACAACACCATCACCATTGAAATCAACAATGTAATAGTCACCAACCAAACGATGATTGTCATTGGAGTCGTGCGCCGGAGAACCTATCAAATCATCAATATTATTGATAAAGCCCTTATCTATATAAGAGTGATACTGATTCATGGCAAATCCTGCCTCCTTTTGATAATTTGGAGTAAGGATGGCATCATCCTTCAAAATCACCTTATTCTTGGCATGGGTCATATTGAAATTACCCCAGAGTCGCAAGCCATTAGCAAACACCTTATTAAGTTTCAATTCCCACTCGTAACCACTGGTACGAACCTTACCTTTATTAATAGTAGGCGCTGTCGTTCCGAAATAAGAAGGAACAGAACGGTTGGCGCCGAAAATCAAGATGTCATTACGACGATCACAGAAGAAATCCAAAGAACCGGTAATCAAGCCTCCCAAGAAACCATAATCAATACCGAAGTTGGTTTTCTTAACTGTTTCCCATTTCACATTATCATTTCCAAGAGTGTTCTGTCGATACCATGTATAGATGCTCTCTGTATGGTCGAGATCCATCGTAGTCTTGCCGCCATACGCCCACTGACTCATATACAACCAGCGACGACTAGAATCAAATGGGTCACCTATGTTGTCATCACCAATCTCACCATAGGAAGCACGGAACTTCAACATATCGATGATGTGATTGTCACGCAGAGACTTCATGAAGTTTTCCTCAGTAACGGTCCATCCGATAGCACCTGAATTGAAGAAGGCAAAACGATTGTCCTTGCTGAACTTTTCTGATCCGTTATAGGCACCATTATACTCGATGTTGTAACGACCTGCATAGCTATAGGTAGCACGGAACGCCCAGTCCTCACGGTAAGTTGGCATCACACTACCACGTGCATTCTCCTGACGTGAGAACAAGCCCATGGCTGATACATCATGCTGTCCAAACTTGCGAGCCCAGTTGAGCTGCAACTGATAGTAGAGGTTGCGAACAGTCTGGTTATTATCTACAGAACCACCTTCCGTTGACCAGTTCACACCTTGCTGCCAATCAAACTTATTCTGTCCCTCAAGTTCTTTACCATAAGTAACCTGACCTGTTTCAGGATCAATATACTTAGTCTGGGCTTCATTATTCAAGTCATTGATACCTCGTCCTGTCTCAACAAAAACATTATCCCAAGAGATAGTACCACGGAAATTTAAGCCTTTGGTTATGAAATCCAATTTCTGCTCAAGAGTAAAGTCTGTATTGATACGAGTGGTTGTAGCCTGTGCTGTACCACCGATAGCAAGATTCTGTGCAGAGTTACTTACATTGGAAGCAGATGGATAGAATCCCCATGTGCCATCAGAATATTGTGGCAAGAACACATCTGGGGCGATGTTATAAGCACCAGCCCACTGCTGACCAATCTGCCACTCACTATTGCTCATGTTACTCCAAGGAGCTTTTCTTACGCCATTGCTACCAGCCACATTTACCTTCAAAGTAGTGCTACTTGTGATGGCAAAGTCCAAGTTACTACGAACATTGATACGATTGTATCCATAGCCAGAGTTGTAATTACGACCATTGTCATACTCACGGAAGAGGTCACCCTCATGCACGAAATCAGCAGAAGCGAAGTACTTAACGAATTTTGTACCACCACTTACGTTCACGTTGGCATTATAGGACACAGCAGACTTTTTGAAAAGTGCATCCTGCCAATCCACATTGGCATAACGTTCACGCTGCTCCTGCGTAGTCTGGTTTCGATAGTTGTCTATAAAAGACTGAGGACGAAGATATGAAACACCTTCAGGATAAATGCCCAGTTCACGTTCTACCACTTGGTTGCGAAGCATCAACGCATCATAAGAATCGTACTTATTAGGCAACTTAGAAGGAGCTTTCAACGTAGCATTGAAACCAATGTCAATCTTAGCCTTGCCTTCCTGACCACGCTTGGTGGTAACCAAGATGACACCATTGGCTCCCTTCACACCATAGACTGCAGTAGCAGAAGCATCCTTCAGTACAGAGATGCTCTCCACAGAAGAGATGTCCACGCTGCTCAGAGGACGTTCAATACCATCAACGAGAACGAGAGGGTCGGAATTGTTCCATGAACTAGAACCACGGATGATAATCTGAGGCTCCTCCTCACCAGGCATACCATTGCCTTGGATTGTAACAACTCCTGGGAGGTTACCTGTCAAGGCTGAACCAACGTCGCTGACACCAGCTGCACGCTCCAAAACCTCACCAGTAGTCTGGGTGATGGAACCTACGACAGAAGCCTTCTTCTGCTGACCATAACCAACGACTACAACTTCGCCGATGGCGTTGTCGTCTTCAAGAGTAAGTTTGAACTCTCTCTTCTTACCAATCTTTACTTCCTTGGTCTTCATACCTACGTATGTAAATACGAGGGTAGAATTCTCAGAAGGAACACTGATGCTGAAATTACCATCAAAGTCGGTGACCGCACCGACGCTGGCATTACCTTTCACTTTTACAGTGGCACCTATCAGAGGCTCACCTGTACCGTCAACAAGATTACCCTTGACCTGGATCTTCTGTGCCTGAGCATTCAGGCTGCAGAAAGCTCCCATCAAGCATAAGGCTGCTGTCCGTTTCATTGTTAACACTTGTTCAATCATGTTCTATTCATTTTTGATTTATGCTTTAAAAATTTAGGCGTGCACTAAAATTGATTATTCACGGCGGCAAAGGTATGGATTTCTTTCGAAACTCACTTTGCGTGGTGTAACAGAAAGTTTATCATTTTAGAAAAACCTTGCGAGAACGTATTTTTCCATTACTTAACAGTTGTTTTATTATATAAATACCTGCAGTTGGCTTTTCAACTTCTTTTCCTTCTATATTATAATATAAGGTGGAAACCACGTCTGCCTGGGTTTCTAATTGTTTAATTCCTGTTGTATTTTGTTTCAAATGCCATTCCTTGTACCATTTAAAGCAAGCCTCACCGCAAGCCTCGTCTACTCCCTTGAACGCAGGCTCCACAACCTTGTCCTTGAGATAAGTGTCGATGTCGAAGTAGAGTCCTGAGCCTTGAAGCGTCATGCTGATATTGCCCAGTTTGTCGTGGATATACTTCCATCCTTCACCAAAACCTGATGTGGTAGCGGTGCCCCAAGTGCCATAGTTGCTCTCCACCCAGTTGCCCTGCTCGTCCTTGTGGCCTGAGCCTGGCTTGTATGGGCTCCAGTCTATCTCGGTCACGATGATAGGATTGGTCTTCGCCACTGGCACAGCATCCAGGAATGCATTGTAGAATATCTCCTTGTTGGTATTGTCATTGTTGCCCGAGCCTGACTTATACCAGCCTGGATAGCAGTGAACGGCATAACCCAGATTGTTTTGCGAGTCTACTATCGGATGCTTTACATAGTCACGATAGTTTTGCTGCCAAGTGGTGCCCGGCACCCAGATGATGCCATTGAATCCATCGCGGCGAATCTTGGTCACGACAGGCTGGAAGAATTCCTTCATAGCTCCATTGTCAGAACTTCCATTCCACGTGATGGAGATTGGCTCGTTGGCTAGCTCAATGGAAATCTGTCCGGAATGTTCCTGGATATATGGATCGGAAGCAAACTCATGCCATATATTGAGAAGATAATACAGATAGCACTTCCTCTTGGTGGCGGCATTGTTATATTCCTCTACTGTGAGCTTTGGAGGGCAAACCCCAGGAGGGCGAACCACTACATAAAGTCCGTGTGCCAAAGCCTGCTTGATGAGCGGAATATAGAGTGACTGGAGATACTTCTTATAATAAGGTAAGTAAAACTTGGTAATATTTGCCTCGCCAGTAGTCTCGGCACCATTATTTTCATAATAGCTCATATAGCCAGAGTTCAGACTCTCGGTACCATTGGTCCAGCATGGGTCCATGTGCAGACGGAACACATCACAGTAAGCACCCTGGGAATGATCGGTGATGGCAGTAAAGATCTTCTCGAAATAATTGAGACAAGGCTTCACATCAGCATCCGTATAGTCAGCCTTCCACGCCTGCCATCTCCAATTGTTGAAGTATCGATTAGGCGTGTCCATCACACCATGCAAGACAACGGTCTTGCCATTGGCATCTACCAGATTCTTACCCTGCACACGAAGTGCCGGCAGATTATCGGCAGCCAGTCCCGCTATTGACAGCATAGCCATAGCGAGTGATATTAACATTTTCTTTCTGTTCATTGTTATAATTATTTTTAGATTTATCATTATTTGTCAGTCACTTTATTTTTTCATGAAGGATTGTCAAGTTCAAGTCTACAGAAAAGGACGCTGGTCTTTTAAAATAGAATGGCGCGTAATCACTACGCACCATTCCCGAAAACCAATTAATCATGATTCTATATAAAAACCATAATATCAAAATCTTTTAGAAATTCTAAACCTATTCTACAAACCTATTATGTATAAACCTAACTAACCTAAATGTTCTGAAATATACTTCTTTAAAAACCGATGCAAAGATACTCCTAATCTAGGATATATACTTTATAATAAGTAACCAATAGTTTTTCTCTTGTACCACATGTAACATTATCTTTACCCTACGTAACATTTTAACATCTTTTTAGCATAAACTTATAAAAAACATACTTTACCATGCTTTATTCTCCCATTTATTTCGTATTTTTGCAAACGAATATAAAAAAGCCAAAAGACAATGAAACCAAGAATCATGATGATTTCCATGAAATCAAACCTCAGAATAGTGAGATACATCGGTCTTTTACTGATGTTTATCTTCTGTCTTACTGCGCAGAACATGATGGCGCAGCGAGGAAAACTTTTCAATTCAGACAACCAGCTTTCGAGCAACTTTGCCACTCAGGTGTTCCAGGATTCAAATGGTTTCATTTGGATTGCCACCCGTAACGGCTTGAATATCTATGATGGCTATAACTTTACGACCATCAGAAAAGCCAAGGAAGACCACAGAGGACTGAGCAGCAATTACATCAACTGTATTACACAAGATATCCAGGGGCATATTCTGTTGGGTACAAACAACTCTCTCCTTTTATATAATGGAAAGAGTTTTGCCAATATTCCGCTGCTCGACTCCAAGAACCAGCCTTTCAGCACCTATGTAACCCAGGTTTATCGTCTGAAAAACAACGATATTGCCGTAGTTACATCGGGATATGGAATTATGCTCAAGAAAGAAAATGCAGAAGTATGCTATGCTATGAAGGGCGAAGTGGAGAACCTGAAATTCATACATAAGATTCTGGAAGATAAACAGGATAGACTTTGGATTATCCTGGAGAACGGCAAACTATACCGTGCCGACAAGAAAGGGAAAGTGACCAAACAGATTCCTGGAGCAGAAACGCTGGAAGCAAAAGATATCAGGCAAGACAACAAGGGCAACATTTATCTTGCTACCAAGAATGATGGTATTTACCTTCTCAAGGCAGGTTCAACCATCTTCACCAAGATAGCCGGCATAGGCAATCTTCCTATTGACAACATCTATATCAGCCGCGACCAGCGCTTGTTTATCGGTTGCGATGGTATGGGTATCTTCGTGTATAATCCTGTAACAGGATTCTTGCAAAATAATCCTCTGTTCAGCCGTGAAGTAAATCTTGCCAAGTGCAAGATTACCAGCATTATAGAAGATTTTACGGGAAACATCTGGGTGAGTATGCTCCAGAAGGGCGTATTCATGCAGTCGCAGGCTCAATGCGATTTCAACTATATGGGCTACCGTTTGGGCAACCGCAATGTGATAGGCGAAAACAGCATCACAAGTCTGTGTGCCAACCAGGGCAATCAAGTCTGGGTGGGCACCGACAAGGATGGTCTTTACCTCTTTGACATAAAAACCGGTAGCATCAACAGCCATTTATTAAGCAACACCACGGTACTGGCACTCTGCAAAGACAAGAAAGGCAGAACATGGGTAGGAACCTATACTGACGGCATCGGATTTATAGATGCGGGGGGGTCTTTCCATCCATTCAGCCTAGGCATTGGAAACCAGGCGGGCATCTTTGATATCCAGGAAGACCCACAGGGAAATGTCTGGTTTGCCACCATGGGCGAAGGACTTTTCCGCCTTTCTCCAGATGGAAGCATCAAGCAATGGAAAGCACTATATGGTGCCGACAACAACCTGAAAAAGAACAGTATTCCTAATGATTACCTCGTGAAACTCAGCATCTCCAAAGATGGTAAGCGGATTTTCGTTGCCACTTCTGTAGGCCTGGCTTGCTATGACCAGCAGAAGAATAGCTGGACTTCCACTTTCGGTGGCGTCAACTGTCTGAACAAGGGATGTTTCTCACATTGCGTTTATTCTGACAGCAAGAATCGCGTATGGTTTGGCACTGAAGACGGCGCAATCTGCTATGATCCGAAGAAGGGATATGCTCATCCGAAGATTTATAACACAGAACTTGGACTTTCAGACAACAGCGTAGCCAGCATTATAGAAGATTACAAGGGCAGAATCTGGATAGGAACTAGCTGTGGTTTAAACCAGGTAAATACAGAAAAAGGTACCATCAACAAGTACTTCTCGGACAATGGCTTACAGAGTAATGAGTTCAGCGATGCAGCAGCCTGCACACTCTGGGGAGGAAAGATGCTGGTGATGGGCGGAACAGGCGGTATCAACTGGTTTGATACGGACAAGGTGAAACAGCATCCTTGGCAGGCAAAAGTTACCATATCAGGACTTCTTGTGGACAACAAACCTGTATACCGGGATATGGAATCGGGCATCTACACCATTACAGATAAAGGGGTATATAACAGCGACAAGTTCTCCTTATCTCATGAAGACAACACCTTCACCATCCAACTGTCTACTCTTACATATAATAATGTAGAGCAGATCAGTTACGCCTACAGCATCAATGGTGAGGATTGGCGAACCATACAGTCTGGCATGAACGAGCTGTCATTCTCACACATGCCAGCAGGTACCTATAAGTTCCGTGTCAAGGCCATCTGCAACGGATACGAAACCCCTGTCAAGGAGTTCTCCATCATCGTCCACCCAGCCTGGTATGCCAGTATCTGGGCTAAACTCTGCTATCTACTTGTATTCCTGGGGCTTTGTCTGCTCTATATCAAGCACCGCAAACGCAAGATAGAAGACCAGCTCATATTGCAGCAGCATATCCATGCGGAAGAGATGGGCGAAGCGAAGCTGAAGTTCTTTATGAACATCAGTCACGAAATCCGTACCCCATTGACCCTTATCCTCACTCCGCTGTTCACGCTGATTAAGGAAGACAAAGACGCTCACCGACAGGGCATCTACGATATGATGCGCAAGAACTCGGAACGAATCCTGCACCTGATTAACCAGATGATGGACCTGAGAAAGATTGACAAGGGACAGATGGTGATGCACATGAGCGAAACCGATATGGTTGCCTTTATTGGCGATGAATACAAACTCTTCTGCCAGCAGGCGATAGCCAAGAGCATCCAATTCACCTTTGAGCACGAAGACGAAACTCTCCCGGTATGGATAGACCGCGACAACTTTGACAAGGTATTGATGAATGTCCTGTCAAACGCCTTCAAGTTTACTCCTGCAGGCGGCAGAATCCGTATCACCCTCTCCCAGTCGCCTCATCATGTCCGCATCGCCATCAAGGACAGCGGCAAGGGCATTCAGGAGGAAAAGCTCGAAACGATTTTCCAGCGCTTCTATCAGAGTGCCACCACTTCTAATGACCGGAATGTAGGTACGGGAATCGGTCTCGACCTGACCCGCTCGCTCGTGGAACTGCACTACGGAACCATTACAGCCGCCAACAACAAGACACTTGATGAAGCCGACTGGAAGGAAGGAAGCCAGTTCCTCATCACGCTGCCTCTGGGCAACGAGCATCTGAAACCGGAAGAAATGATAGATGCACCGGAGCCACAGACTGCTGAAGACATCAAGGAACTGGAAGAAAACATGGAGGAAGGAAACGAAGAGAATGCTGCCGATACAGCCAATGACGCCGAAGAAGATTTCAAGAGCAAGGTAAAGAGCACCATCGCTGTGGTAGAAGACGATGAGGCTATACGTAATTTCCTGAAGACCCAACTACAGGGAACCTACAATATTCTTACCTTCTGCAACGGAAAGGAGGCGCTGCCGGAGATTATCAAGCAGAAGCCAAACCTCGTTATCTCAGACATCATGATGCCAGAGATGGACGGCAATACGCTCTGTACCAAGATTAAGAGCAATGTGAACACCAACCACATTCCGGTTATTCTGCTTACTGCGATGAGCAGAGAGGAAGACCAGCTGACCGGCCTGCAATCGGGCGCTGATGCCTTTGTGGTGAAGCCGTTCAATATGGACATTCTGCGCCGCACCATCATCAACCTGCTCAACGTGCGCCGTACTTTGAAAAACAAGTTTATGGGCAACGAGAGACAGAGCGACAGGCAGATTGCGATAGAAAAAACCCTTTCACCAAAAGACCAGCTGATGGAACAGGTGATGAAGGTTATCAATGATAACATGGATAATGAGGACTTGAGTGTGGATATGATTGCCCGCGAAGTAGGAC
Source organism: Segatella copri (assembly GCA_959596915.1). GTDB lineage: Bacteria > Bacteroidota > Bacteroidia > Bacteroidales > Bacteroidaceae > Prevotella > Prevotella copri_N. The sequence goes on from CAUFXJ010000002.1 coordinate 102,839, forward strand.
TGAGCCGTGTGCATCTGCACCGCCGGATGAAGGAACTGACCAACCAGACGCCACACGCCTTCATCCGCAATACCCGTCTGCAGTATGCCGAAAAGTTGCTGAGTCACTCTAATAAGACGATAACAGACATCATGTATGCCTGTGGTTTCTCCAACCCAGCCAGCTTCAGCACCATGTTCAAGAACTTTTATGGCTCTTCGCCTCGCGATTATATGCAGGCACACCGGAAAATCTAGCCTTTTCACTGCAGAAAAGGCCAGATGTTTCCAGAAATAAAGTATTTGTTACAAATAGAGATGTTTATGATACGCCTCGCAAAGTGTTGGTAACATTCTGTGGGGGTATGTTTAAAAGGAAAGCGGTAACTTTGCAGCAGAATTCTGAATACATGTTTCAGCCATGAGTTCAGATACTCATTCTGTAATTTTAAACCCAATAATAAAATGAAGAAAATTGCAATCTTATCGCTTTCCCTGACGCTTGCAGCCGCTGCACAGGCGCAGACAGCTGAGTTTGACTATTTCAAGTATGCGGGCAATGACGCTCGCTTCAATGTTGAAATTGACAAGTCTCACCAGTATTACAACCCGGTACTGGCTGGTTTCTATCCAGACCCATCACTCTGTCGCGTAGGCGACACCTACTATCTGGTAAACTCTTCGTTTACCTTCTTCCCAGGTGTACCTCTCTCAACCAGTAAAGACCTGGTTAACTGGCAGCCAGCCGGTCATGTGCTCACCCGCCAATCACAGGTTCCATTGAAGGGCCAGCACGTATCAGGCGGTATCTTCGCACCAGCCATCAGCTATAACAAGAAGAACAAGACTTTCTATATGATTACCACCAATGTGGGAGCCGGCAACTTCTTTGTAAAATCAAAAGATCCTTCCAAAGGCTGGAGCGAGCCAATTTATCTGAGAAAGATTGACGGCATCGACCCTAGCTTCTTCTTCGATGACAACGGCAAGGGCTACATCGTTCACAACGGTCCGGTAGTTGGCGGTGCCGATTACGAAGGTCAACGCTCTATCCGCTGCTTCGAATTCGACGTGAAGGGCGACAGCATCAAGGGCGACTTCAAGGAGATTCTGCGTGGCGGAACTCATGTAGAGGCACGTCCTATCTGGATTGAGGGTCCTCACCTCTTCAAGAAGGGCAAGTTCTATTATCTGATGTGTGCAGAAGGTGGTACAGGCGGATGGCACAGCGAGGTTATCCTGCGTGCCAAGAATCCGATGGGACCATGGGAGGAATGCCCTAACAACCCTATTCTTACCCAGCGTACCGGTCTCGACCCTAACCGCAAGGACCCAGTATCCAGTGCAGGTCATGCCGATATCGTAGAAGATGGCAAGGGTAACTGGTGGGCTGTATTCCTGGCTTGCCGCCCTTATGAAGAGGATATGTACAACACAGGTCGCGATACTTATCTCCTGCCTGTAACCTGGAAGAATGGATGGCCAGAGATTCTTGCCAAGAACACTCCTATCTCTACCGTTGGAGAGAAGGCTGGTTTGAAGCCTGCCGCAAAGAATGAGTTCTCAGGCAACTTCTCTTATGTGGATAACTTCGAAGTTGATAACAATAAGGCGGGTCTGAAGGAGTTGAATCCACGCTGGATGTTCCTCCGTGACTTTACAGATTGCTACAAGGTAGAAAACGGCAAACTGAAGTTCAATCTCCTGCCAGGCAATATCTACAAGCGTGAACCGATGTCTGCCATCTGGGCACGTCAGCAGCACGGAACATTCACAGCAGAGACTGAAATCAACTTTACTCCTCGCAACGACAAGGATATCGCAGGCTTGGCACTTCTCCAGAAGGAAGACCACAACTTCGTATTGGGTAAGACCATGAAGAATGGCAAGCAGATGATTACCCTGACCCGTGCCGAGAAGAACAACGTAACTATCGCCTCTGCTCCTATCAAGGGAGGCAAGCTGAAGCTGAAGGTAGAAGGTCATGACAGATATTATGATTTCTATTATGCAGAAGAAGGCGGCAGCTGGCAGCTTCTTGCCAAGGGTGTAGATGCCTCTAACCTGAGCACCCAGAAGAGCGGCGGCTTCATCGGTGCCTGCATCGGTCTCTATGCTTCTTCCAACAAGGAATAAGGATTTGAGAAAAGATTAACGTTTTAGGAATAGATAATTAAAGAAAAGGTTGATACCTCGCGTTTTGCCTGGTATCAACCTTCTTCTTTTATTTATTCTTCACAATATCCAATGTCATTTTTCCTACCCAGATGGCGCTCTTGCCGTTCTGGTCGATTGGCACCGGTTTGCCATCAAGATTATTCAGATACTCCAACTGCTTGAAGTAGGTATGGCTATGACCGCCCAGTATCAGGTCGATGTCACGGGTGGCTGGGGCTACCTCAGAATCGTCGATGCCATCTATCTTCCAGCCCAGGTGGGAGATACAGATGATGACATCACACTTCTCTTTCTTCTTCAATATCTCTGTCATTTCCTTTGCCTTGGCGATAGGATCGAGATATTTGATGCAGCCATAGTTGGCTTCAGTTACCAAACCGGCAAGTTCCGGACACAAGCCGAAAACGCCAATCTTCAGTCCCTTGCGCCTGATAATGGTGTAAGGCTTTACGACATTTGCCAGTTCGGTACCAGTGAAATCATAGTTGGAGCAGACGATAGGAAACTTCGCCATCTTGAAGATGCGCACCATATTGTCTATTCCGAAATCGAACTCATGGTTGCCGATGGTAGCAGCATCATATTTCATCTCGTTCATCAGTCCTACTTCCACATCTCCCTTGAAGAGAGAGTAATAAGGTGAACCCTGCGAGAAATCGCCACTGTCAAAGAGCAGCAAGTCGGGATTCGCCTTACGTTCCTGCTTGATCATCGCCACCCTACGCAGGAAACCGCCACGATTGGCAGTAGCGGTATCTGCGAGATTCGGATTGATGGGCATTACGCATGAATGCGTATCGTTGGTATGGAGCACTACGAGCTGCTTTACCACCTTTGCCTCGTTCTTAGCTTTAGCCTGAACGGCTGCCGGCTGCATCATGAAGGATGCCAGAGCCAGACCTATATATAATAATGTATGTTTCATCAGAATTATCAACTATAAACTATTAACTATTCTACCACGCAGCGGCCTTCAATCTTAGATTCCACCACCTTGCCTTGTGCCTGCATCTCACGGAAATAATTCATGATGATGTAGCGCACATTGTTCTCTTTCTGCTTAGGAGCAAAGACATCGGTTCCGCTCTTGAAGGCTACGAGCTGGTCATTACCTTCGGCAAGATAATCGAGGGTTGCAACACGGTAACTCTTCTCCGGATCAACAGGTTCACCATTCAGCGTAACGCTCTTCAGTTTGCCATCCTTGGTGATAACCATTCTTACAGCACGGCTCAAGCCTTCGCCTCCACGATGAGCTATCTGCTGGAAGAGTTCCAGAACCTTATCGCCCTTCAGGGTCAGGAAACAGATTTTGTTCTCGAAAGGAGCCATATCGTTCACATCGCCTACAGTAACCTTACCCTTGGCAAGATTAGAACGGATTCCGCCCATATTGTAAACAGCGAAAACCGGCTGTTCTTCAAACTGCTTGCCACCCCATACCAGGATGTCACAGAGCAAGTTACTGAGTTCGCTCTCCGGACGATGACGGGTCATATCATGAGCAATATGACCTACAACAGGGCCCATGATACTGTCTACCTTACTCTTATAAGGAGCGATAAACCTGGCAGCCTCAGCATCAGGCTGTGCATCCCATTTCTGATCAACCAATATTCGGGTTCTCTCCACCTTCGCCACCTTATATTTCTGGGCGAAAGCCGGACTTGCCATCAGCAGCATGACTGCCGAAGCAAGGTAAATCTTGATACTATTTTTTTTCTTCATACTTAATACACTAAATACTTTTAGAGCGCAAAGATACAAAATAAATCGGCGAAATCGGCAAAATCGGCAAGAAAATTCCATTGCAGAAGTAAAGAAATCAAAAAAACAAAGGGAAAAAGTGAAGAAAGTGACTGAAAATTTGCGAGATACAAGAAAAAGTAGTAACTTTGCACCCGCTTTTCGGCGTAACCGCTGTTGTCTGGGCAGAAGTGTTGTCCAAGTCCATGTTGCGTTGGAACGACAAACAATTTTTAATTTTATACAAAAAATGGATTTGATTAAAGTTGCTGAAGAAGCATTTGCAACCGGCAAGAAGTTCCCTGAGTTCAAGGCAGGTGATACTATCACAGTCGCTTACAAAATCGTCGAGGGTACTAAGGAGCGTATCCAGCTCTATCGTGGTGTTGTTATCAAGATCTCTGGTCATGGTGACAAGAAGCGTTTTACAGTTCGCAAGATGTCTGGTACTGTAGGTGTTGAGCGTATCTTCCCTATCGAGTCACCAGCTATCGATTCTATCGAGGTGAACAAGCATGGTAAGGTTCGTCGCGCTAAGTTGTATTACTTGCGTAAGCTTACTGGTAAGAAGGCTCGTATCGCTGAGAAGAAGACTGTAGCTAAGGGTGCAGAATAATTTTTCTTAGGAGACCTAATCAGAAAAAAATAAAGGGAATCCAGTCTCACGACCGGGTTCCCTTTTTATATCTACAATTTTAACCAAAAACTTCAAACAAATCATGGTTGACAGCTAAACCAACCATGTTCTATTCTTTTATTTTTCGCCCGCATCATAATTCACGAGCCCATCCTCCGTGCCGTGTAAAGCACCTTGGAAATCATCCCAACTCTGGAATCCGGCAAGCAGCGCCAACTTGTCCAAAGTCTGGCGGGAAGGCTTCTCCTTCCCTTTCAAAACATCCCACATTTTGTGGAAAACATGTGCCTTGCCAACCTTCTTTTCTATGTGTTCAGCAAGGACTTTCAAATCCTGTTTCATAACAATCCTCTCATATTTACTAACTAGGAGCAAAAGTACTGAAAAAGAATGAAACAGAGTACATTTTTCCCGACTTTTTTATGTTTTGGGGTAAAAAAAATGCTTTATATCATAAAAATGCTGTTTTTTAGGGCTTTTTACGAAACAGAAGTCCAATATCTCAATCATTTTTTGTAACTTTGCGCCAAATTCCAAAATACATTTCTTAGAAGATGAAAGAATTAGCACTTAAGTACGGATGTAATCCAAATCAGAAACCTTCTCGCATCTATATGGATGACGGAAGGGAGCTTCCTATCGAAGTGATCAACGGCCGTCCTGGCTACATCAACTTCCTGGATGCCTTCAATTCCTGGCAATTGGTCAAGGAGCTCAAGGCTGCTACAGGAATGCCTGCTGCCGCTAGTTTCAAACACGTTTCTCCTGCCGGTGCAGCTATCGGCTTGCCTCTGAGCGACACATTGAAGAAGATTTACTTCGTTGATGATGTCAAGTTTGAGCTCTCTCCATTGGCTTGTGCCTATGCTCGTGCGCGTGGCGCTGACCGCATGTGCTCTTATGGCGACTTTGTTGCGCTGAGCGATGTATGCGACGAGGCTACAGCCCTCCTCATCAAGCGTGAGGTGAGCGATGGTGTCATTGCTCCAGGCTACACTCCTGAGGCTATCGAGGTTCTGAAGGAGAAGCGCAAGGGTACCTACTGCGTTATCAAGATTGATCCTGACTATGTGCCAGCTCCTATCGAGCACAAGCAGGTGTTCGGTGTTACCTTCGAACAGGGACGCAACGAGGTGAAGCTTGATGATCCTGCTCTCTTCGAGGATGTTCCTACCAAGAACAAGACTTTCACTCCTGAGGCTAAGCGCGATCTGATTATCTCGCTCATCACCCTGAAGTATACTCAGAGTAACTCTGTATGCTACGTAAAGGATGGTCAGGCTATCGGTATCGGTGCCGGCCAGCAGAGCCGTATCCACTGTACCCGTCTGGCTGGTTCTAAGGCTGATGAGTGGTGGTTGCGCCAGTGTCCTAAGGTGATGAACCTGCCTTTCAAGGAGAAGATCCGTCGTGCCGACCGCGACAATACCATCAATGTCTACATCTCTGATGAGTGGGAGGATGTATTGCAGGACGGCGTTTGGGAGCAGTTCTTTACTGAGAAGCCTGAACCATTGACCCGCGAGGAGAAGAAGGCTTGGATTGCACAGAACAAGGGTGTATCATTAGGTAGTGATGCTTTCTTCCCATTCGGCGACAATATCGAGCGTGCTCATAAGAGTGGTGTTGAATACATAGCAGAAGCAGGCGGTAGTATCCGTGACGATCATGTTATTGATACCTGCGACAAGTACGGCATCGCTATGGCGTTTACTCACGTTCGCCTCTTCCATCACTAATTTATTATATAATTAAGGTATATGAGTGACATTGACGATATTATCATGGGCGGTATGGTCTTCAAAGGCGGCGGTGGTCCTAAGAAGGATGACGACGACAAGGTGAAGACCAAAGCCAAGAAGAAAAAGTACATAACGGGTGCTCACGGTAGTGGCTCTGCCCGTCAGAAGGCAAAGTATCGCCAGCAGAGAGCCAATCGTAAATCCCAGAAGAAGAAATAATACTTCTCTATCATAAATACATGTTTCGCCCGTGTGCTGTATGATAACAGCGCACGGGCGAACTGTTTTCTGATAATGGGAGCCATGAATAGAGTACTGGCAAGCGAAAGACAGCATACTGGTATAAGTAAGACAGCCCACTAGCAAGCGTATTGCCAGTGGGCTGTTCTTCTTAAACAGTCATCAAATTCCAGGTGAAGAGTAAAACGGCTATCGGTTCTTTACACTCTTAACGCCCCTGCCCTTTGTTAGATGAAGGGTTACAGGCTTCAATTGATGCTTGCCGTGGTCATAAATGATGGCTGGGTCCAGTCGTCTACCATCAAAGCTAACCTCGAAATGGAGGTGCTCTGTGGTAGCCCTACCGGTACGGCCCGTCAAACCGATTACCTGACCAGCCTTTACCTTATCGCCCTTCTTCACCTTGTTCCTACTCTGATGACTGTAGAGCGTCTCGAAACCATAAGCATGCCTGATACGGATGCAGTTGCCGTAACCATAGAAGGGTCCTGATGCAACAACCGTACCGTCAAAGGCAGCCACAATCTCATCATTCGGGCACGTCTTGAGGTCAACCCCCGAATGGCGGCGCTTGCCACCATAAGGACTGATTACCTTGGCACCCGGCAAAGGATAAGCCCAGGCTGTCTTTTCTATCTTCTCCAAATCAAGCTCGAAAGTATTGGTAATGGTAAACGGATCATGAACCTCATCAGGATCGAGCGTCATTCCATCTCCTATTCCACCCTTTTTCTTGCCAGATGCCTCCTTGTCAGCCTCAGCATTTCTTCCTACAGAAGAATCCTTGCCACCGATAACCGAAGCGATGACACGGGCACCATGCTTGCGGAACTGCACCGTCTGGCGGCGCAACTTATGCGATTTCAGTTCGATGAAGGTTTCAGGATTCAACCTACCGCCATTCACCATGATAGAGAAGTCGCAATAAGTTTCACCCTCCTTAGAGCCTACAATGGCAATCGTCTGTCCGGCATCCACATGCTGTCCTACCTTAACCAGGTTCTCGGCATTGTTGGCATAAACGGTTTCCAGACCGCAATCGTGGCGCACCACGATGACATTACCAATTGATTCCGACTTTCTGGAAAGTCGCACATAACCTTCGAGCAGCGCCTTGACAGCATCGCCTTTAGAGGTAGAGATACGCAACACATGATTGTTCAGAAGGGTTGCTTTGCCCACAGGAAGCGGGAAGGAATATTCCTTAGCACGGAATATCTCAAAGTCTACATTAAATGCCTGACTCTGGGCAAAGAGACCGGGTGTTGCAATACTCACCTGCTGCTGTTCGGCTGCCGTGAATACATTTTTAGCGGGCATAAAGCTGCTCAGCGAGAACACCATGAGTCCTGCCACAGCCAATAGCCTCAATCCTTTTTTCATTCTTTTCATTATTTACTTTTTCTTTCCGATTTTCAAAATATTCTATAAACTATAAACTATAAACTATTAACTGAAAAACATCCATTTCTCCCTCTCCGTTCTTACAGAAAAGGAAAAATGGATGTTATCTTGAAAACTATCTGATACTTACCTGCTACCAGGCTTTTACTTCAACAAGATGCCTGTATAGATTCTGCCACTCTCTGTACCCAGCTTTCTGGCAGAGAAGTACTCATCGCTATGGGCAAAGGTACAGATGCCACAATCCTGGATATTCTCTTCGGCCACTCCACAATGCAGAAGAATCTGTCTGTTGCAGAGCGGAAGATTGAGATGCCATTTCAGCGGCTGCACAATATTACCCTCAGCAGCCAGGCGCTCACGCTCAGTAGGATCAACCGAGAACGCGGCATTAGGACGCTGTTCGGCAATCTCTTCCATAGGGAAAGCTGCCTGCTCGAACGCCTCGTAAACCTCATCGCCCACCTCGAAATAGTCGAGCGAAATGCCCGGACCTATCACCGCCTTCAACTTCTTCGGGTCAGTATGATAGGTAAACGCCATCTCCTGAATGGTTTTATGCACGATGCGAGCCAGCGTGCCACGCCAGCCGGCATGGATGGCAGCCACAGCATGATGCTCCTCATCATAAAGAAGCACAGGGATGCAATCGGCAGTAGAAACACCGATACATACACCTTTCTGGTCAGTCATCACGGCATCTACACCTTCGAGCACCATCTTGCGGATATTCTCAGGCATGGTGAGAAACTCACCGGCAATATTGCGCACCTCTACTCCATGCACCTGATGGGGCATGATGATATGGTCGGTAGTGACACCGAGCTCAGCAGCCAGACGCTTACGGTTCTCTGCAATATGCTCGGCAAAATCGCCGCAATATTCGTTGATATTGAATTCGCTATAGTTGCCCTGGCTCACTCCTCCCTTGCGGGTAGTAGAGAAAGCCTTGACACCAGAAGCTACCTGATATTCTTTGATCATAACATTTATTCGTATTCGAAATCATCGAGGTCGTCAACATCCTCGATTTCATCCTCATCAATATATTCTACTACATCCTCGCCCTCTGCAGCCAGTTCCTGCTGGAAGCGAGACATATCCTTGTCACGGTGAACAAGCGTATCTTCGGCAGTAATCTCCTGAAGCTTGTTGCTCTCAGAATTGAGTTCCTTCCAGAGCACATCCTTCAGTTCCTGGATACCCTGTCCGGTAACAGACGAGATGAAGACCACCGGCAGATCGGTAGGCAAAGTTTCCTTGAGCATTTCAATCAGTTCTTCGTCGAGCAGATCGCACTTGGTGATAGCCAGCACGCGATGCTTGTCGAGCATCTCTGGATTGAAGTTCTTCAGTTCGCCCAGCAATACTTCATATTCTTTCTTGATGTCGTCAGTATCGCCCGGAACCATGAAGAGCAGCAGAGAGTTGCGCTCAATATGGCGGAGGAATCGCAAGCCCAAACCTTTTCCTTCGCTCGCGCCCTCGATGATGCCAGGAATATCAGCCATGACAAAACTCTGGTGATCGCGATAATCTACGATACCCAGCGATGGTTCGAGCGTAGTAAACGGATAGTTTGCAATCTTAGGACGGGCACTTGATACAGCACTCAGCAAAGTTGACTTACCGGCATTAGGAAAACCTACCAGACCTACATCGGCAAGGAGCTTGAGCTCCATGATGATGGTCATCTCCTGCATAGGTTCGCCCGGCTGTGCATAGCGAGGAGCCTGGTTGGTAGAGGTACGAAACTGGAAGTTGCCCAATCCGCCACGACCGCCCTTGAGGAGCAGAACTTCCTGCCCGTCATAAGCCACATCGCATACAAACTTGCCTGTTTCGGCATTATATACCACGGTACCGCAAGGCACATCGATATAAATATCCTTGCCATCGGTTCCATGACACTTATCACGGCCACCATTTCCACCATGCTCGGCGAAGAAGTGGCGCTGATACTTGAGGTGCAGCAACGTCCAGTAGTTATGGTTGCCGCGGAGATAGATGCTTCCTCCACGTCCGCCGTCGCCACCGTCAGGACCGCCGTTAGGCTGGTACTTTACGTGGCGCAGGTGCATGGAGCCCTTGCCACCCTTACCAGAGCGGCATTGTATCTTTACGTAGTCTACGAAATTGGATTCAGCCATTTATTCTTTTCTTTTTTTTTAATGAATAAATCTTCCCCACCATAGCGGGGAAGATTCTTTATCTTGATTACAAGTTGTCGATTACATTGCAAACACGAGCGAAGATCTCATCTACAGTACCGAGACCCTCGATGTGGTGATGAATGCCTTCCTTCTCATACCAGTCGATGAGCGGAGCAGTCTGTGTATGATAAACATTGAGACGCTTCTTGATAGTCTCCTCGTTATCATCAGAACGGCCGCTTTCCTTACCGCGGTTAATCAGGCGAGCCATCAGCTCATCCTCAGGAACAGCCAACTCAATCATCGCAGCAATCTTATGACCACGCTCTGAAAGCATCTTCTTCAGAGCCTCAGCCTGTGGAGTGGTACGTGGGAAACCGTCGAAGATTACACCAGCGTGATCCTTACCGAAGCTATCGTATACACTTGCGAGGATGTCAATCATCAACTCGTCTGGAATCAACTGACCATTGTCGATATAACCCTTAGCTGTCTTACCAAGTTCTGTACCGTTCTTGATTTCGTTACGAAGTACATCACCTGTAGAAATGTGACCGAGACCATACTTCTCGATCATCTTGTCGCTCTGTGTGCCTTTACCTGCACCTGGAGCGCCGAAAATTACGATATTTTTCATTTTTACCTTAATATATATATAAAATATTTATGTTGTGTCAGAAACTTAACTATATTTATTAACCCACTTCTGCCCCTTTGGAGACAAAAGAACTGCAAAAACAATTCCAAAGAGAACTGTTACAACGCCTAAGAAAAATAATGCATCCATTTTATGTCCTCCTATTTTTATTGTTATACTTTCGAGTTGTTTTATACTTCCTTTCTTTCTCATCCTTACTTTTGGATATGAAGAACAAACCTGCACAAAAGAAGATTGTTGCCAAAACGCCACTAATTGCATAAAGCAACCACCGCATTTCACCCAAATCCACCATTAAAGATGCGACAAATACAGCAGTCAAGAAGTACTTGGAGACATCCAAGCAATAATCACTAATTTTCTCCCACATGCTTCACCCCCTATTCTTCTACAATCGTGTAGATGTCGCGGAGGTTTCTGCCTTCTTGGTCATAATCCAATCCATATCCTACGATGAAATCGTTAGGGATTTCCATAACAGCATAGTTGATATCCAGGTCAACCTTCAAGTTGCCTGGCTTCACGAGGAGCGAACAAATTTCGATGCTGGCAGGATTTTTCTTCTTCAGGTCTTCAATCATGTGAGCCATGGTGAAACCGGAATCTACGATATCCTCTACGATAACCACGTGGCGGCCTGCCAAATCCTGGTTCAAACCCATCAGGGTCTTCATGCTGCCCGTAGAGGAGGTACCCTCGTAAGAAGCATACTTCACGAATGAAATCTCGCTTGGCACGGTAATCATTCGCATCAAGTCGGCTGCAAAGATAAATGCGCCGTTCAATACTGCCAGGAAGACAGGTTTCTTACCTGCATAATCCTTGTTCAGACGGTCTGCTACGACCTGTACTTTCTTCAGAATCTCAGCCTCAGGAATCGATGTCTTGAAGCTCTTATCCTTGATCTTTACTATGCTCATAGTCTGTTCTATAATAATATTTTCTGCAAAATTACGAAAAAAACATGAAACTTCGTGCTTTCATCAACTATTTTTTGTACTTTTGCATGAAAATAACCGTTTATCTGCATGAGTTGACAAATTATCACGACAGTTCGCGCAGATAATACTAAGATTATCAGATAATATGAAGATTTTTACAAGCGCTCAGATTCATGAGTTGGATAAATACACCATTGAGCACGAACCTATCAGTTCGCTCAACCTGATGGAACGTGCAGCCAAAGCGCTGACACGTGCCATAGAAGAGGAATGGTCTAACCGCACTCCAGTAGTTGTCTTCGCCGGTCCGGGAAATAACGGCGGCGATGCGCTTGCTGTGGCGAGAATGCTCAGCGAGGATGGATATGATGTAAGTGTATACCTCTTTAATGTGCAGAATAAACTGTCGGCAGACTGTCTTGCCAACAAGAAGCGTCTGCTGGATGCAAAGAGAGTGAAATTTACTGAGATTACCACCAACCTGGACCCTCCTAAGCTCAATGCAGAAACGCTGGTGGTGGACGGACTCTTTGGAAGCGGACTCAACAAACCATTGGCTGGCGGATTCGCCGCGATGGTGAAATATATCAACCAGAGCCCTGCCAGGGTAGTAAGCATCGATATCCCTTCGGGACTGATGACCGAGGACAATTCCTATAATATCCATGCCAACATCATCCGTGCCACTCTGACCCTTACCCTGCAGCAGAAGAAACTGTCGATGCTGATGGCGGATAACCAGCAGTACCTGGGCAGACTGCGCGTTCTCGACATCCGACTTTCCCAGGAATTCATCCAGAATACGGAGTGCCGGTGCCGCATACTCGAAGAGAACGACATCCGTCCGCTCCTGAAATCGCGCAGCGACTTTGCCAATAAAGGCAGCATGGGTAATGCGCTGCTCATAGCGGGAAGTTACGGCATGAGCGGCGCTTCGGTATTAGCCACCAAGGCTTGTCTGAGAACCGGTGCAGGCAAGGTAACAGCCCATACCCCAAAACGGAATTATGAAATCATGCAGATTTCGGTACCTGAAGCGGTACTGCAGATGGATGCTGAAGAAACCATATTCAGTGAACCGGTAGATACAGAGATGTTCGATGCGCTGGGCGTAGGTCCCGGATTGGGACAGAACGAGACAACAGCCATCGCCCTCATCGCCCAACTGCGCCGTGCTACCTGTCCGCTCGTCATTGATGCCGATGCGCTCAATATTCTTTCCAGCCACAGGGCGTGGATGCAGCAGTTGCCAAAGAATATCATCATGACACCTCATCCGAAGGAGTTCGACCGGCTTGCCGGCAATGCGAGCAGCAGCTGTACCGAAAGACTGATGAAGGCAAGCGAACTGGCTGAACGACTCCAGGCATACATTATATTAAAGGGACATTATTCTGCACTCTGCCACCCTGACGGAAAGATTGACTTCTGCAGTACGGGCAACAGCGGTATGGCTACAGCAGGCAGCGGTGATGTGCTGACAGGTATCATCACCGGTCTTCTGGCAAGAGGATACAAACAGGAAGATGCCTGTCGCCTGGGTATGCATCTTCATGGTTTGGCTGGCGATCTTGCAGCTAAAGATCTGGGCAAAGAGAGCCTCATCGCCAGCGACATTATCCAATATCTTCCGAAAGCATTTCTCAGATTGGAAGAATAATGATCAAGAAATAAGAATATCCATAAAAGTCAGGAGTTCTCGGCTTCTGACTTTTTTACTTGTTTCTGTGCATCATAGAACCTTACTTCCAAGGTTCTCCTTAAATCATCGCGACGGTCCATATTCAACTTTTTGCGGATATGGCAACGCTGGCTGGTGATATTTGATTCACTCTTATTGAGTTCTGCACAAATTTCCTTTAAAGTATGCCCCTGGAGAATCAGCTTGCATATTTCCTTTTCGCTGAACGTAAGTCCATCACAAACCTGATCCCATGCCACTCTATTCAATTCTTCATTAAACAGATGTTCAGAAGCATGGGTAATAATCTTCTGCCGGACATCAGGAGTCAGACGCTTCATCAGGCTTTCTGCTGCTTCCGGTTGATTATCCTTCAAATCGGCAAGCATATTCAACGCCTTGTTTTCAACCCGAGCCATCCGTTTCGGCTGGCGCAACCCCTTGGTTACAATACTCATATTATATACTGCCACATAAACCAGCATCATGAAACCCAGGAAAACAGTCTTCAGACTGAACAGAGCCGGCATAAGCGGAGTGCTGAACAGGTATATCAGCAACATCGGTATCATACCCACCGTGATGATGGCGCAAGTCTTATACAAGGTTTGGCTCAACGCTGTAATAGCCAAGATAAAGACGACAAACAGGTTGCAGATAACGTTCAAATCATCATTAGCAAAACCGAAATTGATGCAAAATACGCTATCAAGAGCCAGTTTGGCGAACATCAGAAAGTAAAGAGAAGAGATACCCTTCACGAAAGCTATCTTCCGTTTCCAGATCAGAAACTGCAGGATGCAGAACACGAATGTATGCAAGCCACAGAGGCTTAAACCATAAGGTTCTTTCACCAGCAAAAAGAGCATAATATGATAAGGTATGATAACCAGCTCGCTTATCGTCAGAAGTAGAAAGGCGATAACGCGTCGGCGGTCTACCACACCACAATATTGTGGGCATAAATGATGCTCTACCCTCACAATCAGGTTTACAATGTCATTCTTCAGTTTCATTTCGTATTGGTTATTTTCTTAAATCTTATTTATACTTTCGTAAGTCAAACGGCTCTTTTTCTTGGAAATTGCCATTTTTTAGGGAATTATTGATTCCGGCTGCAAAATCACAAATTATATCAGAAATCCTTGTTCAATTATCCGAAAATCGTGCAACTTTAACGATTTTAAGCATAAATCAGTATACTATTTTGCTAAAAATGGCATTTTTCAGTATTTTTCAGTGCTTAAAAATTTGGTTGTATCCAATATTCGTTCTACTTTTGCACCCGAAAACCAACGATATGAGATACAGATGAACTAAAAAGTAAGTTGAAAGTAAACTGAAAGGAGAAAAAGAACAGTTGAAAGTAAACTTCAGGAAACTAGAGTTCTCAGTAGATTCAGGTATTGGTGATCATTATAAATATAAAAGAGTATACGAAAGTAAAAGGTGATTCAAAATCACTCAATGTATTTTAAAAAAAGAAAAGTTTAATTGAGGTATGAAGAAAAGGATTTTAATTGCGTTAGTAGCACTCGGCAGCCTGATCTGTCCTGCTCTAGCGCAGAACGCTGCGGTAAAGACCAACTTGCTGTATGATGCAACGACAACCATGAACTTGGGTGTTGAATTCGGTCTTTCTCCAAAATGGACACTTGACGTATCCGGAAACTACAATCCTTGGACGTTTTCAAAGAACAAGAAATGGAAGCACTGGCTCGTTCAGCCAGAGGCCAGATACTGGTTCTGTAACAAAATGATGGGTTCATTCATCGGCTTCCATGCCTTGGGTGGATCTCACAACATCGGTGGCATGGATCTTGACTTCAAGTTCCTGGGCACTGATTTCTCTAAGCTGAAAGACTATCGGTATGAAGGATGGTTTATCGGTGCAGGTGTAGCTTACGGCTACGCTTGGGCTCTCTCGAAACATTGGAATCTGGAAGCTGAACTTGGTGTAGGCTATATCTACTCTAAGGCAGATAAGTTTAACTGTGCTCAATGCGGAGATAAACTTGAAGACGACAAGGCACACAACTATGTGGGCCCGACGAAAGCAGCCCTCAACTTAGTGTATGTTTTTTAAAAAGAATCAGAGATGAATACATATAATATAATAGGTAGTATGTTCGGAGCCTTGCTTATCGCTCTTCCTATATCAGCCGATAATACCCAGCAGGCTTACAAGAATCTGAAAATCCAGAATAAGGCAATCAGAAAGGTTGGCAACCAGGTGAAAGTGGCTATGGACTTGAACATCGACAAAATTCAGCTTGCCAGCAACAAAGGTCTCATCTACACCCCAATGATCCTCAACGAAAAGGATACACTCTTCATGCCGAGCGTTGAGGTGATGGGTAAAAAGAGATATATTTACTATCAGCGTAACCAGAAAACGGCTACGGCAAACCCACTTATCGTGGCACTCCGTAAGAACAAGACAGCACAGACGCTTCATTATGAATACGCCGCTCCGTTCAGCGACTGGATGAAGAACTCAAACTTCGCCATCAGTAATGATGCCTGCGGTTGCAACCAGCAACTTCTCGACGAAGGTATTCTGAATGCGGAAGGACGTGCATTCTCTACTCCGAAGAATCTCTTCAACGCTTATGTACAGCCTAAGGCAGAAGCCGTAAAGGCAAGAAAGGAGAATGGTTCTGCCCGTTTGAACTTCAAGGTGAACAAGTGGGATATCCTGTACGATATGGGCAACAATGCCAACGAACTGGATAATATCCGCAAGACACTCGATCTCGTGAAGAACGATTCGGATGTTACCATCACCAAGATAACCCTCCACGGCTATGCATCACCAGATGGCGGATATGCAAACAACAACAAGTTGTCGCATAACCGTACACAGGCGCTTTTGAAGCATATTCTGAAGACCTATCCTATTTCTTCAAAACTGTTTGCGGCCACAGCTACAGCAGAGGACTGGGCGGGAACCATCAAGTATGTAAATGAGAATGAGATTCCTCAGAAGGAAGCTGCACTTGAGATTATCAACAGCAACATGCAGCCAGATGCCAAAGAGAAAGCATTGCTCAAGAAGGCTCCTCAGGCTTATCGCTATCTCCTGCAGAATGTATGGCCATCACTTCGCCGTACTGACTATACGATAGAATATGATGTTCAGGCATTCAATGTAGAAAAGGCTAAAGAGGTTATCAAGACCCGTCCTCAGAAGCTCTCTCTTCAGGAGATGTATCTGGTAGCCCAGACTTATCCTAAGGGTAGCGCCGAATTCAACAATGTTTTCGACATAGCTGTAAGAATGTTCCCTGAAGATAAGCTTGCCAATCTCAATGCAGCCTCAGCAGCCATCGAACGTGGCGACAAGGTGAGTGCAGAGAAATATCTCCTGAAAGCAGGCGACAGCGCCGAGGCAAACAATGCCCGCGGTTGTCTGGCTTCCATGAAGGAAGACTATCAGACTGCCAAGCAATACTTTGAGAAAGCTATTGCCGGTGGTTTGAAGGAGGCG
This sequence comes from Segatella copri, assembly GCA_959596915.1. Lineage (GTDB taxonomy): Bacteria > Bacteroidota > Bacteroidia > Bacteroidales > Bacteroidaceae > Prevotella > Prevotella copri_N. The sequence goes on from CAUFXJ010000002.1 coordinate 119,687, forward strand.
CAGGAAAACCTGGATAAAGTTAACCAGGCGCTTTAAAGTAAGTATGTACTTTCTAATTATATAAGTATAAGATAAAAGATGATGTAAAATACGATCTGTTTTCAGCGGATTGTGCCAATATGTGCGAAACTTAATTTTGAGAACAAGAATTAATAAAATATATTGTATAACTTTTTTTGTATTAAGTAAAAAGATTATGAAAAAAATGAATTTGCTCGTAATGAGCTTGGTTTCAGCCGCAGCTTTGTCTTTCACTAGCTGCAGCGACAGTGAGGATTTGGCTAATGACAAAGCTGGTCAGAACAAGGTAGACAAGTTCTACATGACTTTGACCGTTCAGACTCCTACCAGCAATGGTACAAGAACTGCACAGAAGAATCCTCGTGAAGCTTCAAAAGAGGAATCTTATGTAACAAGTGGTACATTCTATCTGGTTGATGCAAATGGTAAGATTGCAAAATCAATCACAATTGATGAGCAGGCATGGGCAGATGCTAAAGTTCCTCAGCAAGGTACCGATGGTAAGACAACACTTCAGGTTCCAGTTGAAAATGTAACTGCAGGTACCAAATACAGCGTATATTTCTTAGCTAATGCGACAAGTGCATCACCACTTACTGATGTTTATACATCTGACTTAGCAAACAAGTTTGCTAAAGCATACTCTGCTGATAACAAATTCGCAATGTTCAACCAAAACGATGCAGACGTAAAGGCAAACAGCCATACTGTTGTTTTCACATCTGACAACAAGGATGCAAATTCTGCAGCAAAGGTTAGTGACATCATTAAGATTGATCGTCTTACCGCACGTATTGACGAGCCAACATCTGAGGCAACAGAAATCAAGGCTTACGCTGAAAATGCAGAAGTTACAGAAGCAGAAAAGAATGCAAATGAAGATGCAAAAACGAAAGTAAGCAAAATAGAATTAACAAGTTATGCAATCTCAAATGTTGCCAACAAGACAAATGTTATGCAGCATTGGGTTGATGCAAAATGCACAAACCTTTCAATTCCTGCTGGTACAACTTACTTCCAGCCAACATCTGAGTTCGGTACAAAGACATTGCTCCAGAACTATGACTACTTCAAGACTGTAGATAAGTCACATAAGGACTATATCTTCGAGAACAACTCTAGTGATGCTGCAACTTCTATGTACTTCGAGTACAAAGTAACTCTCAATGATGAATTAAAGGCTAAGGCAGACTTCAAGGATGATGGTACATTCTATCGTTACAACAAGGTCATCTATAGCAACATCCAGGACATCATCGACGAATACAAAGATGTAAAGGCTATCTTTGATGGTAAGGACGCATCCACAGTTATTGCAGAATTGACAGCAGCTAAAAATGATACAAAAGATCCAGAGGCTAAGTTGGATGAATTCCGCAAGAAGTATGATATCGAGGTCTTCAACGAAGGTAAGACATACTATGTTCAGAAGATCAAGGATCAGTACCTCGGTGTAGAGAATACTATCCAGCGTAACAGCATCTACCTGTTAAATGTAAAGAACATATTTAATGTTGGTGCACAGGTTCCTAATGGTGGTCCAGATGACCGTACATTGTACTATCTCGATGTTGAGGTTTCTGTTAACCCTTGGGTTCTCAATACACAGAACGTTGACTTGAAGTAATATTCCGTCATACCAGACAGATAAAATATAAATACTTATATATATACCAATACTCTCGGGGGAGCAATCCTCCTCCGAGAGTTTATCAATCAAACGTTCGTTCTGAAAAGAACGAAAACATTCTTAAAAGATAACTAACATTGCCGCCCATGTATAAAAGGCGGGAGATACAAAGACGTGCCGTCATACCCCCAACCCGAAAGACTGGCACTTTTCATCCTTAGATAATAACGATGCCGAAGGCAACGAAACAGAGAGCTGATAAAGCAAAGATATTCGCTACCTACGGCACTCTATATATAAAATAAGTAAAAGTAAAAGATTATAAAAGATAAAGAATATGGCACATTTCCTCAACAACAAATGTTGCAAGCTGGTTTGCATCTCAGCCATCGCACTCACTTCTCTTTCATCATGCATGAAAGACGAAATCACGAGCTGCCCTACAGCTAAGTTGTCGCTCAAATTCGACTATACTTATAATGTGAAAGAGGCTGATGCTTTCTCTGCTGAGGTGAAGAACCTCAACGTTTATGTATTCGACAAGAACGGTAAGTTCGTAGATAACTATACCGAGTCGGCTGACAAGTTTGAAACAGGTCATAAGATGGAAATCACAGACCTGCAAGCAGGCAAGTATACCTTCGTCTGCCTGGCTCGTGACAAGCAGCCTGCCGCAATGGGAACAAGAGCCGAAGGTGATGATGAGACCGAGTTTAGCTTTACTAAACTTACCCCAGGTATCTCTACCATCAACGACCTGCAAGAGGAAATGGGCAAAAAAAACGCAGAAGAATCCGTTAACGACAAGCACTTCACCGCCCTCTATACCGCACAGGACTCCCTCAACTTTGATGGAGAAAACGATGTACAGGGAAAATTGAGTCTGATGAAGTGTACCAAGACATACCGAGTGGTGATGCTTCCATTCGAACCCGACCAGGAAGGATTCACAGCCGAAAACTTCGATGTAGAAATCAAAGGTTCCGCTGCCCTACTCGACTATAAGGGCGACAAGGTAAAGCCAAAGGCAATCACCTATCTACCTTATGAGAAGAAACTGGTAGAAAACCACAGCGGCAAGACCGAGGTAGAAGGCGAAGACGTAGAAAAGGCGCTGGTTTACGACCTGTCATCATCACGTATGTTCGAAACCAAAGATGACAACAAGAGTCGCGCTGCCGACGGATCCAGCCAATATGATGACAAGCGCATCGTCATCACCGACAAGCGCATCAACAAAGTCATCTTCAACCACTCCCTGCCTTGGTTCCTCTCACTCTGTGCCAGCGACCGCTACGGCAAAGACTGGAGCGACCAGCAGTATCTGGACCGTCAGGACCATTACACTCTGGTATTCTACGTGCCAGCTCCAAGTTCTACCTACAGCATGGATGCAAGAATCAAGGTAAACAACTGGGTTCTGAATCTTCAGAATACCGACCTGGGAAAATAAGAAAAGAAAGAAGTATAAGTAAAAGAAAGAAAACATGAAACGCTATCAATCTACTCTGACCAAGATGACACGCCCAGTGTGTATGGCACTCGCTGCTTTGCTCATGGTAGGCGCAATGGCATCCTGTTCAGAGAACGAAAATACAGAAACAGCTCTAAGCGACAATGCCTATCTGAGCCTCAGTTTCTCTACCGGCACCGGAAACAGTACCAGAGCCGGAGAAACTAGCGGAAAGGCTCTTGCCGACAATGAGAGCAATGCAAATCCGACTCAGGAGAACGACATCCACAACATCAAGGTGTGGGTGTTCAAATCAAATACCGGCGATGAAGCCACTCCAATCTCTTATAAAGCAGAGACGCTGAACGAAGTGAAGAACGGTAACTATACCCTGAACCTCCGATTCCTGAGAAAGATTGGCGGCGAAGAAGTAAAGAACATCGACCTTTACATCCTGGCAAACTCTGAGAGCATCAACATGCTGGACCAGATGAAAGGCAAAGACCTCAGTTCTGTTACCCGCAAAGTTCTGAAAGAAGTCAGCTTTACCTCACCTTTCGGTATCAATAAAGATGGTACTGCAGAAACAAAAGAAGTGCCAGCCGGAAAGGGACTCCCTATCTCCCGTGCCATCACTCAAATCTCTGTAGACAGCCATGTGGCTGATACAGAAGAAGGAGCCAAAGACAAAGGCATCAAGATTCCTCTGGTTCGCGCTGTTTCGAAACTCCATTTTTACTTTGCCCGCAAATCGGGATCTGATGCCAATACCAATCAGGTAAAGGTAACAAGAATAGAGGTAGAAGGAAACACCATCCCTACTGCCAGCTATGTTTTCCCCGATGAGGCAGAATATGATGAGAACGGTTACAACCAGGACGTTACTAGTCAGAAATACAATTCGGCTACAACCTACGTATCAGACGCTCTGAAACTGGCAGGTGTAGAGAACACGGATATCAAGGAAGTGAAGGATCCTAAGAGTTTCATCAAAAAGAGTAATCAGTCAGCCCAAGAATATCTAGATGCTTTTAAACAGGCAGACATTGGTTCTCATGATCTCTGTTATCTCCGTGAAACCACCAAAGCCATCAAAGGCACCATCTACTATTCATTAGATGGTGGGAAAAACGAGAAGCACGAGACCTTCAATATTCCTTCTGATGGAAATGCCATCAGAAACAGAGAACTGGTAGTTTATGGTTATTTCCTCAACGGACAGATGGGCAAACTCACCGTTACTCCATCTATTCAGGAATGGCAGGATGGAGGAACATTCGATTTCATCGATGCTTCTACGAATGTTGAAATCCCTGACAGCGGAAAGACAGACTGGGGCTACAAGGTATATTACGGTTTCCCAAAACGCGGACCGATGATTACGCTCAAGGATATCGATACCAATGGTAAGCCTTGGATTCTCCAGACAGACAACCCGATGTTCGGATTCGTACAATGCGATAAGAATGGCAACTATGATGATCATAAAGATAAAGTTTACGATCCAATCATTACAGACAAAAACGATGGAAACAATATAATTGGATATACTTATCATATAGATGATTTCATCATCAATCAAAGTGGTGAGAAGAAGACGCTCTACTTCTATGTCGTGCCAAAGAACAGACTGGATCTGGCAAAGCCACATAATGTAAAGGCGCAGGTGTTCCTGACCAAATATCCGAACGATAAGTTTGTCCTGAATCCAGGTTTCAAATATAAAGGATGTAAGGAGGGCAAATTCGCCGGTAAGGATATTCACTTTGAACAAGTATTATAAAGACAACAGAAAATAACATTCATCATGAAGAAGTTATATATAGACATAAGATTCGCAAAATGCATCTTGGCTCTTACGGCAGGATGGATCATGGCAGGATGCTCAGCTGAAGACGAACTGGGAAACGGTTCGGCTACACAACAGTTGAGCATGACTCCCATGGTCAACGACCTGCAGACCACAAGAGTGAAGGAAGAAGAGAATCTTCATGAAAAAACTCTGTCTTCTCTTGACTTTAAGATGTTCGAACCAACAAATAATGGTGATTGTAGAATCGACTGCCAGTTTAAAAGTCCGGCAGAAAAACAGAAAGAGGTATTGGCTTCGGGCAACTGGAAATCGAAACACCAGCTTGATGAGAATAATACTTATCCTTACTATGCAGTAGCCAATGCAAAGGATAATCTCAAGGGTAAGGACCTGGCAAAACTTCTTGCCAGCACCCAGCAGGATGATGACATCTGGAAGCCAGCTACCATGGTAAACGACAAGAAATTCCTGATGAGCAGCCAAGATGAGTATACCATCACCCAAGATCCGGAACAGGATATTCCGGTAAAACTGGTAAGAGCTGCAGCCAAGATCAAGCTCAACATCTCTTCTACGGTGAAGGATTACCATATTTCAGACGTTCAGTGGAAACTCATCAACTACAACACCAATACTACCATCTTTGCTGGTGCTGATCAAACCGCAACTCCACCTATCATATCAGACAACAATACTTGGAGCCCGGCAGCATCTGCAGAAGATGAGAAGGGGAATAAGGTCTTCACGGTAACCACCTACAGTTATTCCACCAAATGGGAAACTCAGGAAACAATGCCACAGATTGTAGCAAAGGTCAACTTTAAATATAAGGACGATCCTAAAAAGGATACCCTGAAGGTATTGAATATACCGGTTCGTGACCCTCAGGGTGACAAGAGGTTAGACCGCAACTATATCTATACCGTCAATGCCGTCATCAAATATCTGGATACCAATACGCATATCGATTACGACGGAGATACAGGTTATCTGAAATGGCAGATTGCCAAATGGACCCAGGGTGAAGATACTTATGTGAAGGGAGATAAAGCCAGTTTCCTCGTGGTATATCCTACCCAACTGGACCTCAAGGATCCGATGGATTGGGGAACAGCAAACCAGTGCATCGACTGGTTTGCATCCTGCCCTATCTTTCAGCAACCAGAAAAGGAAGGATATTACTTTGATAAATATGGTAAAAAGATAGTGGATAACAACCTGGCTGGTCAGATCATCAGCCAGTCTGACAAAAGCGTTAGTGACGATAACCGAGGAAAGATAGATATTCATGGTAACAAACCAGAATATACCATCAACTACATCAACTTTCTCGTAAAGACTAACGACGGCTCCAAATCTCAGAAAGTGAATGTAAGGAAGTACCCTGCCATCTATTCACTCAATGTGGCAAATGCAGAGGCTTCAGACAAGCAGAACACGCAAAACAGACTTTACACGCTGCAGTTTACCACCAACCAGGGCATCGGCGGTTACACGATAGCCAAGCCTCAACTCGATAGCGAAAAGAAGTCTACAGACAAGACGGTTTCCCCTGCCTTGATCATGGCATCTGCCAGACATAGCAACGAAACAGCAGGAAGCAACGAGGAAGCAAGAAAATACTGCCAAAGTTACAGCGAGAAGGCAACAACGCTGAAAGGTGAAACGCTGAACATGCATGGCTGGCGACTGCCTACCACAGACGAGGTAACGCTGATCAACCAGCTGGCAAACAATAACAACGTGGTAGACAGTCAGATTCTCAGCAACGCATACTACTGGACCCTGGATGGCACGAAGGCAGCCTTTAATGGGGCAGGAAACAGCACATACGTTCGCTGCGTTCACGACCTCACCTTAGAGGAAATTGAGAAAATTGAGAACCAAGGTTTTGAATAACAGAAGGTAAGCAAGATGAAAAAATATAAATTATATATCGGAATCATGACGGTTCTGTTAACAGCAATGTTAACAGGCTGTTCAGACAATATACCCGACAATATTACTTCTCCTACCGAAGCAAACGAAGCAGAAGAAGGTTACTATACGGCAAACTTCAATGTATCCATCCCCAGCTTCGAACAGCAGGTTACCCGAAGCACCCTGTTTACGAATGAAGGCATCGGGAAAAACTGCATCAAGCTGTTCTGCTTCGATGAGGAAGGTCAGTTCGTGGGTTTTGGAAAAGTCGGGGAATTCGGTGAAATCACAGGTTTCAGAAGAGACGTAAACGGCAACATCATACAAAATGGCGACAAAAAAGATATCGACGATAATGGAGAAACCACCCCTCGAAATTTCTCTGCCCAGATTCCCAATAAGACGGCTCGCATCCATCTGGTGGCAAATACAGAAAGCCAGTACAAGACCATCGACTGGGAAAACCAGTCAAAATGGGTGGGTATGCACGAGAATATACTGATGACCACCTTCGAGACAGAGTATGGTGAGGATCAGGCTGCGCTGACCCGATACTGGGGCTACATCAAGGAAGATTCGCCAGAGAAGCTCAAGGAATATCTCCGCCAGGATAATACCAAGCAGGATTACATCATCCATCTTATCAGAGACAGAGCCAAGATTTCGGCAGAATGGAGTAAGCAAGCCAAAGATGCCAATTCAAATCTCAAAGACGAGGACTTGACGATGACTGTGGTGAATGGTATGGCATACGGAACGCTGGCTCCCTTCAACAGAGACAGTTTGTTATTCAACCCTACTACAGGAGATGATAAGTGGGAATGGAAGGTGGATTATGTAACTCCTGCCATCAGTAACAAAAAGATGAAAGGTGATAAAAAACAGATGTATAATCCTACCGCAGCATTCGAAGATAGAAACCTGCCTACTGATCCGGCAAAGGTATTGCTGAAATACAACGGACTATGTTACCTGATATACTTGCAGAATCAGGACAACGTTCCTTATGCCATCAAGCGAAATTACGAATATAAAATAATCATCGACAAACTGGACGAAAGCTGGGGTAAGAATAGTTTGGAGGAAGCGCTGAAAAGCGCACCTATCAATAATCCTTGGATTAGAGTGGAACAATACATTCCGGGAGTGAATGATGGTAATTATGAACTCGCCATCAACGAGGGCACCTATCAGACCACCAATGCAGCTTCCGGTTCTGAACAATTCATCGAATTCACCTATAAGGGCGATAACAAGGAGCCTACGGATTTCGTGGCTTTATGGACTGAGAACCTGTCATTCGGAACTACAGCTGCACCAGAGGTTACCAGCTATAAATATAACGAAGCATCAAAGACCGGTACCGGTACCATTAAGTACAAGCTGGGCACGGTAGACAAGACCTGGCGAGAAGGCATCATCTACCTCACCGACAAGAAGCATGGACTCAACAGAAACATCCATCTCTATAGCATCAACGAGGTGCAGTATCAGGTAAACGCTCCTGCCAACATCGGAACAAATGCAAATGCTGAGGCGGAGTTTAAGTTTACCGTTCCCGCCAACTACCCGAAGGAGTTGCTTCCAGTAACCGTGAAGTTTGCATCGGGCGATGTAGTTCCAGAGGGCTGTGACATAGAGTACAGTTCTACAAATGAGATTCAAAAGACTTGGAACAGCTGGTATGTATTCAAGGCAGATAAAAGCGGCACGACATACACCGTGAAGCTGAAGAATGTCCGTCAGGCGAATGCCGGAACAAGCGGCAGCTATTACGTGAAGATGGACAATGCCAACCAAGGAAAGGCCAAGAAGTTTGAATTCACCTATCAGTAGTAAGTTTTAGAAAAGTTTAGTTCATATATCTGTATCGGGGCGCATATCGTTTCAAAATTTAAATGCCCCCAAATATCAATGAAATAGGTAATAAAATAATTATCATTTACTATACAAATAGAATGCGGGAACCAATAAATTAAACTAGACTGGTCGTTGGAACTGTAGTTGCCGAGGTGATCTCACCTTCTATAGTTCCGCGGCTTTTTTTTTATATAAAAAACCTTGCCACTTTCAATTTTATTTTGTAATTTTGCACCCGTTAGTAATATCATTAATTCCAATATAAAGATGATGGCAAGATTCATATTCCTCAGTTTCTTCATGCTGGTTGGAGCCTTAGCCCCAACCAAGGCTCAGAACAGTTTCCCATACCCTGCTCTGCCAGACAGTCTGCGCAGCGTAGAGCAACGTGCAACATACCTGAGTGAGCACTATTGGGACAACTTCAACTTTTCCGATACCCTGGAACTGGCAAACAAGGAGATGGCAGAACAGGGCTTTGTCAACTTCATCGATATTCTGGCACGTTTCGACCAGGAAATAGCCCAGAAGGGTATTGCAGCCTTTACAGCCAAAGCTTACCAGCAGAAGCCATCTAAAGAGAAGTTTGAAAGCCTCATCGAGCATTATTATGAGAACCCTGAGTCGCCCATGCGCAACGACAGGGTATATGCCCTATTTCTGGAAGACATGGCTAAATCGCCATACTTCGATGTAACCGAGAAAGAAAGAATAGAATTTAAACTGAAACAGGCAAGAAAGAACTTGCCTGGCACACAGGCTACCAATATCAGTTTTATGCTGGAAGACGGCAAGCCTCATCAGTTGAGCGATTACCGGGGAAAGAAGGTTATCTTATATTTCTACGATCCTGACTGCGAGAACTGCCACAAGATATCTGCATGGCTCGACAAACAGACAATACCAGCCGGCTTCAGTCTGCTCCGCATCGTAGCAGATAACCGCTTGAGCACGATTTACGGGCTCAAAGCCATGCCAACTATTTACCTATTGGATAAAGAGAATAAGGTGATATTAAAAGACTGTACACCTGAACAGCTCATGGAAGCATTACGGGGAAATGAAAACAGAAAGTAAAACTAGACTGGTCGAAAGAAGCGACATCTGTTATTGAATAAACATATCATTTACTATCATTTGTCTTAACTTCGTATATTATATATCAACATACCATTCATTATAATTGTAACTTCATATCATTTATTATATATCTGAATTGCATTTTACTATTTATATGTATCTTAATTAGCTCGGGAAGAGTCATACTTCAACTTGAACTCCTCACGGGCGTGATTATTGCGCATTACAACAACCACATAGTCACCATCCTTAACTGTTCCTACCTTGGCAACAAGCGTATAATAACCATACTGACCAGACTTTCCATAATCACCTGTTTCGGTAATGATTAACTTCTTGCCAACCAACTGAGTTGCAAACTTGATATTTGTACCTTGATCGAAGATTACATTCTTATGAGTCAGCATCAGCTGACCACCCGGAAGAACCTTGCAAACCAACTTCTCATCATTCTCAGCCTTACTGTTAGACTCCTCGCTTACGGCAGAGCCCGCAGTCATGGAATAGCTGAGCAAAGAGAAACCTGACTCATCGGTGGTAACGCGACTAACTGTTTCACCCATTTCATCGTCAGATGCACTGCAACTTACAAATCCTATTGTCATCATAGTCATAGCGATGACCATCATAAAATACTTCTTCATAGTTATACCATTTACTAATTGTTTTCATTATCATTTAAACCAGTCATCTTCAGATTCCAGCCTTTCGGCCATTACCATCCGATGCTTTAAAAAACAAACACCTTTCGGTTTAAATCATCTTTTACAATTACACAAATGATATGTTGGGAGGAGTGATATCATTTACTATTGGTTATCATTTACTATTGCTTATCATTTACTATAGGGCTTATACCCCTCTTACATGTCCTGTTCTTTCGTTTGAACAATGCAAATATAGGAAAAAAGTCAATAGGATGCAAGTTTTCTCAGTTAAATAATGTAAAGTTTTTCATGTTATCGTGCACAATATGCATTACTTGCTGACAGATTGTATGATTGCGGGAAAAAAGGGGATAAAACAAAAGCGGGAACCCTTTCGGATTCCCGCTCATATCTTGTGTTGTAAAATCTCGAAGATTAGTCGAGGTTAGCCAACTTGTTGTCAGAATGAAGAACATCCTTGATCTTGTGGCTATAGAGGTCAACCATGTACTCACGAGCCTTACCGCAGTACTGACGTGGGTCGAAGTACTCTGGGTGAAGAGCCAATGTCTCACGAACACCTGCTGTGAAAGCAAGACGAGAGTCAGAGTCGATGTTGATCTTGCAAACAGCGCTCTCAGAAGCCTTAGTCAACTGCTCCTCTGGGATACCAACTGCATCTGGCAACTTGCCACCGAACTTGTTGATGATATCAACATACTCCTGAGGAACTGAAGAAGAACCATGGAGAACGATAGGGAAACCAGGAAGCTGCTTCTCAACTGCTGCCAATACGTCGAATGCCAATGGAGGAGGAACGAGGTGACCAGTCTTAGGGTCACGTGTGCACTGCTCTGGCTTGAACTTGTAAGCACCGTGAGAAGTACCGATAGAGATAGCCAATGAGTCAACACCTGTACGTGTAGCGAAATCTACAACCTCCTCAGGCTTTGTATAGTGAGACTCCTCAGCTACTACGTCATCCTCAACACCAGCGAGGACACCGAGCTCACCCTCTACAGTTACACCGAACTGATGAGCGTAGTCAACAACCTTCTTTGTCAATGCAATGTTCTCCTCGTATGGAAGTGCAGAACCGTCGATCATTACAGAAGAGAAGCCGAAATCTACACAGCTCTTACATGTCTCGAAGCTATCACCGTGATCGAGGTGGAGAACGATCTCAGGATGGTTGCAACCCAACTCCTTAGCATACTCTACAGCACCCTCTGCCAAGTAACGGAGCAAAGTAGGGTTAGCATACTTACGAGCACCCTTAGATACCTGGAGGATAACTGGTGACTTCAAGTTAGAAGAAGCCTGGATGATAGCCTGGAGCTGCTCCAAGTTGTTGAAGTTGAAAGCAGGAACGGCCCAACCGCCCTTGATAGCTCTTGCGAACATCTCCTTAGTGTTCACAAGACCGATTTTCTTGTAATCTACTGCCATAATTTTACTTAATTTATTGTTTAATGAAACATTCTTTTTTTTCTTATATATAATAAGGTGTAGAACTTATGAGGCTCTTTCCTTACCGAGTGCAAATTTACCTTTTTCTTTTGAGACAGCAAAATGATAATTCGATTTTTCGTGTTGCAATCGAGTTAAAAAAGTTAATTCCGCACCTATACCCTACAAAATACAAAGCTTTTGCTAAACGCAGTTAGCAATTTAACATCTTTATATTTACATCTTTCTACCCAACCGCCAGTTACTTCTTGGCAAGTTTATATTCACGAGCCGCATAAGCCAGAACGATGACAAATCCTACGAGCGGTACCAGGAAAGGAAGCGTGAAATGAGTACGGTCGGCGATGAGTCCCATCAACAGGAAACCGCAACCTCCGATTGGCGTCATCATCAGGAGCGAAGAGGCTGTCTTGGTAAGATTGCCCAACCCCGTGAGGGCGATACTGAAGATGGTAGGGAACATGATGGCCTCGAACATATAGTTGCAAAGCAGGGCTACCAGCGATAGCTTACCCAGATTTGACAGGACTAAAAGTATACAGACAACACACCCCACAGCGCAGATCAGCAACATCGTTGTTGCCTTGATTCGGCGCATAATCCAGGAACCGAGAAATCTGCCTACCATAAAGAATGCCAGCGCACAAGTCAGGGCTACGGAAGCCGTGCGGTCGTCCATCCATTTCATGCCCGTTACGAAATTGATGAAGTAGGAATTGATTGAAATCTCTGCCACTTCATAGCTCAGCAAAGCCAGAAGTCCAAACACGAACATCTTGTGATGGGAAAAGAGTTTGCTGATATTAGAACCGGCTGCTTCATCTTCTGCTGTTGCCACATGACTGATTTCCGGCAAATCTACACGTGAGAAAACCAGAGCTATCACCAAAACCAGAATACCCAGAATGGTATAAGGCACCACCACATTGCCGCCCTCTTCGGTCTGGTTGAAGAGGAACTGACCGATGCAAAGTGTGGCGAAAATGCCACCCAATCCATTAAACGACTGCGATAAGTTCAGTCGGCTGGTAGCTGTTTCCTTGGCACCCAGTTCGGTAACATAGGGATTGGCGGCTGTTTCCAGGAACACCAAACCGCACCCGATAATGAAAAGACAGAGCAGGAATGCAGAGAAACTGCCCACCGCTGCACCCGGGATAAAGAGCAAAGCGCCAATACCAAAGAGGAGCAGACCGAAGACTACTCCACGGCGATAACCATACCGGTTGATAAAGAAGCCAGCAGGTATTGCCATCAGAAAATAACCCAGATAGGTGGTAACCTGAATAAGGGCGGAATGAGTAATACTGATGTGCAGAGCATTCTGGAAGTGCTTGTTGAGTACATCCAGAATGGCACGAGCGAAGCCCCACAAAAAGAAGAGCGACGTAATGAGAATGAACGGGACAAGATATTTCCTGTCGCTTGTCTGATTTGTTTCTGTCTGTTGTTCTGTTAACATTTTATTCATCTTTTCTTCTATAAAGAGTTATAGAAATACATTTTATTTTTCGTTGTAATGAAAATAGCCAAAGTCGGCATATCCACTCTTTTCCTTGCCTTCTGCAAACATACCGAGAACCACGCCTGTAAATCCACCCGCTACCTCAGTACTCATCAGGGAACAGTTCATGGAACCCAAGTCATGGAATTTCTTTCCATCAAAAGAATAGGCAAAATGGTACATTTCGCCATCGCTGCTGATACGCAACCTTACGGCGTCTTTGCGCAAACGGGGAACGCTTTTCACAACATAGTCGATGCTTTTCAGTTTGCAGCGCAAAGCCACCTGTTTCTTTGAAACGAAGAGGTCGAGATGACCATTGTGAATCTGATAGACAGACAGACCTGCCTCTGCATCACCTTTCGTTACGACATCCGTCTCCAGGATAAAGTTGGCACTCTCCTGCCTGCGCCCCACAAAGGTAGGCTGCAGATTCTGCGTCAGGGTTCCATGAGGATAAAGACGCACGAAGAACTTCTCATCCACGGCCATCGTATCATTACGCAGATAATTGTCAGGAATAGGATTCTGCAACTGTACCCATTCGAAAGATCCAGTCGTCGGTGCATCCTCTGCATCTGCTTCAAGATGTTTTTCCAAAGGAACACCAGGCAACAGCTTAGCCTTCATCAAAGTATCTGCAGGCAATCCGCCGTTCACAACAGGCCATTCTCCCTCCTTCCACTCCACAGGAGCCAGGTAGGTTTCTCTTCCGAGATGATGATAAGAACCGCCAAAGTTGCGATAGGCCAGGAATACCATCCACCAGCTTCCGTCGGCAGCTTGAACCAAGTCACCATGACCGGTACCCTGAATCTGCATCGACTGTCCCAGACGGCTGCAGTTGGTAAGAAGCGGATTGTTCGGATTGCTCTCGTAAGGTCCCTCGATATTCCTGCTACGGGCGATAGTAAGACGATGCGCCAGTTCGGTTCCACCTTCTGAAATGAGAAGATAGTAATAGCCATCTTTCTTATAAATATGCGGTCCTTCAGGATAGCGTCCGCCATCCCCCTGCCACAGTTTCCTGTTCTCTGTAAGCTGTTCGCCCGTCTTTGGGTTTATCTCACAGAGCCAGATAGCATCGCCCGGATTGCTCACCATGTAGCATTTTCCGTTTTCGAAATAAAGCGAAGGATCGATGCCCTGCTGCTTCAGCCAGACAGGCTCGCTCCAAGGACCACGGGGGTCTTTGGCTGTAACCATGAAGTTGCCACCGTTGCCTACATTGGTAGTTATCATATAATAAGTTCCCTCATGATAGCGGATGGTAGGCGCATAGATGCCAAGCCAAGAACTGGCACCCTTCAAAGGAACCTGACTCTCGCGGTCGAGCACATTACCAATCTGCTGCCAATGAACCAGATCCTTACTCTGGAAGATTGGCACACCGGGGAAATACTGGAATGAAGAGTTGACGAGATAGAACGTATCTCCTACCCGACACACGGATGGGTCGGGATGATAACCCGGAATAACCGGATTACGATATTCCTCAGCTGATACCGGCAAGCATGTCAATACCAGCATCCATAATAGTACAAACAGTTTTTGCTTTCTCATAAGGCATTCATTTTAGATGGGAACAAAGGTAAGGCTTTTCGATGGAAATTCCAAACTTTCCCAGGATTATTTGTTGTTTATATCAAATAAAATTGTCTTTACTATCAGATGAAATCTCCGTTCATCGACGTTGAACGGCGGTTCAACGTCTTTGAACGGCGGTTCAACGTCGCTGAACGGACATTCAACGTCGATGAACGAAGATTTTATTCTACTGTAAATACATCTTTAACTAGAAATAGAACGTTTCTGATGTCTATTCAGAGACAACTCTTCCCGTCATTCCTTCGGAATCAAGACGGCTCCTTCCTGCTTCTTACCATCCATCAGAATTCTCATCGGGTGCTCAAAGCGCACATGACGGACATATTGCGTCTCCTCGACAGCCGGCATTGCATCCAGGATTTCCTTATTTACAAAGCCGCCTTCACCTGTATTTGTATCTACTGTAAAGTATCCCACGCCAAAAGAGGTGAGGTTCTGGAAGAAGTGAGTACCCTGACTAGGATCGATATTGTAATTCTTCAGAGCCACCTCTACAATAACCCGGGCAGCGCTGATATGCGGCCACTTTACAGGTACACCCAGATAATGGTCGCTGGAGCCCCAACGGCCAGGACCTATCAGCACATAGTTCTTGCCGTCAGCAAGGAACTTGCGGTTGATTCGTTCAATATCATCGGCTACATAAAAATTATTCATCGCAGAGAAGTGGTCATCATACTTCACATAAACCACATCAACCACATCTTCGCTGATGCCATGACCCAGCGAATTGTGCGAACGCAACAGGCAGTCGGAATCAGGGATAGCCTTCACATCTTCATCAAGCATCTCCTTGGCATCGACGATAGGACGAATCTGAAGAAGATAGAATTCGCAAGTCCTGTCATTATTGATATTGCAGGCAAACTCTATCTCCACAGGTCTGCGCATAGCCCCTGCTCCATACTTCATCGACATCTGCAGTATCTCTGGCAAAGGCACCACTCCATGCTGGAGCACACTTGAGAAGGTTATCAGTTTGCGGCCATTCTCATAGACTCCATCATTGATGACCTGATCGTATGGATCGAAAGTAGATGCGATATAGGTAAGACTCTGGTCTTCTACGGCATCTTTCACCCGGAGTTTAAGAATATTAAAGCCATCATCCACCTTGAAATCATTGCCCACATGCTTCATATCCAACGCATAGAACTGGGTCTGGGTGTCGCGCAGAGCCAGCTCGGTTTCAGATGTCTGGAGCACCTGATTCGGATGGTAAGGACAAACACGAAGGGTCTGACCTCCATCTACGATATATTTACCCAAGCCCAAGGCAAGACTGGCTATACCCTCTTCAGCCTCTTCATCTCCTATCGGATAATAATTGAGCGAACGGAGCACACCGCTCATGGTAGGATAAAACCTTGTACCATAGTCTTTGCCCACAACCTGCTGCAAGATAACAGCCATCTTTTCCTGATCGATGACATTGCTCGTTGCGGTCATGTAAGCCTTCGAATCACGATAGAACACAGAAGCATAGACACCCTTGATGGCACAGGCCAGCATCTGCAGCATCTGATACTTATCTTCCAGATACGGAATCATATAGGTAGAATAAATACCGGCAAACGGCTGATAGTGGGCATCTTCGAGCAGCGAACTTGAACGGATTGCGATAGGACTCCTAGTTGCCTCAAAGAAGGTGAAGAAGTCGGCTATCAGCGAATCGGGCAGCTGGGCATGCAGGAAGTGCTTCAGAATCTCATCGTCGCTAGCATCACTCAAAGCTATCGGATAGAGATTGTTGCTCATCATGAACTCGTCGAAGATATCGGTACAGAGCACCACGGTCTTCGGAATCTGCACGGTGGCATTCTCATACTGGTTGAACTCAGGATGGCGCTTGATGATGTTGTCGAGGAATGCAAGACCTCTACCCTTTCCGCCCAGGGAGCCTTCTCCGATACGGGCAAAGTGGGCATACTTGTCAAACTTCATGCGGTCGAAAACAGCCACTACACCGATGTTTTTCATGTGACGATACTGCACGATGGCATCGAAGATAATCTGTCGGTGAGCATCTACATCCTGTAATTTCTCCCAGGTAACATGCTTCAGGAAAGCAGATACAGGGAAGATGGCACGAGCACAAAGCCAACGGCTCATGTGGTTGCGGCTGATATGATAGAGCATGGAATCGTTAGGAATATTGAAGATGTTATCCTGCAATTCCTTCAAACTATGAATGCGCATAATCTCCTCATGAGTCTTAGGATCACGGAATATGAAATCACCAAAGCCCATGTGCTCTTCCATCAGACGGCGAAGATCTACGCTCATCTTCTTCGAGTTCTTGTCAACAAAGCGGAAACCTTCTGCCTCTGCCTTCGCACGGTTCTCACTTTCAGAACTTTCTATGATAAGCGGAACGAAAGGATCGTTCTTCCTGATATAACGGAAGAGTTGCAAACCTGCATCAGGACACTTCTCGCGACCGAAAGTATCCGTACGATGCTTAGGCTTCTCTTCAGGCATCACCTCATTACCAAAAGCTTTGGCAGCACTCTTTAACGGAAAACGTGCATCACTGATTACGCCCAACGTATTATCAGAATACTTATCATACAGTTTCTGGGCTTCCTCGTAAGTACGAGCCAAGACCACCTTAGGACGGCCACGCATACGCATGGTAGCCGCATGCCGGTTCAGAGCCTCCTGAGAAAAGTTCTTGCTCTGCTCCAATATATAATTATAGAGATTAGGCAATATAGAACTATAGAAACGGATAGAATCTTCTACCAGCAGAATCATCTGCACACCTGCTTCCTGTATGTCATGCTCAAGATTCATCTTATCCTCTATCAGCTTGATGATAGAAAGAATAAGATTGGTGTTGCCAAGCCAGCAGAAGACATAATCGAAGATACTCAAGTCTTCATTCTGCATACGCTTGGTAATACCATGAGAGAAAGGCGTAAGAACAACACAATGGATATTGGGAAACTTACCCTTGATGTCGCGCGCTACGTCGAAGGCATCATTATCAGCATTGCCAGGCATGCAAATCACCAGATCTATGACGGTAGAACGCAGCACAGCAGCAGCCTCTTCGGTAGTAGAAACCTGAGTAAAGGTTGGCGGATAGCGGAGACCCAGCTCCATATATTCATTATATATCTTCTCTTCGATACGTCCATCATCTTCAAGCATGAACGCATCGTAAGGATTGGCTACAATCAGTACATTGTAGATACGGCGCATCATCAGATTCACAAACGATACGTCTTTCAAGTAGAATTTATTCCACTCCTGAGGTATATTATTTTCCATAAATGAAGTTAAAGTTTGTGCAAAGATACTGATTTTCTGAGATTTACTTGCATCTTTCAGCATTTTTTTTTATATTTGCGCCATAAAATAAGAAGATATGGTTACAAAATCTTTCATCACGGCCATCTTGGCTATATTCTGCATGGTTCCATGCTACGGACAAAAGCATCAGCACGGCAAGGCTTCATTTTACTCTAAGAGAGCAACAGGTGCCCGCTCTGCAAGCGGACAAAGAATACATCATGACAGTTTAACATGTGCACATCGGTTTTATCCCTTCGGAACGCATCTCAAGGTTACAAACCTTAGCAATGGCAAGAGTACGATCGTAAAAGTCATCGACAGAGGGCCGTTTGGAAGAGGTAGAATCATTGACCTATCATGGAAGGCTGCAAAAGAAATTGGTATGATTGCACAAGGCGTAGCGACTGTAAAAGTTGAAAGGGTGGAAAACCCGATTCCTTACAAGCCAGAGGACACAAAATTGCCTAAGGTTGATTTCGAAGTGGCTGAAACGGAATATGAATTTCCAAACAAGTGGGGAACTCCTAACAGGAATAAGGAAAATCATCACAGCAGTAAAAAAGAAACAAATAAAATTACTTCAAAGGTAATAAATAAAACAGAGCACCATAAAAGCAAAGAGGTAACAAAGGCTGAACTAAAAAAGCAAAATACAGATAAAGCAAAAAGTAAAGGCGAGAATCATCATTGATTCTCGCCTTTACCTTTTTATATATAACAGAATCCTAAAATAAGATACTATCATACAAATTCATAATCTTACCGGAATATTATCTGGATTTTGTCGGAATATCAAACTGATTAACCTTGGAAATCGTCTTACCGCCTTGTATCACAGAAACACAGAAACAAGCAGTACCATTCTTCAAACGGTTATCAGCCTTGACCATTGCTGTATAACGAATCACATGGCCAGGAGCAATACTTTCTACATGAACACTTGGGGATATGAAAATATGCTTATTGCCGGTAGTCTCAATAACGGTTGGAACTACATCATACAACGTGTAAGCTCCGTTATTTCGGATTTCAAAAATAACCTTGGCGGTTTCATTCCGATTCAAAGTATTGTCCTCATTTGAATCAACAAAACGAGCATTCATTATTTCCAAAGATGAGGAATAAGCATAATTCTGCCCCAGTTCTTCCAAAGTAGAACTAGGAATAGTAGCTACAGGCTGCTGAGCACTATAACTTCCTGTATAATCCCTATCATTGAAATCATAAATCCTATCATCACCAGAATTAGTTGGATCAAAGATTTCGTCATTGGAATAAACAGGTGAAGATTGCTGATAAACTCCATCCTGATAAGAGTGATGATCACGGTGTGATCTATCTCGATAAACAGATTCTCTTTGCTGCTGGGATTTCTGGTCAGCCTGACTACCAATTGCCGCGCCAACGGCTGCACCGCCAGCCATGCCGATAATAGTACCCATATCTGAACCTCTAGGACCACCAGACAAGCCACCGATAGCAGAACCAAGAATAGAACCAAATGTGGCACCAGCATAAGCACCACTTCCCGTATAAGTATCGCAGCTACTCAACAGCAAAGAAGAGCAAGCTACAAAAAGCATAATCTTTTTCATCTTCATTAAGCTTTAAATTTCTGCTGCAAAGATACAAAGAACTAAAAGAATAAAATCAAAAAAATCCCTAATAATGATTAGGAAAAACCCTAAAAGAGCAAATAGTTTTGATTAGAGACAAAAAAAGCGCCCTTGTCAAGACAAGGACGCTAAATTTATCTGAGATGATTGAAAATTATTCAGCCTTTGGAGCCTCCTCAGTTGCAGGAGCCTCAGTCTCAGCTACAGGAGCCTCTTCAGCCTTTGTTGCCTTACGACTACGACGAGTCTTCTTAGCAGCAGCCTTCTGAGTCTTAGCCATATTCTCATCAAAGTCAACGAGCTCGATGAAAGCAATCTCAGCTGCATCACCCTGACGGGTACCCAACTTGATTACGCGAGTGTAACCACCTGGACGGTTAGCTACCTTCTCAGCTACCTCACCGAAGAGAGCCTTAACAGCATACTTATTCTGAAGATAACGGAAAACTACACGACGTGAAGTTGTTGTATCGTTCTTAGAACGAGTAATCAATGGCTCAACATACTTCTTAAGAGCCTTTGCCTTTGCGAGGGTCGTAGTGATTCTTTTGTGCTCGCTCAAGATAAGTGATGAAGCCATGTTAGCCAACATCGCGTTACGATGAGAAGCAGTACGACCTAAATGGTTGAATTTCTTATTATGTCTCATTTTTGTTTTTGCTTTTTGGACTACGAACCTTTAAGATTCCTTGTCTAATTTATACTTTGAAATATCAGTTCCAAAAGACAGATTCAGACTCTCGAGCAAATCATCAAGCTCTGAGAGCGATTTCTTACCAAAGTTGCGGAACTTCAAGAGGTCAGTCTTGTTAAACTGAACCAAATCACCAAGAGTCTCAACATCAGCTGCCTTCAAGCAGTTGAGGGCACGAACACTAAGATTCATGTCTACGAGACGAGTCTTAAGCAACTGGCGCATATGAAGAACCTCTTCATCAAACTCCTGATTGCTCTCCTGATCCTGAGTCTCAAGAGTAATCTTCTCATCAGAGAAGAGCATGAAGTGATAAATAAGGATCTTCGCAGCCTCTTTCAGTGCATCCTTTGGACTAATGGAACCATCTGTTGTAATTTCAAGTACGAGCTTATCATAGTCGGTCTTTTGCTCAACACGATATGGTTCTACAGCGTACTTTACATTACGGATAGGGGTGTAGATGGAATCGATTGGGAGAACGTTAACGTCAGTGCAGAATTGACGATTCTCATCAGCAGGAACATAACCGCGTCCCTTATTAATAGTCAAATCGATCTGCATCGAAGCTTTGGCATCTAAATGACAAATCACCAAATCAGGGTTTAACACTTCAAATCCAGTCAGATACTTACCGATATCACCTGCTTTGAATTCTGTAGAATTCTCAACGGTGATACTAACTTTCTCATTCTCGAATTCTTCTACTACTTGCTTGAATCGAACTTGTTTGAGATTCAAGATAATGTTAGTAACATCTTCCTTTACACCAGGAACTGAAGAGAACTCATGCTCAACACCCGCAATGCGGATAGTGTTAACAGCATAACCCTCCAATGATGAAAGGAGAATGCGGCGCAAGGCGTTACCAATGGTAACACCGAAGCCAGGCTCCAAAGGACGGAATTCAAACTTTCCGAACTTGTTATCAGCCTCTAACATTACTACTTTATCAGGTTTTTGAAATGCTAATATCGCCATTAATGTAATGATTTATTTAGAGTACAACTCAACGATTAACTGCTCCTTAATATTCTCTGGAATGTCGGCACGCTCTGGCTTGTGCAAGAACTTACCGCTCTTTGAATTATCGTCCCACTCAATCCATGGGTACTTGCTATGATTGAAACCTGCAAGAGCTGCTTCGATAACCTCGAGAGACTTAGACTTCTCACGAACACCAACAACCATACCAGGCTTAACTGCGAATGAAGGGATATTAACTACCTTACCATCAACAACGATGTGCTTGTGACCAACCAACTGACGCGCGGCTGCACGTGTTGGAGCGATACCAAGACGGAATACAACGTTATCAAGACGGCACTCGAGATTCTGAAGAAGAACCTCACCAGTAATACCATCAGCCTTAGCAGCCTTATCAAACATATTACGGAACTGACGCTCTAATACACCATAAGTGTACTTAGCTTTCTGCTTCTCTGCCAACATGACACCGTACTCAGACATCTTACGACGACGGTTGTTGCCATGCTGTCCAGGAGGGAAGTTTCTCTTGGACAAAACTTTGTCAGCGCCGAAGATTGGCTCACCAAAACGACGCGCAATTTTAGATTTCGGACCTATATATCTAGCCATAATATTATATAAATGCTATATTGTTTGTATCTTAATTAATAATGCTAACCTCAAGCGTTATACACGACGACGCTTTGGAGGACGGCAACCATTGTGTGGTAATGGAGTTACGTCAACGATTTCAGTAACCTCGATACCTGCACCGTGAATAGCACGGATAGCAGACTCACGACCATTACCTGGACCCTTAACATAAGCCTTAACCTTACGAAGACCAAGATCAAAAGCGACCTTTGCACAATCCTCTGCAGCCATCTGAGCAGCATAAGGAGTATTCTTCTTAGAACCACGGAAACCCATCTTACCAGCAGAAGACCAAGAAATAATCTGACCCTCATTGTTAGCAAGAGATACAATAATGTTATTGAATGAGCTATGAACGTGAAGCTGACCGATAGCGTCAACGCGTACATTTCTCTTCTTAGATGTTGCTTTTTGCTTTGCCATAATTAATTTCCTCCTTCAGAATTACTTAGTAGCCTTCTTCTTATTAGCAACAGTCTTCTTCTTACCCTTACGTGTACGAGCATTATTCTTTGTGCTCTGACCGCGAACTGGAAGACCATTACGATGTCTAACTCCACGATAGCAACCAATATCCATCAGTCGCTTAATGTTCATCTGGATCTCTGAACGGAGATCACCTTCAACTTTGAACTCAGCGCCGATAATTTCACGGATCTTAGCTGCCTGGTCATCAGACCACTCGCTAACCTTCAGGTCACGGTTTACACCGGCCTTATCCAATATCTTTGCTGAACTACTTCGACCAATACCGTAGATATAGGTCAATGCGATTTCGCCACGCTTATTCTGGGGCAAATCTACTCCAACAATTCTTATTGCCATTGTTTAAATAAATAATTAAAAAATTAATACCTTTCGTTTAAAGCGGTGCAAAAGTACAACTATTTTTTGAAATAACGGCACTTTTACAATACTTTAACATTAACCCTGACGTAATTTCATCTTAGGGTTCTTCTTGTTGATAACGAACAGACGACCTTTACGACGAACGATCTTACAGTCAGCTGAACGCTTCTTTAATGATGCTCTTGTCTTCATAACCTTATATATGATTATTATTTGTATCTAAAAACAATTCTACCTTTGGTAAGGTCATATGGGCTCATCTCCACCTTTACCTTATCACCAGGTAAAATCTTGATGTAATGCATTCTCATCTTACCAGAGATATGAGCTGTGATGTCAACTCCATTCTCTAATTCTACTCGGAACATCGCATTTGACAATGCTTCTACAATTGTTCCATCTTGCTCAATAGCGGCTTGTTTTGCCATAATATAAATATTTGTCCTTCTTAATGTTAAACTTCTACGAATGAAGATAAAATTGTGCTTTATCTTTTCGAGCAACTTTGTGCCATCACTATCAGATAAAAATCATAATTAGATGACATATTAGCGGGAAAAGGCTCTCCAAGTGGATGAGGAATTACCTATCCAAATGGAGAGTCGTCTCACATAATATAGTAAATTCAAGTCAGCTTTACTTGAAGATGAAGTAAAACTGCACTCTGAATAATTTCATCTTCTGTCTTCAGAAATTTCTCATTTCAAAAGAAAAAGATTAATATGCAGCAACACCACCCTGACGCGTATGGCCTGAATTCAAAAGACCATCATAGTGGCGCATAAGCAAATGACTCTCGACTTGTTGTAATGTGTCAATGACAACACCAACCAAAATCAATAGAGATGTACCTCCAAAGAATTGAGAGAAAGCTTGCTGTACATCGAGAAGTCCTGCTAATGCAGGCATGATTGCAATAAACGCAATAAATAACGAACCTGGTAAAGTAATACGAGACATTACGGTATCAATGTACTCAGCTGTATCCTTTCCTGGTTTTACGCCAGGAATGAAACCATTGTTACGTTTCATATCCTCAGCCATCTGAGTAGGATTCAATGTAATAGCTGTATAGAAATAAGTAAATGCAATAACCAAGATTACATAAACAACATTATATAGCAAGCTACGATTATCCATCAACTGCTGAACAACACTACTAGCATTTTCAGACTGATAGCGAACTATTGCCAATGGAATAAACATTAAAGCCTGTGCAAAGATGATAGGCATTACGTTAGCTGCAAAAAGCTTCAAAGGGATGTACTGACGCGCACCACCATATTGCTTATTTCCAACCAAGCGTTTAGCATACTGAACAGGGATCTTACGTGTACCTTGTACCAAAAGTATTGAAGCACAAACTACAGCATAAAGGATAAGAATCTCTACAATGAACATGATAAGACCACCACCAGAAATTGCCTGCAAGCGAGAAGTTACCTCCTGAACGAAAGCCTGTGGCAAACGGGCGATAATACCAATCATAATAATAAGAGAGATACCATTACCTACTCCCTTGTCAGTGATACGCTCACCTAACCAAAGGATAAACATACTACCTGCAGCCAAGATAATTGTTGCCGGTATCATGAATACCGTCCAACTAATACCTGTGGCTAGAGCATTAGCAGCCTGCATTTTCAAATTCAAAAGGTAACTAGGAGCCTGAAAGACCAAAATGGCCACAGTCAGGACTCTAGTATACCATTGTATTTTTTTGCGGCCGCTCTCGCCCTCGCGCTGCATCTTCTGGAAATAAGGTACAGCAACAGCAAGAAGCTGCATAACGATTGAAGCTGAGATATAAGGCATAATTCCGAGTGCAAAGATAGATGCATTGGAAAATGCACCACCAGAGAACATGTCCAATAGCGACATAAGACCGCCAGAGGTCTGCGACTGAAGTTTTTCCAACATGCCCGGATTGATACCTGGAAGTACCACAAACGAGCCAAAACGGTAAATAGCCGTAAACAGAAGAGTAATGAGGAGTCTCTGACGGAGATCCTCTATCTTCCAACAGTTCTTTAGTGTCTCAATAAACTTTTTCATTTACTTAGATTATAGTTGCGTTACCACCTACTGCCTTGATTGCTTCTTCGGCAGTCTTTGAGAAAGCATTAGCTTCAACTTCCAATTTTGCTTTAAGTTCACCGTTACCGAGAACCTTTACAAGCTCCTTGCCGTTTGTGAGGCCAGCAGCCTTAAGTTCCTCAATACCGATTTTAGTAAGGTTCTTTGCTTCAGCAAGAGCCTGAAGAGTTGAAAGGTTTACTGCGAAGTACTCCTTATGGTTGATATTCTTAAAACCAGCCTTTGGAACACGACGCTGCAATGGCATCTGACCACCTTCGAAACCAATCTTTCTCTTATAACCAGAACGAGCCTTGGCACCCTTATGACCACGTGTAGAAGTACCACCGAGACCAGAACCTGGACCACGACCAATACGACGACGTGAATGGGTAGAACCTGCAGCAGGTTTCAAATTATTTAATTTCATAATCGTTCCTAATTTAAAAAGATTAATTAATCAACTACACTTACGAGGTGATGAACCTTACGGATCATACCACGGTTGCTAGGAGTATCCTCTACCTCAACAACCTGAGAAATCTTGTGGAGACCAAGACAAGCGAGAGTACGCTTCTGATCTACTGGAGCACCGATTTTACTCTTAATCTGCTTGATTTTAATTGTTGCCATATTCGATTTTTCCTAATTAACCGTTAAATACTTTATCCATACTGATACCACGCTCACCTGCTACAGTATAAGCATCACGCATCTCTGCAAGAGCTGCGATAGTAGCCTTCACAAGGTTGTGGGCATTTGAAGAACCCTTAGACTTAGCGATGACATCCTTGATACCTACGCTCTCAAGTACAGCACGCATAGCACCACCGGCCTTCAAACCTGTACCGGCTGCAGCTGGCTTAATAAGAACCTTAGCACCACCAAATGAAGTTTCAACCTCATGAGGAACAGTACCCTTGAGTACAGGAACCTTTACCAAGTTCTTCTTAGCAGCTTCAGTACCCTTTGCGATAGCAGCAGTAACCTCACCTGCCTTACCAAGGCCGTAGCCGATTACGCCATTACCGTCACCTACAACGACGATAGCAGCGAATGTGAAAGTACGACCACCCTTTGTAACCTTAGTTACACGGTTGATAGCAACCAAGCGATCCTTAAGTACTTCTTCGTTATTTACTTTTACTTTATCCATTGCCATAATCGTTTAAAATTTAAGACCACCATTACGAGCACCTTCAGCCAACTGCTTTACACGACCATGGTAAAGGTAACCATTACGGTCGAAAACTACTGCCTCAACGCCAGCAGCCTTAGCCTTCTCAGCAATGAGCTCGCCAACCTTAGTTGCCTGCTCCTGCTTAGGCATCTTCTCCAAACCGAGTGAAGAAGCTGATGCAAGTGTAGTGCCTGTCAAATCGTTAATAACCTGAGCGTAAATCTGCTTGTTAGAGCGGAATACACTAAGACGTGGACGCTCAGCTGTACCGTTCACACTCTTACGAATGCGGAACTTTATCTTAATTCGTCTTTCTACTTTCTTTGTTGTCATAATCGTAAATAATTAAAATTACTTAGCTGAAGCACTCTTACCAGACTTTCTGCGAATAACTTCACCCTTAAAGAGAATACCCTTACCTTTATAAGGCTCAGGCTTGCGGAAAGAACGAATTTTTGCACAAACGAGTCCCAACAACTGCTTGTCGCAAGACTCCAATGTCAAGATTGGGTTCTGGTTTCTTTCAGACTTAGTCTCAACCTTAATCTCCTTAGGCAACTGGATGAAAATAGGGTGAGTGTAACCCAAAGCAAACTCAATGATATTACCCTGGTTAGAAACACGATAACCAACACCTACCAATTCCAAAACCTTTGTATAACCAGCGCTTACACCAACAACCATGTTGTTAACGAGAGAGCGATACAAACCGTGGAAAGCCTGCTTCTGCTTAATATTTACAGGACTATTTTCATCGATTTCAAAGCTAATATGACCATCTGCATTATTAAACTTGATAGATGGATCAATCCACTGAGAAAGTTCACCCTTAGGGCCCTTTACTGTACAAACATGAGAAGCCTCATCATAATTTACAGTAACACCTGCAGGGATACTAATTGGCAATTTTCCTATTCTAGACATATAAAAGCCTCCAATTAATAAATATAGCAAAGAACCTCGCCACCGATCTTAAGATCAGAAGCTTCTTTGTCTGTCATTACACCTTTGGATGTAGATAAGATTGCAATACCTAATCCGTTAATAACTCTTGGCATGTCCTTGTAACCGGTATACTTACGCAAACCTGGAGTTGACACGCGCTTCAAACACTTGATAGCGTTTTGCTTTGTAGTTGGGTTGTACTTCAAGGCAACCTTAATTGAGCCCTGAGGACCATCCTCTACAAACTTGTAATTGAGGATGTAACCTTTCTCGAAGAGGATCTTAGTGATCTCTTTCTTCAAGTTAGACGCAGGAACTTCTACAACACGGTGATGAGCCATGATTGCATTTCTGAGTCTTGTCAGATAATCTGCTATTGGATCTGTCATAAAATATAAATGTTTAATTAATCGGGACTACCCCGACAATATTAAATAAAAAAATATTCTTACCTTTGAAAGGATTACCAGCTAGCCTTCTTTACACCTGGAATCAAACCAGCAGAAGCCATCTCACGGAACTGGATACGAGAAATACCGAACTGACGGATATAACCCTTTGGACGACCAGTAATCTTGCAACGATTGTGAAGACGGATTGGGTTTGCATTCTTAGGGATAGCCTGAAGCTTACGAGCTGCCTCGTATGCTTCGGCTGGATCATTAGAAGTTGCAATAATCTTTTTCAGTGCTTCGCGCTTTTCAGCGTAACGAGCTACAAGCTTTGCACGCTTAACCTCGCGAGCTTTCATTGATTCTTTTGCCATATCTCTTAATCTTTATTTGCGTTCTTGAATGGAAGACCAAAAGCCTTCAAAAGAGCAAAACCTTCTTCATCAGTCTTAGCTGTTGTTACGAAGGTAATATTCATACCCTGAATACGATCGATCTCATCGATATTAATCTCAGGGAAGATAATCTGCTCTGTGATACCTAATGTATAGTTACCACGACCATCAAACTTGCTCTCAATACCCTTGAAGTCGCGAATACGAGGAAGAGAAACACGAACGAGCTTCTCCAAGAACTCGTACATACGCTCACGACGCAATGTTACCATAACACCGATAGGCATCTTCTTACGAAGCTTGAAGTTTGCAATATCCTTTTTAGAATATGTAGCAACAGCCTTCTGACCGGTGATAGCAGTAATCTCATTGATTGCTACATCAACAATTTTCTTGTCCTGAGTAGCATCACCAAGACCCTGATTGATGACAATCTTCTTCAATACTGGAATCTCCATAGCTGAAGAGTAGTTGAACTGCTTCTGAAGAGCAGGAGCGATTGTCTCCTTATATACTTTCTTTAACTGTGCTGTATCCATTACTTGATTTCCTCCCCTGACTTTTTAGCGATGCGAACAACGTTTTTACCCTCATGCTTGATAGCAACACGAGTAGCCTTGCCACTCTTAGGATCAATCAAACTCAAATTTGAGATATGAATAGGAGCCTCCTGCTTAACAATACCTCCCTGAGGATTCTTAGCAGATGGCTTAGTGCTCTTAGAAACCATGTGCACACCTTCTACGATAGCACGGTTCTCCTCAACGAGGACCTTAAGCACCTTACCAGTCTTGCCCTTATCTGCACCGGCAATAACGATAACGGTATCGTCTTTCTTAATATGTAACTTACTCATTACTTCTTACTTTTTAAATATTAAAGAACCTCAGGTGCCAAAGAAACGACTTTCATATTTACTGCACGAAGCTCACGAGCAACAGGACCGAAGATACGGCTACCACGAAGCTCACCTGCATTGTTAAGCAATACACAAGCGTTGTCATCGAAACGGATGTAAGAACCATCTGCACGACGAATTTCCTTCTTTGTGCGAACAATCAAAGCCTTTGATACTGCACCCTTCTTCAAATCACTTGATGGGATAACGTTCTTGACTGCAACAACAATAACGTCACCAACGCTAGCGTAACGACGGCCTGTACCACCGAGAACTCGAATGCAAAGAGCCTCACGAGCACCGCTGTTATCACATACTGTAAGTCTTGATTCAGTCTGTATCATAATTACTTAGCTTTTTCAACAATTTGTACTAATCTCCATCTCTTTGTCTTAGACAGAGGACGAGTCTCCATGATCATAACAGTATCACCTACGTTAGCCTCATTATTCTCGTCATGTGCATGGTACTTCTTTGTCTTCTGGACAAATTTACCATAAATAGGGTGCATCTCCTTGAACTTAGCTGCAATAACAATGGTTTTATCCATCTTGTTGCTAATAACAACACCCTGTCTTACTTTTCTTAAATTTCTTGTTTCCATCTGGACCATTATTATTTGTTAAGTTCTCTCTGACGAAGTTCAGTTTTCATACGTGCAATATCACGACGAGCAACCTTAATCTCTGATGGATTCTCAAGTGGAGTTACATTATGATTGATCTTCTTCTTGTTCAAAGCATCAACAGCTGCCTCCAACTTCTCAACCAATTCTTTGGTCTCGATATTTTTAATTTCTGCAATCTTCATAATTAAGCGTTTTTATCGTAATCACGTCTAACAATAAACTTAGTCTTAACAGGAAGTTTCTGAGCGCAAAGGCGAAGACCTTCTTTTGCAATATCGAAACTAACTCCTTCAACTTCGAAGAGAATTCTACCTGGTGTAACAGGTGCAACCCATCCTGCTGGATCACCCTTACCTTTACCCATACGGACATCAGCAGGCTTGCGAGTGATTGGCTTATCAGGGAAAATTCTAATCCAGACCTGACCTTGACGGTTCATATAGCGGTTCAATGCTACACGAGCTGCCTCAATCTGACGACTATCGATCCACTTTGATTCAAGAGTTTTGATACCAAAAGAACCGAAAGCCAATTGTGTACCTCTGTGAGCGTTGCCTTTGTTGCCACGACCATCTTGAGGTCTTCTATATTTAACTCTTTTTGGCTGTAACATGATAGCTTTCTAAAATTTAACGGTTATTGTTTCTTTTACGATTACCACCACGGTTGTTAGAGCGACCGTTACCACGGTTGTTGCTCTTATTGTCCTGTGAGAAGTTTGGAGTAAGATCAGCCTTACCATAAACCTCACCACGGCAAATCCAAACCTTAATACCAAGCAAACCTACCTTTGTAAGTGCCTCGCACTGGCAGTAGTCGATGTCTGCGCGGAATGTATGAAGAGGAGTACGACCCTCTTTGTACATTTCTTTACGTGCCATTTCAGCACCATTCAGACGACCTGTAATCTGTACCTTGATACCCTCAGCACCAGCACGCATGGTGTTAGCAACTGCCATCTTGATAGCGCGACGATAAGCAATCATGTGCTCAATCTGAGTCGCAATATTCTTACCAACGATAGTAGCATCAAGTTCAGGCTTTTTAACCTCGAAGATGTTGATCTGAATATCTTTCTTATAAAGCTTCTTCAACTCTTCCTTCAACTTATCTACATCCTGACCACCTTTACCAATGACAATACCTGGACGGGCTGTACAAATAGTAATGGTAACAAGTTTCAATGTACGTTCGATAATAATACGAGAAATGCTTGCTTTAGCAAGACGCTCGTTAAGATACTTACGGATTTTCTGATCCTCAACGAGGTTATCACCGAAGTTCTTACCACCGAACCAATTTGAATCCCAACCACGGATAACACCAAGTCGGTTACTAATCGGATTAACTTTCTGTCCCATTCTACTTAATTATTTTTCGTCATTAGTTTTTGCATCAACAAAAAGAGTTACATGGTTAGAACGCTTACGAATTCTATAACCACGACCCTGTGGTGCAGGTCTCATACGTTTCATTGTAACGCCTTCGTCAACGAAGACCTTACTGATATAAAGCTCACCGTCTTCAGCCTTGCGATTATTCTTAGCTTCCCAGTTAGCGATAGCTGAACGAAGTAATTTCTCTACATCAGCTGATGCCTGCTTCTTAGAGAAGCGAAGTACTCCGAGTGCACGGTTAACCTCCATACCACGAATCATGTCTACTACATAGCGCATCTTACGTGGAGAAGAAGGAACGCCTACCAACTTTGCGAAGTACAAGTTTTTACGGGCTTCTTTCAATTTCTCAGCCGCAATATGTTTTCTTGCTCCCATTATTTACTTAAATTTTAAATGGTTTAACCCTTAGCTTACTTTCTGTTACCAGAGTGACCGCCAAAGCGACGTGTTGGAGCAAACTCTCCAAGCTTGTGGCCAACCATATTCTCTGTAACATAAACAGGGATAAATTTGTTACCGTTATGAACTGCAACAGTATGTCCTACGAAATCAGGAGATATCATTGAAGCTCTAGCCCATGTCTTAACAACATTCTTCTTGCCACTCTCGTTCATAGCGAGAATCTTCTTCTCGAGAGAAACGTTGATGTATGGACCTTTTTTAAGTGAACGACTCATAATTTACTCTTTATTTTTTGTTAGCTCTTTCGATAATATACTTGTTAGAAAGCTTCTTAGGTGCGCGAGTCTTAAGACCCTTAGCGTACAAGCCCTTACGTGAACGTGGGTGACCACCACTCTGGCGACCTTCACCACCACCCATTGGGTGATCAACAGGGTTCATAACAACACCACGGTTGTGTGGACGACGACCCAACCAGCGAGAACGTCCAGCCTTACCAGACTGTTCAAGAGCGTGATCAGAGTTACCAACACTACCAACTGTAGCTTTACAAGCACTCAAAATCTGGCGTGTTTCACCAGAAGGGAGCTTAATTACACAATAACTGCCCTCACGAGAAGTCAACTGAGCAAAATTACCAGCCGAACGAACCAACAAAGCACCCTGACCAGGACGCAACTCGATGTTGTGGATCACTGTACCTACAGGGATGTTTGCCAAAGGAAGACAGTTACCAATCTCAGGAGCAGCATCTGCACCTGACATCAAAGTAGCGCCTACCTGAAGTCCGTTAGGAGCAATAATGTAACGTTTTTCACCATCAGCATAGTAAAGCAATGCGATACGAGCCGAACGGTTTGGATCGTACTCGATTGTCTTAACAACTGCTGGAACACCATCTTTCTCACGTTTGAAGTCGATTAAACGATACTTCTGCTTGTGACCACCGCCAATGTAGCGAACGGTCATCTTACCGGTGTTGTTTCGACCGCCGGTAGAACGTTTACCGTAAACGAGAGACTTCTCTGGCACGGATGCAGTAATATCCTCGAACGTGCCAATAACCTTGTGTCTTTGACCCGGAGTAACCGGTTTTAATTTACGTACTGCCATTTTTTATTTTAAATATTGCTGTAAAAATCAATTGTATCGCCCTCCTTAAGAGTAACGATTGCCTTCTTGAACGCATTCTTCTGACCCTTAACAAGACCTGCCTTAGTGTAACGGGCAGAGCGCTTGCCAGCGTAACGAATAGTGTTCACGTCAACTACTGTAACATTATACAGACTCTCAACTTCCTTCTTAATCTCGAGCTTATTAGCCTCAGGACGAACAACGAAGCCATAGCGGTTAGGCTGCTTGTCTGTAATCTTGGTCATCTTCTCAGTAACCAATGGTTTGATAATAAATGCCATATTCTAATATCTCCTTTTTACTTTGTTAAGATCTGGTCGATAGTCTCCAGCGACTTTTCAGTAATCACTACTACATCAGCGTTCAAAACTTTGTACGAATTGACGTTAGATGCGAGGATAACCTCAGCGCGCTGTAAGTTACGTGCAGACAAATATACGTTTTTATTTGATTCTGGCAAAACGAAGAGCACTTTTTTGCCCTCAATTTTAAGATTCTTAATAATACTTAAGAATTCTTTAGTCTTTGGAGCCTCAAATGTAAAGTCTTCCAACATTACAATTGCGCTTTCCTGTGCCTTATAAGACAGAGCAGACTTACGAGCAAGAATCTTTACTTTTTTGTTGAGCTTGAAGCGGTAATCACGTGGTTTAGGACCAAAAACGCGAGCACCACCTACGAGTACAGGTGAGTTAATATCACCACGGCGAGCACCGCCGCCGCCCTTCTGACGACCAAGCTTACGAGTAGAACCGCTCATCTCGCTTCTCTCCTTAGACTTAGCTGTACCCTGACGCTGGTTAGCGAGATACTGCTTTACGTCAAGATAGAGAACGTGATCGTTAGGCTCAATGCCGAAGACTGCATCATTAAGAGCTACCTTGCGGCCGGTCTCCTGACCTTTGATATCTAATACGCTAACTTCCATTATTTCTCAATTAAAACAGTTGAACCTTTGCATCCAGCGAAAGAACCCTTAACAATAAGAAGATTCTGCTCTGGAATTACCTTTAACACCTGAAGGTTCTGAGTTGTAACTCTGTCACCTCCCATTTGGCCGCCCATGCGCATACCCTTGAATACCTTTGCAGGGTAAGAACAAGCACCAATAGATCCCGGCTTACGAGCGCGGTCATCCTGACCGTGAGTAGACTGACCTACACCACCGAATCCGTGACGCTTAACAACGCCCTGGAAGCCTTTACCCTTTGATGTACCAATTACATCAACGAACTTGCAATCGTTGAAGATTTCAACTGTAATTGTGTCACCGAGGTTGTACTCCT
The DNA here is from genome assembly GCA_959596915.1 of Segatella copri. GTDB lineage: Bacteria > Bacteroidota > Bacteroidia > Bacteroidales > Bacteroidaceae > Prevotella > Prevotella copri_N. The sequence goes on from CAUFXJ010000002.1 coordinate 153,511, forward strand.
CATCAAACTTGAACTCGGCCAAGTGCTTCTTAGGTGTTGTGCCTGCCTTCTTGAAGATTCCCATCATAGGCTGAGAAGTACGCTTCTCCTTTGCCTCTTCGAAACCTAACTGATAAGCCTTGTAACCATCCTTTTCTACAGTTTTCACCTGGGTTACAACACAAGGACCTACTTCGATAACAGTGCACGGAATATTCTTACCGTCGGCACTGAAAACGGATGTCATTCCGATTTTCTTTCCAATTAATCCTGGCATTTCAATTTAATTTAAATAATTAGACTTTGATTTCTACTTCTACACCACTTGGCAATTCAAGCTTCATCAAGGCATCAACTGTCTTAGCTGTTGAGCTGTAGATGTCAATGAGACGCTTGAAATCTGAGAGCTGGAACTGCTCGCGAGACTTCTTGTTAACGAAAGTACTGCGGTTTACAGTAAAAATACGCTTGTGAGTTGGCAATGGAATAGGACCACTAACGATAGCGCCTGTTGCCTTTACAGCCTTCACAATCTTCTCAGCTGACTTGTCAACCAACTGGTGGTCGTAAGACTTCAGCTTAATTCTGATTTTCTGACTCATTTTTAAAATTAAGTTATTATTATATGAATTATTTAGTCTAATGGAAGAAGAGGTACGCTGCTTAAGAGTCATTCGCTAAGCAGCGCCTCATCTTACCGTTATTTCTTTGTTATTAAAGAAGATCTGCGTGACCCTTAACCTCCTCCAACACAGCCTTAGCAATTGTTGAAGAAAGAGGTGCATGATGATCGTACTCCATAGAACTTGTTGCACGACCAGAAGTGATAGTACGCAAAGCTGTTACATAACCGAACATCTCAGCCAATGGAACCATTGCCTTTACGATGCGAGCACCGCTACGACCTTCTTCCATACCCTGAACGAGACCACGGCGCTTGTTCAAGTCACCGATTACGTCACCCATGTTCTCTTCTGGAGTAACAACCTCTACCTTCATGATAGGCTCCATCAAAACTGGACCAGCCTTAGGGCAAAGTACCTTGAATGCCTGATGTGCTACCAACTCGAATGACAACTGGTCAGAGTCAACTGGGTGGAAGCTACCATCGGTCAAAGTCACCTTCAAACCTGTCATTGGGAAGCCACCGAGTACACCATTTGACAAGCAATCAGCGAAGCCCTTCTGTACAGATGGGATGAATTCCTTAGGAACGTTACCACCCTTAACCTCGTTGATGAACTGCAAGTCGCCTTCCTTGTAATCCTCGTCCTTAGGACCGATGGTTACATCGATACAAGCAAACTTACCGCGACCACCAGACTGCTTCTTATAAGTTTCACGGCTCTGAGCTGTCTTAGTGATAGCCTCCTTGTAGTTAACCTGAGGCTTACCCTGATTACACTCAACCTTGAACTCACGCTTCAAACGGTCGATGATGATATCCAAGTGGAGCTCACCCATACCAGAGATAATTGTCTGACCGCTCTGCTCGTCTGTACGAACTGTGAAGGTTGGATCCTCCTCAGCCAACTTAGCGAGACCATTATCCATCTTAGCGATATCTGCCTGGCTCTTTGGCTCTACTGCGATAGAAATCACAGTATCAGGGAATGTCATAGACTCCAATACGATTGGGTGATCCTCATCACAGAGTGTATCACCTGTACGGATATCCTTGAAACCTACACCTGCACCAATATCACCAGCATCGATAGACTCCATTGGAATCTCCTGCTTAGAGTTCATCTGGAACAGACGGCTGATACGCTCGCGCTTACCTGAACGTGGGTTGTAAACATAAGAACCAGCAACAACCTTACCTGAATAAACACGGAAGAATACCAAGCGGCCCATGAATGGGTCTGTAGCAATCTTAAATGCGAGAGCAGATGTTGGCTCATCCTCAGATGGTTTACGATCCTCTTCCTCCTCTGTATCAGGGTTAGTACCGACGATATTTGGAGTATCCATTGGTGAAGGCAAGAATGCACATACATAGTCGAGCAATGGCTGAACACCCTTATTCTTGTATGAAGAACCGAGCAACATTGGGCAGCACTCCATAGCACAGCAGCCCTTACGGATAGCAGCAAGAAGCTTCTCCTCTGGAACATCCTTACCATCGAGATAAAGTTCCATAACCTCGTCATCGAAGTTTGCAGCGCCCTCAAGGAGCTTATCACGCCACTCAGCAGCCTCGTCAGCCAAGTCTGCAGGGATTTCCTCAACATCATACTCAGCACCCATAGTCTCATCGTGCCAAAGGATAGCCTTCATCTTAATGAGGTCAACTACACCCTTGAAGTTCTCCTCTGCACCAATAGGAATCTGAATAGCAATTGGATTAGCGCCCAAGATATCCTTCATCTGCTGAACTGTCTCGAAGAAGTTAGCACCAGAACGGTCCATCTTGTTTACATAACCGATACGAGGTACATTATACTTATCAGCCTGACGCCATACAGTCTCAGACTGTGGCTGAACACCATCAGCTGCAGAATATGTAGCAACAGCACCATCAAGTACACGGAGAGAACGCTCAACCTCAGCAGTGAAGTCAACGTGTCCCGGAGTATCAATCAAGTTGATCTTATAAGACTTACCGAGATAGTTCCAATTACAAGTTGTAGCTGCAGAAGTGATAGTAATACCACGTTCCTGCTCCTGGGCCATCCAGTCCATTGTAGCAGCGCCATCGTGTACCTCACCAATCTTATGAGTCTTACCTGTATAGAACAAAATACGCTCAGAAGTTGTTGTCTTACCAGCATCGATATGCGCCATGATACCGATGTTACGAGTCAAATGTAAATCGCGATTTGCCATTTTCTTTTAACTATATTATATATTAAATTAGAATCTAAAGTGAGCGAACGCACGGTTAGCCTCAGCCATACGATGCATATCCTCCTTACGCTTAAATGCACCACCCTGATTATTAAAAGCATCCATAATCTCTGCAGCAAGCTTATCAGCCATAGTCTTACCACCGCGCTTACGTGCAAAAAGAATAAGATTCTTCATAGAAATACTCTCCTTACGATCAGGACGAATCTCTGTAGGAACCTGGAAGGTTGCACCACCGATACGACGGCTCTTAACCTCTACCTGAGGAGTAATATTATCAAGTGCCTGCTTCCAGATTTCAAGAGCAGACTTTTCCTCGTTAGACATCTTAGCCTTTACAATGTCAAGTGCATTGTAGAAAATCTCATAAGATGTATTCTTCTTTCCATCATACATCAAATGATTTACGAACTTTGAGACCTTCTGGTCATTGAAGACAGGATCTGGAAGGATCACTCTCTTCTTTGGTTTTGCTTTTCTCATTTTAAATAAAACTTTTTTTAATTCTGCATGGGGCTGTATAATGTTCTTCAACGCTCGCACCCGAGCATTTACTCAACCTGATTACTTCTCCAGCAAAACATTTATTAAATATTTTAACCCCAACTCCCGACCTTCTCCGACCGTGAGTCTGCGGTTTTGTCTAAAATTTAAGAAGCTATATTACTTCTTTGCCTTAGGACGCTTAGCTCCGTACTTAGAACGACGCTGTGTACGATTTGCAACACCTGCAGTATCAAGTGTACCACGGACAATGTGATAACGTACACCTGGAAGGTCCTTTACACGACCACCGCGAACCAAAACAATTGAGTGCTCCTGCAAGTTGTGACCCTCTCCTGGAATATAAGAGTTTACTTCCTTTGAGTTTGTCAAACGTACACGTGCAACTTTACGCATTGCTGAATTAGGCTTCTTAGGAGTTGTTGTATAAACACGAACACAAACACCACGACGCTGAGGACAAGAATCCAAAGCTGGTGACTTGCTCTTGTCTACAAGAACTCGTCTGCCTTTTCTTACTAACTGTGAAATAGTAGGCATAATTTTACTTTTTAATTTATATATTTATTTTTATTTATTGTCTTATTTCGATGTAAGACACTACTTTATAGAGCCTTTTCGGGGTGCAAAGGTACGATTTTTTCGGCAAACTACCTAAATATTAAGGAGACTTTTAAAAAACGAAGGCTAGTTTTAACTTTATATAACTATTAAAAACAAATATTACAAAGAAAAAAGCGGTATTTAGCAGAGAATTTAGTCTTAGTATGTATGTTGTAGTACATTATGCCTCACCCTTTGGTGTGCCGAATGGAGCGATTGTACGTTCTTGCTCATCAGACAACTTAATTTTACCGAAGGACTGCTCGTAGTTATAAATATTGCTCTGCAATGCCTGGAGCAATCGCTTAGCATGTTCAGGTGCCATGATAACACGACTCTTGATCTGAGGTGCAGGCATGCCAGGAAGTGCACATGCAAAATCCAAGATGAAGTCTGAACTAGAATGAGTAATCAGTGCCAAGTTAGAGTATGTACCCTCTGCTACTTCAGGGCTGATGCCCATCTGGAACTGATTCTGCTGCTGTTGATTATTCTTATTTTCTTCCATAATTTTATTAAGTTAAGAGGATTAAACTTTAAATGATAGTGCAAATTTACATATAATTTCTGAAAAAGACGAATAATCTGCCACATATTTTCAAAAAAACATCTTAAGACAACAGAAGAGGGAAATCCTAATTATTTCCTTTTTTCATCTGTTACAGATAATAAAAGGGTGCGCCATAGACATATGACGCACCCTCATTATACCTATTTATATATAGTACTCTATTCTACGATTATTCTCCTATTGGAGAATCAGCATAGTCGAGCACATTTTTCTTATTAGCCTGCATACGCTCATATTCTTCTTTAGAGCCTACGATGAGCTTATCCCACTGACGAAGACCAGTACCTGCAGGAATCAAGTGACCACAGATTACATTCTCCTTCATACCCTCAAGGTAATCAACCTTACCACGGATAGCAGCCTCATTCAAAACCTTAGTAGTTTCCTGGAATGATGCAGCACTCATAAAGCTCTTAGTACCAAGAGCAGCACGAGTAATACCCTGGAGGATCTGTGTAGAAGTTGCAGATACGGCATCACGAACCTGTACAAGTTTCAAGTCGCGACGCTTCAATGCAGAATTCTCATCACGCAATCTACGAGCCGTTATGATCTGACCTGGTTTGAGACTTTCACTATCACCACCGTCAGTAACGACCTTCTTACCCCAGATACGATCATTCTCTTCTGCAAAGTCAAGTTTATCAACCAACTCTTGCTCCAAGAAGGTAGTATCACCTGGATCGTCAATACGAACCTTACGCATCATCTGACGTACCACAACCTCAAAATGCTTATCATTAATAGCCACACCCTGAAGACGGTAAACGTCCTGGATCTGGTTAACAATATACTCCTGAACAGCGGTAGGACCCATGATGGCGAGAATATCGCCAGGAGTTACACTACCATCAGAAAGAGGAGTACCAGCACGTACAGCATCATGTTCCTGTACCAAGATCTGCTTAGAAAGAGATACAAGATACTTCTTCTGATCGCCAGTCTTAGATGTTACGATGATCTCACGGTTACCACGCTTTACCTTACCCATAGTTACCTCACCATCGATTTCAGATACAACAGCAGGGTTAGAAGGGTTGCGAGCCTCAAGAAGCTCAGTTACACGAGGGAGACCACCAGTGATATCACCTGCACCACCTACAGCACGAGGAATCTTAACCAAAACCTCACCGGTATTAATTGTCTGTCCATCCTCAACAGCCAAGTGACCACCTACAGGGAAGTTGTATGTACCAAGGATTTCACCATTAGCATCAATAACATCACAAGATGGAACCATTGCCTTATTCTTGGAATCGGTGATAATCTTCTCCTCCAAGCCTGTAGTCTCATCGACCTCAGCACGATAAGTCTGATCCTTCTGAACGTCATTGAACTTCAATGTACCGGCATACTGGCTGACGATAACGGCGTTGAATGGATCCCAACGGGCGATAACAGTATCCTTCTCTACGATTTCACCCTCCTTGTGATACAATGAAGAACCGTAAGGAACATTCAAAGTTGCAAGAACGATGTTTGTATTAGGATCCACGAAACGGATTTCAGCCAAGTGGCTTACTACCTTTTCGCACTTGATATCATTGCCTTCCTCGTCTTCCTCTACGAATGGTACTGTGCTCAACTCGTCAAACTCGATACGAGACTTATTCTTCGCAGCAATCTTAGCATTGGCAGCAGCGTTAGATGCAATACCACCGGCGTGGAATGTACGGAGAGTCAACTGAGTACCTGGCTCACCAATAGCTTGAGCTGCGATGACACCAACGGCTTCACCCAACTGTACCATACGGGCTGTTGCCAAGTTACGGCCATAGCACTTCATGCAGACACCCTTTTTACTCTCACAGGTGAGAACTGAACGAATTTCTACACTCTCGATAGGAGATTCATCAATAGCCTTTGCCTTAGCCTCGGTGATTTCTTCACCAGATTTGACAATCAGTTCACCAGTTGTTGGATGAATAACATCATGTACAGATACACGACCCAGAATACGCTCATAAAGAGATGAAATAATCTCATCACCATTCTTTAAAGCTGTACAAACCAAGCCACGCAATGTACCACAATCCTCTTCGGTGATGATAACATCGTGAGAAACGTCTACAAGACGACGAGTCAAATAACCGGCATCGGCAGTCTTCATAGCGGTATCAGCAAGACCCTTACGGGCACCGTGAGAAGCGATAAAGTACTCCAATACAGACATACCCTCCTTAAAGTTAGAAAGGATAGGGTTCTCAATGATCTGCGCGCCCTCTGCACCAGCCTTCTGAGGTTTAGCCATCAAACCACGCATACCAGACAACTGCTTAATCTGATCCTTAGAACCACGGGCTCCGGAATCAAGCATCATGTATACTGCGTTGAATCCCTGGTCAGCTTCGGTCATCTCCTTCATCAAGATATTACCCAAATCTGTATTTACGTGAGTCCACGCATCAATAACCTGATTGTATCGTTCCTTGTTGGTGATGAAACCCATATTATAGTTATTGGTAATTTCCTCAACCTCCTTGCGACCGCGCTCAACAATAGCTTCCTTCTCTGGTGGAATAATAATATCACCAAGGTTGAATGACAATCCTGCGACATAAGCCATACGATAACCTAAGTTCTTGATTCCATCAAGGAATTCACAAGCCTTAGCCATACCAACAGCCTTGATAACATTAGAAATCAAACCACGGAGGGTTTTCTTGGAAATCACATCATTGAAGAAGCCAACTTCATCTGGAATGATACCATTAACGATGACACGTCCAACAGAAGTTTCTACCATTCGTTTCTGGATTGTACCATCAACCAAGTCGTCAACTACAACCTTAATCAAAGCATGAAGATCACATCGACCCTCGTTACGAGCAATCAATGCCTCTTCAGGACCATAGAATGTCAAGCCCTCACCCTTTGCACCTGGACGAATCTTAGTAATATAGTAAAGACCAAGCACCATATCCTGAGAAGGAACGGTGATAGGCGCACCATTAGCTGGGTTGAGAATGTTATGACTCTGAAGCATCAGGATTTGAGCCTCCAAAACAGCCTCATTGCTCAATGGAAGGTGAACAGCCATCTGGTCACCATCGAAGTCGGCGTTAAACGCTGTACATGCCAATGGATGCAACTGAATAGCCTTACCCTCAATCATCTTAGGCTGGAATGCCTGGATACCGAGTCGGTGAAGTGTAGGAGCACGGTTCAACATAACCGGATGACCCTTCATGACATTCTCCAGAATATCCCAGATAACCGGCTCGCGACGATCAACAATCTTCTTGGCACTCTTGACAGTCTTTACGATACCACGCTCAATCAACTTACGGATGATAAATGGTTTGTAAAGCTCTGCAGCCATCAACTTAGGAAGACCGCACTCACCCATCTTCAACTCTGGACCTACAACGATTACAGAACGGGCAGAATAGTCTACACGCTTACCCAGCAAGTTCTGACGGAAACGACCCTGCTTACCCTTTAAAGAGTCAGAGAGTGACTTCAAAGGACGATTGCTCTCACTCTTTACAGCAGAACTCTTGCGTGAGTTGTCGAACAAGCTGTCAACAGCCTCCTGCAACATACGCTTCTCGTTACGGAGAATAACCTCAGGAGCCTTGATCTCAACCAATCTCTTCAAACGGTTGTTACGGATAATCACACGACGATAGAGGTCATTCAAGTCTGATGTTGCAAAACGACCACCATCCAATGGTACCAACGGACGAAGCTCAGGTGGAGTAACAGGAATAATCTTCATGATCATCCATTCTGGCTTGTTAATACCTTTACTAGCACGGAAACCTTCTACAACTTGCAGACGCTTCAGAGCCTCAGTTTTACGCTGCTGACTTGAATCGTTATTTGCGCGATCGCGGAGTTCGTATGACAAAGAGTCAAGGTCTACATTCTGGAGCAACTGATAAATTGCTTCAGCACCCATTTTTGCTATAAACTTATTTGGGTCCGTATCGTCCAAAAGTTCATTGTCACCATTAGGATCATACTGGTCAAGAAGAGCCATATATTCATCTTCTGACAAGAGATCAAGTTTGTGAGAACCGTTCAATTCAAGACCATCAGCATCAGTCTTTCCCTCAAGAATACCAGGCTGGATAACTACATACTTCTCGTAGTAAATGACAGCATCAAGTTTCTTGGTCGGCATACCCAAAAGGTAACCAATCTTATTTGGAAGAGAACGGAAATACCAAATATGAGCAACAGGTACGACAAGCTCAATGTGACCAGAGCGTTCACGACGAACTTTCTTCTCTGTAACCTCTACACCGCATCGGTCGCAGACGATTCCCTTATAACGGATACGCTTGTACTTGCCGCAGGCGCATTCATAGTCCTTAGTAGGACCAAAAATACGCTCGCAGAACAAGCCATCACGCTCCGGCTTATATGTACGATAATTAATGGTTTCCGGTTTAGTAACCTCACCATACGAATTTTCCAAGATCTCCTCTGGCGAAGCGAGACCGATGGTAATCTTCGTAAAATTATTCTTTACCTTTGTATCTTTTTTGAAAGCCATGTTTCTTTATATAAATTAGGGGTTCTCAAAATTAATCAAGTTTGATGCTCAAACCAAGGCCACGAAGCTCATGGAGCAATACGTTAAGTGACTCAGGAATACCAGGAGTTGGCATTGGATCGCCCTTTACGATTGCTTCGTATGCCTTGCTACGTCCTACAACATCATCTGACTTAACAGTCAGGATCTCCTGCAAAACGTGGCTTGCACCGAATGCCTCGATAGCCCAGACCTCCATCTCTCCGAATCGCTGACCACCAAACTGTGCTTTACCACCAAGTGGCTGTTGTGTAATCAAAGAGTATGGACCGATAGAACGAGCGTGCATCTTATCCTCAACCATATGACCTAACTTCAAGAAGTAAGTCATACCAACAGTAGCTGGCTGGTCAAACTGCTCTCCAGTCTCACCATCATAAAGGTAAGTTGAGCAGAAACGTGGCAAGCCTGCCTTATCCGTCCATTCAGAGAGATCATCCAATTTAGCACCATCAAAGATAGGAGTAGCAAACTTTACACCCAACTTTTTACCTGCAGCACCCAAGATACACTCGAAGATCTGACCAAGGTTCATACGTGAAGGCACACCCAATGGATTCAATACCATATCAACAGGACGACCGTCAGCCATAAATGGCATATCCTCCAAACGAACTACCTTAGACACAATACCCTTATTACCATGACGACCGGCAAGTTTATCACCAACCTGGATCTTACGCTTCTTAGCAATATATACCTTAGCCATCTGAAGAATACCTGATGGAAGTTCATCACCAATAGTGATAGCAAACTTACGACGCTTTAATTCAGCATCAAGTTGCTTATACTTGCGGATATAGTTCATAATAAGTCTCTGAATCAAGCCATTGGTATGCTCATCCTTAGTCCACTTATTAGACTGAACACCATCATACTCCAAATTCTTCAAGGCTGTAGCAGTAAAGGTACTGCCCTTGGTGATAATCTCAGCACCTGAATAATCCTTAACGCCCTCAGAAGTCATACCTTCTGTAAGCGTAAGTAACTTGTCTACGAGGATATCCTTCAAGTCATCGCCCTTTGCCTCATACTCCTCATCAATCTTAGCAAGAATAATCTTATCCTGCTTCTTTGACTCACGGGTCTTGATAGCACGAGAGAACAACTTCTTGTCAATAACGACACCACTCAATGATGGATTTGCCTTCAATGAAGAATCCTTCACATCACCAGCCTTATCACCAAAGATAGCGCGAAGCAACTTCTCTTCTGGTGAAGGATCACTTTCACCCTTAGGCGAAATCTTACCAATCATGATATCACCCGGCTCAATTCTAGCACCAACACGTACGATACCATTATCATCAAGATCCTTAGTAGCTTCCTCGCTGACATTAGGAATATCAGATGTGAACTCCTCTACGCCACGCTTAGTTTCACGGACATCAAGAGAATATTCGTCAACATGTACAGATGTCAATACGTCTTCACGAACCATACGTTCAGAGATAACGACAGCATCCTCGTAGTTATAACCCTTCCAAGGAATATAAGCAACAAGCAAGTTACGGCCCAAAGCCAACTCACCATTTTCTGTTGCATAACCTTCTGTCAGGATATCACCCTTCTTTACACGCTGTCCCTTATTACAGATAGGACGCAAGTCGATGGTCATATTCTGGTTGGTACGACGGAACTTAGGAATACGATACTCCTTCAAAGCAGGTTCGAAACTTACAAACTCATCGTCTTCTGTGCGATCGTAAAGGATGCGGATAGTTGTTGCATCAACATATTCGATAACGCCCTCACCTTCTGCAGTAACCATAGTACGTGAATCCTCACAAACTTGCTTCTCAAGACCAGTACCAACTATTGGTGCATCATTATGAAGCAATGGTACAGCCTGACGCATCATGTTACATCCCATCAACGCACGGTGACCATCATCATGCTCCAAGAATGGAATCAAACCTGCGGATACAGAAGCAATCTGCTGTGGAGAGACGTCAACATAATCAACTTGATCCGGACCTACAACAGGATAATCAGCATCCTGACGACACTTTACTACATCACGAATGAAAGAACCATCAACAGTCAAAGGCGCATTACCCTGACCGATAATCTTAGACTCTTCATCTTCAGCAGTCAAGTATACAACATCCTCATTAGCCATATCGACCTTGCTATCATTCACCTTACGGTAAGGAGTAACAATAAAACCAAGATCATTAATCTTTGCATACATACAGAGAGAAGAAATCAAACCGATGTTTGGACCTTCAGGACTCTCAATAGGGCAAAGACGACCATAGTGTGTATAATGTACGTCACGAACCTCGAAACCAGCACGCTCACGAGACAAACCACCAGGACCTAAGGCAGAAAGACGACGTTTATGAGTTACCTCAGCCAGAGGGTTAGTCTGGTCCATGAACTGTGACAATGGATTAGTTCCAAAGAAAGAATTGATAACACTAGAGATTGTCTTAGCATTAATCAAATCTGTTGGAGTAAACACCTCATTGTCGCGAACATTCATACGTTCACGGATAGTACGGGTCATACGTGCCAAACCAATAGAGAACTGGTTAGCCAACTGCTCACCTACAGTACGAACACGACGATTAGACAAGTGGTCGATATCGTCAACTGTTGCACTAGAGTTAATCAGCTGAATAAGATATTTAATAATCTCAATAATATCTTCCTTAGTCAAGACACGAACATCAATGTCAGTATCAAGATTCAATTTCTTATTGATACGATAACGACCTACCTCACCCAGATCATAACGCTTATCCGAGAAGAACAGGTTTTGGAAAACCTCACGTGCACTTGCGTCATCTGCAGGATCAGCATTACGCAACTGACGATAGATATAGTTAACAGCTTCCTTCTCAGAGTTACTTGGATCCTTTGCCAAAGTATTGAAGATAATAGTAAACTTGTTGGCAGCTTCCTCATCCTTATGAAGAAGAACAGTCTGCGCTCCACTCTCAACAATCTCCTCAATATTATCAGCAGTAAGTTCAGTCTCACGCTCCATGATTACTTCGTTACGCTCGATAGATACTACTTCACCAGTATCCTCATCAACGAAGTCCTCATTCCAACTCTTCAAAACACGAGCAGCAAGTTTACGACCAATAGCAGCCTTCATATTCTTCTTGTTAACCTTCACCTCCTCAGCGAGATCAAAAATCTGAAGAATATCCTTATCCTGTTCGTAACCAATAGCACGCAACAATGTGGTTACAGGCAACTTCTTCTTACGATCGATATATGCATACATTACATTGTTAATGTCAGTTGCAAATTCAATCCAGCTTCCCTTGAAAGGAATGATACGAGCAGAATAAAGCATGGTACCATTTGCATGAACACCCTGGCTAAAGAAAACACCAGGAGAGCGATGAAGCTGAGAAACAACAACACGCTCAGCACCATTAATCACGAAAGTACCATTATCGGTCATATATGGGATAGTACCAAGGAACACATCCTGAATAAATGTACCGAAATCTTCATGATCAGGATCAGTACAATACAGTTTCATCTTAGCCTTCAAAGGTACGCTATATGTAAGACCACGCTCCAGGCACTCATCAATAGAATAGCGAGGAGGGTCGATATAGTAATCCAAGAACTCAAGAACGAAATTGTTACGTGTATCGGTAATAGGGAAGTTCTCAGAGAACACCTTATACAAACCGTCATTCTTGCGTTCCTCAGGCGGAGTATCCAACTGTAAGAAGTCCTTGAAAGACTTTAACTGCACATCGAGGAAATCCGGATATGGATACGGATTATGCACGCTGGCAAAATTTACTCTGTTATCAACAATTTTTGTAGCCATTAGAAGTTATTAAATGGGTTTTATTAATAATATAATAAAAGACACAAAAAGGTTAGGACTCACCTACTTGGAGAATCCTAACCATTTATATAAAAAATGTATTACTCTAATTACTTGAGCTCTACCTTAGCACCGGCCTCTTCGATAGCCTTCTTAAGGTTCTCAGCCTCGTCCTTAGCTACGCCTTCCTTGATTGTAGAAGGAGCACCGTCTACGAGATCCTTAGCCTCTTTCAAACCGAGACCACAAGCCTCCTTAACAGCCTTTACAACCTGGAGCTTAGCGCCACCAACCTCAGCGAGGACTACGTCAAATGTAGACTTCTCCTCAGCTGCAGCTGCACCACCAGCAGCAGGACCAGCAGCTACAGCTACAGCTGCAGCAGCAGGCTCAATACCATACTCGTCCTTGAGGACTGTTGCCAACTCATTAACTTCCTTAACAGTAAGATTTACTAACTCTTCTGCAATAGCTTTGATATCTGCCATTTTATTCTAAATTTTATTTTTGTTTATACTATAATTAATGATAACATTGTGATTGATTACTCAGGACGCTCGCCCAATGTCTTAAGCACACCATGAATAGTGTTGCTTCCTGATTGAAGAGCTGAAACAACGTTCTTTGCAGGTGACTGGAGCAAAGCAACAATCTCTGCGATAACTTCGTTCTTGCTCTTGAGAGCTGAAAGCTCTGCAAGTTTGTCTGCGCCAACGTAGAAGCTTTCCTCTGCATAAGCAGCCTTCAATATTGGAACATCTTCCTTGTCATATTCCTTCAACAACTTAGCTGGTACATTAGCTGTATTAGCAAACATTACAGCAGTAGTACCCTTCAAGCAGCCATAGAGCTCAGAGAAATCGATATCTGAAGCCTCGAACGCCTTGTGAAGCAAGGAATTCTTAACAACAACCATCTTAATCTCGCTCTGGAAGCACTTACGACGGAGTGCGCTTGTCTTCTCTGCATTCAATCCTGTAACATCTACAAGATAGAAATGAGGAAACTCCTGCAACTTCTGTCCAAGTTCAGCGATAATAGTATCTTTAACTTCTTTCTTCATTTTACAAAACTTTTAGAGTTATTCAACTGATTTAGGATCAATCTTGATACCCTTACTCATAGTGCTAGAAATAAAGATACTCTTGATATATGTACCTTTAGCAGCAGCAGGCTTCAGCTTGATAACTGTGTTGATGAACTCCTTAGCATTTCCATAGATCTGCTCAGGAGTCATGCCAACCTTACCGATTGAAGTATGGATAATACCAGCCTTATCAACCTTAAAGTCAATCTTACCTTGCTTAACTTCCTTTACTGCCTTAGCAACATCCATAGTTACAGTGCCACTCTTAGGGTTAGGCATCAAACCACGAGGACCGAGTACACGACCCAAAGGACCAATCTTACCCATACAAGAAGGCATTGTGATGATGACATCAATATCTGTCCAACCACCCTTAATCTTCTCAACGTATTCGTCAAGACCTACATAATCAGCGCCTGCTTCCTTAGCAGCAGCTTCCTGATCAGGAGTACAGAGTGCGAGCACACGAGTAACCTTACCTGTTCCGTTTGGCAATGAAACAACGCCACGAACCATCTGGTTAGCCTTACGTGGATCAACACCTAAGCGTACATCAATATCAAGAGATGCATCAAACTTGGTAGTGGTAATTTCCTTTACCAACTCTGAAGCCTCCTTCAATGTGTATGCCTTCCCTGCTTCAACCTTATCAGCTACTGATTTTTGATTTTTTGTCAGTTTACTCATTTTTCTAATTGAAGTTTTAAATTATTTACCAGGGAAGTCCCCTTTTACAGTAATACCCATACTTCTTGCAGTACCAGCTATGAGCTTCATAGCTGATTCTACAGTAAAGCAGTTCAAGTCCTTCATCTTATCCTCAGCGATTACCTTTACCTGATCCCAAGTAAGAGAAGCAACCTTCTGACGATTAGGCTGAGCAGAACCTGACTTGATTTTGGCAGCCTCTTTCAATTGAACTGCAGCAGGTGGAGTCTTGATAATAAAATCAAAAGACTTGTCAGTATAATAAGTAATAACTACTGGCAACACTTTACCTGCTTTGTCCTGGGTACGGGCGTTGAATTCCTTGCAGAATCCCATAATATTAATACCCTTAGAACCCAATGCAGGTCCTACTGGAGGTGAAGGATTCGCAGCGCCACCTTTAATCTGTAATTTGATTAATCCAGCAACTTCTTTAGCCATTTCTTTGTTAATATTTAAAATTGAAACTTATAAGGAATAACAATCTCGTAACAGAATCCTATTCCTTTTCTACTTGCATAAAACCTAATTCCAACGGAGTTTTACGTCCGAAGATCTTAACCGTAACTTTCAGCTTATGCTTTTCAGCATTAACCTCTTCAACGATTCCGCTGAAACCACTGAATGGACCTTCCATAACCTTAACGGTATCATTAACCAAGTAAGGACAATCAAGATTCTCCTCAAACTCAGTCTCCTCTGCAGAACCCAGCATACGATTGATATCGCGCTGTGGAACTGGTGTTGGTTCATCCAAACCTCCAAGGAAACCCAAAACATTAGGGAGGAAACGCAACGTATGCGCTACATCACCCTTCAGTTTGGCCTCCACAAAAACATAACCTGGAAGAGAGACCTTTTCTTTAACGACTCTCTTTCCATTACGCACAGTTGCATGCTTCTCAACTGGAATCAACACCTGAGAAACATTTGCTGCTAGTAAGTCATTGTGCTTCATTTCAGCTTCGATGTATTCTTTCACCTTAGCTTCTTTACCACTAACGGCTTTAAGCACATACCATTTATTTCCTGCGTCTGCCATTTCCTTAAAAAATTAACCTGGATAAACTACACCCATAAAGGCTTTGAAAATAGAATCCATCGCGAACACAACAAGTGCAATGACTAGGGAAGCAGATAATACAACCATTGCACTATGAGTAAGTTCGGCACGTGATGGCCAAGTAGTCTTATGCGCAAGTTCATCGTAACATGCCTTGCAATAATTTACTATTTTATTCATATTATCTTCTATTTAGCACGGGTTGAAGGGCTCGAACCCTCGACACCTGGTTTTGGAGACCAGTGCTCTACCAACTGAGCTAAACCCGTAGAAAGACTCCCGCTCCCTTAGGAGGGGAGTCTGATATATATAGCAAATTAGATAAATCTAAATTACTTGATATCGTCGAGAATTGTTGTAATCTGACCAGAACCTACTGTACGACCACCCTCACGGATAGCGAAACGAAGACCCTCGTTCAAAGCAACCTTGTAGATCAACTCTACCTCAATCTCTACGTTATCACCAGGCATTACCATCTCAACTCCCTCTGGAAGCTTGATTTCACCTGTACAGTCCATAGTACGGAGATAGAACTGAGGACGATACTTGTTACCGAATGGAGTGTGACGACCACCCTCTTCCTTCTTCAATACATAGATAGAAGCCTTGAAGTGATCGTGAGGAGTAATAGCACCAGGGTGTACAACTACCATACCACGCTTAACCTCAGCCTTATCGATACCACGGAGAAGCAAACCTACGTTATCACCAGCTTCACCCTCAGCAAGGATCTTACGGAACATCTCAACACCA
Organism: Segatella copri; assembly: GCA_959596915.1. Lineage (GTDB taxonomy): Bacteria > Bacteroidota > Bacteroidia > Bacteroidales > Bacteroidaceae > Prevotella > Prevotella copri_N. Next base: position 169,980 of record CAUFXJ010000002.1, read on the forward strand.
GTAATAACTGACTTCTTGTCCTCACCAAGACCGAGCAACTGAACTTCGTCACCTACCTTGCAACGACCTGTCTCAATACGACCTGTAGCAACAGTACCACGACCTGTAATTGAGAATACATCCTCGATAGGCATCAAGAATGGCTTATCAATCTCGCGCTCTGGCTCCTGAATCCACTCATCAACTGTATCCATCAAAGTCTCAACAGACTTAACCCACTTCTCAACACCATTCAAAGCACCGAGAGCAGAACCACGTACAATTGGAGTATCCTCCTCGTAACCATACTGCTCGAGGATCTCACGAAGCTCCATCTCAACGAGCTCAAGCATCTCCTCATCGTCAACCATATCGCACTTATTCAAGAAAACAACCAAGCGAGGTACGTTTACCTGACGTGCAAGAAGTACGTGCTCACGTGTCTGTGGCATAGGACCATCAGTAGCAGCACAAACCAAGATTGCACCATCCATCTGAGCAGCACCAGTAACCATGTTCTTTACATAGTCAGCGTGTCCAGGACAGTCAACGTGTGCATAGTGACGCTTTGCTGTCTCATACTCGATGTGAGCAGAGTTGATAGTGATACCACGCTCTTTCTCCTCAGGAGCATTATCAATCTGATCGAATGACTTAACTGCCTCAGATGTACCGAGCTTCTCGTTCAATACCTTAGAGATAGCAGCGGTCAGAGTAGTCTTACCATGGTCAACATGACCAATTGTACCAATGTTAACATGCGGTTTGGTACGCACGAATTCTTCTTTAGCCATAGCTTTTCTTTTTATTTATATAAATGAATAATCTGTTCCTCTACCATCCTAAGCATCTAGAACGATAGAGCTGTAACTGAGAGTTGAACTCAGGACCTCTTCCTTACCAAGGAAGTGCTCTACCACTGAGCTATTACAGCAAGTTAATAAATTGAGCGGAAAACGGGGCTCAAACCCGCGACCCCCAGCTTGGAAGGCTAGTGCTCTATCAACTGAGCTATTTCCGCTTATCAAAGAAAGTGGGTAGTGATGGATTCGAACCACCGAAGGCATAGCCAGCAGATTTACAGTCTGCCCCATTTGGCCACTCTGGTAACTACCCAAACTTTTCTTTTTCTGAGCCTCTTGTCGGATTCGAACCAACGACCCCGAGATTACAAATCACGTGCTCTGGCCAACTGAGCTAAAGAGGCAATCTTTACAGCCGCAATACGGCTAAATTTCCATCTATCGGAAAACGGCTGCAAAGATACAACTATTTTTTGAATCAACAAAATTTTTTCGAGTTTTTTTTATCGATTCCTTGATTTTTCTTTAAATTTGGTCAATTGAACCTTCATTGAGTCCACTGCCTGGTCAATTCCTTCTTCAAAAGTGTCACATGTCTTTTCTACGAACAACTTGGTTCCAGGGACAGCAACTTCCAGATGAACTTCCTTATTCAAGGCAGTAGCAGGCTTCACGACCTTTAATTGCACCTCTACTTTCTGTATATCTTCAAAAGTTTTTTCTAACTTGGCGACTTTCTTTTCGATAAACGCCTGTAACTTCTCGGTAGCGTCGAAGTGAATCGACTGAATCTTAATTTCCATAGTTACCTCCATTTTTTAAAAGGTTACGCCCGAGGATGGGCTTCAATATAAACTCGTTTCAACTGTTCAAACGTTGTATGCGTATAAATCTCGGTCGTCGAGAGTTTCGCATGTCCTAACAGTCTTTTCAAACTTTCAATTCCTGCACCATGATTCAACATTGCAGTAGCAAACGTATGCCTCAACACGTGCGGACTTTTCTTTTTCAACGAGCAAACTCTTGCGAGGTTCTCCTTCACGATTTCTCTGACTTGAACCGGACTCATTCGTCCGCCCTTATCCGCAAGCAAAAGAGCTCCAGACTTAGCCATCACCCTTTGTGCTCTTAGAGCCAAATATTCTGAAAGAGCATTTTTAAGCTCGTCACCAAAAGGAACTACACGTTGTTTGTTTCCCTTACCCGTAATCTTTATCTCTTTTTTGATAAAGTTCACATCGTCAACATCAAGTCCTATCAACTCTGACAATCGCATCCCCGTCTCATAGAACAATATTATAATAGTACGTGCGCGTACATTATTATAATCATCGCCCCACATTTTCCTGTCAAGCAACTCATCCATCTCATTTTCTTTCAAGAATTGAGGTAGCGGTTTACTCTCCTTAGGTCCTTTGAGGTTATGAGCGGGATCCGACTCCACATAATGTCTGACCAAAGCAAACCGATAGAACATTTTCAAAGCACTCAACCGGCGATTAACCGAGGTTGCCTTATTTCCTGCATCTATCATATGCTCCACCCAGTTGCGAATCATATCAGAATCAACAGATTCCCAAGTGAAGGATTCAGACAAGTTCCTAGCATACTGCTCAAAGAGTTTCAAATCTTCGCGATAGTTTTCTACCGTCCTCTGCGACCTGTTCAGTTCAGAGCGCAAATATTCCAAGAACTTATCTATACTCAACATAACGTCGTACCTTTTTCATTTCGGCAACGAAGTTACGAAAATTATTTTAAACTACCAAATTTTTTGAGGATTTTTTACTTTTATTCCTCGTTTGCACGCAACTGCTGTACGTAGATGGCGTGTTCCATCTTGAGACGCTTCAAAACAGAAGGCTTGTCATACTGCTGACGAGCACGAAGCTCCTTAACAACACCTGTCTTTTCGAATTTTCTCTTAAACTTCTTGAGAGCTCTCTCGATGTTCTCACCGTCTTTAACTGGTACAATAATCATTTTTTTGCTTTTAATTTATTATGTTAAACTTATGTTATTCAATGCGAAATATGGCAATGCCACAATTTGCGGGTGCAAAATTACATCTATTTTATCAAACTACCAAGTTTTTCTTCAACTTTTTACTCTAAAATGTTCATTTTATGGGTTTTGTAGCATTTTCAAGCCATATTTTCTCCTCTTCATCAAGGAAAGGAGACAATTTTTCATAAACTGAATGATGATAAGCATTGAGCCAGTCAATCTCTTCAGGCAACAACATATCAACATCTATAGGAGTGGTATCTATAGGACAAAGAGTAAGAGGCTCTATCTGCAGGAATTTACCGAACTCAGTAGACATGTAGTCTGAAATCAGCACCGTATTTTCTATTCTTACGCCGAACTTACCTGCCAGATACAAACCAGGCTCATCAGTCAAGGTCATTCCAGCTCTCAAAGGTGTAGGCATCCACTCCATTCTTATTTGATGAGGACCTTCGTGCACACAGAGATACGAACCTACTCCATGGCCTGTACCATGCAAGAAATTATATCCTTCACGCCACATACACTCTCTTCCTACAGCATCCAACTGAGTTCCTGATGCACCATCGGGGAATTTAACCAATTCCAACTGAATATGCGCTTTCAGGACCAAGGTATAAATATGCTTCATCTCTTCAGATACAGGTCCCAAAGCAATGGTACGGGTAATATCAGTAGTACCATCCTGGTATTGAGCCCCAGAGTCTATCAGGATCAAGCCTTCCGGTTTCAGAACGACATCTGTTTCAGGAGTTGCCTCATAATGGACAATTGCTCCATGCTGCGCATAGCCAGCAATCGTATCAAAAGAAATATCTCTGAACAGTTTCTGTTCGGCACGCAGCGACGTCAATTTCTCATCAATGGAAATTTCTGTTTGTCCGCCAGCCTCAACAGCAGGTTTCAGCCACTTCAAGAACTTAACCATAGCAACACCATCTTTAAGCATCGCACTACGGTAGCCCTCTATTTCTGCTTTATTTTTCACAGCCTTCATAGCCGGAATAGGAGAACCAGCAGCAACAATTTCCTGGCATTTTACTGCTTTCCACAGATAATAGCTCGTTTCATTTCCATCTAACAGGATATTATATTCCGAATATGATTCAAGGCATTTTTCCACCTTATTATATTTATAGAGAGAAACCTGATTGTCTTGAAGATACTGTTTTACTTCAGGAGATAATTTATTATCATCCACGAAAAGAGAAACTTTATCGCTCTCAATCAACAAATAACTTACAAATACAGGATTGCAATGAACATCTGTACCACGAAGATTCAAAGTCCAAGCAATATCATCCAAAGCAGAAACGAGCATACCATCTGCATGAAGTCCTCTCAAAGACTTACGGATACGGGCCACTTTAGAGGCTAGCGTCTCTCCAGCATATTCCAATGGTTGAATTTCTACAGGATTTGCAGGAAGCGAAGGACGATTCTCCCAAATCTGTTCCAAAGGGTCCAAATTAGTTCTAAGCGTAATTCCACCGAGTTTACGGAGAGAATAGCTTAAATCTTTAACATAATTATAAGAGTTGACCATGCCATCAAGTCCAACCTCAGGAGATTGTACATCCTGCAATTCTTTTCCCAACCATTCTGCGATAGTAGGCGTACCTTCCATTTTCAGCCTCATCAGCTGATATTCAGTACCTTCCAACTGTTCTTCCGCAGCCAGGAAGTAGCGGGAATCAGTCCATAAAGCAGCCGATTTCATTGTAACGACAGCAGTACCAGCCGACCCGTTAAAACCAGAGATCCACTCTCTTCCTCGCCAATGGTCGGCAACATACTCGCTCTGATGAGCATCTGTACTAGGGAAGATGAAAGCAGAAAGATGTTCACACTTCATCAACTCCCTCAATCTAGCTAAACGTAATTCGATTTCATTCATAATTGTTATGCAATTTAATGTTTAACTTAACTCAAAATAATGCATTTTGCTAATTAGAGATTACAAAGATAACATTTTTAAGAATTAACAACAAATTTAAGCGCAAAAATATGCACGATTTACATTACTTTTTATTAATTTTGCGGTCGGAAAGTAAAAAGAAGGAGTTTTACAAACTTTATTCCAGATACATTCCGCTATTTTTTAGGAGAAAAAGATTATAAACATTTAAATAAGAATTGTAGTTATGAATTTTTTAACAAATGACAAACTCGTTATCGTCGGTGCAGGCGGTATGATCGGTTCTAACATGGTACAGAGCGCTTTGATGCTCGGTCTTACTCCAAACATCTGTCTTTATGATATCTTCGAGCCAGGTGTACATGGTGTTTTCGATGAAATTCAGCAGTGCGCATTCCCAGGTGTTAACGTAACTTATACTGTTAACCCAGAGGAGGCTTTCACTGGTGCTAAATATATCATTTCTTCTGGTGGTGCTCCTCGTAAGGAGGGTATGACTCGTGAGGATCTTCTTAAGGGCAACTGCAAGATTGCTGCAGAATTTGGTGACAACATCAAGAAGTACTGCCCAGAGGTTGAGCACGTAGTTGTTATCTTCAACCCAGCTGACGTTACAGCTCTTACAGCACTTATCCACTCAGGTTTGAAGCCAAACCAGTTGACATCACTCGCAGCTCTCGATTCTACTCGTCTGCAGCAGGCTTTGGCCCTCGAGTTCGGTGTACAGCAGGATAAGGTTACTGGCGCTCACACTTATGGTGGTCACGGCGAGCAGATGGCTGTATTTGCTTCTCAGGTTAAGGTTGACGGCAAGCCATTGGCAGAGATGGGTCTTTCTGACGAGCGTTGGGAAGAGATCAAGCACCACACAGTACAGGGTGGTTCTAACATCATCAAGCTCCGCGGCCGTTCTTCATTCCAGAGCCCAGCTTACAACGCAGTTAAGATGATCGAGGCTGCTATGGGTGGCGAGAAGTTCACATTGCCAGCAGGTTGTTATGTAAACCACGACAAGCTCGGTTTCAAGAACGTAATGATGGCTATGCCTACTACTATCGACAAGACTGGTGTTCACTTCACAGAGCCTACAGGTACTGAGGAAGAGCTCGCTAGCCTCCAGAAGTCTTACGAGCACCTTTGCAAGATGCGCGATGAGATCGTAGAGCTCGGCATCGTTCCTCCAGTAGCTGAGTGGAAAGAGATGAACCCTAACTTGTAATTCTCCGCTTCGGATTTTTAGAAGTTAACTCGATAAGGGCTGAATCGTGAAAATGCTTCATGATTCAGCCTTTTTTCATTTATTTTTCCTCTATAGCGACCATTTATCCCCAAATACGCCATATCGTTACATTTTTCTGTAAATCAGGTTATACGAATTTGGCATTATTTTTGTAATTTTGCACACAGAAATAACAAACAAAAAAGGATAATAGAAAATTATGGAATTGATAAAGAACAAATCATTCGGGGGCGAGCGCCCTCTTTTCGGTGCTCACGATGTGCGTTTAGAAGATATTACGATTACAGATGGCGAATCGGGCATCAAGTGCTGCCAAAACATAGAATGCCACCATTCCAAGTTTTATGGCAAATACCCTTGGTGGCATGTGGACGGTTCCCTTATCACAGACTGCTACTTCGCCCCAGAAAGCCGTTCGGCCATCTGGTATAGTGATAATATGGTGATGAAAGACTGCACCATCGATGGGCCTAAGTTCTTCCGCGAAATGAAGAATCTGGATTTGGAGAACGTAAACATCACGGATGCAGACGAGACTTTCTGGAAGGTAGATGGCTTGAAACTGAAGAATGTAAAACTCCACGATGGAACTTATCCATTCATGTTTTCCAAGAATATCTATGTAGACGGACTTGAGAGCGACTCTAAATATGTATTCCAATACTGCAGAAATGTGGAGATTCACAACGCAAAGATTACAACCAAGGACAGTTTCTGGGAATGCGAGAATGTAACCGTCTATGATTCGGAACTGAATGGTGAGTATCTGGCCTGGCACAGCAAGAACATCAAGTTCGTACGTTGCCACATCAGCGGCGAGCAGCCTCTCTGCTACATGGACCATGTAACTCTGGAGGATTGCACCTTTGATAAGGAATGCGACCGTGCCTTCGAGGATTGCACCAACATCGATGCACAGATTAAGGGAAGTATCACCAATATCAAGAACCCTATCTCCGGAAGAATCGAGGCAGACGAAGTGGGAAGCGTAACATATACTGAGTTTGCCAAAGCGCCAAAGGGTGCATGTAAAATCACAGATAAATCGAAATAGTTTAAGAGGTAATTACAGAAATGACAACAATCAAGTAAATTACTTATTGTTCCCATAACTAATTATTCCTACACTTAACTAAAATCTCCGTTCATAGACACTGAACGGCCGTTCAAAAGCTTTGAATGTACGTTCAATGTCTTTGAACGGAGATTCAAAGTTTATGAACGAAGATTTCAATTAGGAGAAAAAGAGATTTATCCTATATAGATAGAAGAAACAACATAGATAGAAAACAAATATGAAATACAATTTTGATGAAATCATCGAACGTCGTGGAACCAACTCATACAAATGGGATTTGGTGAAGGAAGACGGCGTTATTCCTATGTGGGTAGCAGATATGGATTTCCAGACAGCTCCCTGCATCATCGAAGCTCTGCAGAAGCGCGTAGCTCATGGTATCTTCGGCTATACCCTCGTACCTGATTCTTATTACGAGGCTATCATCAGCTGGTTCTCCCGCCGCCACCAGTGGAAGATAGAGAAAGACTGGATTCTCTATACTTCAGGCGTTGTACCAGCCATTTCCTGCTGCCTGAAAGCCATCTGCATGCCTGGCGAAAAGGTATTGGTACAGACACCTGTCTACAACTGCTTCTTCTCCTGCATTACGAACAGCGGCTGCGAAGTAGTAGAAAACGAACTGAAACGTGTGGGCAACTGCACTTATGAGATAGATTTCGAAGACTTCGAGCGCAAATGTGCCGATGAGAAGACCACAGCCTTCATCCTCTGCAATCCTCACAATCCAGCCGGAAGAGTGTGGAAGAAAGAGGAACTTGAGCGAATGAACGACATCTGTCTCAAGCACGGGGTAAAGGTCATCGCTGATGAAATTCATTGCGAGCTCATCATGCCAGGCTATCAGTATACTCCATTTGCCAGCATCAGCGAAGCTTGCCGTGACAACTGCGTAGTATTGAATTCACCATCAAAGTCATTCAATATTGCAGGACTTCAGATAGCCAACATTATCTGTCCGGATGCAACATTGCGCCGCCGCATCAACCGCGCCATCAACATCAACGAGGTTTGTGACGTAAACCCATTCGGCGTTATCGCTCTCCAGGCAGCTTACAATGAGGGAGAAGAATGGTTGGATGAATTGAACCAATATCTCTACGAGAACTATCAGGCAGTAAAGGAATTCTTCAATACCGAATTGCCACAAGTTCGCGTTACCCGCCTTGAAGGCACCTACCTGGTATGGCTCGATATCCTGCCATTCGAACTGTCAAGCGACGAGGCTTATGAGAAGCTGATGAACGATGGTAAGGTATTCGTCAACAGTGGTACGATGTATGGCAGAAAGGCTGGTCAGGGCTACCTGCGCCTCAACATCGCCAGTCCTCGCAAAACCCTGATGCAGGGTCTGATCCGCATCGCTCGGGTTCTCAGCCAGTATATGGATGAAGAGGATTTAAGCGGATGCCCTGCATAAAAGAACGAGGAAAGAGAAAAGATTTCTAAATAAAATGTTTAAAACAAGATAAAATGGAAAATGAAGTTTTGAAAGCCATTAAGGAGAGAAGAAGTATTCGTCGCTTCAAGGCAGATCAGATTACCGACGAAGAATTGAAAACGGTATTGGAAGCCGGCACATGGGCAGCAACAGGTCATGGAACCCAGGAGCCTTTCATCATTGCCGTTCAGAATCCTGAGATTTGCGCCCAGCTTCGCAAGATGAACGCAGAAATCATGGGTGTAGAAAGCGATCCTTACTATGGAGCGCCAACCATCGTTATCGTTCTGGCACCAGAAAGCAACGTTAACGGTGTGAAAGATGGCAGCCTTATCTTAGGCAATATGATGCTTGCTGCCCACTCTATCGGCCTTGCATCTTGCTGGATTAACCGTGAAGACGGCATGTTTGCATCAGAAGAAGGCAAGAAGCTGATGAAGGACTGGAATCTTCCAGAGGGGCTGATGGGTATCGGTGCCTTAGCCTTGGGTTATGCTTCTTCGCATCCTCATACCGTAAAACCAAGAAAAGAGGATTACTACCGCATTATCAAATAAAGGCAGGATGCCTGGTTTACGGCACATACATTTACAAGAAAAGGTCTCATGAAGGAAAACATTCATGAGACCTTTTTATATATGTATATAATGAAGCTATTACAACTTTACACTTGCCAAGACCTTATCAGTAGCGCCAGCCAAATGAGCCACGAAGGTGCCAGCCTTATCGCCAGCCTGTTTCAGGAAGGCCTCATCATTCATCAGAGAACTCATCAAACCTGAGAAATCCTCATAGGTATTGATTTCAAAACCTCCACCCGATTTCAGCAAGCCCTGAGCCTCCTGAAACTTTTTATTGTTCGGACCAAAGATAACCGGCATATTCCATACGGCAGCCTCCAAGGTGTTATGAATGCCAACACCAAAGCCACCACCGATATAAGCCACATCACCATAGTTGTACATACTGCTCAACAATCCGAAACAATCGATGATCAAGACATCAGCCTCCGCTGCTTCTTTAGGAGTTGTTTGCGTATAGCGCACAACCTTCTTTCCCTTTATCAGAGAAAGAATCAACTTCAGATGCTCTTCAGCGATGACATGAGGAGCAATCAGCAGGCGCCAATCCTTATGCTCATTAAAGAAAGGTATAAAGATATTCTCATCTGGTGGCCAAGAGCTACCGGCAACAAATACCTTGAAATCATGATGAGGTACATCCGCAGACTGAGATGAAGCTACTCCTGTTCTGAAAGCCTCGCAAATCGGCAATTGCTTGGCTGCCTCCTTTATCTGGAGAACACGGTCGAAACGGGTATCTCCTACCACATCCACAGCCGTGATGCCGATACCTTCGAGCAATCGCTTGCTCTCTTCGTTCTGTACGAAGAAACGGGTAAAGCACTTCAGCACTCCAGCATAGTTTCTGCCATACCATTTGAAGAACACCTGATCTTCGCGGAAGATACTGCTCACGCTATAAGTAGGAATGTTGCGATGCTTCAGGATATGAAGGAAATTAGACCAGAACTCATACTTGATGAAGAAAGCCATCACAGGACGTACCAATCTAAGGAAACGGATGGCGTTCAACCTAGTATCCACCGGCATATAACAGATGATGTCAGCTCCCTCATAGTTCTTGCGCACCTCATAACCCGAAGGAGAATAGAAGGTAAGCAGAATCTTATACTGAGGATAGTCCTTGCGGATACGTTCCATCAAAGGTCGTCCCTGTTCAAACTCACCGAGCGATGCAGCATGAAACCAAATGTACTTAGCGTTAGGATCCACCTTCTGCTTCAATATTTTGAAAGCCTCACGCTCACCACGCCACATCTTGCGCACCTTTTCATTAAACAGACTTGCAATGGCTATGCCCCAAAGGACGAAATATATTACGATATTATAGATCATGATATTTCTTTATATTGGTTACTATCTATAAATACGTGAACTCTCTGAATAGCCTTCAGCAAAATGCTGCAGAAAGCCATTCAGAGAGAAATTATTGTGAATTAACCCAAAACTTCGATTGCCTTGCGAAGACGGCGCAGAGTTTCCTCCTTGCCAAGGAAGGCAGAGATATCGAACATACCCGGGCCCTTACCCTCACCTACGAGAGTCAGACGGAATGCGTTCATCACGTCACCGAGTTTGTAGCCCTTATCCTCTACCCATTTCATCACGACAGGTTCCTGACCTTCGATAGAGAAATCTTCAATACCTTCAAGCACATCAGCAAGTTCTGTCATCTGCTGTGCAGAATATTCCTTCCAGCGCTTCTTGGTTGTCTTAGCATCATACTCTGTAGGAGCAATGAAGAAGAAAGAACACAATGGCCACAGTTCATAGACGAAGTTCACACGATCCTTCATCATGTGTACCACCTGCTTTACGCGGTCCAGAGTTTCCTCTACACCATTGTTGGCAACAATAGGGGCAAAGAGGTTAGCTATTTCATCATCGCTCTTCATCAGAATGTATTCGTGGTTGAACCAGATTCCCTTCTTGAAGTCAAACTTGGCACCAGCCTTAGAGCAACGTGAAATATCAAAAGCCTTCACCAGTTCATCAAGAGAGAAGATTTCCTGTTCTGTACCAGGATTCCAGCCGAGGAGCGCCAGGAAGTTGACTACAGCCTCTGGGAAGTAGCCACTCTCACGATAACCGGAAGAAACCTCGCCAGTCTTAGGATCATGCCACTCCAGCGGGAATACCGGGAAACCGAGGCGGTCGCCATCACGCTTACTCAGCTTACCTTTACCTTCAGGCTTAAGAAGCAAAGGAAGATGCGCAAAACGAGGCATGGTATCTTCCCAACCGAAAGCCTTATAAAGAAGTACGTGCAAAGGCGCACTAGGCAACCACTCCTCACCACGGATTACATGAGAGATTTCCATCAGGTGGTCGTCTACGATATTTGCCAGGTGATAAGTTGGCAATTCATCAGCACTTTTATAAAGTACCTTATCATCCAGGATATCGCTCATTACCTTCACATCACCACGAATCATATCGTTCACGTGAATTTCCTGTCCCGGTTCAATCTTGAAACGTACAGTATACTGCTTTCCGTCAGCAATCAGCTTATCAACCTCTTCCTTAGAAAGAGTCAGAGAGTTGCGCATCTGCATACGAGTATGAGCATCATACTGGAAATTCTGGATTTCGGCACGTTTCGCTTCCAACTCCTCAGGAGTATCAAAAGCAATATACGCCTTATCATTATCCAGGAGCTGCTGAACATACTGCTTATAGATATCACGACGTTCACTCTGGCGATAAGGTCCATGCTCTCCACCGAAACTTACACCCTCGTCAAACTGGATACCCAGCCACTTGAAAGATTCCAGGATATATTCTTCGGCTCCAGGCACGAAACGATGAGAATCTGTATCCTCAATACGGAACACCAGCTCACCTCCATGTTGGCGAGCAAACAAATAATTATACAGAGCGGTACGAACACCGCCAATGTGCAATGCACCCGTTGGACTAGGGGCAAAACGCACCCTTACTTTTCTATCTGCCATGTCTTTTTATAGCTATTTTCAAATTTTTCTGCAAATTTACATCTTTTTTTGCGATTTTAGCCGTTTTTTTTCGTATTTTCGCACTGTAAAACGAAATAAGTAAGAAAAAAGTAGGAAAATGAGCATATTTAACAACCCAGAAGAGAACTATTGGCGCAATTTCGCCACAAAAACGGTTTTGATATTAATTACCGTTGCTATCATTGTTTGGTTCCTTCCTCGCAACGAAGGAAGGATGTTCAGGTACGATGTTGGAAAGCCATGGATGTATGGTTCCGTCATCGCAAAATTTGACTTTCCGATCTATAAGACCGATGAAGCCATCAAGCGTGAACAGGATTCGCTGATGAAGCAATTCCAACCTTATTATACTGTCAATGAATCCATCGGCAGCGAACAGGTGAGCCGTTTCCTGCACGACTTCAGCCAAGGTGTACCAGGTTTGCCAAAAGAATATGTGGGACTCATAGCCCACCAGCTTCAGCGCCTTTATCAGACCGGTATCATCGCTACCACGGAATATAATCGTATCTACAAAGATTCTACCAGTATGATACGAATTATCAACGGAAAGAATGTGAAGAGCGTACCTATCGGTTCGTTCTACTCTACTATTGCCGCTTACGAACGCATCTTCTACGATGAGAAACTGGCAACCCAGCGACAGCTTTTATCCCGTTGCAACCTCAACAATTATGTTGAAGCCAACGTCATATACGATAAGGGAAGAAGCGAGGCAGAGAAAGCCGACATGATGAGCAGCATTCCACTGGCAAGCGGAATGGTGATGAGCGGACAGAAGATTGTGGATCGTGGTGAAGTGATTACGAACAACACCTATCGGGTGCTCAATTCATTCGATAAGGAGATGAAGCGCCGCAGCTCTACCCAGGAAGAGCTGACAACCACTATCATCGGACAGGTACTGTTTATCTTCATTCTTGTCATGCTGTTTACCTCTTATCTCTCACTTTTCAGAAAAGACTATTTTGATAAGCCGCGCAGCATTACCATGCTTTATGCGATGATTACGCTGTTCCCTATCTTTGTGTCACTCATGATGAAACACAATTTCTTCAGTGTCTATATCATCCCATTTGCCATGGCGCCTATCTTCGTACGTGTATTTATGGACTCGCGTACAGCCTTTATCAGCCACGTTACGATGATTCTTATTTGTGCAGCAGCGGTAAAATACCAATACGAGTTTATCATCGTACAGCTGGTAGCAGGTCTTGTTGCTATTTACAGTTTGCGTGAACTCAGCAAGCGCTCGCAGATATTCATCACAGCCCTGTTGGTAACTATAGCCAGCAGTGTAGTATATCTTGCCCTTCAGCTGATGCAGGACAACCAGGTGTTCAACGTAGATGCCAGCATGTATACCTACTTTACCGTAAACGGCATCTTCCTGCTACTCTCTTATCCGCTCATGTACATTATAGAAAAGATGTTTGGATTTACATCTAATGTTACACTTTTCGAGTTGTCAAATACCAACAAGGGATTACTCCGCAACCTGAGTGAGATTGCTCCAGGCACCTTCCAGCATTCTATCACCGTAGGTAACCTGGCAGCAGAGATTGCCAACCGCATCAGAGCTAACAGTCTCCTGGTACGTACCGGAGCACTCTATCATGATATCGGTAAGATGACTAACCCTGTTTTCTTCACAGAGAATCAGGCGGGCGTTAATCCTCACGACCAGTTAAGCGACCTTGAGAGCGCACAGATTATCATAAGCCATGTTTCAGAAGGTCTGAAGATGGCAGAGAAGGTTGGTCTGCCAGGCATCATAAAGGATTTCATCACTACTCATCACGGAACGGGCATCACCAAGTATTTCTATATTAATTACTGTAATGCTCACCCTACAGAGGTGATTGACAAGTCGCAGTTCCAATATCCTGGTCCGAACCCATTTACCCGCGAACAGGCCATCCTGATGATGGCAGATACGGTTGAAGCGGCTTCGCGCTCTCTGAACGAATATACTGAAGAAAGCATCAGTAACCTCGTCAATAAACTCATCGACGGACAGGTGGCAGATGGTTTCTTCAAGGAGTGCCCTATCACGTTCCGAGACATTGCTCTCGCTAAGCAGGTACTCATCGAACGACTCAAGGCTATTTACCATACCCGTATTTCGTATCCTCACTTGAACGTAAGACAGAATGCCGGCAAAAAGACGAGCCAGGAGTCTAAAGAACAAGAGTAAAGATACAATTCGTGGAGTTCTTATGCCGTAAAGCGTATAAACGGATATACAAAAAGGTAAAACATAACCGATAAAAGCCCTTTTTCTTGCACAGTTTTTTAAATCTGTGCAAGAGAAAGGGCTTTTTGCGTTAATATGTTTTAAATATTTAATAAAACCAATAGCGAAATAGAACATTATAATTACCTTTGCGGACGTTTTTATTTAATATTATTAAGATGAAGAAACTAAAATTAGTTGGTTTGGCCATTGCGATGGCTTGTGCAACCCCATCTTTTGCAGGCGGTTTGCTCACCAACACCAATCAACATGTAGCATTCAACAGAATGATGAGCCGTGAGGCTTCAATTGGTATCGACGGTGTTTATTATAATCCAGCCGGAGTTGTATTCATGGGTGAAGGTCACCATCTCGCCATCAACTGGCAGTTGGCTTACCAGACACGTAGCATTGAAAATGATTATGCTCTGTTCACAAACAATGTGAACAATCCTATTACTCCTCGTACTTTTAAGGGTAAAGCTTTTGCGCCTGTCATCCCTTCATTCCAGTATGCTTATAATAAAGGTAGATGGTCACTCCAGGCTAGCTTCGCCCTCACGGGTGGCGGTGGCAAGTGTACCTTCGATAATGGTCTTGGCTCTTTCGAAAAGATCGTAGCTGAGACAGCAATGGCAGCTTGCCAGTTGGCTGGTGCTGTAGACCAGGTTGCAGCACAGTATCGTGTACCAGCTGTTTTCACCAACAATGATAAATTCGGAAAGGAAGGCAAGTATAGCTACAACAGTTATATGCACGGCCGCCAGTACTACTATGGTCTCTCTCTGGGTGCAGCTTATAAGTTCAGCGACAACTTCAGTGCATTCGCAGGCGTACGTGGTGTCTATGCTTCTACCAACTACTATGGTTATGTAGAGAACATCAAGGTTGGCGCAATGCCTCTCTATATGGTACTTGACCCAACTAAGGAGAAAGCTGCCAATATCGAGTTGAGCTGTGACCAGAGCGGTGTGGGCTTCACCCCTATCATCGGTGTTGATTTCAAAACTGGCAAATGGAACTTCGCTGCCAAGTATGAGTTCAAGACTCGTATCCGCTTGAAGAACAAGTCAGTAAACCAGGTACCAAGTATCGGTAACCTTCCAGCCAATCTCCGCAATGCTTATATCGCAGGTGGTGTACCTGAACAGGCTGCAGATGCCATTCTGGCAGATCCTACAATCAAGGGAGCAATGGGTCAGTTGAAGACTCAGTTCGACACAGAGCTCGAACAGGCTATCGGTGAATATGAAGATGGCAAGAAGATTGCTGGTGATATTCCTGCTTATCTGGCACTCGGTGTTGGCTATAGCCCTGTCGATGCAGTTAGAGTAAATGTAGGTTTCCACTGGTTCGATGACAAGCACGCTACATCTTACAACAACCGACAGGAGAAGTTAAAGCGCGGTACCTTGGAGTACAACGCAGGTGTTGAAGTGGATGTCAACAAGAAGATTACCTTGAGTACAGGTTGGCAGAATACCAACTATGGCTTGAGCGATGAATACATGGACGACAAATCATTCGTTGTCAGTTCAAACTCTGTAGCAGTCGGTGGTGTTTATCACATCAATAAGAAGATGGACTTGAACGTGGCTTACTTCCACACCTTCTATCAGCACAAGAAGACCTCTGAGAAGGTTCAGCTTTCTGCAGAAAAGAGTATCAACTACAGTTCAGACTACACACGTAACAACAACGTATTCGCAGTAGGTCTTGACATCAACTTCTAAACATAACTACAAATATCATAATTAAAAGGCTACCCGTTCTTGCAACAAGTAACGGATAGCCTTTTTTCATTTTATTTACCAATCATATTTTCTTCCATTCTGCCAGAGAAAAGGATGGGCAGGAGACTACAATGGGTCTACATCATAATAAATCTGCAGAGCTCCATATCTCGGATCCTTTCCCATCTGTTGCTGAGCAAACTTCAGATATTCTCTCACCTTCTGCTGGTCAATACCATTTTCCAGTTTGATAACAATCTTTCGGATGTTCATCGTCTTAACCCTTGCCACAGCAGGTTTATCCGGTCCCAACACACGCTCGCCAAACCAGCTTCTCAGCGTTTTGCTGAGTTCATGGCTAGCCTGTTCGCATACCTTATCATATTTATGTTTTACATACACATTAATCAGGTGGAAGAAAGGTGGATAATGAAAAGTTCTTCTCTCCTCCAGAATACCCTGATACAAACCTTCATAATCATTATGCACCACCTGTCCGATTACAGGCAAGGTAGGATTCTTGGTCTGTAGAATCACCAAGCCACGCTTACCTTTTCTTCCAGCTCTACCACTCACCTGTGCCATCATCATGAAAGCATGCTCGTAGGCGCGGAAATCGGGATAGTTGAGCATTGAATCAGCATTCAGGATGCCTACTACACTCACCTTATCGAAATCGAGACCCTTAGAAACCATTTGCGTACCTATGAGAAGATTCGTCCTGCCTTCAGAGAAGTCTGCGATAAGACGTTCGTAGGCATTTCGTGTACGTGTTGTATCCAAATCCATTCTGGCAATCTTGGCTTCCGGAAAGATTTCCGCTATCTGGTCTTCTATCTTCTCGGTACCAAAACCACGTCCCATGATTTCCGTACTGCCACAGTTAGGACATTCCGTAGGAACCGGATAAGTGTAACCACAATAATGGCAAGTAAGCAAGTTAATGCTTTTGTGTAACGTAAGCGAGACATCACAGTTTTTACATTTCGGCACCCAACCACATACCTTACATTCAACCATCGGCGCAAAACCACGACGATTCTGAAAGAGGATTACCTGTTGTCCATTCTTCAAAGCCTCTCTTACTGCAGCCAAAAGCTGTGGAGAGAAAGGACCGCTCATCATCTTACGGCGGCGCAAGTCTTTTACATCCACCACCTGAATTTCCGGCAACTGAATACCTTTGTATCTTGTCTTCAGTTCTACCAGTCCATACTTGCCTTGCTGCGCATTATAATAACTCTCCATCGAAGGCGTAGCCGTACCCAATAATGTCTTTGCCCCATACATTTTGGCAAGCACAATGGCAGCACTTCTGGCATGGTAGCGCGGAGCGGGATCCTGTTGTTTAAAGGAAGTCTCGTGCTCTTCGTCTATGATGACGAGTCCCAAATTCTTAAAAGGCAGGAAGACGGCACTTCTTGCACCCAGAATTACATCATAGGGATGATCAGAGAGTTGTTTCTGCCAGATTTCTACACGCTCAGCATCACTATATTTAGAATGGTAGATGCCCAGCCGGTCGCCGAAAACTCTATGAAGGCGCTCCATGATTTGTACGGTCAGAGCGATTTCCGGCAGAAGATAGAGCACCTGCTTATGCTCCTCTATGGCTTTTCTGATAAGATGAATGTAGATTTCCGTCTTTCCGCTGGATGTCACACCATGAAGCAATACAACATCCTTTTTCATCATTTGCATCAGGATTCCATTATAGGCATCTTGCTGAGCCAAGGAGAGAGGTTTAATCAAGTCAAGATGAGATTCTCCATTCGTATTCAATCGTCCTATTTCCAATTCATAAGTAAAGAGAATTCCCCTGTCGATAAGCGCCTTGACAACAGCAGCCGTACAATGGCTCTCGTTCATCAGTTCTTCCTTGGTCACTTTTTTTATGCCTTCCCTAGGCGTATCACCATCAAGACTGTCCCAATGAGAGAGAGTCAGAAAGGTGGTTAATGTTTTGGCTTGCTTCAAGGCTCTCTGCACCAGGTTGAGCGCTACATGAAGTGCCTGCTCACTACGGTACGTACTGGCAAGTTCTACATAGAGTTCCATCTTGGGCTTGAATTTCTCTGTAGACTTCAGTCCACCGGGCATAGCAGCATTATAGACATCGCCTAAAGGAGCCATATAATAATAGCCAATCCATTGCCACAATCTCATCTGCTGAGGCAACAGCGAAGGCGTATTGTCAAGTACCGCCTCGACAGGTTTGCAGGAGAATGCAGGCTTATCATCATGCAGCCGGGTAGCCATTGCGATATATTTCTTACTTTTACCAAGAGGAACCAGCAAGCGTACCCCAGGCACAACTTTCCCTTCCATCCCATCAGGGACAGAATAAGTAAAGGTTCCGTTGAGCGGAAGGGGTAATATCACATCTACATATTTCATATCTAATATTCTTTAACCTTGAAATATCCACCATTCAGGCTTTCGACTTGCAAAGTTAGCAAAAAAAAAGCAGATACCCATCATCGGATACCTGCTTTTATATATTTTAAGATGTACTAGACGAGACCATACGATGTTCTCACCCATAATCTGTCCTGTTCTTTTACAAGATTAGAACCAATAACCCAAAGCGATCTGCCAACTGTTATTCTTACTGTTACCATTCACAATCTTTTCGCTTGTTTCCTTCCAGGTAACATCTGCAGTCTTACCGCAAGCGATGTTATAGTTTGCAGAAAGCTGGAGATGGCTCAGCAGGGTAACACCCAAACCTACGTTTACACTGAAGTTTGTTTTCTTCAGAGAATAGCAGCCTGATTTATCCCACTCGAAGTTCTTGTCGCCAACGTTGATACCCCACTGTGGACCAGCGAAAACGAAAACATTAGCCAAGCTGCTCAAGCCGAAGCCATAACGTACGTTTACTGGGATATTAAGAGATTTCTGAGTCATCGTTGTCTCTGCATCATTTACAGACACCTTAGCTTCCTTCTGATCGTACAAGGCAGCAGCATCAAAACTCAAGCCAACAACAGGGATAGTAACCTTTACCATTGGACCAACAAAGAAACCTGTCTTGTTAGATGCATCGAATACATCGTTACTCAAAGACATGTTAGTAACATCCAAACCGCCCTTCAAACCAAACTTAATCTGGGCATTAGCATTTGTAGCAAACATCATGGCTGCTACAACCATTAATACTGATAAAACTTTCTTCATTCTATATTTACTTTAATTCTTATATAAATTAATGACGCTCTCTACGAACCGTTACCCTAGCAGAGCCACCAGAAGAAACATTGCTTCCTCCTGATCTGCGTTTTTTAACAGTAGAAGTCTTAGCAGGTTTAGATGCAGAACCACTTCTTCTGTTACGGCTTTTCTTCAGAGTCTTGGCATCCATATTCTTTTCTGCCTTGGCAATACTGTCAAGAGAATCCTTCCGAGCCTGATTACCCCAGATATTCTTCTCAAAGGCTTCCAACTCAGCCTCAATGCGCTTCTGTTCCTTCGCCATGGCTGTATCCGAAGGACAGTATTGTGCCAGGGTATTGCCCTGCATATTATTGGTCTTGTAGATTTTACCCTGATACAGATTCTTGGTAAAATAATCTTCTGCACTCATCACAGCAGCATTGTTCACATTACTGGTCATCAGCTGCTGCTTAGCCAGGAAAGGAGCCAGATCATCATACTTCACCCAGAAGAGCGGATACTTGTTTCCTACATCTCCAAAGTCATCATTACGGGTCATGATAGGGCACAAAGCCAATACCTTGGTATGGAAAGAAGCTGTTTTCTGGTCATAATAAGAAGTCTCCTTCACATAGTATGCCTTCACTTCTGCTGACGGAATATCGCTGTCATCAATATGCACCTTTCCATTATCAGTCTTCTCGTAGTAGATATGATAATTATCTACGAATGCTTTCGGAGTAAGACGGTTGGCAGCAGAAAAATCTTCATTACCATCCATACGATACTGATAAACAGGCACTCTACCCGTAAACATCAGTTTAAAGATATAGGTAAAGAGATTCATCTTACCATCTGTTGGCTCTACAGGATAATACAAGGCAGCATTGGCATCATCTGTGAGATTGAGTTCACGATAGATGTCTCTTCTCCAAACCACGTCCTCATCCATCGGGATGGCTGTAGGGAAATAAAGTTTGGCACGCAAGGTCATATTGTCAGCATTCGACTGTTGTGCCTTTTGCTGAGCTTGCTTTCTGCGAGCCGCTGGCTGTGCCATGATGCTCTGCACCATTCCCAAAAGCATGAATATGAATAATATCTTTTTCATTACATTGAACTTTGAACATTGAACTTTGAACTTTATGATAAGTAAAGCCGTTGAACTCTTCACTTACCTGACGATAACTTCCATTGCTGCCGGCAGATTTCGGGTAATTCCATCAGGACCTACAGCCTTGATATGCGAGATATAGAAGCGTCGGTTTCTTGACAGTTTTCTGAACTCTTCACGCTGTCGTTCTGAGAAATTGGAACCCGCCGAAGCCAAAGGTATGGCATTTCCCATATTATCGAAGAATACGGTTTCGAAGCCCAGCACCTTAAACGGAATATCAAGGAGTCCGTCATCTATGGCTGCATGAATGCCTGGAGCACCCATCAGAGCACCTTTCGATAGAGCACCTCCTCTAAATCTGTCTGTACCCATCGTAATATAAGCTGTTGGGTCAGGAAGTTTTCTTACATGGAATACGAATGGAGGCAGACTTCTCACCTGTCCCTTATCGCGGGCTGTCACATGGATGGTAACATCCTTACCCACCGCTGAAGGTGTAGCCACGAAATGACCATTGCCCTTAGCTACGAAAGAACCGCCTGTCATGGAAGCAGAGATAGCATTTGCCGGAACACCAGGAACGCTGATGCTGATAGGATTGGCATAGCCTGCATAGAGCACATTCATCAGGTCGGCAGCAACGGTAGCTGTATTAGGAACAGGCAATACGGTGTATTTCTGAACGAAATTGCGTCGCATCATCTCGCCATTCTTGCCTCTCATCAGAATGTAACCACCAAACTGATGCTCACCTACGCCACCTGCCACAAAACTGTATCTGCCATTCTCGGCATTCAGCCTACTACCATTCACATAGATTTCCGGGCGCTGTGTACTGTCTATTGCAGCCATCACCACATGCGAATTGAAACGTTCACCGGCATAGAGGGTTGTTTTCTCTGGAATAACGAATGCATCGAGTTCATTCACATTCAGTTCTACCAGATCTATATTTTTCTTCTCCTCATCCGATTTCTTCCCATCATCGGCAAGACTTTTCTTGATTTTCTCGACAATAGACTTGCCTTTGACACCGAATTCCTCATCTGTAGGAGTATTCAGCGCCAACATAGCCATCAGGATGACATACATCAGGTTAATCATCTTCTGGCGAGGCGAAACCGGTCTTTTCTTGATTGCCATGGATATAAATTTGCTTGATTCTATTTATTTTCTTCGTCTTTACTCTTCACTTGTTACATGAGGAGCCGCCACACGCATATTGATGGTCATGGCATCAATCATACGGGTATAAATCTTGTTCAACTGTTCTATCTGCTTTGCCATCATCT
This sequence comes from Segatella copri, assembly GCA_959596915.1. Classification (GTDB taxonomy): domain Bacteria; phylum Bacteroidota; class Bacteroidia; order Bacteroidales; family Bacteroidaceae; genus Prevotella; species Prevotella copri_N. The sequence goes on from CAUFXJ010000002.1 coordinate 191,542, forward strand.
TGGTCTGCTCATTGATCTGGTCAATGGTACCAATCTGCTGGCTGGCACTTTTCAGCTGCATCTCGTATACCCTGCTGATACCTGTCAAGGTACGGTTCAGATTCTCCATCTCCTCGCTGTCACGAGTCAGTCGGCTACTCTGTTCGTTTACCTTACTCAAGGTTTCTACCAAGCTCTTCAACTGTTCTACGTAGCTGTTCTGAACTTCCACCACCTCAGGATTAAGTGGAGTCAGTTCTGGCGCAGCAGTCATTACAGGAGAGACAGGAGAAGCAACCTGAGGTTGAATGGTTTCAGAACGATTCTTGGCAGTCATCATTTCTTCAGCCGACACCTTTCCTTCCAGATACTCCTCTGTAGCATGGGTAGGCAAGTCTCTACCTTCGGCAGTCTTGTCGAAAGGACGGTCGAAAGCAGAAAGGAAGAACACGAAAATCTCGGTTCCCATACCTAAGAAAAGCATGAAATTGGCACCAGGAAGATGGGTCAACTTAAAGAGGGTACCAGCGATTACGATAGAGGCACCCCAACTGTAAGCATAGTTAAGGAATGTCTGACCCGGCACACTATCCATCCACTTCTGCAAGCGGTATACGATATTGAATTTGCTATAATAGCTCATATTATTTATCTCCTATTCTTATTCTTCAATGGTTTCTGTTTTCCGCTTGCCGTAGTAGCAAGACTTCTCACGCAACGGAATCCGATGTATGAGCGAGGCTGATTCTGGTACTCGAAAGTGCGCCATGCCGAACGGATAAACGACTCAGGGTCTTTCCAGGAACCACCTCTTACACTCTTCTTCTTCAAACGGTAAGGATCTTCTATGGCAGCATTATACTGTAAAGTTGGGTTAAAATCGCTCATTGCGTCAACACCCGCCTCTGTATAAACGGTACTTGTCCACTCTGCCACATTACCAGCCATATCGTAAAGTCCATTAGAATTTGGCGAATAGATAGCCACCTTGCTGGTTATCAGGTTGCCGTCTTTGGTATAGTTGCCCCTGTCTGGTTTGAAATTGGCGTAAAAACAGCCATCCCCATTCTTCACATCCGCATTGTCCCAAGGAAATTCATTCTGGTTCTTGCCTCTTGCAGCATATTCCCATTCTGCCTCGGTTGGCAGACGGTAACGCTGTACAAATCTTGCTTCAGGACCTAAGCCCTTCAAAAGATAGTCTGTTCTCCAGGCGCAGAAGGCATTTGCCTGTTCCCAGGTAACACCGACTACCGGATAGTCATTATACGCAGGATTGCTGAAATAACTTCTCAGATAGGTTTCATTCTCTGCATTTCTGAAGTCGTTTACCCAACAGGTAGTGTCAGGATAAACATTCACGATATAGGTATTCAGGAAATCCCATGGTCCTGAAAGCGGACGGTTGATAGTCTCACGCACCACTCTACCCTCATCATCGTAATAAGCGGTATCTTTCGAAATCATCACCACCTCTTCCGGATTTATCTTCACATCGGTGTTAAGGGTACGTTCCTGTGGATTCAGGCGGAACTTACGCTGAGCCGCAGCTGTATAATCATAGATTTCGTATTTATAGTTGAGCTGGCGCCAGTCGATGAGTTTTTCTCCTGTAACCGGATTGGTTTCATACAAACTTTCAAAAGCTCTCTGCTCATCCTCATTAGGTTTCTTAGGAAGCGCTTTCTTCCAGTTTACATGAGGCGTAACCGGATCGCCATTCTTATCTTCTGTAATCATGTAAGTCTCGTCGCCTCCATAAGCAGGATCAGCCAGACGTGTACGAAGGATAGAATCACGCACATAAGCCACAAACTGCTTATATTCAGAATTGGTGATTTCGGTATCATCCATCCAGAATCCATCCACCGACACATCCTTGCGTGGTGTTTTCATTCCCCAGAGTGAGTCTTGGGTCTCCAATCCCATTTTCAGGAAGCCACGGTTTATCTTTACCATACCATAAGGGGCTGGCTCTACAAAGCTTCTACCGCTCACGCCAACCACCTCGCCACCTCTGCCTGCAACAGAAGCTTGCTTGGCACCGAAGCAGCCGCTCAAGGTGAGCAATATAGCGAATGCACTAAGGAGCAATATACTTTTCTTCATTGTTTTATGATTCTACTATGTTCTTATTTCTATTTACATTATAATATTCTGACGCTCTGATGGCGGTTTCTGCCTTTCTTGGTCAGATTGATATCGGTCTGATACCCTACAAAGAGTTCATGACTGCCATTTCCGGCACTGAGTTTGGAGGTGTATGCCTCGTAACTGTAACCAAGCACTACCCCATGAAAACTACCGCCTACCAGCATGGTTACCGATCTGTCCGGACTGTAGGTTACCCCACCATACAACATCCGTTTCTCATATTGGTAAACTAACCTTCCTGTCAGGTCGCCTCGCCATGTGGTACCATCTGTTGTAACAAGAACAGACGGCTTTATTGTTAAGAACGGATTTCTCAGTCGAATATTGTATCCACCTGTCAAATAATATGTGGCATCTATTTTCAATTCGTTGGTCTCACCTAGATTAATCGCAGGCGATGTAAGATGCTGGGCAGAAAGTCCAACATACCAAGCCTTATGCTGATAATACAGACCCAGACTCAAATCCATTCCGCTTCCATTTACGTCTGAAGTAGAAAAGGCTGGGTCACCACTTTCTCCCAAATCCACCTTGCTACCATCAAACTTCTCACTCAGCATACCTCCTTGTACACCCACGCTCAGCGTTCCACCCAGGAGTTTATTCTGCAAAGCATACTGTAAAGCCAGGCGCTGATGGGTAAAAAGACCTATCTGGTCATTCTGTAACGATAAGCCTACTCCATGCCTGTGATTGAACAGGAAGAAAGGCATGTCAGCCGCCACCTGAAAGGTACGGGGGTTATGTTCGAATCCAGCCATATCAAGTGCGTAGGCCGCCGTAACATTGAGTTTCGACTGCTTACCCACAGCAGCAGGATTGAACGATGGTTCCATGTCAAAGTAATGACTATAGGAAGGATCATACTGTGCCCTCACTTCGAGCACCCCCACTAGCAGAATCCATATAATGATAAATCTTTTCAACACAATAAGATAACGGAATTTCTTACACATTATTATATATAAGCAAGAAACAAAAGATGAAAAAGGCTACCCTCTTATCAGAGAGCAGCCCTATCATCGAGATTAGTACTCGTCATCATTCCACAAGAAGTCATCCTTTGAAGGATAATCAGGCCAGATGTCTTCGATGCTTTCGTAAACATCGCCTTCGTCTTCTATCTCCTGCAAATTCTCTAGAACTTCTAGAGGCGCACCAGAGCGAGTTGCATAGTCAATCAACTCTTCTTTTGTTGCAGGCCATGGTGCATCTTCAAGCTTTGAAGCCAATTCAAGTGTCCAATACATAGCTCTATAATTTAACGTTTCTATTATTTTGGCTGCAAAAGTAATACTTTTATTTTAAATTCCAAATATTTATGGAACAAATTTACGCATAAATCAATAATTTACATTAAAATTCTGCTTAAATTTGGTTTTATCAAAGAAAACTATACCGCAATCAACCAAATCAAAGGTCAAAACGGTACAATTATCAGCTACAAGACGCAACCATACTTTTTTATTTTCTGCATCGAGATTGATGTCTGTAACTACTAAAACTGTATCATCAGACACATTCAAGAGAAACTGCTGGAAATCCTCTCCCTTTAGCAAGGAAGATGCAGAGAGTTCTACTACATTAGGATAAACAGTTCTGATGCGGAAGAGAAGCCGTTTCTGTTTGGAGGCATCCTGGGGATAGGAGGAGATTCCAGCATGAGTCTGGCGATAATTTCTGAGAAATTCCTTTTCGTTAACCACCTTGCGCAGGAAAGAATAGGCTGTAGGTGACTGTACTCCGAATCCTCGGGTACGAGGCATCCGTAGCATACGCTGACCAAAATTAGCAAACTTCTTTTTAATTCTTTTCCTATCCATGCTGCAAAGATAATAAAAATCTGCGAAATTCCAGACCGAACAGGTCTAAAATCTGTGAGCATCTGTGAAATCAGTGGGAAAAACAAAAAAGCCTCAGAAATCTTTCGAAATCTGAGGCTCTTGATAAAAGGAGG
>CAUFXJ010000003.1:0-189541 GCA_959596915.1 Segatella copri
AAGAGAAGCTTTGCTCCTGGGCAGTTTCGCCATGTTTGCGGAATACACAGCAACGCCGTGCATGGAGAGAACTGGCGAAAGGGGATAATACACGCATAGATATATTCCATATAACACTTATATAGAATAATATTGTTTCCGTATAAAGATTCCTATTACTATATATGTATTCTTTCTATACAGTAACGTGTAATTATAGATAATGGTCATTCAACCATACGACTATAGGTTTGAGTTTGTCCTTTATCGACATTCTCTATCTTGATAAGAACCATTGCTCTTGATGGAATCGTGCTTGGAAGTTCTTTCATCAGTTTACCTATTATTTCATCCACGTTGTTAAAGCCAACATCAGTGAACTCACTGATTTTCCTTCCTCGATAAAAAATAGAGCCTTTCATCATCTGACGGAATGAGAAACGTTCAAATACCGTGCTATCAGCCTTCGAATAATCTCTTGATTTATCCTCAGTGAAGAATATCTTCTCCAAGACTTTTTCATTCAACGCCCATGCAGGTGAGAAGTCTATCTTAACATAAGACCTTGTCACACGATGACGGTCTGAATGGTTCATAGCAAAGCCAACCTCATCAATGGATGCTCCACATTCGTTTTGGGCAACAGTTGCCCATGTATGGCGAAATGTATATACACAATACGCCTTCTCATGTGGAATATGGAGACTTTTCTCGCATATCTGACGGATTCCGCAATTAATGTTGGCACCAAAACTGTCGCTGTTGGTCATACGTTTGTGGAAATCGAAAAGATAAGGCGAGGTTGTTTTATCAAGATACTTGTCGAATACAGGTTGCAAGATACCAGGTATCTTCATTTCCATATAAGCATGATCGTTTCTGAACTTGCGAGTTTTTGCTCGCTCATAGCTAATGATGCCATCATGGTAATCTTCTTTCTTCAAATTATATATATCAACCGTATTCATTCCTGCAAGGCAAAGCACCATCATGGCAACATCATGTCCAAGCTCTGCCAAAGGCAATATACGGTCGGAAGGTGGGAGAGGAGCGGCAAAGAAAGCACGGCATTCTTCCATAGTAATAGCTCGCTTCTCTGGAGTGTCTGCCTTTGGTATTTTTATTTTTAGCCATGGATTTGTTGTTATACGGATGATACCGCAATCATAGTCGTTAAATTCAAGCAACGCTTGCCTGAATATTTGTCTTATACATATAGGGTACATTTCCTTGGCTCTTGCAGTTTTGGCAAGAGACTTTATCCATCCATTGATAAACTTGGATGTGAGTTGCGAACACATTACTTTATTGGAACCTGCATAGAGTTCCAAATGTCTATAGGCAAGTTCGTAGTTCCTGGCGTTCCGTTCATGACCATTGTTGTATAGATTGTCATGGTATTGCCTTGCATAATCTGAAAAGCATACATCAGCTGTACCGCTTTCCAAATATGCTACAACATCATCCACACTCCATGTGCGAATAGGCTGTTTGTTGAGCATATCCGCAAAATGGGCTATCTTGACAGTACATGCTTCAAGAACAAAAGGATCCTTGACTTCATGGTTCTTCTTGTTCACAGATTTTGTTTCTACGATTTTGTCTGTTTTCAGATACCTTGACTTTCTGTTGTGAGTAACCCGGATAGATACATTCCAGAATCCATCTGCTCTCTGTCTAAGTGCCACTGTTTTAAATGTTGCCATATCTTTTATGTTTAAATTGTTCTTAGAATCATTTTTAAAGTTGTAAAACATGTGTAAAACATGTCCTTGGAAATTGTAAAACATATGTAAAACATCCATCATCATTTGTAGCATTTCAGTGGTACTTCCGCTAAAAACGAATTAAGTGGAAAGTCCTCTGTTACAAGGACTTTCCACTTAATCTATTGAGAGTCAAATATTTGCTATTATTCCTCAACAGCAGCCTGCGCCGCAGCAAGTCTGGCGATAGGCACGCGGAATGGAGAGCATGAAGCATAGTTCATGCCAACCTTAGCGCAGAACTTAACTGATGATGGCTCGCCACCATGCTCACCGCAGATACCTGTGCGCAGGTTAGGACGGGTAGCACGACCATTCTCTACAGCCATCTTGATGAGCTGACCAACACCCTCCTGGTCGAGAACCTGGAATGGGTCAACCTTCAAGATCTTCTTCTCCATGTAGGCAGGGAGGAAGGAAGCGATGTCGTCACGAGAGTAACCGAAGGTCATCTGTGTCAAGTCGTTAGTACCGAATGAGAAGTACTGAGCCTCTTCTGCAATCTGACCTGCTGTAAGGGCAGCACGAGGAATCTCAATCATAGTACCAATCTCAAATTCTACCTCTACGCCGTACTCAGCGAATACCTCCTTAGAAGTAGCGAGGATGATAGCCTTCTGTTGCTTGAGCTCCTGAACGGTACCGATGAGCGGAACCATGATTTCAGGACATGGGTTGTAACCCTCCTTCTTCAACTCGCAAGCTGCACCGAGGATGGCACGGGTCTGCATGGCTGTAATCTCTGGGAATGTGATACCGAGACGGCAACCGCGATGACCGAGCATAGGGTTGTTCTCTGCCAGAGAGTTTACACGCTTCTGGATTTCCTCTACGCTTACGCCCATCTCCTTAGCCATGGTCTGCTGACCAGCCAAATCGTGAGGTACGAACTCGTGGAGAGGTGGGTCGAGCAAGCGGATGTTCACGTGGCAGCCATCCATTGCCTTCAAGATGCCGTAGAAGTCAGCCTTCTGATATGGGAGGAGCTTGGCAAGTGCCTTCTCGCGACCCTCAACAGAGTCTGCCAGAATCATCTCACGCATAGCTACAATCTTCTGATCATCGAAGAACATGTGCTCTGTACGTGTCAGACCGATACCCTTGGCACCGAATGCACGGGCTACCTCAGCATCGTGTGGAGTATCCGCATTGGTACGGATTTCCATCTTTGTATATTTGTCGCAGAGATCCATCAGCTCCTTGAAGTCGCCTGAAAGTTCTGCAGCCTTTGTCTCAATCTGTCCTGCGTAAACCTGACCTGTAGTACCGTTCAGAGAAATGTAATCACCCTCCTTGTAAACTACGCCCTCAATCTCTACAGTCTTAGTCTTGTAATCTACGTTGATAGAGCCGGCGCCTGATACACAGCACTTACCCATACCACGGGCTACAACGGCAGCGTGAGAAGTCATACCACCACGAGCGGTAAGGATACCCTCAGCAGCTGACATACCAGCGAGGTCTTCTGGAGATGTTTCGATACGAACCATGATGACCTTCTTGCCGTCCTCATGCCACTCCTGAGCATCGTCAGCGTGGAATACAATCTGACCGCAGGCAGCACCTGGAGATGCAGGGAGACCCTGTGTGATGACCTTAGCCTTAGAGAGAGCCAGCTTATCGAATACTGGATGCAAAAGCTCATCAAGTTTCTGAGGCTCACAGCGCATGATAGCAGTCTTCTCATCAATCATACCCTCGTGGAGGAGATCCATGGCAATCTTCACCATAGCGGTACCTGTACGCTTACCATTACGAGTCTGGAGGAACCAAAGTTTGCCTTCCTGTACGGTGAACTCCATATCCTGCATATCGTGATAGTGGTGCTCCAGCTTATCCTGCAGCGCATCGAGTTCCTTATAGAGTTCAGGCATAGCCTCTTCCATAGAAGGATACTTGGCAGCACGCTCCTCTTCAGAGATACCTGCACGCTCAGCCCAGCGCTGAGAACCAATCTTTGTAATCTGCTGTGGAGTACGGATACCGGCTACCACGTCCTCACCCTGTGCATTGATAAGATACTCACCATTAAAGAGATTCTCACCATTACCAGCGTCACGTGAGAAGCAAACACCTGTAGCAGATGTATCGCCCATGTTACCGAATACCATCGCCATGACAGATACGGCAGTACCCCACTCATCAGGAATACCTTCCATCTTGCGGTAGAGGATAGCACGCTCGTTCATCCAAGAACGGAACACAGCGCAGATAGCGCCCCAGAGCTGATCGATTGGGTTGGTAGGGAAATCCTGACCGGTCTGCTCCTTGATGGCAGCCTTGAAGAGTTCAACGAGCTTCTTGAGCGACTCTACAGAGAGGTCCTTGTCAAGAGTAACGCCCTGCTCTTCCTTCACCTTTTCGATGATAGCCTCAAAAGGGTCGATATCTTCCTTGTTTACAGGCTTCAATCCCATAACAACGTCACCGTACATCTGTACGAAACGGCGATATGAATCGTATACGAAATGAGGGTTACCGGTCTTCTTGACCAATCCCTCAGCTACTTCGTCATTCAAACCGAGGTTGAGGATAGTATCCATCATACCAGGCATAGATGCGCGTGCACCTGAGCGTACTGATACGAGGAGTGGATTCTCTACAGAACCGAACTTGCTGTTCATCAATGCCTCAGTATGAGCCACAGCAGCCTTCACTTCGTCCTGAAGAAGTTCTTTGATTTTTTCCTCACCCACTTCATAATATTCATTACAAGTGTCTGTAGTAATGGTGAAACCTGGAGGAACTGGTACACCAATCAGGTTCATTTCAGCAAGGTTTGCGCCTTTACCACCAAGTACTTCTCGCATTTGGGCATTGCCTTCTGCTTTTCCGTTTCCGAATGTATAAACTCTTTTTTCGTTCATAATTGTTATAGGTATAATATTTTATTCCGTTTAACGTTGTTAATTATTAATTGTAATGCAAAGATACGATTTTTATTTGATACTGCCAAACTTTTATACGCTTTTTTGCTATCCCGAGATTACATTTTATACTGTTGACGCACACACGGGCAGAAAATTAACAATCCCGTATACGATAGAAAGATATTTGACGAATCTGAAAGTGCGTCTCTCGGGATTGCAGCCTGCATTCTGATGTTTTTTACCTCCTCCCGATGCATCTGAAACTGCATCACGACGTAGCGATGGCTACGTCCCGACGCAGCGCCAGACACGTCGCGACGTAGCAACGGCTGCGTCGGGACGCAATTTAAAGGTAAAAGGATTGTGAGGCGATAACAAAAGTAACAAAAGTAACAAGGTAACCTCTGATGTAAAAATGTGAATGTGAATGTGAATTTGAAATGTAAGTGAAGAAAAAAGAATGCATGTAATGATATTATATCATTTAATTCCAATATAATAAGGTACGCGCGTACGTACAATTAAAATATATACTATCAAAAATCATCAATAAACAGCCTCGACAAAAGGATACACATGACAGTCCGTTTTCTTCACTTACATTTCAAATTCACATTCACATTCACATTTCATCCCTTTACAACCACCGAATATTACCTGTTACTTCTGTTACTTTTGTTATCGCCTGATAATCTTTTTACTTTTTTACCTTTTTACCTTTTTACCTTTAAAAGCCTTTTTACCTTTACTCGCAAATAATTTGGGACAACTCTTGCATTTCTCATAAAATTGCAGTATCTTTGCACCCATAAAAAAATACAAAACATTATTATGGCAAGAAAACGTAAACCATTACCTCTGTTAGAGAACATCACCATCGAGGCAGTAGCAGCCGAGGGTAAGTGCATCACACGCGTAGATGAACAGGTCATCTTCGTACCTTTCTGTGTGCCAGGAGATGTTGTCGACTTGCAGGTAGTCAAGAAGAAACATAAGTATTGCGAAGCCAAGGTGGTTCGCTTCATCAAGAAGAGCGAGGTGCGACAGGAGCCTATGTGCGAGCACTTCGGCATCTGCGGCGGATGCAAATGGCAGAACCTGCCTTACAAAGAGCAGATCAAGGCTAAGCAGAAGCAGGTGGAAGACCAGCTCACCCGCATCGGAAAGATTGAACTACCTGAGTTCCGCCCTATCATGGGTAGCGTGAAGACCCAGGAGTACCGCAACAAGATAGAGTTCGGATGCAGCAACAAGCGATGGTTCACCGCCGAGGAACTGGCTCAGCTCCCTCAGAAAGAGGATGATACCGTAACATCGCTCAAGGAGCGCCACGCCCAGAACGCCATCGGTTTCCATATCACCGGAGCCTTCGACAAGATTTATCCTATCAGGAAGTGCTGGCTGATGGATGACCTCTGCAACGAAATCCGCAACTTCGTATTCGAATACGCTGATTCTCACGACTATACCTTCTACGACCTGCGTGAGCAGCACGGTTTGCTCCGCAACATGATGATCCGTAATTCGAACACCGGAGAGTGGATGCTCGTCTTCCAGTTCCACTACGATGAGGAGGGCGATGAACAGAGAGCATTGGAGCTGATGCAGCAGGTGGCTGACAAGTTCCCTCAGATTACATCGCTCATGTATGTAGACAACCAGAAGGGAAACGATACCATCAACGACCTGGAACTCAGTCTCTTCAAGGGTAACGACCATATCTACGAACTGATGGAAGACCTGAAGTTCAAGGTGGGTCCTAAGAGTTTCTACCAGACCAATACCGAGCAGGCTTACCACCTCTACTGCGTGGCCCGCGAGTTTGCCAACCTTACCGGAGATGAGCTGGTTTACGACCTCTATACCGGAACCGGAACCATCGCCAACTTCGTGGCTCACAAGGCAAAAAAGGTAATCGGTATCGAGTACGTGCCAGAGGCCATAGAGGATGCCAAGGTGAATTCTCAGGTGAACAACATCGAGAACACCCTCTTCTATGCAGGCGACATGAAGGATATCCTGACCAACGATTTCATCGCACAGCACGGTCGTCCTGACGTCATCATCACCGACCCACCACGTGCCGGAATGCATCCAGACGTAATAAACGTCATTCTGAATGCAGCCCCAAAGCGCATCGTATACGTAAGCTGCAACCCGGCAACCCAGGCTCGCGACCTGCAGCTGATGGATGCGGAGTATAAGGTAGCTGCCGTACAGCCGGTGGATATGTTCCCTCATACCCCTCACGTAGAGAACGTGGTATTGCTCGAAAAGAGATAAACCTAGAAATCAAAATAGAAACAAGATGAAGAAAACCATCATCATGGCGCTCATGGCTGTAGCTTCGGTCTCAGCCAGCGCCCAGCAGAAGCAGGCCATCGAAATACCATCATGGTTGAGCAACGTGAAATTGTCGGGGTATGGAATGACCCAGTATCAGTACAGCGGACAGAAAGATGCTGAATCCAACTCATTCAACATCCGTATGGCGCGTATCTCTCTCGAAGGTCGCATAGCAGGCGACTTCTACTGGAAGACTCAGATTCAGTTCAACGGCAACACCTCTACCCTCGGTTCCAGTCCGAGAATGGTGGATCTGTTTGCAGAATGGCAGAAATATGAATACTTCAAGGTGAAGATCGGTCAGTTCAAGAACCCGTTCACCTTTGAGAATCCGATGCACCCTATCGATCAGGGCTTCATGGGATATTCACAGAACGTGAGCAAGCTGGCTGGTTTCAGCGACCGTGCCGGAGAACATGCATCCAACGGCCGTGACATCGGTCTTCAGTTCCAGGGCGATTTCCTCAAGAATGCTAACGGCAGAAACCTGCTGCACTATCAGATTGGTGTATTCAACGGACAGGGAACCAATACCAAGGACGTTGACCAGCAGAAGAATGTGATTGGTGGTGTATGGGTAATGCCTGTAAGCGGCATGCGCATCGGTGCCTTCGGATGGACCGGTTCTTATGCAAGAAAGGGAGAGTGGCACGACAACAACAACGGTATCATCCAATATGAGCCAGCCCTTGACGCAAATGGTAACCAGAAATTAGACAATGATGGAAAACCTATTATGCAAGAAAAGACTTTCAGCGGTACCCGCAGTCTGAACCAGAACCGCTACGCCTTCTCTTTCGAATATAAGAAAGACGGCTGGACCGTTCGCTCCGAATATATCCACTCCACAGGAAAGGCATTCGCAAAGAGCATCACCAACTTCAACGATGCCAACGCCAAGGACTGCAATCTGAATGCAAACATCGGCGATAAGGCTCAGGGTGTATATGGATTGGTTATCGCCCCATTGGCTCAGCTGCCAAAGAACAGCCGCATCGACGTGAAGGCGCGTTACGACATGTATCAGCCTAACGGCAAGAGCAACATGCAGAGAACCCAGTATGAGGCAGGTTTGAACTTCCATATCGGCAAGCGAATCTCTATCTTTACCGAGTATGCGCTCATCAACGACAAGACACTCGCGAAGCATAATTACTCCATGGCAGATGCCGAGGTTTGCTTCCGATTCTAACAGATACAACAAAGGCTCGCTCCTCAACAGGAACGAGCCTTTATTGTGTTTACTGCCAACACCTTATCCTAGAACGAATAAGAGAAACCTACTGACATGAATTCCTTAAACTGCCAATAGCTATCATCATCCTTGCGCTTCACACCATCGTCGAAACGCGGATAGAGGAAGATGTTGGTAGAAATATAGCGGTTAAACTGGAAGGTAATGGTGTTTTCCCACTCTATTTCAGCACGCTTGTAAGTGGTATATCCCCAGAGACGGGTCTTCCACTTGATATTATCCGCTATCTGCCACGACAGGTCGAAGGTACACTCAGAACCGTAATCGGTCATGCCATGCTTCCCCTCATCCAGTCCGTACCGCGTAGCCAGCGACGCTCTGCCCACATACTTCCAGTTGAAAGCCAGAGGAGCCAGATGAGCACTACCCTTCAGGCGGTGATTGAACCAGTCTACATTATAATCCATACCGACAGAGAGGTTCAGATTGAATGGCGAGAAGAAATCGGAGTAAACCGTCTTGTCATTACTCTTGTAACCATGCGTAAACTGAGTCTGGCCAATCAGCTGGATGGTATAATACCACTTTCTGGAAGCCTGCAGACCGAGTTTTCCGGTGTATCGTATCATATCATCGCTCGTCTTCAGCGTATGAACCGTATCACCCTTCGAAGTCTGATAACCCAGGCGCATCTCCACCTTATTATCCCATTTTACTTTCTGCTTATTATTGTAATTGGCAAACATCGTCACTCTTCCGAGCACCGAATAATTGCTCTCACCACCCTTATACCAGTTGTCAGAAACATAGTTTTGCAGGAACTGCAGATAATAATCGCCCCCTATGGTCCAGAAGTTAGGACGGGTGATGAGGATATCCATCGGCGCCGCATCCACCTCAATCGCCTTCGGAGCCACCTGCTCTACGATATCAGGATGATTCTTCTTCGGTTTGCTCTGCGCAGCCAACGGTGCTCCCACCTCCTTGAGATGAGACTCAGTATCGCGCACCAGGTCGGGACGCGTGAGATAGACCTCCATCAGCGTCTGGTCGAGCATCGTTCCGAGCGAATCCTTCACCCCATCCTGAGGCTTGAGTCGCAACATGCGGGCTGCCGGCCCATGATAGAAGGTGAGCGGCGTAAAGAGCTGGGCATATCTGCTGTCCTTAGAGTCCATCTTCATGGAATCGATGCGCTGACGGCACATCAAGAGCGAGTCAGCATAGATTTCAGCCAACCTGTTCTTCGATGCCTCTCCGGGCTCCACCTTCTTCAATTTGCGCTGGGCAGAAACAGGCGTCAGAGCCGAAAGGAACGCAAGAACAAGTAATCCAAATTTTATTTTCATACCTTAATTTTATAAATTTGGGCACAAAGGTAATAAATAATTCATAAATCTATGCCCTTTATTAGGAATATTTTTGCTCATTTCACAAAAATGTCGTAACTTTGCAGCCAAATTATTCTAATTTAAATTATAAATATCGTGGCTGAAACAAAGTACATCTTCGTAACTGGTGGTGTGGTTTCTTCTTTGGGTAAAGGAATCATATCTTCATCCATCGGTAAACTTCTTCAAGCAAGAGGTTACAACATTACTATCCAAAAGTTTGACCCATACATCAACATCGACCCGGGTACGCTGAACCCGTATGAGCATGGTGAGTGCTACGTAACGGTAGATGGTATGGAGACCGACCTCGACCTCGGACACTACGAGCGATTCACCGGCATTCAAACTACAAAAGCGAATTCTCTCACCACTGGTCGTATCTACAAGGCAGTCATCGACAAGGAGCGTCGTGGCGATTATCTCGGCAAAACCATCCAGGTGGTGCCTCACATCACCGACGAAATCAAGCGCAACGTGAAGTTGCTCGGCAAGAAGTATCACTATGACTTCGTGATTACCGAGATTGGCGGAACTATCGGCGACATAGAGAGCGCCCCTTACATGGAGGCTATCCGACAGCTGAAATGGGAGCTGGGCAAGAACGCCATCAACGTTCACCTTACCTATGTGCCTTATCTGAAGGCAGCAGGCGAGTTGAAGACAAAGCCTACCCAGCACTCTGTGAAGGAACTGCAGAGCGTAGGTATTCAGCCAGATATTCTGATTCTCCGCACCGAGAAACATCTCGAAGAGGGAATCATGAAGAAGGTAGCCAGCTTCTGTAACGTAGACCTGGACTGCGTGATTCAGAGCGAAGACCTTCCTAGCATCTACGAGGTGCCTGTAAACATGCAGAACCAGGGCCTCGACACCGCCATCCTCCGCAAGATGGGCGAGCCTATCGGCGAAACACCTGCGCTGGGTCCTTGGAAGACATTCCTCGACCGCAGAAACAAGGCTACAGAGGTGGTAAACATCGGTCTCGTAGGCAAGTACGACCTGCAGGATGCATACAAGAGTATCCGCGAGAGTCTCTCGCATGCCGGCACCTACAATGACCACAAGGTGAAGATTACCTTCATCAACTCAGAATATCTCACAGAAGAGAACGTGGCAGAACAGCTGAAGGGACAGGACGGTATAGTCATCTGCCCAGGATTCGGCCAGCGAGGCATCGAGGGCAAGATTATCGCCGCCCACTATACCCGCACCCACGACATCCCTACCTTCGGCATCTGCCTGGGTATGCAGATGATGGTCATCGAGTTTGCCCGCAACGTATTGGGCTACAAGGATGCCAACTCACGCGAGATGGACGAGAAGACTCCACACAATGTCATCGACATCATGGAGGAGCAGAAGAACATATCAAACATGGGTGGAACCATGCGTCTCGGCGCTTACGAGTGTGTGCTGAAACAGGGTTCACGCGTGTTCAATATCTATAAGAAGGAGCATATTCAGGAACGCCATCGCCACCGCTATGAGTTCAACAACGAGTTCCAGCAGGAATTCGAGAAGAACGGCATGATGTGCGTAGGCAGAAACCCTGAGAGCGACCTGGTAGAAATCGTAGAAATCCCAGGCTTGAAGTGGTACGTAGGTACACAGTATCATCCTGAATACCAGAGTACGGTGCTGAAACCACATCCACTTTTCATGGATTTCGTAAAGACAGCAATAGAAAACAAAAAGTAAATATTAGGAGTTAAAGGAGTGATCCCCTTTACTCCTTTAATTTCAAATTTTAAAAATGAACAAGAACAACATTATCGGTTTCCTCCTGATTGCCGTAGTGCTGATTGGCTTTAGCTGGTATAACCAGCCATCTGCCGAAGAACAGAGAACGGCATTCGTTCAGGACTCCATCGCCAAGGCTAAACATGCCGAGATGGAAAAGGCCAGCAAGGCTGCCGCTGCTAAGCGCCAGACTAATGCCAAAGCAAAGGTTGAGGCAGACTCAACCGCCCTCTTCTATTCGGCACTCAAAGGCCAGGCTAAGAAGATTGTATTGAAAAACGAGAAGGTAGAATTAACACTCAATACCAAGGGTGCTACTGTAGAGAAGGCTGTCATCAAGGGCTATGTGGGACACAACCTGCAGGTGAAAGACGGTTCGGCTGATGCCAAGGACGTAACCCTCTTCGACGGTAACGACCAGAGCCTCAAGTTCATGCTCGAGGCTAAGGAGGCCAACATCATCACCAGCGATCTCTACTTCACTCCATCCAACGTGACCGACAAGTCTGTCACCCTGACCGCTGTGGCTGGTGAAGGCAAGACGCTCACCCTGACTTATACATTGGGCAATGACTACATGCTGCACATGAGCCTGCAGGCAAATGGCATGGCGGGGCTGTTCTCACCTAATTATAATAAGATGGATGTTGACTGGAGCGACAAGGCACGCCAGCAGGAACGTGGTTTCATGTTCGAAAACCGTTACACTACCCTCACCTACCATAATGCAGAAGGCGGTACCGACCACCTCAACGAAGGTAGCGAGAAGATTGACGAGAAGATAGAAGAAGCCATCGACTGGGTATCTTTCAAGAACCAGTTCTTCTCTGCCATCATCGTAGCAAAGGATAACTTTGAGAAGGATGCTTTCATGACATCTATCCCTCAGGAGAAGGGTTCGGGCTATCTGAAGCAGTTCCAGGCTAAGATGAAGACAGCTTTCGACCCAACCGGTAAGAAGGCATCTGAGTTTGAGTTCTACTTCGGTCCTAACGACTTCCAGATTCTGAAGAATACCGAGAAGGAAAGTACCTTCGGCAAAGACTTGGAATTCCAGAAGCTCGTATACCTGGGATGGCCTATCATCCGCTGGATCAACCGTTTTTTCACACTCTACGTATTCGACTGGTTGAGCAACGTGTTCCCAATGGGTATCGTATTGATTCTCATCACCTTGCTCCTCAAGCTCATCACCTACCCTATGGTGAAGAAGAGCTACATGAGTTCAGCCAAGATGCGCGTGCTGAAACCAAAACTCGAAGCTGCTACAGCTCAGTATAACAAGCCTGAGGACCAGATGCAGAAGCAGCAGGCGATGATGGCGGAATATGCCAAGTATGGTGTAAGCCCATTATCTGGCTGTATCCCTATGCTGATTCAGATGCCGGTTTGGGTTGCGATGTTCAACTTCGTGCCTAATGCCATCCAGCTTCGTGGTGAGAAGTTCCTGTGGATGAACGACTTGAGCACCTTCGACCCAATCTTCGAATGGAACACCAACATTTGGCTGATTGGCGACCACTTGAGTTTGACCTGTATCCTGTTCTGTGTAGCCAACCTGTTGTACTCTTGGATGACCATGCGTCAGCAGCGCGACCAAATGGTAGGTCAGCAGGCAGAGCAGATGAAGATGATGCAGTGGATGATGTATCTCATGCCATTGATGTTCTTCTTCATGTTCAATGACTACTCAGCCGGTCTGAACTTCTACTACTTCATCTCATTGTTCTTCAGTGCCGCAATCATGTGGACCCTGCGCAAGACTACCGACGACGAGAAACTCCTCGCCATCCTTGAAAAGCGCTATCAGGAGAACAAGAACAACCCTAAGAAGGCAAGCGGCCTGATGGCAAGAATGCAGGCTCTCCAGGAGATGCAGCGCAAGCAGCAGGAAGAGATGATGCGCAAGAAGGCAGAACTGAACGAGAAAAAGAAAAATCTCGGAAAATAAAGATTACCAGATAAAAATGAAAGCGTAATGGATTACCTGAAAAAGGGGTTCATTACGCTTTTTTTGTCCCCGAAAAGGTATAATTTGTTAAATGATATTATAAATTATACCTTTTCGGGGGTATTTTCATTTTTTATTCGTATATTTGCCCCCGAAAGGGTATAATATAATATTATTCCATATATAATATTACCCGATAGGGTATAAAACAACAAGAATATGAGCAATACATTATCATCATACGTCAAGGAAATGCGCAAGCAATTCGGATTGACGCAAGTAGATTTGGCAGCGAAATCGGGCGTAGGACTCAGATTCATAAGAGAACTGGAACAGGGAAAGGAAACACTACGACTCGACAAGGTAAACCAGGTCCTCCTCCTGTTCGGTCAGGAAATAGGCCCCGTTCCTATCAAAAAAGAATAAAAATAAAATATCATGAAACAAGGAAAAATATATCTCTACGACCAATACGTAGGTCTGCTGACGGAAGACGAGACAGGCTTTACCTTCGCCTATGATTCAGATTATCTGGCATCGGATGGTGCGGAAGCCGTAAGTCTGACGCTTCCCTTATCCGATGAGCCCTACCACGATACCGTACTGTTCCCATTCTTCGATGGACTAATCCCCGAAGGATGGCTGCTGAACATCGCAGAAAGCAGTTGGAAAATCAACCAGCGCGACAGAATGTCGCTCCTCCTTGCCTGCTGCAAGGATTGCATCGGAGCAGTAAGCGTGATTCCTACAAACGAATCTCCAGCAGAAGAAATGAATGGTTCACCCCATAAACAGAAAGGAGAATAAGATATGGAGAAATGTCTATATTGTTATAAACCGCTCAAGCCTGGTCAGGTAGATTACCATCCCGCCTGCGCACGCAAGCTCTTCGGCACCAAGGAAGCCCCTGTCCTACCCTACGTTAGAAAGGAAATAGGCGACCTGGCAAAACAGGTAGTGCGTGCCCAGACCACCCTCACCGGTGTGCAGGCGAAGCTCTCGCTCGATGTAAATCCGGGCGGAAAGAACGAACCATCCCGCTTCACCATCGTAGGTCTTTGGGGAAAATATATCCTCAAGCCACAAACCGACCGCTACCGCTGTCTACCGGAAATAGAAGACCTCACGATGCATCTCGCCGAAGCCGCCAAGATAGCTGTGGTTCCCCACGGACTGATTCGCTTTGCCGATGGTGAACTCTGTTATATCACCCGAAGAATAGACCGACTGGATGATGGACAAAAGGTACCGATGGAAGATATGTGCCAGCTGTCAGAGCGCCTTACCGAATACAAATATAAAGGTTCCTACGAGCAGATAGCCAGACTCATCAAGAAGTATTCATCGTTCTCGCAGCTCGACCTCGTGAACTATTGGGAAGTGGTCATCTTCTCATGGATTACGGGCAACGCTGACATGCACCTCAAGAACTTCTCGCTCTACAACAACCGCAAGTTGGGTTATGGCTTAACTCCAGCCTACGACCTCCTCTGCACGAAGATTGTGATGCCAGAAGATACCGAGGAGCTCGCCCTGACGCTCAACGGAAGAAAGAGAAAGATTCAGAAATCTGATTTCGTCAAGGTAATGACCGCCTCGGGCCTCAGCGAGAAGGTAATCAACAACATCGCCAAAAAGTTCCGCCGATCTATCGTGAAATGGCTCGACCTGATAGAAGCCTCCTTCCTGCCAGACAGCATGAAGAAGGAATACAAGAAACTGATTCTCAGCAGAGTTATGGCATTAAGATAATGTTTCTGTATAAAATAAAAACAAACACCCCCGAAAAGGTATAATTAATCAATCTACGAGATTAACTATACCTTTTCGGGGGTATATTGTTTAAGGCAAATTTGCTTCTTCAATAGTATCCAACCCAAATTTACTTCTTCAATACCGGCTCGCAGGTGATATCCACACCGAGCTTCTTGAAGATTTTCTGGTCTACATCACTCAGCATCACGGTGCAATGAGCCTGGCAGCCGCGAAGCTTAGGCAACTGCTCCAATGCCTTCTTGCAGTTCTCATCATTCTCTGAAAGAACAGAAAGAGCTACCAAAACCTCATCCGTATGAAGACGAGGATTGTGACCACCGAGATAATTCACCTTGGTATGCTGGATAGGCTCAATCATCGACTGAGGAATCAGCTTCAATTCATGGTCGATGCCTGCCAACTGCTTGGTAACATTCAGGAGCAAGGCGGCACTACAGCCCAGCAACTCGCTGCTATGACCGCAGATAATGGTACCATCCTCCAACTCAATGGCAGAAGAGGTATGACCCGTCTCCTTCTTATGATTCTTGGCAGCTACCGTCACCTTGCGGTAATCAGTAGTAATCTTAGCCTGATTGAAGAGCATCTGAATCTTATTGATCTCATCTTCATTGCAAGCACCAGCCGCCAACTTGTTGGTAGCCGCATAGTAACGGCGGACAATCTCATTCTTGGATGCCTCGCAGCAAGCCTCATCATCAGAGATACAGAAACCTACCATATTCACACCCATATCCGTAGGCGACTTGTATGGATTGCTACCATAGATACCCTCGAACAGCGCATTGAGCACAGGATAAATCTCTACATCACGGTTATAGTTGATGGCTATCTTGTTGTAAGCCTCCAGATGGAACGGGTCAATCATATTCACATCGTTCAGATCGGCAGTAGCAGCCTCGTATGCGATGTTCACAGGATGCTTCAATGGGAGATTCCACACAGGGAATGTCTCAAACTTGGCATAACCGGCACGCACACCACGCTTGTTCTCATTATAAAGCTGACTCAGGCAAACCGCCATCTTACCGCTGCCAGGACCCGGCGCAGTAACAATAACCAGCGGACGCTCTGTTTCAACATAATCGTTCTGACCGAAGCCCTCGTCAGAGGCAATCAGACTCACGTTGTGAGGATAGCCCTCGATGAGATAATGGCAGTAAGTCTTGATGCCCTCGCGCTCCAGACGCTGTTTGAAGGCGATGGCGGCAGGCTGGCCATTATAATGAGTAATGACAACAGAACCCACCATGAAACCACGGTTTTGGAACTCACCACGAAGGCGCAACACGTCCTCATCGTATGTAATACCCAAGTCGGCACGCTTCTTGTTCTTCTCTATATCGGCTGCACTAATCACGATAACAATCTCGATGCTATCGCTGATTTTCTGGAACATGCGCAGTTTGCTGTCAGGCTGGAAACCCGGCAAAACTCTGCTGGCATGATGATCGTCAAAAAGTTTACCGCCCAATTCGAGGTAAAGCTTTCCGTCAAACTGTGAGATTCTCTCCTTGATGTGTTCTGACTGAATCTTCAGATACTTCTCGTTATCAAAACCTATCTTCATACTACTTTAAATAAAACTATATCGCTATTATTTTGCAAATTTGACTGCAAAAGTACAAAAAAAACTGGCTATAGAACAATGTTTTACGCAAATTATTCTTAATTCTCAAGGATTTGCCGTATCTTTGCATCTTGCAATGGGCAGCATAACATGTCATATCGCAAAAACATGAAGTTTAAAAGAAAACATAACCGACAAATGAAAAAGAATTTACGTACCGCCTCTATCTGCGTGCAGGGAGGCTATGAGCCAAAGAACGGCGAACCGATTGAAGTGCCAATTTATCAAAGCACTACTTTCAAGTATGACAACTCTGAGGAGATGGCTATGCTCTTCGACCTGAAGAAGGAAGGCTACTTCTATACCCGTCTCCAGAACCCTACCAACGATGTTGTGGCTAAGAAGATTGCCGAACTCGAAGGTGGCGTGGGAGCCGTATTAACCAGCAGCGGTCAGGCTGCCAACTTCTATGCTGTGTTCAATATCTGCGAAGCGGGCGACCATATCGTTACATCTAATGAGATTTATGGTGGTACCTTCAATCTCTTCGGCGTAACCCTGAAGAAACTCGGCATTGAGTGTACTTTCGTGAATCCGAACGATAGCGAAGAAGAAATCCAGAAGGCTTTCCGCCCTAACACCAAGGTTGTTTTCGGCGAAACCATCAGCAACCCGGGCTGCGCAGTACTCGACATCGAGAAGTTTGCACGCATTGCTCACAAGAATGGGGTGCCTCTCATCGTTGACAACACCTTCGCTACGCCTATCAACTGCCGCCCATTCGAATGGGGTGCCGACATCGTTACCCACAGTACGACCAAGTATATGGATGGTACCGCTTCACAGGTAGGTGGCGTTGTAGTAGACAGCGGCAACTTCGACTGGATGGCTCATGCTGATAAGTTCCCAGGTCTCTGCACACCGGATGACAGCTACCATGGTCTGACCTATGTGAAGGCTTTCGGCAAGATGGGTTACACCACCAAACTCGTAGCTCAGCTGATGCGCGATCTCGGCAGCATCCCTGCCCCAATGAATTCGTTCATCCTCAACCTCGGTCTTCAGAGTCTCCACCTCCGTATGCGCCAGCATTGTGCCAATGCACAGAAGGTAGCAGAGTTCCTGCAGAACGATGAGCGTGTGGCTTGGGTTCATTATAGCGGTCTGGAGGGCGATGAGTATCATGCGCTTGCCCAGAAATATATGCCAAACGGCACCTGCGGTGTTATTGCCTTCGGATTGAAGGGAGATCGCGAGACAGCCATCAAGTTTATGGATTCTCTCGACATGATCAACATCGTAACCCATGTAGCCGATGCCCGCACCTGTGTGCTCCATCCAGCCAGTCACACCCATCGCCAGCTCAGCGAAGAGCAGCTGAAGGAAGCAGGTGTTGCGCCAGATCTGATTCGCCTCTCTGTAGGTATCGAAGATGTAGAAGACATCCTCGATGATATCAAGCAGGCTTTGGATCAGATTTAAGACAAATAGGATACATAACAACAAAGCAACATTATAACAGTAAAAATAGAAACATGATTAAAGCTATGATTTTAGCTGCTGCGGCTCTCACGATGGGCACAGCAGCTGATGCACAGACTATGATTCAGAAAAATGACATCAAGGTAGAAAACCACCTGATGACTCCTGAGGCTCTCTGGGCAATGGGACGTATCGGTGGCGCCGAAGCTTCGCCTAACGGCAAGCAGGTGGTGTACCAGGTGGGTTACTACAGTGTAAAGGAAAACAAGGGTCATCAGATGCTCTTCATCATGGATGCCAACGGCAAGAACCAGAAGGCATTGACCACCGATGCAAAGAGCGAAACAGATGCTGCCTGGATTCAGGGCGGACAGAAGATTGCCTTCATCCGCGACGGACAGCTCTGGAGCATGAACCCTGACGGTACAGGCAGAAAACAGCTCACCAACGACAAGTTGGGCATCCAGGGCTTCCGCTTCTCTCCTGACGGCAAGAAGGTGATCCTCATCAAGGAACTCCCTTACCACGGGACCATCAAGGAGAATCCTTCTGATCTTCCATTGGCTACCGGCCGTCTCGTAACAGATATGAACTATCGCCACTGGGACCACTACGTAGAGAGCCTTCTCCATCCTTTCGTGGCTGATGTGGCTGAAGACGGTACCATCAATGCCGGCGAGGATATCCTGAAGGATGAGCCATTCGAGTGCCCTATGGCTCCATTCGGTGGCATCGAGCAGCTGGCATGGAGCCCTGATTCCAAGACCATCGCCTATACCTGCCGTAAGAAGGAGGGCGTTCAGTATGCTATCTCTACCGACTCTGATATCTACCTATATAATATAGGTACGCGCGAGACAAAGAACCTCTGCAAGGAGGCTGGCTATGTAGAGCCTAAGATTGATGCTACCAAGAGCATGAAGAACCAGGCTATCAACGCTCCTGAGAATCTGAAGAACAATCCGGGTTACGACGTGAACCCTCAGTTCTCTGCTGACGGCAAGTACATCGCTTGGCAGAGCATGGCTCGCGATGGCTACGAGAGCGACCGCAACCGCCTCTGTGTTTACGAACTCGCTACCGGCAAGAAGAACTATGTATCAGAGAAGTTCGACTCTAGCGTAGAGGGCTTCGTATGGAACAAGGACAACAAGAGCCTCAGTTTCATCGGTGTATGGCACGGAACCCTGAACCTCTATCAGGCAAACTTCAAGGGCGAAGTAAAGCAGATTACCAACGAGTGGGCTGACTACGGAAGCATCTCGCTTGCCAACAACGGCAACAAGCTTCTTGCTACCAAGGCTAGCATGAGTCATCCTACTGATATCTACATCGTAACTCCAGGCAAGGATGCCAAGAGTACCAAGGTAGAGCAGATTACCTGCGAGAACGACCATATTCTGAACCAGTTGAATCTGGGCAAGTGTGAGCAGCGTTGGGTAAAGACTACCGACGGCAAGCAGATGCTGGTATGGATCATGTTGCCATCTAATTTCGATGCCAACAAGAAGTACCCTACCCTTCTCTTCTGCGAGGGTGGTCCTCAGAGTCCGGTAAGCCAGTTCTGGAGCTACCGCTGGAACATCCAGATCATGGCAGCCAACGGTTATGTAGTCGTATTGCCTAACCGCCGCGGTCTCCCTGGCTTCGGAAGCGCATGGAACGAAGAGATTTCTGGCGACTGGACAGGCCAGTGCATGAACGATTATCTTTCAGCTATTGATGATGCTGCCAACAATCTTCCTTACGTAGACAAGGATCGTTTGGGTTGTGTAGGTGCCAGCTTCGGTGGTTTCTCAGTATACTATCTCGCCGGTCATCACAACAAGCGTTTCAAGGCATTCCTCTCTCACGATGGTGCTTTCAACCTGGAGAGCATGTACACCGATACAGAGGAGGCTTGGTTCTCTAACTGGGAATACGAGGATGCTTACTGGAACAAGAACCAGACTGCCAACGCCAAGAAGACTTACGAGAACAGTCCTCATAAGTTTGTAGACAAGTGGGATACTCCAATCCTCTGCATCCACGGCGAAAAGGATTACCGTATCAATGCCAACCAGGGCATGGGCGCCTTCAATGCAGCCCGCATGCGTGGCATCCCAGCCGAGCTCCTCATCTATCCTGATGAGAACCACTGGGTATTGAAGCCACAGAACGGCGTGCTCTGGCAGCGCACCTTCTTCGGCTGGTTAGACAAATGGTTGAAGAAATAACATAAAAAAAGGCTTGCTCCGTAATGAAGCAAGCCTTTTTTATATATGATATTTTTGATTTAGCTTACGCGGTTCAACTTCTTGATGATAGAGAAGATGAAGAGAGCTGAAACCAGGCAGATACCGGCGAGAACACCCCAGATGGCAATGAGGTTGAAGTTCTGACCCCACATGATGCCAGGAATCATAACCAACTGGTTACCGATGGCTGTTGCACCAAACCAGAGACCCATCATCAAACCAGCATACTTTGGAGGAGCTACCTTCGATACAAATGAAATACCAATTGGAGAAAGCAGAAGCTCTGCGAATGTAAGGATGAGGTATGTAGAGATGAGGAGGTTAGCACTTACACGTGTACCCTCTGTAGCAGGATTGCCCTGTGTCAAAGGAAGCTCCAGTCCCATAGAACCTACAGCCATCCATACAAAACCGAGAGCTGCAACGAGCATACCCAAACCAATCTTCTCTGGCGATGTAGGCTCCTTGCCAATCTTGTGAAGCCATGAGAACAAAGCAACGCTCACTGGTGTCAATGCCACTACATAGCATGGGTTGAACTGCTGGAAGATAGGAGCCTCAACATCTACGGCACCTTCAAGGTTGCTGTACTTGTAGAAGAGGAAAGCGATGGCAGCAACGATGACGCCAAGAGAGATGCCCTTACCCTTGCCAGTCTTGCTCTGTGCCAGACCGAAACAACCGTAAACCACGAAGATGCAGGCTACGAGGTTGGTAACATCGAACGCCATTGACTGCAGACCCTCTGAAGTCTTCTGTGTATAATCGCGGGCAAAGAGTGTCAATGTATTACCGTTCTGATGGAAAGCCATCCAGAAGAAGATAACCACAGCGAACACGAGACAGAGGCAGATGATGCGCTCCTTGGTCTCAGCCTTAGAAAGTTCGTTTGTCTCCTTAGCAGAAGTCTTATCATCCTTACTCTTGGTCTCAGAAGCAAGAACATGCTTGTATGTAAAGCTGAAGGCATAGTAGATAGCGATACTAACAATAAGCGAAGCACATGCCACGGCGAATGCGAAGTGGTATGAATCTTCCACCGACACGCTCAGGCTCTCCTGCGCCCACTTCATAATCTTGATGGCAGCAGTAGGAGCAAACATAGCACCGATGTTGATAGCCATATAGAAGAGCGAGAAACCGGAATCACGGTTGCTGGCATACTGTGGCTCGTCGTAGAGACGGCCTACCATCACCTGCAGATTACCTTTGAACAAGCCAGTACCCAAAGCGATGAGGATAAGTGAAATGCCCATGGCAGCAATGGCAACGGTGTCCTTGCCTAGAGGAAGCGAGAGAACAAGATAGCCAATGAACATGATGAAGATACCTGTGGTAACCATACGTCCAAAGCCAAACTTGTCGGCTGCGATACCACCGATGATAGGAAGGAAATAAACCATCATCAGGAATGTAGAATAAATAGTACTTGCCAATCCGGTTTCAAAACCGAAGTTGGCCTGCAAATAAAGCAAGAACACTGCAAGCATGGTGTAATAGCCAAAACGCTCACCCGTGTTTGCCAAAGCTAAGGCCCACAGACCTTTTGGTTGATTCTCAAACATAATTTTTTGTTTTGTTGTTATTTTATTATTTAGTTATTCTTTTCTCGCAATTTTTGTGCAAAGATACATAAATTATTCCATATTTCAAACTTATTGCACCAAAAAGCGCACTTCACATAGCATTTTTCTACTAGAAACCGGCTAAAATTCTAAAATACAGACAAATCAGATAAAAAAAATCCGTTTATATTACAACGTAATTGCATTTTTTTTCGTACCTTTGCACCCCGAAACCATGAGGAGGTTTCGGGATACACAAAAATACTTCAAAAAATTCTAAATAGAAAGGTAAAAGGATATTTATGAGACAACTTAAGATTAGTAAGAGTATAACCAACCGTTCCAGTGAAGCACTCGACAAGTACTTGGTGGAGATTGGTAGAGAGCCTATGGTCTCTATCGATGAAGAAATCGAACTTGCCCAGAAGATTCGCAAAGGCGGTCGTGAGGGAGAACGTGCCAAGGAGAAATTGGTAAAAGCAAACCTTCGTTTCGTTGTATCTGTTGCTAAGCAATATCAGCACCAAGGTCTTTCTCTTACCGACCTCATCGACGAGGGTAACATCGGTTTGGTAAAGGCTGCTGAAAAGTTTGACGAGACCCGCGGCTTTAAGTTTATCTCATACGCCGTATGGTGGATTCGTCAGAGCATCCTGCAGGCTATTGCCGAGCAGAGCCGTATCGTTCGCCTGCCTTTGAACCAGGTAGGTGCATTGAGTAAGATTAGTGCAGAAATCAGTAAGTTTGAGCAGGAGAACCAGCGCAAACCTTCTGTTGCTGAGCTCGCTCAAATCACAAAGATGGAAGAAAGCAAAATCGACCAGACTATCAAGGCAGATAATCACCACATGAGTATCGATGCTCCATTCGGTAGCGATGATGATGACAATGCGATGGTCGACGTGATGGCTTCGGGTGATGACAGCCGTACCGACAAGGGTGTCGACTTCGAGTCTATGGCAAGCGAGCTTGACCGCGTTCTCAATTCTGTATTGAAAGACCGTGAGCGCAAGATTCTGTGCTACTGCTATGGTATCGGTTGCCACGAGAAGGGTTTGGAGGAAATCGGTAGCGAGTTCAACCTTACCCGTGAGCGTGTTCGCCAGATTCGCGAAAAGAGTATCATCAAGCTCCGTGATAGCGGTAAGATCAAAATCTTGATGAAGTACTTGGGATAAGTTAAGTGAAGAGTGAAGAATTCTTTTGCTTTTCTTCACTAGGGTTTGAAGACGAGAGAAAAA
Source organism: Segatella copri (assembly GCA_959596915.1). GTDB lineage: Bacteria > Bacteroidota > Bacteroidia > Bacteroidales > Bacteroidaceae > Prevotella > Prevotella copri_N. The sequence goes on from CAUFXJ010000003.1 coordinate 23,113, forward strand.
TAGATAAAACCAAGTTGCTCATAGCAACGAAAGTAAAAAGGGGCAATCAGTTGGTTCATCCCAATCTGATTGCCCTTTCTCTATTAACTATAAACTGTTAACTATTAACTATAAACTGTTAACTATTAACTATTAACAAAGTTTCCAAACTTATCAATAAAGCCACTGATACCTTCACGGGATGCTTCGAAGTAAGGATATTCATCACGCAAGCAAATTTCGTCGTAAAGGAAATCCGCCACTACCGTATCGTTACCATCCGGCATTACCAGTCCCATCTTGCCATTCTTCTCAGCTATTACCGGCATGATGCTCAAGTCATCATTATAAATGTAGCAGGTGCGCAAGAAATCATAAGTTGGCGAGAGTAAGATGTTGCCTTGATGATCTTTCATACCGAACTTTCCATCCTGCTCAAATACTTCATGATATTGAATGTATTTTGCCTTGATGCGCTGGTAATAGAAAACCATCTTGCGCTTATCGTTGACAAAATCCAGCATATACTGGAAGGTGTCACAATAGTTGGCTACCGAACGGACCAGAATCATCTTCAAGTCAAGACCATCCAATGCTTTTCTGTTCAGATCAATATACTTGGCTATCGCCTTCTCCTTCTCTGGTACAGAGAGGCTGGCTAGCCTTTCCTCAAATTTCAACATAGCTTGCTTGGTACCCGACATACCCTTGATATACCGGTGTATCTGTCTGCCCATCTCTGAACATACAAACTTGTCAATCTCCTGCTGCTCTATAGGGTCAGCATAGTCCTTAATCAATGATTCAGGTGTCGCATTCATGGTTATTTCCTTTCTTTTAAAAATTACACTTTCAAAGATTTAGAAGAACAAAGAGCAAACGGATTCTACACTCTTCGTTTTTTACTCTTCACTCAATTTGCTCTTTGTTCTTCGCTCTTCACTTATTTCACATTAGGCTTCTGCAATCCATATCCCTTTCGCTTGTCTTCCCACAAGAGGAGGAAAGCGATGAGGATGGCTACTACTCCGAAACCGGCAAAGATAGTCATCGTCTGGGTATAGTCGATGGTGCCGTCGGCTGCGGTATTCGCCTGGTTTACCTTACCAATCCATACCGGAATGAGAGCCAGTCCGATGTTCTGGATGTAGAAGATAAGAGCGTATGCAGTTCCTAAGAGTTTCATTGGGATAATTTTTGGCACAGATGGCCACATGGCTGATGGTACCAGTCCAAATGCGATGCCCAGGATGAGCATCAGCACGATGGCAAGCACCCATGAGTTGATTGGCAGGGCAAACATGACGTGCACAAAGGTCAGGAGGCAACTGCCGATAATCATCAGCGTAGCACCCTTGCCATACTTATCGTATATACTACCGAAGAGCGGTGTGAGGAAGATGGTACCGAATGGCAACATTGCAGGAATCAGACCTGCCATATTAGCATCCACACCATACTTGAAAATCATCAGCTTGGTAGCAAACTTCAGGAATGGGAATACGCCTGCATAGAACATCAGACAGAGTACAGCCACATACCAGAAACCTATTGTCTTGAAAAGACCTCCCAAGTCAGAGAACTTGAAACCTTCTTCCGGCTCAGTAGCCACAGCTGCCACAGAAGCATCCTCCTTCTTGTCCATCACGCAATAAACCAGATAAACCAGTACACCAGCGCAAAGCAATACAGCGCCCAAAGCAACAGAAGCAGATACTCCACCCATTGCCTTGGCAAAAGGAAGAGAAGCACTCAGGGCTGCAGCAGTTCCCAAACGAGCCGTAGCAACCTGTACACCCATTGCCAGAGCTAACTCATGGCCCGTAAACCACTTCACGATGACCTTGCTCACTGTGATACCGCATATCTCGCATCCTACACCATAGATGGCAAAGCCAAGAGCAGCTATCACTACCTGCGTACTGTAAGTACCGAAGAATGGCACAGCAACCATTCCGTCAAACTCATGACCTAAAGCATACCACTTCAACAAGGCTCCACCAAACATCAGGACGGTAGAAAGGATACCAGTGAAACGGATGCCAAACTTATCGAGGATAAGACCACCGAAAAAGAGGAGCAGGAGGAACACATTGAAGTATCCGTAAGCTCCAGAGAAGAAGCCGTATTCATCCGAATTCCATCCGAGTCCGAGACCATTCTCTGCTCCCTTGGCTGCTGTCAAGAGAGGCTCCAGTGGAGACATCACATCTGTAAAAAAGTAACCGAACATCATCGTGATACTCACAATGAGGAGGGCGGTCCAGCGAGCTGACTTAGAGTCGCTCAATTTCATCTGAATTTTTTCTGTTGTACTCATTTTTTCAAAACATAAATGATAAACCCGTTATCATTATTAATTATTAATTATTAATTATCATCTATTTCCGTTTCACGTTCTTCGTTCTGGTGATATCAAAGAGATAAGAGAGTTTCAGAACTATCTGTCCGTAGTTACTCTTTCCGAAATAATCACGCTTTGAAGCACCATAGATATTTCCCAGACCATAGTAGTATCGGGCTTCGGCAAGGAAATGCCCCACCTTCGGAATACTGTATTCAGCACCCAGCCCCAGGGCGATACCATAATCGAGCTTGTTCTTGACTGCCATCGTATCCTGAGCCACCACCGGACTTACACGGTTATTGTCGGTTGCCGGCATGTGCTCTACCGAGAAATTGGTCTTCTGCGAATCACTCAGATAAAGTCCAAATTGCGGACCAGCATTCACGAAGATATTCAGTCCTCTTGTCTCCCTACCCCATGCCAGATGCGCAAAGATTGGCACCTGAATATAGTTGATGGTACGCTTGTAAGCCATCGCCTCTTTGGTTTCGGTGATAATCACCGGATTATTCTCCATATCCAGGATATCCTCTTCCCATCCTGCCTGCGAATAGTTTACCTCGGCATAGATAGAGCAGATGGTCTTGAAATATTTCTCGCAGGTATATCTCATCGAGAAACCGCCCGTCAGTCCGCCGTGCTGCTTCTGCTGTACCTCGGGTGTGAATCCTACGCTACTCATCATATAGCCCCCATTAAAACCGATGGCGAAATCACTACGATGTTCTCCTATCTGTGCCGAAACTGGAATTCCGAAGATGAGCATCAGAATCAGCAGCCCAATATTTCTATTCATTATCAACAATAAATTGTAAACTATAAATTGTAAACTATAAACTAGTACTTCACCGCCTCTATCTGATGATTAAAGGTATAGTGAATCAACTGGAAACTCTTGTTCTTGTATCCTCCTCTACTGGTCTTCTCGAAACGGAGTGGAGTCTGCACAGGCTGGTAAGTCATCTGCTGGCGCTCACCTGTAAAGTTCTTGCCATATCTCTTGACACCCTGAATCAGATACATTCCGTGATCGAAACCGGTGATGGCAAATCTTGGCTGTGCCACCATCATAGGCTGATGGAACCAGCGCTCATAACGGCTCTCAAGCGCCTTGGTCTGTGCTGAGTTCGGGTTATAATAGAAGGTGGAAGGGATATAAGTATCATACTTATAGAATCTTTCCAGATTATACTTGGCATACATCAGCCATTCGGTATAGCCGAAGAGAGAGATGGCTGCACCCGGATACTTCGCATCAAATTCGTCGAGTTTGTTCAATACCTGAGTCAACTGTGGCGAACGTCCCGTATTCAGGATTATCACATTCTGCTTGGAAGGCATGAAAGCCTTGGCAAACTGCTCGATACTTGAATTCACATTGGTGATGCTATAATTGATTTTCCTGCGTTCCAGTTCCTTGCGCAGACCGAACGTAAAGTTGCCCTTTCTCGAAGTAGAATCATTGCAGTCTACAAAGATAGGATGCACATTGGTAAAACGGCTCAGGAATGCCTTGATGGTCGCATCATTCAGCGCATCATCGCTCTGATAAACCTGGAAAATCTCTTTGTTTCTTTCTACATCATCTCCGCTGATAGAGAACGGAATCACCATTTTGATGCCGTAGGTCTTGCAGAAGTTGGTCAGCGGAGCCACCTGCTTGGTATAAAGTGGACCAAAGATGATGTCGCATTGGTTAGCGCCCTCCTGCAAGAGTGTATTCCGGATATCAGCATCAATAGGAACGTTCCAGGCATGCACATCTATATCGGCGCCCTGCTGCTTCAGGGTTTCGCAAGCCAGCAGCAAACCGCGGTAATACTCCACCATTCGCTTGCCGTCGCCATCAACATTATGCAAAGGTAACATCACGCCTACCTTTACCGCATTTCTGGCAACAGCAGCCTTTGAAGTGGTCGGAGCTGTTGCTATTTTCTGAACCATTGCCCCATTCCCCGACTTCTGACCGTTCACCTGATTAGGGTTCTTCTGGTCCTTGGTGTATGGAATAAAGAGCGTAGCTCCCTTCTGCAGCATGTATCCCTCACGCTTCATCTCCGGATTGGCATCCATCAGTTCAGGAAGGCTCAATCCATATTTATTGGCGATACCAAAGATGGTATCTTTCTTCTTAACCGTGTAAATGTCGCGCCATTTTACAGTCTGCGCGCCAATGCTGACACTGAGCAGAAGCCCAACGAACAGCAGGAAATATCTCATTTTTTGTCTCATATCTCAAGATTTTTTTAACGATATCTTCAAATATTTCATGTTTTCATCTGCAAAAATACAAAAAATCTTGCATCTGACGCAATATCTCTCATCTTTTTATTATCTTTGCACAAATTATTTTAGAAATGAGACGAAAAATAGCATTACTTTGCATCATGTTGCCACTTTTAACGTGTCAATTACACGCTCAGGAAGTCAACGACGACGAGGAGGACAACACAGAAGAGACGACTAAGGTCAGTTCTCTTCTCATGCCGAATGCCTTCTCTCCAAATGGCGATGGCATCAACGACATCTACAAGCCCAAGGATGGTTACCGGAACATTGAGGAGTTCCACGCCTATATATATAATAGGTGGGGACAGAAACTCTATGAATGGACCGACCCTGCCACGGGATGGGATGGCACCTACCGCGGAAAACCGGTCAAGGAGGGTGTCTACTTCTGTCTCGTCAAGGCGAAGGGGGCAGATGGCGTGGTGTATAACATCAAACGTGATGTCAACCTGCTCAGAGGTTATACCGAAGAACAGAATAGTAACTATTAGGCAATTAGCAGAATTGGAATATGAATTCAGAAGAAAAGATAAATGTATGGGGCGCACGGGTCCACAACCTCAAGAACATAGATGTGGAGATTCCGCGTGATTCCCTCACCGTGATTACTGGACTCTCGGGTTCGGGCAAGAGTTCACTGGCCTTCGACACCATCTTTGCCGAAGGTCAGCGCAGATATATCGAAACTTTCTCTGCCTATGCCCGCAACTTCCTGGGTAATATGGAACGCCCGGATGTTGATAAGATTACGGGATTGAGTCCGGTCATCAGCATAGAACAGAAAACCACCAACAAGAATCCCCGCTCTACCGTGGGCACTACCACCGAGATTTACGACTATCTCCGTCTGCTCTATGCCCGCGCCGGTACTGCATACAGCTATCAGAGTGGCGAGGAGATGATGAAATATACCGAGGAACAGGTCATCGACATGATTCTCAGCGATTATAAGGGCAAGGCTATCTTCCTGCTCGCTCCCCTCGTACGCCAGCGCAAAGGTCATTACCGCGAACTCTTCGAAAGTATGCGCAGAAAGGGGTATCTCTACGTGCGACTCGACGGCAACATCCTCGAAATCGTTCCCAATATGAAAACCGACCGCTACAAGAACCACAATATAGAAGCTGTGGTCGATAAACTGGTGGTGAAGGAAGAAGATGAGGAACGCATCCGCAAGAGTGTGGCAACGGCTATGAAACAGGGCGACGGCATGGTAATGGTTCTTGAGAAAGGTGCCAAGGAGGCCAAGACTTACTCCAAGCGTCTCATGGACCCTGTAACGGGTATTGCCTACCAGGATCCTGCTCCTAACATGTTCTCCTTCAACTCTCCCGAAGGTGCCTGTCCGCATTGCAAGGGTCTGGGAAAGGTGAATCAGATTGATATCAAGAAGGTAATTCCCGACGACAAACTCAGCATCCATGAAGGCGGCATCGCTCCGCTCGGCAAATACAAGAACCAGATGATTTTCTGGCAGATAGAATCATTGCTCAGCAAGTATGACCTCAACCTGAAGACACCTATCTGTGAGATTCCGGGCGATGCCATGCAGGAAATCCTCTATGGCTCGCTCGAAAACGTGAAGATTGAGAAGGAAAAGGTGCATACCTCTACAGACTACTTCTGCGCATACGATGGCATCATCGACTACCTGCAGAAGGTGATGGAGGATGACGAGAGTGCGGCGGGCAAGAAATGGGCCGACCAGTTTATCTCTACCATCGAATGTCCTGAATGCCACGGCATGCGACTCAAAAAGGAATCGCTCTCTTTCAAAATCTGGGATAAGAATATATCCGAAGTTGCCAGTCTCGACATCGATGAACTGCGTGATTGGCTCGAAGAAGTGGAACAGCATCTGCCTTCGATGAAAGCGAAGGTGGCTCACGAAATCATCAAGGAGTTGCGCTCACGCGTCACCTTCCTCCTCGATGTGGGACTCAATTATCTCTCGCTTAACCGCCAGTCGGCTTCTCTATCGGGTGGCGAGAGCCAGCGCATCCGTCTGGCTACTCAGATTGGTAGCCAGCTGGTCAACGTGCTCTATATCCTCGATGAGCCGAGCATCGGTCTGCACCAGCGCGACAACGAACGTCTGCTCAACAGTCTGAAGGAACTTCGCGACCTGGGCAATACCGTTATTGTGGTGGAGCACGATGAAGATATGATGCGGGCTGCCGACTGGATAGTAGATATCGGTCCGAAGGCGGGACGCAAGGGAGGTGAAGTTGTCTTCCAGGGCACACCTCAGGAGATGCTCAAGACCGATACCATCACCGCCCAGTATCTCAACGGCAAGATGGCTATTGAGGTGCCTGCCCTCCGCAGAGAAGGCAACGGCAAGCATATCACCATTCACGGAGCTACGGGCAACAACCTCAAGGGGGTGGATGTTGATTTTCCACTCGGCAAACTCATTGTCGTAACGGGTGTCAGCGGCTCAGGCAAATCCACTCTCATCAACGAGACTCTCCAGCCTATCCTCTCGCAGCATTTCTACCGTTCGCTCAAGAAACCGATGCCATACGAGAGCATCGAGGGTATCGAGAATATCGACAAGGTAGTGAATGTAGACCAGAGTCCGATTGGCAGAACGCCTCGCAGCAATCCAGCTACCTACACAGGCGTGTTCAGCGATATCCGCTCGCTCTTCGTAGGACTTCCCGAGGCTAAGATCCGCGGTTACAAGCCGGGCAGATTCTCCTTCAATGTGAAAGGTGGAAGATGCGAGGAATGTAAGGGTAACGGATATAAGACCATCGAGATGAACTTCCTGCCAGATGTCTACGTACCTTGTGAGGTATGCCACGGCAAACGCTACAACCGCGAGACGCTGGAGGTAAGATACAAGGGAAAGAGCATCGCCGATGTTCTCGACATGACCATCAACCAGGCGGTAGATTTCTTCGAGAATGTTCCTCAGATACTGCAGAAGATCAAGGCTTTACAGAATGTAGGTCTCGGATACATCAGGTTAGGACAGAGTTCCACTACCCTCTCTGGCGGTGAAAGTCAGCGCGTAAAACTGGCTACAGAACTCTCGAAGCGTGATACGGGCAAGACGCTCTATATTCTCGATGAACCGACAACCGGTCTGCATTTCGAAGACATCCGCATCCTGATGGATGTACTCCAGAAACTGGTAGATCGTGGCAACACGGTCATTATCATCGAGCACAATCTCGATGTCATCAAACTTGCCGACTGGCTGATTGATATGGGTCCGGAAGGTGGACGAGGCGGCGGTCAGCTTCTCTTTGCAGGTACACCAGAAGAAATGGTGAAGCAGCAGAAGGGATATACCTACAAGTTCCTCGCCCCTTTACTGAAGAAATCAGGGAAACCTGAATAAATCAGGATAGGAACGAAGGCTGTGGCAGAAAAAAAATCCCCCAACCTACTTTCTTAAGCGGGTTGGGGAATTTTTATTTCAATATAAAATATGACGACTGCTACCCTTTCATCTTTACAAACATCAAAGGCCCAATCCTTGTTAAGGAGGAAGATATGGATGCTTATATTAGAAGCCATGAAGAAGACTTCATCGGCCAAGCCGAGAAGCTGACGACATTTTTTAATCTATTTCTTTATTTTAAAAAGCTAATCAGGCTTACCATTTAACAAAGTTATCGTATTAGTAAACTCTGACACTAAATCATTAAATCGAGGATTATCTCTTCGAATAATCAATGCTGCATAATTCTCATTCTCCTCTTCATCGTAAACAATTTGAGGGAGAAAAAGAAAATTATCATGCTCTGCATAAACAGAAAACCAAAAACTAAATAAACGGCTTCTCATTTTCTGCATTCCATCGCCTGTTTCACATATGTATAACAAAGCAGCTTGATTTTTACGAAAAAATTCATCTACAATACACATTACAGTATCTCTAACCTTTGGGTCTCGTGGTGACTTGATTCCTTCATAATTTGTCAACGCAAACTGATACGACTCACCGCTTTGAAGTAATTCGTCTTCTTCAAAAGCAACACTAAAACTTACCCCAAAGTCACTAACAAACTTGAACAAGCCTGTTGAAACATCCAATTCTACCAAATAGGGAGAATTGGCATTTATTCTATCTAAAGCTAATTCTTTCATTACAAGACATTAAATCTCACAGGCTCCTCGCCTGTACGTAATTTGTAGTCTTCATAAAGCATCTTCTGCATCTTGTCAACCATGGCTTTCTTTGTGGCCTTGGCAGATTTCCAACGTCTAAGCGCCTCTTCTCTTGTTAATTTATTCATATCCAATCCTCCATTATTAAATTATGAGCATCCCAAATGTCCGCTCTTACTAAATTTCATTCTACCAGATTAAGCATTCAAGAACTACTATCGGGAAGAATACGACTGCAAAGATACGGATTATTTTTGAAACTAAAGCATCTTTATCCTAATAAAATGCAGATTAATTTTATTTTAGCAACACGGCTGCAAAGAAACAGTATCTGGTAGAGTGTAGTGAGAAAATCGTGAGGGATAACCCCAAATCGTGATGGATAGCGTGAGGGATATTTCCGTTTTTGAAGTATCTATCACGCTATTCAAGTGTCTGTATATTAGTATATAAAGATGTATGATATATGCAAATCGTGATGGATGATAGATGATTACATAAAATTTGTTCATATGAAGGCTGCGCTGGGTTACGAATATGGCTGCGCTGGGTTACGGATATGACTGCATCGGGTTACGGATATGACTGCATCGGGTTACGAATATGGCTGCATCGGGTTACGAATATGGCTGCATCGGGTTACAGATATTACTGCGTAAGCTAACGGAGACGTATCTGTAAGCTTATCGAGACGTCTGCATCAGCTAACTGAGACGTCTGAACTAGCTTACAGAAATACTTGAATTGTCTTACTGAACTACTTGAGTTGCTACCCTTCCACTGGACTTACCGAACCCGTACTTGCTCTTTTGGTAAAATGAGGGTGTGTCATAAGTTTATGATTCACCCTCTTGACTTTTCCTGATGCACAAAAAAAGCACGGAATATTAAACTCCGTGCTCTTTTTTGCTTTTATATTTTATCTTATCAAAACCTTCACCATACACACCGATAACGGCACTCTGACTGACAAAGGCATGTGGATCTATCTCGCTGATAAGACGGAAGATTGCAGGAGCCTGGCGCTGCTTGGCTAACACGAAAAGCATCTTCACATCCTGACCGGAATAAAAACCGCTGGCATTCACCACCGTTACTCCCCTATCAGCATCTACATTGATGCGCTTGCCTATCTCCTCATACTTCTGTGAAATGATAAAGAACTGTACGCTTCGTCTTCTGCTGTTTACCACCTGGTCGATACAGAATGCCTGAACACAAAGGACTACATAACCATATAACACCTTCTCCCAATCGTGTACCACCAGATAGCTGGAACTGATGATGAAGATGTCGCATATCATAATCACTCTACCTAGAGAAATGTCGCGATACTTGTTGACGATGGCTGCGATGATATCCGTACCACCCGTACTTCCACCAACAGAGAAACCGAGTCCGATTCCGCAGCCACAGAAAACGGCACCCAGGAAAGCAGCCCATAAAGGTTGGTTTTCCAAGAGATGAATATCGCCTAAACGACTGGAGAAGAAGGAGGTCAAGGCGGTTACCACGATGACGGCATAAACGGTCTTGACGCAGAACTTAGCTCCCAAAATCTTGAACGCACATATTAATAAGGTGGCGTTGGCAATGAAATACGGGATTTGCACGGGGCAACCGGTTGCCCAATAGATGATACTGGAAATACCTGGCAATCCGCTTGCCGTCACATTAGTAGGCAAGAGGAACACATTCCATCCGATACAGTATGATATCATACCTATCGCAATCAAAACATAGTCTTGTACAGACTTCCACAAGGGTCGAGGAGGATTCATAATTAATTTATAATTTACAACTAATAGTTGATAGTTTATAATTTATAGTTTATAGGGCACTCTTTATAGTTGAAAGCGTGCTCTTTACCAGAATTTTTTCTGCTGCTCTGACCACTCAAAGCCTTGGGTAGCCATTTTGGCTTCTAATGCCGCACGGTTCACATTGAAGTAATTACAAATCTCATCGAGTGTTTCAAACTCGTGGTCACGAAGCAGGAAGTTGATGGCGCTTACGAGCATCGGAACATCATTCATTGGTAACTTATCCATTTTAAATTTATAATTTATAATTTACAATTTATAGTGGAGGCACCATGCCTCTTTCGGGGTGCAAAGGTACTGCAAATTTTAGATAAAACAAAAAAAATCCCAGCAATCTTTTACCGATTGCTGGGATTTTTATAAATTATTGATGATTTACGCATTCACTGCCACTGAAATCCAGTCGAAGACGAATGAGCAAATACCGAATGCTACGATACCTACGGTGCAGATAGCAAGCGCCAACTTGGTTGAGCATGCGCTCTGGAAAGTAGGAAGCGGATGATCGCTGTGCTTGATGAACATAGCCTTCACGATGAGCAGATAGTAGTACAAGCTGATAACTGTGTTTACCAACGCGATGAATACTACGCCGTATGCCCATGCACCCAAAGTGGTGTGGATATCGTGTGTACCAACGGCTGCCATGAACACGAAGAACTTCGAGAACATACCAGCGAATGGAGGAATACCACCCAATGAGAACAATGCCAAGGTCATCAGGAATGCCAGACGTGGGTTGGTCTTGTACAAACCATTGTAGCTGTCCATCTGAACTGTACCGTTGTTGTGCTCCTCAATAGATGAGATGATGGTGAAGACGCTCAGGTTGGCTACTACGTAAATCAATACATAGTAAGTCAGGGCGCTCACGCTCATCGCTGAGTTACCTACCACTGCCAACATGATGTAACCTGCCTGAGAGATAGAAGAGAATGCCATGAAACGCTTCAGGTCGCTCTGACGGATGGCAAACAGGTTGGCGATAGTGATAGAAAGTACAATCACGATGTAAAGCAACACGGTCCAGTACTCTACCATTGGCTGGAACACCTTCATGAGGATAGCGCAGAGAGTAAAAGCTGCAGCACCCTTAGATACTACTGACAAGTAACCTGTAACAGTAGTTGGTGCACCCTGGTATGAATCGGCTGTCCAGAAGTGGAAAGGAACCAAGGAAATCTTGAAACCGAGACCACTGAAAAAGAATACCATACCGGCGATGGTCAATGGAGATGCTGAAATAATCTTTGCTACATCATCGAAGTACAAAGTACCACAAGCAGCATAGAGCAGAGAGATACCATAGATCATCACGCCACTAGAGAAAGTAGCAGTAAGGATGAACTTAGCTCCTGCCTCAGCAGAATTGTGACGGTACTTATCGAATGCTACCAAGCAAGCCATTGGCACAGATGCCATTTCGAGACCGAGGAAGAACAGGAGGAAGTGGTTGGCACTAACCATCATGTTCATACCGAGCAAGGTAGAGATAATCAGCATATAGAACTCACCCTCCTTGAAGGCTGTGTCCTTGCGGCTCAACCACTCCTTAGCCTGTACCATCACGATGAGGGTACCCAGCGCCAGGATGGTCTTCAAGACACCGGCAGCAGGACCTGTTGTGTACATGCCTCCAAATGCCTCTGTGGCTTCTGTTGGGAAGATATTGATGGCAATATGAGCCACCATCAAGAGACATACCAGAGGATTGAACCACTTACGGTCTGCGCTCTTGGAACTGCAGAAGTCAGCAATGAAAGTGATCAACAGAACTACCATCAGGGTAGCTTCTGGAATCATATTTAAAAATTGACTGTAATTCATTTCTTCTGATATTTATTACATGATTACACTAAAGATAGGACCTACGGCGTCCATGATAATCTCCTCTGCCCAGAGTGGGAACATACCGAGACCTGCAACGCAGGCGATAAGACCTGCTACAGCGATACGCTCGTCCCAGGTAGCATCGTGAAGCTTCTCCAACTTTGGATTAGGAACCTTCTGATAAAGGATCTTACCAACACAACGCAGAATGTAAACCGCTGTTACTACGATTGAGGTACATGCGATGATGGTACATACGCGATGGAATGTATCTGCATTCTGGAATGAACCTACGAAGATGGTCATCTCGGCTACGAAACCTGAGAAACCAGGCAAACCGAGGTTAGCCAAACCTGCTACTGCATAACCTACTGAGAGGAATGGGATAATCTTCATCAAACCACCCAGATAACGTACGTCACGTGTACCAGCCTGATGGTAAATCATACCGATAACGGCGAAGAAGAGGGCGGTCATCAAACCGTGAGACAACATCTGGAGGATAGCACCAGTAGCGGCTGTCTCGGTCATCATACAGAGAGCGAAGAGCACCATACCACAGTGAGATACTGATGAGTAAGCGTTGATGTACTTCAAGTCGGTCTGTACACAAGCTGACAAAGCACCATATACGATAGAGATAGTAGTCAGTACAAGGAACACCTTGATCCAGAATCCGTGAGTAGCAGCTGGCAAGAGGAACATGGCGATACGGAAGCAACCGTAACCACCAAGCTTCATCAATACACCGGCGTGCAACATAGATACGGCTGTTGGCGCACTGGCGTGACCATCAGGAGACCATGTATGGAATGGGAACAGCGCACCGAGGATACCGAAACCGATGAAGAGCAATGGGAAGAACACGTTCTGCACGCTCTCTGGAATCGCATGAGCACCATTGGTATGGTGAGCGATATCGAGGATTTCGAAGGTCTGAGCACCACTGTAGAAGTAGATACCCAGGATACCGATAACCAAAAGGGCTGAACCACCCATCAACATCAAAGTCAACTTCATGGCTGAATACTCCTTTGCACCACTACCCCATACACCGATGAGGAGGTACATAGGAATCAGCGCAACCTCATAGAACATGAACATGGTGAACATGTCGATAGAGATGAAGAAGCCATATACACCGATGCTCAGGAGTGTGAACCAGAGGAAGTATTCCTTCTTCATTGGTTCCATCTGCCAGGAAGCAAATGTACCGGTGAACACGATGATAGAAGTCAGGAGAATCATCACCACTGAGATACCATCCACACCGAGTGAATAGTTGATGTGCAATGGTTCAAACCAAGGCACACAGTAGGTGAAGAGCATCGGAGCTTGGTCGGCTGGCATTGTCTCACGAGCTTCGAGAAATGCAAACACCAAATAGATGGAGAGACCGAGCAATACGCTGGCACCTGCTACCATCACACCACGAACCTGCTTGTCGTTGCGTGCCAACCAGAGGCCGAGCAACATCAGGAGTGGTACTATGACGAATATACTTAAATTCATTTCTTTTCTATTTACTTAATTGTGAGACTTTCATTAAAGAAGTGCGAGCAGGCACAATGTCAATGCTACGGTACCGGTGAGGAACCAGATAGCATAGCTGCGAACATCACCACTCTGCCATGGGCGGATGGTTTCACCTGCCTCCTGTGTACCCCAAGCCATGAAGTTGAAGGTACCATCGATAACGCGACGGTCGAACCATGCGATTGGCTTTGAGAAGCAACCGAAGACAATCTTGTGGGTGAAGAACTGCCAAGCATCGTCGATATAGAAACGGTTCAAGGCTGCCTTGTGCAACTTAGGCATCTTCTTAGCCAAAGCGTCTGCCAATGGAGTCTTCTTAGGAGCATACATGTAAGTAGCCAGACCGATACCGATGATAGCAACAATCACAGATGTTGTTGCCACACTCATGTCGATATGGATATCGTAGCTCTGACCTGTAGCAGATACGAAATGACCGAATGGAATCAAACCACAGAGGCAAGAGATGATGGCGAGGAATACCAATGGACCCCACATCACGAAAGGAACCTCCTGTGGCTTGCGACGGTTCTCAGGATCCAGCTCATAGTAGCTCTGTCCCCAGAAGATAACGTAGTAGAGACGGAACATGTAGAATGCTGTCATACCGGCAACCACTGTCATGAACCAGCCCATGAATGGAGAGAACTGGAAGCAAGCTGAGATAATCTCATCCTTTGACCAGAAACCTGCGAATGGAGGAATACCAGCAATCGCCAAGCAACCGATGAGGAAGCAGATGTTGGTAATAGGCATGTACTTGTGCAGACCACCCATGTAATCCTTGAAGTTACTGCCGATGATGACGATGATGGCACCAGAGCAGAGGAAGAGCAATGCCTTGAACATAGCGTGGGTAAACAGGTGGAAGATACCAGCCATATAACCCAAACCACCATGGTGGTTATCTACAGCGAAGCAAACGCCGAGTGCTACGAGCATGTAGGCAATCTGAGAGATAGTAGAGAAAGCCAGACCACGCTTGATATCACGCTGGCAGCAAGCTACTGCTGCTGCATAGAATGCGGTGAAGGCTGCAATGTAAGCTACATAGTGCAAAGCCTCAGGAGCATACTGTACCCAGATTGGGAAGAGGCTGGCTACCTGATATACACCGGCTACAACCATGGTAGCGGCGTGGATCAACGCAGAAACAGGAGTTGGACCCTCCATCGCATCTGGCAACCAGATGTGCAATGGGAACATCGCACTCTTACCGGCACCACCGATGAACATGAGGAACAACGCTGTTGGCATTACCCAAGCTGCACCTGCCAAAGCAGAGTTGAGCTCTGGCTGAGCATTCAAGTCGTAGTTGAAGGTTCCTACGTAGAAGCTGTAGAACAGGATACCGATGAGGAAGAAGAGGTCAGCGAAACGGGTTACGATGAACGCCTTCTTGCTGGCATGAACTGCAGCATGCTTTGGATAGTAGAAACCGATGAGCAGGTATGAGCAGACACCCACCAACTCCCAGAAAAGATACATCTGGAAGATGTTGGTAGCTACTACCAGGCCCAACATTGACATGGTGAAGAGGCTCAGGTAAGCGTAGAAACGCTGCATACCCTTCTCATATTCCTCAACCTTGTAGTTCTCATCACGCTCTGCCATATAGCCGAAGCTGTAGATGTGAACCATGAAGCTGACGGTGGTAATCACGATGAGCATCAATACGGAGATTGGGCTCAGACGGAAACCGATGTTGAAGGTGAGCAACTCAGTAAACTTCAACCATGTGAAATTAAATACGGTAACAGTTGGGTACATACCTGTTGAGGCATCACGACCCACTGCAAAGAAGTACTCGTATGCTGTATAGACAGACATGGCGAATACACAGCCCATCAATACGGTACCGATGAGTGCTGCTACCGGTCTTTTCATCTTCATACCCACAAGTCCCAGAACCAGGAAGCTCAGGAATGGCAGAAGAAGTATCAAAAATGCATAATTGTATTCCATTGTCTTTTAGAATTTCATGTTTTCAATACTGTTCACCTGGTCACTGTGATAGTTGCGGTAAACGTTGATAATAATAGCGAGCGCTACGGCTGTCTCGGCTGCTGCTACTCCGATAGAGAACAATGTGAAGAAGAAACCTTCCAACTGTCCTGGGAAGAGGATGCGGTTGAACACAGCGAAGTTCAGGTCGGCTGCATTCAATACAAGCTCGATGGAGATGAGCATGGCAACGAGGTTACGGCGTGTACAGAAGCCATAGACTCCGATGAAGAACAAGAGTGCTGAGAGCACGAAGAAATATTGTACTGGAATCATTTCTTATCCTCCTTTCTTGCGATTAAGATACCACCGATGATACATGCCAACAGGAATACAGAGATAAACTCGAATGGCAATACATAGCCATACTTGTCAGCACCTACCAATGCAGAACCTACCTGGTCCATTGGCACCTCGGTGTCGGCTACGGTTGCAGCCATATCAATAAAGTGATTCTTCAACACGATGACTGCCAAGGTTACGAAACCAACTAGGCAGACGAGTGCGCGACCTACAACCTTGCTACCCTTGACATGCTCCAAAAGACCCTGGAGAGTACGCTTTGATACCAACTGGATAGCGAAGACATAAAGCATGGTGATACCACCGGCATATACAGAAATCTGAGCTGCACCCAGATAAGTATAGTCGAGCAGGAAGAACATGCCTGCTACACCGAAGAGTACGAACAACAGGAAGGTTGCCGCACGCATGATGCGCTTGGTGAACACGCACATGATGGCTGAGCCAAGGATGACTACTGCCAAGATGACGAACATAAATAAATTTGCTGTTATCATTGTCTAAAGTCCTCCTTACTTAGTCTTGGTGTTAAACTTACCGATTTCCAATGGGGCGCCACCATCGATGAGGTTAGGAAGGCT
Source organism: Segatella copri (assembly GCA_959596915.1). GTDB lineage: Bacteria > Bacteroidota > Bacteroidia > Bacteroidales > Bacteroidaceae > Prevotella > Prevotella copri_N. The sequence continues at coordinate 39,930 of CAUFXJ010000003.1, forward strand.
TCCGCCCTTATAAACCTCCTTGTCAAGGTGCATCACCAACTTGTTGCGGTCGAAGACTGCATTCTCGAAATCGTTGACAAACTTGATTGCACCGAAGTTACATGCGTTCACACAGAGCTCGCAGAACATGCAGTCGCCCAAGTCGTACTGGTAATCTACCAGCTTGCGCTTCTTCTTGCCTGTCTCTGGGTCCTCCACCATCTCGGTTACAATCTTGATGGTATCGTTAGGGCATGACTTCTCACACAATGTACAACCCACACACTTGTAAGCCTCGTTCTCATCACGAACAAAGACCAGGCGACCACGGAAACGTGGAGAGATGTGGAGTGTAGTCTTGCGGTTCTCAGGATACTGCTCTGTGCTCTTTGGTGTGAAGTACTCCTTCATGGTAGTCTTCATACCGATAGCGAGGGTCTTCAAACCCGCTGCAATACCGCCGAAATATGAATTGTTAGACATACTTTCTTATTATTATAATAATGTGTATTAAAGATTATCCGTGAAATCCAAATGCTACGCATACTGTCATCAAGATCAGGATGACCAGTGACAATGGCATCAGATACTTCCACTCCAACTTCAGAATCTGGTCGATACGCAGACGTGGGAATGTCCAACGTACCCACATCAGGAGCCAAACCACAGCGAAGGTCTTACCGAAGAACCAGATGAAACCAGGAATAAGGTTCATCAGATTGTCGAAGCCCTCGATACCGATGTTCAATGGCGCCCAACCACCGAGGAATACGGTAGAAGCGATACCAGAAATCACGAAGAGGTTAAGGTACTCTGCCAGGTAGTAGAAACCGAAGCCCATACCTGAATACTCAGTGTGGTAACCAGCGGTCAACTCACTCTCAGCCTCAGCCAAGTCGAAAGGACCACGGTTAGCCTCAGCATTACCTGCTACGAGGAATACCAAGAATGCCAGAATAGCTGGCACATGACCCTTGATAATCAACCAGTTCCAAGCACCAGTCTGTGCCTCAACGATACCGCTTACCTGCATGGTGCCGGTAAGAACTACTGCAGAAATCAGACAGAGACCGAGAGACATCTCGTAAGAAATCATCTGTACGGCACCACGCATGGCAGATACCACAGAGTACTTGTTGTTAGATGCCCAACCAGCGAGGAACACACCCAGCACGCCGATAGAACTTACGGCTGTGATGAGGAATACACCTACGTTGAAGTCAAGAATATGTGCTCCCTTGTTCCATGGAAGGAATGAGAAAGTACCTACAGAGGCAATGATCACGAGAAATGGTGCCATGTAGTAGAGCAGCTTGTCGGCTCTATCTACAGCGAAGATCTCCTTGATCAACATCTTGAGCACGTCGGCGAATACCTGGAAGATACCCCAAGGACCTACACGCATAGGGCCGAGACGGCACTGGAAGTAGGCACACACCTTACGCTCCATGAAGATAAGTACGATAGCGATGAGGGCGTATGCTGTCAAAATGCAGATACCCACGAGCACGCACTCTATCAGAATCGACAGGAAGTCGCCCAAACCCAAGGTCTGGCGAAGCAGATTGTCGATGAATGTTGTTACTATACTAAAATCAAACATAATTATCTATCAATATCAGGGATTACGAAATCGATTGCTGCACCTGTAGTGATGAGGTCGGCGATCTTCTGACCACGGAGCATTGGGTCCAAGGCTCCTGTGAGTGAGAGACCCATCGGACGCATCTTCATACGGTATGGACTCTTGTCACCCTTTGAGTCGAGATATACACCAAACTCGCCGCTGGCACCCTCTACAGAGAAGTACCACTGTCCCTCTGGAACCTTGATGATTGGCTTCTGCTTGATGTAGTACTCACCCTCAGGAATGTTGTCAATCAACTGCTCGATGATGTCCAAGCTCTGATACAACTCCTGGATGTGTACATAGTAACGATCCATAGAATCGCAACCGGTAAGGGTGATTTCCTTCCACTCTACCTTGTCGTACATATCGTATGGATGACGCTTGCGGGTATCGTTCTTCCAACCTGATGCACGACCAGCAGGACCGGTTACGGCATAGTTGATACAATCCTCATAGTTCATTGGACCTACACCTTCGAGACGGTTGTGGGTAATCACGTTGTCACCGAATACGTCGAGGTACTCCTGAATCATCGGACGGAGATACTTGCAGAGGGTCTTCACATTCTGAACGAAGTTAGGGTCGATATCTGCCTGCAGACCACCGATACGGTAGTAGTTCTGGATCAGACGGCCACCGGTTGTCTCCTCCATCACGTTCAATACGTGCTCACGGTCGCGCATACAGTAAAGGAATGCGGTCAAGGCACCCAAGTCCTGTGCGGTACAGCCGAGGTACAACAAGTGAGAGTCGATACGCTGCAACTCATCCATGATGGTACGGATGTAGCGGATACGGTCTGAGAGTTCGATACCCATCGCCTCTTCGATAACGCCAACCAGAGCGTGGCGGTGCATCATCGCAGAAAGATAGTTCAGACGGTCGGTCAATGCCAATGTCTGTGGATAGGTCATGTTCTCCCACATCTTCTCGATACCACGGTGAATATAACCGAGGTGTGGATAGATGCGCTTCACTGTCTCACCATCGATAACGGTCTGCAGACGGAGCACACCGTGGGTAGATGGGTGGTTAGGACCGATGTTGACTACATAGTCATCCTCGTCGAAGCGACGCTTCTCTGTAGCAACGAGATGTCCATCTTCGCTCAGGGAATACTCCATGGTGAAGTCATCCTCTGGCTCATCAGTACAAGGGAACTTATTTGCCTCAGGACTCATATCGAAGTCCTTGCGCAATGGATAGCCCTGGAAATCGGTGCGGAGGAAAAGACGGCGCATATCTGGGTGACCCAGGAACTTGATGCCGACGAAATCGAATACCTCACGCTCCAGGAGGTCAGCCACCTTCCAAAGGTTAATAACTGTAGGAATCACATCACTGCCATCCACCTTCTTGGCGATGGTCTTTACTGAGCAGCGCTCGTTGGTCTGAGTATTCTCGAGAATATAGATACATCCGAGACCTTCCTCACCGAAGTCTTCACCGATGATGGTAACAAGGTAGTCGAAATGCTTCTCGTTCTTCAACTTCGCCATTTCAGAAGCGAAATTATCAAAACTCAATTCAATATTATTCAGTTTCATGTTCTTATACCTTATTATATTAATCAGTTAGACCTTTCTGAGGGTCGAAATCCTCAGGTACTTCAGTTACGATGATAGGCTCCTTGTGTCCGAGCTTCTCGCTGTCAGAGAGGTTCTCGTTGCTCAAGCCGCGAAGACCACCCTTGCTCATAGAGAGTTCCTTCTCATCCTGAGTCATCTTGTGGTTAGCACCACCGAAGAATTTCTCAACCTTTACCTTACGCTGCAACTGCATCATACCGTAAAGGATAGCCTCAGGGCGTGGAGGACATCCAGGGATATAAACATCCACAGGAACCAACTCGCTGATACCACGAACCACATTGTAGCTCTTCTTGAACGGACCGCCAGAGATGGCGCATCCACCTACAGCTACCACATACTTAGGCTCAGCCATTTCATCGTACAAACGTTTGAAAACAGGTGCCATCTTATTGGTAATAGTACCGGCACACATGATCAAGTCAGCCTGACGTGGAGAGTTACGGGTTACCTCGAAACCGAAACGTGAGAAGTCATAACGCGCACAACCTACAGCCATGAACTCGATACCACAGCAAGAGGTACCGAAGGTCAAAGACCAGAGTGAGTTACTACGTCCCCAGTTGATGGCAGCATCAAGGGAACCGACTACCACATTCGCACCACCCTCATTGAGCTCCTGCGCAATCTTTTCGAGGGTATCATTGTCCTTAAACTCGTCGTAAGGAATACTCTTGATAGAGGCTCTTTTGTTTACTTCCATTCCAATGCTCCTTTCCGCCAAGCGTATGCAAGGCCAAATACCAATACCAACAAGAAGAACCCGATGCTCACGAGAGCCATAGGTCCAAACTGCTTAACTACGACTGCCCATGGGTAAAGCAATACTGTCTCGATGTCAAACATCAGGAAAAGGATGGCGAAGAGGTAGTAGCCGATGTGTGATGGCAACCATGAGCTGCCACGAGTCGGAATACCGCACTCAAAAGGTTCACCCTTTACCGGATTGTATGAACGAGGACCGATTAACTTCGCGATGACATAAGCAGCCACCACCAAGGTTACAGCCGTCAGCAAAACGGTGATAAATAGTGTAAAGTTCATAAATTTGTTATAACGTTATTTTATATAAATGCTTCTAAGCGGTTGCAAAGGTAACACTTTTTTCTGAAAGAGCACATTTTTTTATGGTTTAATTTACATCCAAAGTAAAAAAATACAAAAAACTGCCTGATTCATCAGTCAACAGACAGACTTAACGGTGGATCAGAAACAGAGAAAACGAGCATATTTTGTAGCAAAAAGGAACAGAACAGTAGGATTTTTTATCTAAAATATATTAAATAAAATGCAGCTATTGAATATTTTCCAAGGTTTAAGAGATTATAACAGGAAAATTATGTACCTTTGCACCCGCTAACCGGGTTCTGTCTAGAATAGGTTGATATATAAAAGCATTTGCAATTACAATGAAGAAGGATAACTACACTCAGTATGCAGATAAAGGTTCTTGCGTTGGGCTTATCTCCAGCGCCCTCCCCGAAGTTAAAAACAAGATTCTTGCGGCTAGCTCAGATACAGGGGTGTCCACCCATTGTATGCCTGCGAAAACAAAATCTATCGCAAAAAATCCTAACGAACAACAGAACTGGTATGCATTCCGAACTACCTATGGAAGAGAGAAGAAAGCCTACGACTACCTCGTAGCAAAAGGCGTTTCTGCTTTCTACCCTACCATCAAGGTGATGAAAGAAATTAGAGGACAACGTAAGGTTGTAACGGAATCCCGACTGCCCAACATCTTTTTTGCTTTCGGTACCGAAGAGGAAATCAAAAGTTATGTGTATGATAATGTGAATCTGCCATATCTCCGCTTCTATTACCGACACATGCATGAAGGGGCAAGGATTACGAAATCTCCTCTGATTGTTCCCCAGAACCAGATTGAGGGACTGAAGATTATCTGCGAATCAGAAGCGGATGATATCCTCTATGTGCCTGAAGAGGTTCAGAAGTTCAAGGAAGGACAGATGGTCAGGGTGATAGATGGTAAGTTTAAGGGACTGACAGGAAGAGTGGCACGGTATCAGGGGCAGCAGCGGGTTGCCATCATCATCGACGGCGGCTTTACCATGGCTACTGCTTATCTACCAACAGCTTTTCTGGAATATATATAGTATAACAAAAACTGAAATTAGTAAAAGGTAAAAGTGCGAAACAAAACTGTTTTAATCATTTTTTTGATATGCGTAACGATGAATGTATCTGCCCAGGTGAAAACCACAGACAGTACGTTCATAAATAACTCGCGCCCTATAGTCTTTGTCGTCAACCGAACTGATATCAGCGAGAGTGACAAAGACTGGATTAACAATTTTCTGATTCCTGAGCTGGAAGCACTTGGAGACAGGGGCATCATCCTTGGGCGTGCTACGGCGTCACCAGAAGGTCCTACTCCCAACAACGTGCGACTTGCCCGGAGCCGAAAGGCTTCCATGAATGCCTTGCTAGGCAGATACGGTATCAACACCAAGCGCATCAGATATGATGTGGTGCCGGAAGATTATCCGCTCCTCCTCTCGCTGATGCAGATGGAGCACGACAAGTACCTGCCTACAGTAAAGACCATCATCAGAAAACATGACGGAAAAGGTGACCAGCTGAAGGCGGAACTGAAACGGCTGGAAGGAGGAAAAATCTGGAACCATATGCTCAAGAAATATTTCCCGCAGTTGCGTGCCGTCAGAATCATGCCGATAGACGAACGGATCGTAAATACCAACCAGTTGCCAGAGGCAAAACCTATCCATACGGACTTGCCGTTTCCTAAGCCCAACATCTATGTGGAAATGCCGCTACCGGAACCGGCTGAAAGCAGCAGGAAACGCCGTGAGTTGCTGAGCATCAAGACCAATCTGCTCTACGACTTTGCCTATATGCCGGGCTACGACCGCTTCTGCCCTATCCCCAACGTGGCTCTTGAGTATTATCCGCTGTCCGGACACTTCACATACGGTGCCAGTTTCGAGGGACCCTGGTGGCGGAACTACAAAGAGCATAAATATTTCCAGTTGCGCAACTACCAGTTGCATACCCGATATTACCTGAAAAGCGGTGAAACGGGTTTCAGGGGTTTCTTCGTAAGTGCTTACGCGCACGCGTTCCTATATAATATATGCTTCGACGAAAAACGGGGATGGGAAGGTGAAGGATGGGGAGCCGGACTGGGACTGGGTTGGGCGATACCGCTAGACCGCTCCAAACACTGGCGACTCGACATCGGTCTGCAGGCAGGATTTCTCAATACCCGCTACGACCCATACCAGTGGCGATGCCCTGTGGATGGAGATAAAGACAAACAGGTATATTATTACAAATGGTATGGAGATGCCAAGGATTTCAAAAAGCGACAGTATCGCTATAATTGGTTAGGACCAACCCGACTGGAGGTGAGTTTGAGTTACGATATCCTCTACCGAAAAAGTAAAAGAAAGTAAATAATGAATCAGTTTCAGCAGTTAACATATCTCCTCAAGGGTTCTGTAAGCCACAGAGTTTGCAGAACGGTTATTGCTATCTTTTTCATTTCATCAGTTCTGCTGCTTGCAGGCTGCGAACGTGAGCCGAATCTCTATCTGCATCAGGGCGGTAAGGAAACAACAATGGATCTGCCGAAGATAGACCTGGAGCTGAAAGTGCTCTGGGATTATGAATTCAAATATGATGTGGTATACGACTGGGAGGCGGAATGGAAATACGGATGGGATGATGAGGACAACAAACTCTTCGGAAAAATCGGATATACCGAACCATCTGTTTTCGAGATAAGAAGATACTTCACACAGGATGTGCAATATGGTGCGCACGAAGCACCCTATAAGAACCTGATCCAGTCAAAACAGCTGACAGCCAATTACGACTTCGGTTTCTGGGATATCCTGGCGTGGAACGACATCCAGACTGCGGATGGTATTCAAAGCGTCCGCATAGATGAATCTTCCACTTACGAATATGTAACGGCAAATACGGGACAGACGATGTTTCCCTCAAAATACAATGCTCCCCAATTCAGCAACTCCTTCTATCAACCGGAAGAACTGTTTGCGGGATATGAAAAGGGTATTGAAATCAACCGTAACCTTGACGGATTTGTATTTGATGAGAATCGCAACTGCTGGGTAAGGAAACTGGAAATGCAGATTCAGCCTGTTACCTATATTTATCTTACGCAGATTATCCTCCACAACAACCGCCAGCATACCCGCATTGTAACGGGTATTGACGGAAGTGGCAACCTGAGTGGCATGGCGCGCAGCGTGAATCTGAATACCGGTGTTACCGGAAGGGATGCCATCACGGTAAACTATAATATGAGGATGAAGTTTGACCAGCAAATGAAGGATGGAGAGAAGGTGGATATCATTGGAGGAAGGGTCTTGACCTTCGGTATGCCGAAGTTGAATCCCAGCCGTTTAGACACCCGTTCATATATTGAATCTTTATCTAAAGTAAGAGATGCCGACCTTAACAACCGGCATTACTTGGATGTAAAAATGCAGTTTTATAATGGTAAGGACTCCACATTGGTCTTTGATGTAACCGACCAGGTTCGTCGACTGTACAAAGGTGGCGTCATCACAATTGATTTAGACATGACGAAAGTCCCTGTTCCTGTTCGTCCCGGCGGCTCCGGTTTTGATGCCGTAGTCAAGGATTTCGAAGAGAAACAATGGGAGTTTGATATGTAAATGATGATTATTAACAAAAAATATAATAAACAAAAAAAAGAGAATTAAGATTTAGTTTTTAACATTATCAATTTAACAAACTTATATGTATATGAAAAAGTATATTTTTCTTGCAGCTTCTGCATTGACCCTTGCAAGCTGCACAAGTGATGATTTTCTTGGTAATACACCAGGAAGTACTCCTACTTCAGCCAATTCAGCTATTAACTTCGGTGGAGATGCTGGCAAGATTACACGTGCAACATCGAACGAGGGAGATGACCATGTGAAGCTTGATAACCAGTTCAAGGTGTATGGTGTAAAGAAGACAAATGAAAAGTTTGTAACTGTATTCAAAGATTATTCTGTTTTGTATAATGAAAATTTGACTACCTCAAACACTAATAAATGGGAGTATGTAAAAGATAAACAGACCATTAAGTATTGGGACTACTCAGCTTCAGAGTATCGCTTCGTTGCAGGTTCACCAATTTCAGCCTTCACCTTTAAAGTACCATCAAATGGCACCACTGTGAATATTGAATCTGCTACTATCACAGGTCTCGGTGGTCATATTGTAGCAAATACTACAGAAACAGCAAATACCTTTAATCCTGTTTATGTTGCAGAACCTAAGGTTGTTGCAAAGGCTGATTACAAAAACACCGTTCAGTTCAACTTTGTTCGTCAGCAGTCAATGGTTCGTGTAGGTTTTTACGAGACTATCCCTGGATACTTTGTATCAGACGTTCATTTCTATGCTTACGATACTGATGACAAAACTCTCAAAGTTTCTACAGGCTATAACGTCATACTTACTTCTGCTACAGATGGCTACTTTGTAGGTGGAAGTAATCTCACTGGTACTGTAACTTATGATTGGAAATCAACAACTCCTTCATACACCTACAAATATGATGATACAAATCTTGTAAAGAGACAAAACTGGTATGCTGGTGAATTAGGCACTTTGGCTACTAAATCATCAGAGCCAAAAGTTAATATACTCTATGGTACCGACAAAGATATGTCTACAACAGGCTATTTCACTGTATTGCCAACACCTTCAGAAACAGAAGCTTCGCCTATCTTGATTAAGTGTGACTATACTCTCAATTCTGATGATCTTTCAGGTGAGACTATCAAGGTTACAGGCGCTACTGCTGCTATCCCTGCAGCATATAGCAAGTGGGAGCCTAATACACGCTATACATACCTCTTCAAGATTTCTGATAAGACTAATGGTACTACAGGTGATCCTAATAACCCTAAGGATGATCCAGCAGGTCTCTACCCTATCACATTCGATGCTGTAGTAACAGAAATGACAGATAAGACACAGGGTACAACCACAACCGTTGCAACTCCTTCAATTACAACATACCAGGAAGGTTCTGTTGTTGAAAATGACGGTATCAAGTACGTAGCAGGTAAAGAGATTAAAGTTACTGTTACTGATAACACAAATGGTGACATAAAGACTTTGTCTGAAGACGATTCATCTGTAGGTTACGTAGCTGTTTATAAACTTTCACAAGCAAGAACTGAAGCTGACCTTCAAATAAAAAATATTAAAACTTCGGAATTGACTTCAACAAACAGTAAGGGCGTAACACTTGCAGCTGATAACAAGTCATTTACATTCACTCCAGACAAAGAAGGCTACTACGCTATCCAGTACTTAACAACAGCAGCTAATGGAGATAAACCAGCTGCATATACCTATAAGGTTGTATATGTAGCAGCAGCTACAAAATAACAGATTTCTCTTTTGCCCCCAAGAACTCGGGAGCAAAACAATACTATTAAGGCCGGACGGGGTTGAATGTTCCCTGCCCGGCTCCTATGATAAAAAGCAAGAAGAAAATGAAATTATATCGCATCCTGATCATACCATTCATGGCTCTATGTCTTTTTTCCTGCGCTGGATCTGGGCAGGAAGAACCGGATGTGCCTACTCAACCGGAAGAACCGAAGGGAGTAAGTATCTCTTTCGGAGGAAATAGCGGAACATGGCAAGATGCACCTACTACCCGTGCTAATAAAGAAACAGGACTGGAAACTATTTCCAAAACCTTCAAAGTATGGGGATATAAAACCACAGGAGGAAATTACACCAGCGGATTCGACCAGTCCCAAAACGTAATGGATGGATATACCGTCAACTGGACACAACAAACCGCCAATACAACCTCCAGCAATACTGCCGATTGGGAATACGTGGGTATCGCTAATCAAACTATCAAATACTGGGACTATTCCGCTACCAGCTATCGCTTCTTCGCCTATAGCATCCCGACAGCAGCCGGTAAAAGTTCAGTCCCATCTTTCCAGGAACCTACATCGATAGAAGGTTCCACAGCAAAATATGCATCCTTCTCTATCCCATTCACTTACAATAAGGATGCCACCGCAGTTACCACCCCATATATCTCAGACCTCTGGCTGTCAGACAACCAGAACTTCGAAAACAGGAAATACGGGGCATGCGTAAAACTCACCTTTGCTCCTATTATCACAAAGGTAAGATTCAGATTCAATTATCTGAAAGATACCAAAATCTCTATCACCGATATTGTTTTCAAAAATATAAACGATGAACATTCACCTACAAAGGGAAATATCATCGCCAGCTACCCTATTACAGGAACAGGAACCAAAGCTTCCTATAAATGGGAAACTACAGAAACAGGAACTGAGCCCATCAAATTCACCATTCCTTACGAGGAAGATGCAGATTTGAATCATCAGGCTACAGAAAGAAAGAAATGGTATTACGTTCCACCATTGGGAGACAGTAACAAACCGCAGGGCGCTTACATCATCAGCGCCACCATAGACGGAAAGAAATCTACAGCCACCATTCCGACAGAATATATGCAATGGAAGGCAGGCTACCAATATACATACATCTTTAAAATAACAGAAGCAGGACCCAACATTGCCTTCACCAATATGCAGGTGGAGAAATGGGTGGAAACTCCTATTAAAAATAATGGCGGTACCGAAGACTGGTAACGCCCCACATGACTCATTATGAAGAATAAAAAACTGATGATACCCCTCTTTGCCTTCCTCGCAAGTCTCACTGCCTGCGAAAGCAACGACCTGCCTATCCAGCACGCCGACAGTTACCGATATATCACCTTTGCTGCACGGACACAAAAGATGACGACACGTGCGGATGACAGATATGAAAGCTATGATCCGGTTCAGCGAATGCACCCACTCAACATGGGCGTCTTCGGCTATTACAACTTTGCCACTCATAGCTTTGAAACCACTGGTACAGAGACAGGAGGCAAAAACCACGCCATCTTCGACAATATCCAGGTAGATTACAGTACATCGACCAAGACCTGGAGCCCAAAGGAAGAAAAGCGATGGGATGCTTACCCAGACAGCAACTTCGACTTCTTCGGATATATGCCGCATTCTACTGAAGCAACCCTCAGTAAGCCATCGGCAACGGAAAGCACCTATCTCCTGACGATTCCTTTCTCCATGCCAACCATAAATGGCACCCCATCCCCTATCCTTGCTCAGAAAGATTTAAGAAAGGCGCCAATCATCTGCGCCAAACCAGAGCATAAGGGAAGTACAACGGCAGGAGGTTCGGATGCAACCTTTGGACGAGTAGTTACTTTCCTCTTCGACCAGACGTTGACGGGCTATAACCTCAACTTCCAACTGGACCAGAAGATGAATGCCATCCGCTACTTCCGCATCAAGGGAGTCAAGATTTACGGCAAAGGTCTGGCAACGGGAGGCTACGTAAGCCGCAGCTATACCTGGAGTAACAATGAATGGACGGCAAAAGCCATCCAATGGAGCAAACTGAACAAGGTAATTATAACGGAAGAAAACGCCATCAAGCTGGCAAAGGATAAAAATTCAGAAACCCCATTTACTCCGGTAGCCAACGAATCTATGGATATTGACGACAGTAAGTATCATCGTTGGGGCACCACCTTCTATGCCATCGCCGATGCCTCTTTCGTACCCACCATTGCCGTCACCTACGATGTAATCCTGAAGGATGAAAAGGGAGAAACGGTTACCCGTAAGGACGTAACCTCTACCATCATCCTGGGAAATAAATATTTCGAAACACTCAATCCTGCCCAAACGGCAGCGATTTACAACATCAATATACTCATCCAGCCAAGATACCTCTATGTACTGGCTGATCAGGATGCCTATACGGGGCATCTTCTGATACAGTAATAACAGAATACCCTCATGATCTATACCACGAAGAAACATAAGAACAAAGAAAAAAAGAATCGCTTATAAATGAAGACTCATGAAAAAGCAACAAGATAACAATACACAAAACAAAAAAATCAGAATACTTCTTGGCATTCTGACCCTATGGCTCATGTGTGGACAAACCTTATGGGCTCAGACAACAAACAAATACTATTCCATAGGTATCTGTGCCAATAGCTATGCAGGGGGTGATGGAAGCAAGACCAATCCATACGAGATTGCTACGGCAGAACAGCTCGCCAAACTGGCAAGTGATGTGAACAACGGAAACACACCGCAGGCTTTCCTTGGCAAATACTTTAAGCTTACTGCCGATATCGACCTGAGTGGCGGTATCTGGATGCCAATCGGTAAATACTATAACTACGGCAATGGCAACAACCGTTTGTTTTTCGGAAAGTTTGATGGCAATGGTCATGTCATCAAAAATATGCATATACAATGGGAAGATGTCGATGCCAGGAAAGCCAAGAGTGTATGGGGACTTTTCTCAACACTCCAAGGTGAAAGCAGCACTAACCTTACTACCGTAACAAACCTCATCATTGAGAAGGCTAGGGTAGAAAAGAAGTCAGGCTTCTCACCTGATGGTCCCAGTTATAACGTGGGTGTAGTAGCTGGTGAGATATACGGCAATACAGAACTCAGCAACATCATTATCCGTGGCTCTGAAATTACGGATAACGACGAAACATACGAGATAAACAGGGAAACAAAGATTGGCGGTATAGCAGGAAATGTACAGACCGACAGTAAGAATGAAACTTTCAGAATCTTCAACATAGCAGCTGATACACAGATAAATATGCTGAAGAATACAAGCGTGCATAACGATAAGTTCCACATAGCCCAAGGTTTCGGTCGCTTCAGCTATGACATGAATGGAGGCGGTAATATCATAGAGCCTACCAACATCTATCTCTTTGGCAATGGGCTTAACATCGAAAATACAAGTACCAAGATCAACAAAGGTGGCATCACTGCCAATTGTCAAAACGAAGGTAATGCCACTAAATATGCTTCTACATGGTATTACACCCAGTACGTAGATGGTGGAAAGAACCTGGGAATCCAGAAGAAAGTTGATGAGTTTGCAACAACATTTGCAAGCCAGAACAACCAGTATATATCAACCAACAACTTTCAAGACAAGCTCAACTGGAGCTATACTTCTGGTACAGGCTTTAACTTCGGTTCAACAAAACTGACAGTGAAGCGTGGCTATAATACTATCATCACAGCAGAAACTATTGAAGGTAATGCAGGAAACGAGAAATATTTCTGGTATACATCTACAGACAAGAAGAATTGGACTCTACAGAACGAGAACAATCCATATAACAATTTCAGCATCTCGCTCACAGACTTCGACCAGTATGTTTATGCAGTATTGAAAGATGGCAGTTCGCAATCGGGAGTGGCAAAGATTGAAGCAAGAAAAGTGAATGCTGTGATGAAGCACAAAGAGAATACAATCTACATTGACATAAATAATAATATTTGGGACAACAACGATAATCTTGATATCAAATATTCGTGGGTAAAGAATGATGATGTAGAAGTAAGCACAGAGCCTACTTTCGACAAGTCATCTCTTGGCTCTACCGACAAGCTGAGCTGTCATGTGATAGTAACAACCAAAGACGGAGTTGAGCTATTAAACAAATGGTTGGTTTATACCAAGAGCGTGGTATATCTATGCCCTGCTGGCGCTACTGGAACAACAGCTGAAGGAAAGACTATATCATACAATGCCGGAAACGACAGTAATGACGGTCAATCTCCAGAGACTGCAGTAAGGACATGGAAGGGCGCATATTCCAAGTTGGAAAAGCAAGGATCATGGGACGACAACACCATCGTGCTGATGGGAACGAGTGACGAGAATGTCACCAATAATACAGATAACGGCTTTAGTTCTACAGGTTATTCATCAGAAGACGCAATTGATAAGTGGAATGAAGCTAAAGCGAAATCGCCATTATTCAAGAATGCGACTATCAGAGGTAGTTGGGGAGATGTAGACTATGCTGGCGAAATAAGAATAAAAGGTGGAAACTTGTGGAATACAGGCTTAACAATCTTTGGAGATACTCGCTTCCAGTATATTACGTTTAGGCGTGCAAACGAAAATTACGACGTCTTGTATTGCAATTACAACAACCTGGAAATGGGCGAAGGCATACAGATGAAAAACTATGATCAGAAATTTGAAGGTGACGGTACTCTTGATGGAGCAACATCTACATCATTCGAAATATTTGGCGGTACACTAAACGATGCCCGTTTTCGTCCACTTTATAAAGATGACAATCTAAAGAAAATGGAAGATTCATATCCACACGGACGTGAAGGTTTCAAGATTAAAATCAAGTCAGGTCATTACTCTACAATCTGTGTAGGCGATCGACAAATAAATGGTCACATGAATGGCATTATGGGCAGTCCAAATATGCCTATAAAGTGTACCATAGATATAGATATAGACAGAGAGTACAATGATACTCATAAATCAGAAAATGGTAATATGACTCCTACTCTTGATGTTGCCGTAATTCTTGCAGGCAACCATGAGGGTGCTATGGTTGGTGATGTAGACATCGTGATTAAGAGTGGAAAGATAGGTCGCGTTGTTAATGGTACTCTCGGTAACAGACGTGAAGTAGATGGATATGATAATGGATATAATAATGTTCCTTTCAACACATTCATGGGACGTGCCAACATTCTTATAGACCCAGCACTGTCAGAAAATAACCAAAACGATATAAATAGCAGAGTTGAGATAACAGAGATATATGGTGGTAGCACCGGTCGTGCTTTTGAAGCTAATGAACTCATTGAAAATCCATTCTATGGACAAAGTACAATAACCATAAAGGGTGGAACATTCTTAATTCCTTCAACATGTAACCGAGATATGATTTTCAGTGGCATCTATGGAGCTGGAGCTGGTGGTATGAATGGTGTAGGAGACGATACACACAAAACACCAGATACCAGAATACCATATTGGGAAGACAGTAGCAAAAAGTCTGTAATGAAATTTGGCAACTATGATGCTGCCATAGCTAATCTTTGCATATTTAATTGCTACAACTCTGACACACATACTTATACAGAAATAGATCCAAAACAAACGAGTACTAAAATCGTTATAGAGGGAGGCATATTCGGTTCTGCAGAAAAACCCATTGATGGTATATATGCTGGCGGTAGCGGATATATGAGTTCTGACCTTTGGACTACAAATGGAATACCAAGTAAGGATGGTGGAAACATATACGGAAAAGCAGGAGAAACCGTAGCATCACTTACCATCAATGGTGGAGAATTCTATTGCAAAAACGGCATCTTTGCTGGTGGACGTGGAACTGATTATTTCTATTCTTTAGACCAAAAGGGTGGTAATGCTGATGATTATACAGAACTCGGCAAAATATACGGCAACGTAGAACTGACCATCAATGGCGGTATCTTCCATTGCCCTGTATTCGGTGGTGGATATGGTGTGGCTGATGCCAAACGGCTCAACTCCTCAGACATCAACACCCTCGAAAACATGGCACGCCTCTATGGCTCGTCTACAGTTAAGATTAATGGTGGTACCTTCTTTAAGAATATCTATGGCGGTGGTGACATGGCTGTAGTAGAGCAAGGCACCAACATAGCCATCAGCGACAATGCCGACATCAGAGGGGATGTGTTTGCCGGCGGTAATGGAAGAAAGAAACGATTGGACAACGAAAACAACATCACTGACGATACCAAGCATCCAGAACTCGTAGGAAAGGTACTTGGCGGCACCAACCTCAACTTCTACGGCACCTCTGCACAGGCACCATCCATCTATGGCGACATCTATGGCGGTGGAAACAGAGCACAGGTAGAGGGAGATACACATATTAATATATATGCAGCCAACTTCGCAGGAGAAATCTATGGCGGAGGAAAGGGCTTGATTACGAACGACAACGGCAATCTCCTCTATACCTATGCCGACGTAAAGGGTAATACCTTTGTAAAACTGGCTCAAGACCAGGGCGCACAGACAGAAGGAGAAAGCGGAAAGAAGCAGGACAACTTCTCCATCAATGTGATATGGGACAAGAAATGGAACGGAACAAACTGGATCACCTGGAATGACAACAAGAGCGAGTTCTTCAATAACGGTCAGTTCGTCTGCTCTCATAACATCTATGGTGGCGGTAACCAAGCCTGCAACGTAACAGGAAAGGCTACCCTTACCATCCTGAAAGGTATGACCCCATTCGGACTCCTGAAAACAGCAGAATGGAAGAAAGCATACGACGACAGCGAGCATCCTCACTTCGCTGTATTCGGCGGTGGCTATGGTATCAATACAACCGTGGACAGCACCGACGTTACCGTGAACGTGAATGGCGACTACGGAATCTACAATACTGAGATAGAGGATATTTCTGTCTTCGACAACTCAAAGGGTATTCCTAACTTCACCATCCTGAGTGCTCTGGGCGGTGGATATGCTGGAAAAGTTAACAAGAGTACAAAGGTAACCATTGATGGCAAGACCTTCCTGCACCGTGTATATGGCGGTGGCTTCGGTGACCCATCCTCTACAGAGAATAACGAAACGGGTCAGATTGGCGGCAACACCGAGGTATATATCCAGGGAGCCAACATCTACGGTGACGTATTTGGTGGCGGTGCCGGTGTAGCACCTAAGGATAACAACGGCACTTACACCTACTTTACCGATGTAGCAAAGGTATTAGGAACCACCAAGGTAGAGATATCGGGTGAAGCCAAAATATATGGCAATGTATATGGTGGCGGTGACATCGCCAACATCAAATCATACATCACCCTGACAGGAGCAGACAAGGAAGCCTATTACAACACGAAGCCAAAGAGCGAATCAAAGCTCGACCAGACTACAGGCAAGTTCCTTAGCTATGAGGCAAAGGACTATACCACCTTCGTCAATATCACCGGCGGCGACATCTTCGGAGAAGTCTTTGGCGGAGGAAAGGGTCTCAAGAAAGCTGAAGCTCTTGAATATTATAAGGTGGGAAGAATCAACGGCAACACTCTGGTACACGTGGTGAACACGAATGCCACCTCCCTTGCCGACACCGACAGCCAGGGCAACATCGTGCCATTCATCTGGAGTAATATCTATGGCGGATGTGCCTTCGGTACCGTAAATGGAAGTACCCTGGTACATATCGAGGGCGGCAAACTGGGCCACAACATTTACGGCGGTGGATACGGAAATATCAAGATAGACCTCACCGGCAATGAAACCGAAGAGGAAGAGGAGGAAATTACCCGTAACACAGTACTGGGAAAAGTGGATAAAAACAAGGAGGGAACCTACGCCAACATCCTGGGTAACACCAAGGTACAGATAGACGGCGGAACCTGGATATGGAACCGCAAGGCAGACATCAACGGCAACATCACCACCTGGCTGGCAGTTCAAAATAATGAAAAGATCTGCGAGAACATTGATGAGTTCAAGGAGATAACCGCTGCCATCCTGAAAGCCAAGACTGCCAATGAGATTACCAACGAAAAGGCAAAGGCTGCCATCAATCGCATCATCAGTGATGAGAATACCCAACAGTTCTATGCATTTACCAAGGGAACGATGAACTCCGGTTCCTTCAAGCGAGACCATAATATCTATGGCGGAGGAAACCGTGCCTGCTATGTGGGATTCGGACAGGACGGAAACTCTACCATTGGCAACGGTACTTCTGACAGCAACGGTCTGAGTGAGGTAATTATCAACCACTCTCCTCTTGCCGACGTCATCACCAAGGATGGCAACCAGATCAGCGTGTTCGATGAAACCTCGCTTGCCGGCTTATGCTGGTATATCAGCAGCAAGAACACAAACGACCCGGAATTCTCCATATTCGGAGCCGGCTTCGGTGCCAACACCAAGGTGGTAAAGACCGAAGTATGTGTGCAGCCTGGTAACAAGATGGATGACGATGGCGTCATCACCGTCAACGGCATCAAATACCGCTATCTCAACCAGAATGCAGACCTCAAGACATACGTTGACTTCGAGAAGCAGATATACAATGACTTCCTGAAGGTTTCAAAGGATGACAAGAAGCTCTATTTCGGTAGTGTGACGGGCAGCAATCCGGGTGATGCCGACTTCGACCCGATGACCTTCAAGCGCTATCATGCCAGCCGCTGGGCCTGGACCCTCGGTTTGCCAGGCTTCACCTTCCAGGCTATCCACGGCGGTGGCTTCTCAGGTTATGTTACCGGTGAAACCTATGTAGAAACCGACTGTCAGCCTTTCTGCGAGAACATCTTTGGTGCCGGTGTTGGTGCCATGCCTATCGGTAACATCACTGCAAACCAGGGAGAAAGCTATGACTTCGGAAAGGTAGGTTCCCTGTCGAGAGTATTCATCAAATCAGGCTATGTAGCACAGAATGTATATGGCGGTGGTGCCGGTATCGAATCAATCTATGACAAGAACAAGAATACATGGATTGACTTCCCGAATATGGCACGCGTCCCTAAAACGGAAGTTTACGTCTATGGTAGAAACATCAAATATAGGTACAACCTCGGCTTGATAGCCCGTACCATGATATTGGGCAGCGTATATGGCGGTGGCGATGTTGCCAACGTGGGAAATGAGAAAGCAAAGGAAGCACCGGATGTCTTTAACTTTGAATACCACCAGGTACCAGCCAGATACACTTCGCTCGTCAACATCCGTGGCGGCGTCGTTTTCTCTCAGGTTTTTGCAGGAGGTAGAGGACGCCTAAAGTCTGAATGCAACGACTATAAGAAGCTGGGTGGCATCTACGGCAATACCAGTCTGGTCATCGACCGTCCAAACATCACCTATCCATACTTCGACGAAAAAACGAAAGAGTATATCAAGCCATGGAGCGACAATGCCATGAAGCATCCAGACAATGACAAGAACAAGGATATCATGCCAGCATTCCTGGAGAGAATCTACGGCGGATGCGAAAACGGTACGGTATATGGCAATACCTTCATGAGCATCTCCGACGGACAGATAGGCCATGGTATCTATGGCGGCGGTTGGGGTAACTGCGACACCCTGACCGTGAACGGAACCGACACCCTGACCGTGACTTCGGCAGACGTAACCGGCAATACCAATATCATGATCAATGGTGGACAGGCACTGCTCTCCTCTTACTGGAATCCGGAAACCCGTTCATGGCGACCAGCCAGCATCATTGACGGTATCACCTACTCACCACAATACGACCACGAGGCACTGAAGTTCAAGGTAAACCACAACATCTATGCCGGTGGCAACGAAGCCTGCGAAGTGGGCAACAATACCAACATCTTGATTGCCAAGGGTCTCCTGAATGACAACACCGAGGTGAAGCCGGGACAGGACAAGAAGAAAATGAAATTCTACCAGACAAACGAATGGAAAGAGATATATAATAAGGTGGGATCTCCTCACTTCAGTATCTTCGGTGGCGGCTTTGGTGAAAAGACCTATGTCAAGGGCAATACCAACATCACCATCGACATGCAGGGCAGAGATGCCAACAACCACCAGGACATTGAGCTGAAACCAGGCAAGGAACATGAACACTTCTACAGCGACTTCTCGTACATGGACATCGTGGGCGGTGGCTATTCGGGTACCGTAGAAGGCAGTACCAATATATCGGGAGCCGGTGGCGTATTCTGCCGCCGTGTGTTTGGTGGCGGTTTCTACAGTTCTGTCAAGGAAACAAATGTCACCATCAAGGCTATCGACTGCCGTGACATCTTCGGTGGCGGTTTCATGGGAGACGTAAAGGAAGCTACCCATGTCATCATCGGATCAGACAACAGTACAACGGGCAGTACAACGGGTGGTCCATCAGGCACCTCCAAGTTCAACAATTCCGACATCCATATCCATGGCAATGTTTATGGCGGCAACGACGTTTCGGGCTATGTGAACATAACTGCAGAGGAAAACGGATTCAGAGACAATGGCGGTGAAGGAAGCAACATCAAGATTCTGGGTGGACACATCTATCAGAATGTATATGGAGCCGGAAACGGTAACTACCTGTATGCACTCGACAAGAACCAGAACCAGAAGGTGACGGTGAACGAGTATTACCCTATGAACCCGGAGGATCCAAACTCAGAGACCGTTCCTCTGGTATATACCGTACCGATGAGAGAATCCATGCCTTCCTACAAGGAGGCAAGCGATGCGGCTAAGATTGTGAACATCAATTCATGGCGACCACTCACCAACAAGGTGAGCATCGAAATCAAGGGTAACTCTACATCTGAAAAGGTGAATATCGCCGGTGACGTTTATGGAGGAGGAAACTCTGCCACCGTACTGAAGGTGAAGGACAAGGATAACAAGGCTGTAGAAAAGGTGGGAAACATCCAGATCAACATTGGAAGTCATGTGAACATCGGACGTGTCTTCATGGGTTGCAACGGAGATGAACTCTTCGCCAAATCAGAGGACAATGACTTCATGAACAAGTTCCAGAAACTCAATGGAAACGTGGAGGACTATACACAGGAACTGAACCTTGCCGATACCATCGACTGGTTCTTCAATCCTTCGAACAAGGATATCGGTACCCTCTATCTCCCTACCAAGCTGGAAGACCGACCAACCGTATATCCTCACCTCATCGACCTGTATTTCCAGCCAGTGGAAACAGATATCCAAGGAGAACTGCGATGGAACGGAACCCAGACAGGTGAAGGATTGGAAGACTGTACCATCAAAACTTTTTGCTGCGGAGGAAACCGTGGCAACATGAACATCTATCCAAATGCAAGGGGCAATGTAATCAATTATATCTTCCCGGAGGGACTCACCATCACCGACAAGATTGTGGGTGGCTGCAACAATGCCAACTACAACTATAAAGGACTGGTGAACCATGAGGGTGGCTATCTACTGGGACGTGCCTACTCTACCGAACCTTTCATCCAACTCACCATCAAGAACAAGTTCCAGCCAGAGGAGAAGAACGATGCCTATGTGGGAGGAAACGTATTCGGCGGCTGCTACAAGACGGGAACCGTGAGAGGCGACGTTACCATCGATCTCCGGAGCGACATGCTTGCCGGTAAGGATAAGAAGAAACTGGAAAATTCGAACGATTCTCTGGCTACCAAACCGGAATACTCCAGCCTCAACATCTATGGTGCCGGATATGGTATGGAGAGTTATGTTTACGGCAATACCCACATCATCATGGGTAAGGATATGAAATGTTCTGAACCTAAGACAGAAGGTGGTAAGTTCCTTCCTTGCGGTGTAAACGGAGCTACAGGTGTATCAGCCAACTTCATCTATGGTGGCGGTCAGCAGGGTAATGTCATCGGACTTACCGATGTGGATATCCTCAATGGTCACGTCTTCCGTTCGGTAACAGGCGGTTCCTATTCTGGCTATGTATATGGTTCTACCCAGGTAAAGGTGGGCTACCCTACCTACTATCAGGTAAAAGACGGGCATTCCGGCATCTATCTGCTGGACCGTACCGACAAGAACAACCTGTATATTGACCATGAGAATAAGGATAAGGACGGAAAGATACTGCCAAACCTTGCCTCAGAAACCATCAAGCAGAGCATCAAACTCATCAGTGGTGACAAGGTTTCGCAGGCTGTTTATGCTTCCATCATCGGCAAGCAGGGAGTTACGGACTTCGTGAAGGAGAATGATTTTGATGCATTCACTACAGCCCCAGCTACACCACTTACATGGAACGACATCAATATCAAGATTGGAGAAGCTATCTATGGTGGCGGTTACTCCGTGGCACAGGGTACTTCTGTCATGGCAAACGACTCTACCGTTCTGAAATTTACCCGTCAATACAATATAGACAAGGCTTTCACGGAAAGACAGGAAAAACTGTCTGATCTGCCTAATGGTACCACAACAGGATTCGGCGGTAACACCACCATCCTGGTTGCCGACAATTCTGCAACCGACTCTGACCGTGACCATATAATCATCTCCCATCAGAAAATGCAGTCGGTCGTATTACCAACAGGTACCGACCTCTTCGGCTACTATTACATGGACAAAGACGGCAACTACCGTTACATCTCTCTCCAGGACAACTATTTCTATGGAGACGGATATAAGAAGCCGGAACATCAGTCGGAGACCGACACGAATATATATGCCTACGACAGTGAAGGTGGCATCTTCGGAGACGGACACCAGTCGTATGCAGCCGGCTTCCGCAGTGCCGACCTGACGGGTTACGGCTTTGCAGGAACCAATATCAACAATCCGAAGATCATCAATACCTTCCAGCGTATGGACATCCTGCGACTGGAGGATAACTGCTTCAACGTACTTGGAGCACGCGACTATGCCACCAACCAAACCAACAAGACTCCATATTCAATAGCACGAGTGGGAGAAATCCAGATGTTTGCCAAGAATATAACCTTGACCGACAACAAGTTGCAGGACAAATCTACAAAGCGTGCACGCAACTATATGGGTCTTGCCAACAACATCCACTACGTGGGAGCAGTAACTTCGAATGTTCCCTTCAACGATGCCGATAAAGAACCATGGCGCAACAATACCGGTATGGTACCTGCTGATGGCGACTTCAAGGGCAAGTCATATATGGAGGTAAAACAGAATTACATCGACAAACACGACCAGAACTTCCAGAAGCGCAATGACGGTACGGCAAAGAACATGATAGGTATCGCCTCAGGCTATGCCCTCAAGATTCAGAACGTACAGGAGTTATACGATGACAGCAAGAAGAATGTCATCGACAGTATTTTCTACGGTCCTATCTACGGCGTAGTGGAGATGAACCTCATCGACGTTCGTGAAGACGAAGGTGGCGGCTATGTATATGCCGACAATGTGCATAAACGGGCAACGACAGAGGGAGAAAGCGGACACAAGGTAGACTTCCTGGAAACCACCGGAAACTTCGTCTTCCCATACGATGCCAAGCAGAACCGCTTCGTTGTTGACGACTGCTTTCCTACCGGATTCTATGGTATGGATGAAGCAGGAAAAGCAAATCCGGATGACAAGATTGATGTTCACTATTGGTATGTAACAGGTTTCAACTACTATTACAATGCCCACATCACTGGCTATACCTACAAGGACAAGATGACCTTCTTCAGTGACAACAAGGACGGTCTCACCGTGCTCTCAGGACTGAAGCCAAACCAGCCTGTAACCATTCAGAGCTGGAAGATGCGCAGCGGACATCCTAAGACAGAATACAGCTGCGACCTGGAAGAGCGCAACTATCTGCCAGCCGGAACAGAAGGCAATGTGGATATGGACAACCAGGACGTATCCGGCAAATACCTGCTCAACATCGGAGCTTCTTCTTCAGAGGAATATGATGGCAAGGGATTCGCTGCCGTATTGCCAATGAATGGAAAATTCAATAAAGAGAACTATGTGAACCAAAAGCTCCCTTCCAAACTGACAGATGGCGATGCCAAGATTTCATTCCAGCTGACAGACTCTGTCAACAATACGACAACCGACTATTTCAAGAAGCATCTCTCTGAAAAATGTCTTGCCACCGTTGTACTGAAGGGACGTGCATACGAAGAATATACAGATGAGACCAACAACAAGCCTATCATCAGTAAGGTGGCCTCATCCGACTTCTTCATCCGAGATGGCAATGATTACAAACAGGTAGCAACAGGAACCAAGCTATCTGCCGACACTGTTTATTATATCAAGAACGGCATTGCTGGAGAATACACCAAGATAGACCCTAAGAGAATCTTTAAAAAGGATTCCACTACCTATGCTCCTGTCAACATCACAGACGTAAAAGCAGGATCATCCAACTACTACTGTGAGGTAGAACGAATCTACACTTACACCATCTATCTCACTATAGAATATGTGCAGGGTCCTAACATCAACGGTAAGATAACTGTTGACAACTGCGCCTTGCCGGGAGAGATGGTCAGACTCAGGAAAAACCAGATTTCCATTGAGGCAGACGAATCGTTCTCTGCCAACGGATACTACTGGCGCATAGGAAAGCGCAAGCAAAACGAAAAGGGAAACTGGGTATTTGAAGACGCTACCGAATGGGACATCAACAAAAAGGCTACAGGCTACGACACCTACAAGCAGGGAAGCAGCGAAGCACAAGGACTCTTCAAGGACTGCGTATATGACAAGACCAACGACTATCTGGATATTCCAGCCTACTACTTCATGAACGGATATGGCGTACAGCTGGGTATCACCATGAATGGTCTGAATAAGATCTTTACGGTGGATATGGCAGACGACAGCCAGTTTACCGTACACAACTACCACCGCATGAATCCTCATCAGAAGGGTGTGAACCTACATCTTTCAGAGGCTATCCAGCGTACCAAGGAAGACAAGACGTTTGCCGAACCTCGCATCTATATCTCTGATGCCAGCGACCTGAAGGCATTCATCAACTTCGTGGATACCATCGGAAACGGTACGGGAAACAAGGCGGAACGATATGGAAAGAATGCCCAATTCGTACTGCAGAACGACATCACCGTGACCAGCGACTTCGATGGAAGCAATGCTATATTTGCCGGCACTCTTCATGGAAACGGACATGTCATCATGGGTCTGGCTCAAGGCAAATCATTCCTCAAAGAGAACCGGGGCAACATCTATAACCTCGGTATGGAAAGCGGCAATATCGCTGCCAGCAATAAGGGTACTTACCACTGCTGCTTCGAATATAACAAGGGCATACAGCCTATCGTCTATCACATGGACGGCAAGGCTGATACCCATTATACGGCAGACGACTTCAGATACGGCAAGGTTGGCTACGACCTCAACGAATACTATCTGCGTGCCCGCTACAGCAACAACATGGAGAATGCCCAAGACAAGGAGGCATTGAAGTACGTCTACGATTACTATGCCAACGGCGACTACCAGTATGCCCACCGTACCGATGCCATCACCGGCAACAACACGGGTATCACCTATCTGAGAAAAGGTTCAGACAGTGACCAGCCTAACTACGGCAGCAACGAAACCCGCCACGACCAGAGTCACGCTATCGATGCGGCTCGAAAGGCATCGCAGGGTACAGCATCCGCAGTCAGCTACGTTCCACTGTTCAACGGAAACCAAGCAGACGGAAGTCAGCCGATGAACGACTTCATCTTCTGGGGACAGTCATTGCAGAAGCTTCCAGACCTCTATCCTTCCCAGATAGCTTCCCATCAGAACAGCTATATGAGAAACCGCATATATCGTACTGCCGGCTACTATGGCGACACGAAGCTCGATGCATTCCACTATAATGCCAGCAACAATGCCAACAGCCTCATGAGTACCTACGTACACCAGACGACAACAACGGCTATCGACTTCACCTGCCTGAACGACAAGGAGGCAGCCATGGGATTCAAACAGGCGGCAGACATCAACCAAAACGGCATCTTCTACCCACCGGTAGATGACAATGCCAAGATATTCAGCGACCTAAGCATCCAGCAGGGAGTAAGCCAGAACCTCCTGGTATATACTGCTGCCAATGGCAACGACATCGACAACAATACAGAGGCTTACGACATCGCAGACAATGCACTCGGCTACAAGGAGAACACGAGTGAGACTACCATCTACGGACATCATATTTTCAAGAATAATGCCGATGATGGCTATACCACCTCTCTCCTCCACCTCGTAGAACGCACCCCTGAGGATAAGAACAGCGAGGGAGACAAGTGTGAGAACAACGACTTCTGTGCCCCTATCCCATTCACGGTAACCAACCATGCCTGGTATGTTCGCAAGCCGATGTACTATGCTGAGGATGCTACCGGAGCCTGGGAAGGTATCTGTCTGCCATTCACCGCACAAAAGGTAATGGCATCGCTCAATGGTGAGATCACCCATTTCTATGGTGATAAATACCTGCATCATGAATACTGGCTGCGCGGTTTGACAGAGGTGAACACGACAAACAATACAGCCACCTTCCAGCGTCCGGGTACAACAGCAGGACTCTTCATGAATGAAAGTGCGAATGCGGCAAAATGGAATTACCAGTTCTCTAATTCCTTCTTTGGCAACACCTATAAAGACTGGGCTTACCGATGGGATGCAGATTCGTATTATGCCAAGGATCACGAATACCAGGATTACATTCCGCTGACAGCTGGAGTACCTTATATCATCCGTTTCCCAGGTGAGCGTTATTATGAGTTCGACCTTTCCAGCAAGTTCTACAACAGTATTTTGAACAAGAAGGAAGATCCTCAGACTATCACCTTCCATGCTTATGCGAACAAGGAACCTCAGAATAGAGCTATCGTGATTCCTATCACAGCAGATATGAAGACCGTAAGCGATGGCTATGCCCACCGGGGAACCTTCGCTGCCAAGGAAGTGGCGAATGGAGGCATCTATGCGCTCAATACAGAGGGAACAGCATTCAGCAATACGGCAACCTCACAGACCGTAATGCCTTTCCGTACCTATCTGACTACAGAAAGTACGAACGCCGGAGCCCGTTCTTCAGAGGTTCCTTCTGTAATCCGCATCAGCGAGACCACGGGCATCGACAGGATAGAACCGGAAATAAACGGTAACGATGATACACCAGCCGGCGAATCACTCTTCATCCGCCCTATCGGAGCTCATCGTGTACGCATAGAGAGCACCTACTCCACCCAGTTGCAGGTATTCTCAACCACCGGTCAGCTTTATCGCATCTTGGATGTACGTCCTGGCACCGCCACCTACAGTGGTTTCCCTGACGGCATCTACATCTTCGGAAACAGAAAAATCATGGTAAAATAACAGAAAGATATGAATAGAAAATATAAGATATCAACCAGCAAATGGCTCCGTTCCCTCATCCTCCTCATGATGATGGGATGGATGGGGAGTGCGTGGGCACAGGATGCCGCTACCAACATTGCTACAGGAAACAAGGGAAGTGTATACTTTGATTATAACGGCATCCGGTAAACGGAGAACCGGAAAAGGATAAAACCTACCACATTACTTACAATGCAGGTGAGCATGCATCAGGAACATCACCGGAAGCTACGTGGGTAGAAGAAGGCGACCTGTTTAAAATTCCAAGAAACACTACCCTTTATTACGAGGGAAATACCCTGGCTTTATGGAAGGACAGCAAGGGAGAAGAGATGATCTATAATCTCAATGGCCAGCAAGTAGATAAGACTTCAGCCAGAGGCGGCATCTTCATCTCCCGCCAGAAAGGTAAGTTCTATAAAGCTCCCGGCTCTTCCGGAGGAAGGAGATAGTTCTGCTGGCGAATTCAGATGTTTGAATAAGCAGAAGGAGATGTTTGAATAAGCGTATTCAGATGTTTGAATAAGCAGAAGGAGATGTTTGAATAAGCGAAAGGAGACGTTTCTTTGAGTTCAAGGAAACGTCTCTTTTAGTTTTAGGAGACTGCTTCTCGAGTTGAAGGAGACTGCTTCTCGAAGATTGCCACTAGGCTCAGCAGACCTGCCGAGCCTAGTCAGCAGCTCTGCCGACTGCAGTCAGCAGGTCTGCCGAGCCTAGTGACAACACCTTTTAATCGTACAACTACAACCCTTATAGTCGTACAACCATACACCCTATAGTCGTACAACTATAAACCTTTTAGTCGTACAACTATAAACCCTTTAGTTGTACAACCATATACCTTTTAGTTGTACAACCATATACCTTTTAGCTGTACAACCATAAAACGCAACCCCGCCAGGCGTTTCTCCTTTGACGCCTAGCGGGGTTGCCCTTTTTACCTTTTTACTTTTTTACCTTTATAATAAGGACTTGGGGGACTAGCGATGGAATCGCTAGGAACGGGGGGCGAAAGGGGGTTAAGGTTCTTTTTACCTTTTTACCCTTTTACCTTTTTACCCTTTTACCTTTTTACCTTTAAACTCCCTTTTCAGCAAACAGGCCGAAGAGCTCAGCATCTATCAGGTCAGTAACCTTTCGGAAATCTTCCGGATTCTCTCCGAACTCCAGATTATCACCATCAATGATGATGAGGCGACCTTTATAATCCTTGATCCAATCCTCATAACGCTTGTTCAAGCCCTGGAGGTAATCGATGCGGATGCTCTTCTCGAAATCGCGGCCACGCTTCTCGATATGCTTTACGAGCGTAGGAATGCTGCTCTTGATATATATCATCAGGTCTGGGAGTTTCACCAGACTGATCATCAGATCGAAGAGATCGGTATAGTTCTTGAAATCCCTGTCGCTCATCATACCGATATCATGAAGATTAGGCGCAAAGATACGCGCATCCTCAAAGATGGTTCTATCCTGTACGATGGTCTGCTCTGAACGTGAAATCTCCACAACATCATGGAATCGCTTGTTCAGGAAGTAAATCTGAAGATTAAACGACCAACGTTCCATATCCTTGTAATAATCAGCCAGATATGGATTATTATCTACCGGCTCGAAATTAGCTTTCCAGCCATATCTCTTGGCAAGCATCTTGGTTAATGTTGTCTTGCCGCTACCTATATTTCCTGCTATTGCTATATGCATTTTTTTACCTTTTTACTTTTTTACCTTTAAGAGAACAGCCCGAAGAGCTTGGCATCTATCTTATCTATGATTTCACCAAACTGCTTGGGATTGTGCTCGAAATCGAGATTATCAACTTCTACGATGAGCACCTTGCCCTTATACTTATTCATGATGAAATCTTCGTAAAGATTGTTGATACCTTCCAGATAATCCAGAGGCATCTTCTGCTCATAATCACGACCGCGCTTCTGGATATTCTTCACGAGGTGAGGAACTGAAGAACGGAGATATATCATCAGTTCAGGCATCTCCACCACTTCCATCATCGACTCGAAAAGCTCCATATAAGTCTCGTAGTCGCGCTGGTCCATGTTGCCCATCTTCCGGTTGTTGGCCGCAAAGACATAAACACCCTCAAAGATGGTACGGTCCTGGATGACCGTCTCTTTACAGTGTTGGATTTCTAACAGATTCTTGAATCTCTGCTTCAGATAGAATACCTCCATATTGAGTGCCCATCGCGAGATATCCTTGTAATAGTCATCGATATAGGGGTTTTCAGCCACGGGCTCCAAGTACTGTTTCCATCCATAATGTTTAGAAAGCATCTTGGTGAGTGTTGTCTTGCCACTACCGATATTTCCTGCTATTGCTATATACATTTATTTATAATAATAATTTACAATTTAATAATGAATAATGGGGCTGGCGCCGCATTGGCTGCAAAAGTACAATAAAAAATCGGGATAAACAAAAAAATCCAAGCAAATATATGATTTGCTTGGATTTTTGTATTCTATTCCTGCCTCGCAGGGAAGCTGTATTTTAATAGTCACGTTCGATGAGTTCGAGACACATGCGGGAGTTGTGGTAAGGACATTTCCAGAAACCCGCCTTATCATCCTCCTTGTTCACCGTACCATCTTCCAGGATAGCCCAGTGCCACTCACCGTTCTTGGCATCCAGCAGATGCTTGGCTACATAGTTCCAGCAGGAGATGGCAACCAGAAGATTCTCTTCGGTACGGAAATACTGATAGAGGTCGATATGTCCGATGATGTTCTCGCACTGCACCCACCACTGGCGCTGGAGATCATACTTATCTCCATCTTTCCAATGCTCATAAACCATACTGCCATCCGGACGTAAGCCTTCATCTGCAGCATCGGCTATACGACGGATGATGCGCTCTATCTTATGCAGCAATATCTTATCGTCTAAAACAAGCGCGGTTTCGTGGAGCAGCCAGGACGCCTCAATATCATGACCGTAACTCTCAATATTGCGCTTGCCCTCCCACTCGTCATTGAAGAAGAGGTCGAGATGATAAGTCTCCGTGTTCAGAAGCTTATCGGTGAAGATATCGAGCAGATTGCGGATGCTCTTCTCCAGTTCCGGAGTCTTCCATACACGATAAAGATTGGTATATGGCTCGATGATATGCAGATGGGTATTCATCGTACGGGACCCGTTCTCATCCTTATCAGAGAGACGCATGTCTGCAATCGGATTCCACTCACGGGTCAAAGCCTCGATATATCCGTTGTTCTTGGCATCAAAGGCATGCTTCTCGATGTCATGATACAGAGAGATGGCAATATCCAACGCCTCCTTGTCGCCTGTTGCACGGGCATACTCCGAGAAACCATAGATGGCAAAGCCGATGGCATAAGTCTGCTTCTTGGTATCGAGCGGATTACCCTGATAGTCAACACTCCAGTAGATGCCGCCATATTCCCTGTCGAGGAAATAATCGCGCACATAATCCTTGGCACGGGTGGCAGCCTCAAGATACTCCGGCTTCTTCAAGACACGATAGGCAGCAGAAAACGCCCAGAGGATTCGGGCATTCATCACTGCACCCTTCTCGGCTACAGGATGTACCTGGTCGTTACCGTCTACACGTCCGTAAAAGCCACCGTTTTCTTCATCTTTCACTTTCGTCAGCCAATAGCTGAGGATGTTATTCTCCAGAACATCCCGCATCGTTTCTTTAAGATTTTCCATGTTTCCTTTCTTAATAGTGATTATTAGTTATGTTAAAACAATTATTTGCGGATAGGGAACTTCCAGGCAAGCACCATCAGCAGGAAGGCGATGACGGCTGGGAAGAGTGAGAACAATGACCATACCATCGTAAGCACAGAGTCGGTGACACTGGCTGGGTCGATCATCGTATTACCCATCTTATCTGTTATCATGTTGGCACCTGCCCAGCCCAGGAAGAGGGCGATGAGAGAACCGGAAATGGCGGTACCAAACTTCTGGCTCATCGTACCGGAAGAGAAGATTAGACCTGTAGCGGATGTTCCGAAATGCTCGGTATGGTAGTCGGCTACATCGGCATACATAGACCACATCAATGGCGAATAGATACCGATACCCATAGAGGTAAGGATAACGATGGCTATCATTACCCAGATATACGATGGATCCATCGGGATGAAGAAGAAGACAACCGAAAGTACCAGACAGAGTGCTGCAGCCCAGAAGAATGCCATGCGCTTGCTGCCTACCAGACGGGTGAACCAAGGAGATACACCGCCGAAAATCATACAGGTTACTTCACCAAAAGCCATGAAAACGGTATAGTTGATAATCAGTCCCTCGATGGTTACATTGCCATGCAGACAGTAATCGAACATATAGCCAGCTACGGCATAGCGGAATCCGTTAAAGAAGTTGGTGCACACAGCGATGGCTGTCATATAGAGCCAAGCCTTGTTGTGAACAAGGTTGGCAAACTGCTGGAAAGAGAACTTCTCAGCGCGCTTCGGCTTCAGACGTTCCTTGGTGAGGAGTCCGCAAGCCAATGTCATCACAGCTGCAATAATACCGAGCACGGCACCAATGACAGCATACTGATGTGCGGCTGTTCCACCTACCATCTTCTGGAGATATGGAAAAGAGAGCAGGGTAACGAATCCCATGGCATAAGCACCCACCATACGGAAAGAAGAGAACTGGTTCTTCTCATCATCATCCTCGGTCATCACACCGAGCAATGAGCCGTAAGGCACATTCACCATGGTATATACCGCCATCATCAGCAGATAGAGGGCGTAAGCATAGATTCGCTTGCCCACAGGACCGAAGTCTGGAGTATAGAGCAAGAGGGCGAATATCAATCCGAAAGGAATGGCACCATAGATGAGCCAAGGACGGTAGGTACCGAAACGGCTCTGGGTACGGTCGGCAAGAGTACCCATCAGCGGGTCAGTAACCACATCGAACATGCGGGCTACGAGCATCAGTACTGCCGCATCCGCAAACGAGAGTCCGAAGACATTTGTAAAAAACAGAGGAAAAGCAATAGACATCACCTTCCATACAATACCACCCGCAGCGGCATCACCCAATGCATAAGCTATTTTTTCTTTTAAACGAGCCATTTTATTTTAGTTTATAATTTACAATTTATAGTTTATAGCAAAAACTACCTCAGCAATCTTGCTATACAGCGAAGCCGCTATCAACTATTAACTTTTAACTACCAAAAAGAGGGATTCGCTCCCCATCTATATCTGATAATACGGATGAAGAGTACGAATCCCTACAATCTTAATACCTGAAACTATTTACTTAAAGTCTGTTTGTTTTTTGCTACCAAAGCCTTGATCTTCTCTACTGAGAACTGAGTGCGATAATCATCCTTTGGTGTGTTCATGCAGTAGTCTACCAATCGGTCGATGGTAGAAGTTGCCACATGCATGCGGGTATCAGAAGAAGCATAGTAGATGAATACCTTACCATCCTCATCTGCAATCCAGCCGTTGGCGAAGACTACGTTCATCACATCACCGATATACTCAGGACCTTCCGGTACGAGCAGGTATCCACCTGGTTCTGCTATTACCTCTGTAGGATCCTCAAGAGAAGTCATATACATATAGAGTACATAGCGGAGACCGCTGGCACAGCCACGAACACCGTGAGCCAGATGCAACCAGCCCTTATCAGTCTTAATAGGATGAGGTCCCTCACCGTTCTTCACCTCCTGGATGGTATGATAGTGACGGGCATTGATGATCTTCTCTTCCTTGATTTCGGCATGAGTGATATCATCAACAAGAGCCCAACCGATACCACCACCAGAACCTGTATCGATGAAACCATCCTGTGGACGGGTATAGAAAGCATACTTGCCATCAACGAACTCCGGATGGAGAACCACATTGCGCTGCTGGCTCTTGGTCTTCAGATCAGGAAGACGCTCCCAGTTTACCAGGTCCTTGGTACGGGCGATGGCTGCTGTAGCAGTAGCAGCACTGAGGTCGCCAGGCTGATCATCATCATGACGCTCAGCACAGAACACGCCATAGATGTAGCCATCCTCATGAGCTGTGAGTCGCATATCATAGATGTTGGTAGCAGGAACAACATCCTCAGGCATGGTGATAGGCTCATCCCAGAAACGGAAGTTGTCAACACCATTAGGACTTTCTGCTACGGCAAAGAAACTCTTGCGGTCGGCACCCTCCACACGTACAACGAGGAGATACTTGCCATTCCACTTGATGGCACCCGAATTGAGCGTAGCATTCATCATGATGCGCTGCATGAGATACGGATTACTCTTCTCATCGAAGTCGTAACGCCACTCTAATGGAGTATGTTCTGCGGTGAGGATTGGGTTCTTATACTTTTCATAGATACTATTTCCCCACTCTACCGGTTCATTCTTACGGCTCAACAGTTCCTCATGATGAGCGCGAAGTGCTTTCACTTTGTCTTGAAATGTAGTCATATTTTATTTTATATTAATGTTGAGTGTTGAATGTTGAATGTTGAGTATAAAATGCACATTGAACTAATGCCAATTCAACATTCAACATTCAACATTTATTTAACCTTTAAAATGTCTTTGGCAAAGAGGACTTTCTTTTCCTTCTTGAACTTATTGAAATCCTTGACGATATCGCCATCACCGACACCAGGGAGGTAAGCCTCTTCCTGAGGTTTATCCCAGGCATTACGCCAGAAGAGTACATAACTCAACTGATACTTCTGAAGTACAGGCCAAAGGGTTTGGGTAAACCAGTCCTTCTTGCTGGCGATACCTCGGCAACCCGTTTCGGTGAGGGCAGGAATCTTACCCACCTTCTTGGCTGCCTCCATCAGCACATCGAGCGTGGCTGCAAGGTTCTGCTGATAGTTGGCATCGCTGTTGTCGAACTCGTAGACGTCAACACCCAGCATATCCACATACTTTTCTCCCGGGAATCGCTCCAGGAATTTTTCTACAGTCTTCTCGTCGCTGAGATTTGGTGACCAAGCCCAAACGATGTTATTGCACCCTGCTTTAGTAAGTATATTTAGGGTTTTTACGTATAATTGGTTATATTGTGCAGGTATGCAACTGCTAGCTCCCCACCAAAACCATCCGCCATTCATTTCATGCCATGGTCGGAAGATGACAGGAACCAGTTTACCATCGTTTGTCTTCAAAGAAAGGATGAAATCGGAAACCTTCTTGAGCCATCCATCGAACTTCTGTTGCTGGGCGCCTCCATCCAGGACAGCAGCTACAGCATCACCTTTCGGATCCCAGGCATTCTCGCCAGTAACCGGATTCCAAGGATGCCAACTCAATGTGACGATGCCTCCTCTCTCATTTTGGGCAATGATCTCTTTTCGCATACGATCGAAAGACACGCCGTCGAGGTTTTCCTTGCTATCCAACTCTATTTTTCCAAGATCGAAGCCCATCACAGCAGGATAATCACCTGTAGTGAGGAGTACATCGCTCTTTCCTTCATCCCATTTCCAAGTAGTACCATACACCGGATCATCCTGATGACCGAGCATGATTCCCTTGTTCAGTAATTTCTGCAGTCTAACCTTCAGTTGCTCTGCCGGAGTATTGCAACATTGCTTTTTACCCTTGCAGCAGGAAGTATTGGCAGTCTGGACTGATGCGCCCGTAACGCCATCAACCTGTGCCATTGCTCCTTGCATCGCCATGAGGCAAGCTGCACCAATCAAAATTCTTTTTCCTATCATATATCTATTTCTTTAATTGCTGAATAATCCAAGCCTGCCATTCATCCCACTGCTCCTGATACCAGTAATGACCAGTCATCTGATACAGACTCAATGTCTTTGGCGCTTTTACCGAATTATAAAGGCCGTAAGATGATGTTGGGGGAACCACCTCATCATTATAACCGAAACTGTACCAGCCAGGAACGGTGATGCGACGGGCAAAGTTGACGCCATCATAATAGCGTGCACCTTCGAGTCTTGCCTTTTCCAAATCCGTAAGTTTCTGCTCTTTCCATGCAGCCCCCTGCGCCTTGTCTTCCTTATAGAAGTAGTGAGGCCAGCCTCCTGCAACTCCGTGAATCTCAGCTTCATAATCACACATGGCATCATGAACAGGAGCCAGGAAAGTGATACGCTTATCGAGAGCTGCCACAGCGATGGAAAGGAATCCACCCTGTGATGAACCCGTTACACCGATAGTCTTCCCGTTCCACTCAGGGAGCGAAGCGATATAATCCACGCCACGGACAGCACCGGTTACTACCCGTCTGTAAGCATTGCGATAAGGATTCTCGAGATTGGTATCCCAGTAACCATTCAGTTCGCCATTGGCAAGATCATCATAAATTTTCTGCTGCATGGTAACAGGAACACCATGAATACCGATTTCCAGTACGATGCACTCAGCAGGAGCCGTATAAGTATCACCACTATAAGGGCGTACACCCGCACCAGGCACACGGAGCAAAGCCGGATACTTGCCTTCTTTTACCGGTACACTCAGGATGCCATACATCTTAGAGCCCCATCGGTTGTTGTTATAACTTATTTCATATACATTCTTATCCTTGGTACAACGCTCAGGCAGAAGCACCTTGGTAGGATTGAGGTCATTCTGTCTTGCCTCACCCAGTGCCTTCTTCCAGAAAGCATCGAAATCCTTAGGTTCCTGTGCGAAAGGCTGGATCTTCTCAGGAGAGAAACCTGCCGTGCAAAGTCCTTCGTAATCCTTGCCATCCACATGGGCGACAACCTTCAGTCTATAGAAGCCCGGCTTACTCAAAGCCCCACTCCATTTCATCGTTCCTTCCTTGAGGATGATACTTTTTTTCGTATCAGGGAACATCACGGGTCCTGCCTCATAATCCACCTTCACGTTATTGAGCAATGTTCCGCTCTTACGAACATTCACCGTGAAGTTAGCCTTCTCGCCTACCCGATAATTCCAGTCCTGATGGTCAGGAGTCACCGTCACAACGATGTTGTTTCCTCTGATTTGTGCGCTGAGGCTTGAAGTCCCCAGCACACTCATCAGAACACCTATAATTATTAACCTAAAAACATTTGCTATACGATGATTCATATTGTCGTTGTTAATCTTGTTAGTTAAACATTCTGTTTTACGGTTGCAAAGTTAGGCATAATTTCCGATATATCCGTGTATTATTTTGCTGAATAAACATACTTTGTTGCAAAGGCAGAAAAATATTCGAAAATATCTGAAAAAAGAAATAAGAATTGATGCACATCAAGTCAGAAAAAGCAAAGAAAACAACAAAATACACACTCTTTTCAACTCAAGAATTGACCGAAAACAACCAAAGATCAATTAACAAAGCACAAAAGGTTACGACAATTCATATAATAAATAATGTACGCGTACCTTATATATAATAGACAAATAATAGAATAATCAATATAAATCAACCACCAAGTAAATAAATTGTAACGCTAACACTTAATCTTTAATAAATATGACGAAAATTACATTTTATTTTCAATAAAGCAGAAAAGTATTAGTAATCAGCAAAATATGTACAAGCTATTTTGCAAAAAATAGCTATCTTTGCAGCAGATTTACAAAATAGCCTAAAGGTTTAGAATAAACAATATAAAAACAAATAAATATAATCACAACAATGGAAAAAGTAAATGCAACCTAGAGCTAGCCTCTAGCCCTTTCTTCTCATCAGAGAAAGATGACGAAGGAATAATCAGAGAGCACTAATCCGTTTTGGATTCTTTCCCGTATCGATCATATAAGTGAAAGAGCCAAACTGTTTTAACCAACTAACAAAAATTGTATGAACTTTAAAAGTAGAGAAAAGTTGCTTGCTAGTGTAGCTGCCCTGAGTCTTCTCGGCATCTCCCCTCAGCAAACTTTCGCAGCCCAGATCACAACGAATCAGGCTGTGCAACAGACCAAGAAGATTACTGGTAACGTATCCGATGCAATGGGTCCTATCATCGGTGCAACAGTAAAAGTGAAAGGCACAAAAAATGCCGCAGTGACAGACTTTGATGGTAACTACACACTGAATGTAGGTGCCGGACAGACTGTAGAGGTAACTTACGTAGGCTATGTTACCAAAACTTTCAAAGTAGGAGGCCAAAGCAAGTACGACATCACTTTGGCAGAAGACAACAACAGTCTTGACGAGGTGGTAGTTGTAGGTTATGGTACCATGAAGAAGAGCGACATCTCAGGAGCTTCTGTTTCCATGGGAGAAGACCAAATCAAAGGTTCGATTATCACAAACTTAGACCAGAGTTTCCAAGGTCGCGTTGCCGGTGTTACATCTGTAGCGACTTCAGGTGCTCCTGGTTCTTCTACCTCAATCCGAGTTCGTGGACAGTCTACCATCAATGCTGGTGCAGAACCACTTTATGTCATTGATGGTGTCATCTTCCAGGGCGGCGGTTCAAGCGGCGGTTCATTAGGTTTGGGAGATGCCTTAGGAAACGGTTCTGTTTCTACCGTATCACCAATGTCAACTATCAACCCTGCCGATATCGTCAGTATGGAAATCCTGAAGGATGCTTCTGCTACAGCCATCTATGGTGCACAGGGTGCAAACGGTGTTGTACTTATCACAACCAAACGGGGTAAGACTGGAGAAGCAAAATTTACATACGACGGCATGGCAGCATGGCAATACCAGGGAAAGCGTATTGACATTCTGAACCTTCGTGAATTCTCAGAATATTATAATGACTTTGTAAGCAACGGATGGATTTCTCAGGATCAGGCACGTCCTGATTTCTCAGACCCATCTATCTTGGGTCGAGGAACCAACTGGCAGGATGCTGTATTCCGCACAGCTTTCCAGCACCAGCACCAGGTTGCTGCACAAGGTGGTACAGACAAGGTTAAGTACTATGTTAGTGGCGGTATGATGGATCAGGATGGTACTATCATCGGTTCTAACTTCAAGCGTTTGAACGTACGTGCCAATCTGGACGCTCAACTGAAGAAATGGTTCAAGATAGGTATGAATACTACATACACAAGAACCAAGGAGCGCCTGCTCCATGCTGATGGTACAGAAGGTGTTATTACATACGCATTGACTACACCTCCAGATATTGCAATCTATGACGTAGACGGAAACTATACATCTGTAGTACGTGACGGCTGGTCTTCACCAAACCCTATTGCACAGGCTTTGAGCAAGGATATCACCATGAAGCGTAACAAGCTGACCGGTAACATTTTTGCAGACATTACTCCTATAAAGAACCTCACCTGGCATACAGAGTTGGGTTACGACTTGTCATGGAGTGATGCAGAGGTCTTTACACCTACTATGCACTTAGGCAACTGGAACCAGGATACAAACTCAGCAAGTTGGCAGAAGAATACAAGCAAGTATTGGCAGTTTAAGAACTACATTACTTATAATGGAAGTATCAAAAAGCATTCTTTCACAGCCATGCTGGGTCAGGAAGCTTGGCGTAGTGACTGGGATTATACCTATCAGGCAAACTCTAATTTGCCAAACAATATGATCCATTTGCCATCTTTGGGTTCCAGCACTCCTAGTATCAAGTCTGGTTTCGGTGTTACAACAATGTCATCATTCTTTACACGTGAGACATACAACTACGATGACCGTTATTTAGCAACATATACATTCCGTCGTGACGGAAGTTCTAACTTCGGTCCTGAAAACCGTTGGGCTTCATTCCACTCATTCGCAGCAAGCTGGCGTTTCTCTAACGAGAAGTTTATCCAGAGCATCGCAGGTAAATGGTTGAGCAATGGTAAGATTCGTATTGGCTGGGGTCAGACTGGTAATGCCAATATCGGTGCTTACAAATGGGGTACTACCGTAACCAAGTTCCTTGTTGGTCAAACAAGCGTAGCATACCGTCCTACCAATATTCCAAACACTTCTATCAAGTGGGAAACTCAGGAACAGACCAATATCGGTCTCGATCTTGGACTCTTCAATGATAAGATTGGTTTCACTCTCGACTGGTACAACAAGGTTTCCAACGATATGCTGATGCCTTTACAGTTGCCTTCATATATGGGTACTCAAGGCAATGGTTCTTCACGTCTTAATGCACCTTGGGGTAACTACGGTAAGATCAAAAACACCGGTTTCGAGTTGGCAGTAAACGCTCATCCTATTGCTAACAAGAACTTCTCTTGGGATACAGAGTTCAACATTTCTTGGAACAAGAACAAACTGGTAGGTCTCAGCGGCACAACCAATGCCAACATCATTGGCTATGGCCAGTGGAACGACGTTATCTGTGTAAGTAACATCGGCAAACCTCTCTATCAATTCTGGGGATATCAGACCGATGGCGTATACAAGGATTTTGAAGATATCAAAAACTCTCCTAAGCCTAAGAGCTACAAGGAAGGAGCCCTGAATAAGGGAACAACCGTATGGCCAGGCGATATCAAGTTTAAGGATATTTCAGGTCCTGACGGAAAGCCTGATGGAGTTATCGACGATTACGACAAAACTTACATCGGTAATCCACAGCCTAAATATACATTTGGTTGGACCAACACATTCCGTTATAAGGACTTCGACCTGACATTGTTCGTCAGCGGTTCTGTAGGAAACAAGGTTATGAACTACCTGAATATCAGCATGAGCAAGATGAACAATGCCTGGGTAAACCAGAGTGCAAGTGTCAAGAATCATGCCGTACTGGCTCCAATTGATCCAAACAAGGACTACAGTAATGGTTATAAAGGCAACAATGCCAATACCGTATACAACTGGTATGATGACGTAGACAACATCTATGTAGTAAACGCAGGAACCAACATTCCACGTCTTGCTATCGGTGACCCAGCCGGAAACTCTAGCGTTATCAGTGACAGATATGTTGAAGATGGATCATACTTGAGAATGAAGAATATCACTTTAGGTTATACATTGCCTAAAAAGTATGCAAGATACCTTCATATTGAGAGTTTGAGAGTATATGCAAATATACAGAACCTCTTCACTATTACCGGTTACGACGGTTATGATCCAGAAGTTGGTGCAAGTACATCCGATTCACAGGGATACAGCTTCGGTGTAGATAACGGACGTTATCCTTCACCAACGGTATATTCTTTCGGTATCAACCTTGCATTCTAATTAAATAACAAAAGAATAAACAATTATGAAAAAATACAATATATATAAAACGGCCGTTTGCGCATTCGTCTTGGGTCTCAGTTTGTCTTCTTGCGGGGACTTTCTGGATCAGCCAGACAACTCCAACTACAATGCAGACACGTTCTATAATGGTGATGCAGAGTGCTATCAAGGCGCCAATTCTCTGTACAGTATGCCATGGTATGATTTCCAAAGAGGTTTCTTCAAAGTTGGTGAAGTAATGTCAGGAAACTATTATTGGTGGGGAAGTGAAGATACTCAATACTGGAACTGTAGCGTATCTGCCAACAATAGCAACCTGAAAGATATGTCTTATTCACTTTGGACAGTAAATGCCTACGCCAACACCATTTATGATAAACTGAAAGGTTCCAGCGCAAGTGCAAGCGTTAAGAGTGCATGTATGGGAGAATGCCTGACATGGAAAGCTATGGCATACTTCTATCTTGTACGTACATTCGGTGCAGTGCCAATCATCCATAACAACACAGAGATTATCGGTGCCGGTACATACAATGACCAGTATAAGGCCAACATAGAGGATGTATACGATTACATCATCATGACCTTGAAAAAAGCAATTGAACTGTTACCGGAAAAAGATCCTACAGGTCTTGGACGTATTGATAAATACTGCGCAGAAGGCTTGCTTGCCAAGGTTTACCTGACAAAGTCCGGTTTCGATCCAGCAACTACAACTTACGAACAGGGAAGTGTGGCATACATCAAGACCACCAAGCACCAGCGCAATCAGGAAGATCTTGACAACGCTGCAAAATATGCAAAGGACGTGATTGACAACAGTGGAAGAAGTCTGGAATCTGCAGCTAATTTCCCAGCAATGTTCTATGGTGCATACAAAGGTCCAGAATCACTCATCGCATGGCACTGGCGTGCCACACGTGACCCTTGGACATCTCAAAACACACTTCAAAGTGACCTCGCTATTTCGGGTTTCGATGAAACAGGTAACAACTGGGGAGGATGGGCTGGTCCATCAGTAGACCTGATAGAAGCTTTCGGAGATAATCCAGCAAGCCAGACTAGGAACAACACCGACATCCGCCGTAAGGCTACCATGATTATGGCTGGTGACAAATATGATTATTTCTACACAGACTGCGGTGGTTTCGACTTCCTGAAGCATGTATATAAAGGTTATGAGAAGCATCAAGGCAATGGTGAGCTCCAGACTCCAACAGGAGCACAATGTGCCAAGCATCTTGTTGGTGATAAAGCCGACCATAAATTGCATATAGGCTGCGACTTTGATGTGATGGCTTATGGTAACTATACTCAACTGTTACGTCTTGCAGATATTTATCTCATCTATGCAGAAGCCAAGATTGGTAATGCAGGCTCAACAACAGATGCATCTGCCATTGATGCATTCTACAAAGTTCGCAACCGTGCGGTATCTACATACGAACGCCCAACATCTATCAGTTTCGAAGATGTATGGAAGGAGCGCAGATTGGAGTTAGCACTTGAGGGCGATCGCTGGTATGATTACGTACGCAGATTCTACTACGATCCTGATGCAACAATTGCTGAGTTGAACGCACAGAAGAGAAATGAGTATTATGGTCTGAATGCACTCTATGAGACATGGTACAACAAGGGTAGCTATGATGGTCCTTGGAACTTGAACAGCGATGTAAGATACAATGATGATCCTGGTAAGCATCAGAACGTTCAGGTGAGCAGTTTTACCATCCCATTCCCTACAGAAGATGCAACCATGAACCCTCATTTGCTGGAGGCACCACAGCATGTTGACATTTCTCAGTTTACTTATTAATATAAGAAACCTCAAAAATAGAACAATTATGAAGCTAAATAATAAAATATTAAGTGTCATGCTTCTTGGAGCTACAGCATTTACAGGACTCAGCATTACAAGTTGTGTGGATGAGCCTGACAAATATGAAATAGCTGGTGGAACTCCTTCTATTGATTACGTTCGCCTGTGCGATGTAACCAAGAAAGATTCCATGTTAACTGGAGCATACATGGGTACAAGTATCTGCCTGGTCGGTAACAACTTGAGAAGTATAACAAAAATGCTCTTCAACGACCAGCAAGCCATTTTGAACACAAGTATGATTACAGACCACACCTTGATTGTAGATGTACCAAAGACTCTTACTGACAATCCTACCAATAAGATCTACATGTACAACAAGGATGGTGAGTGTACTGAATATAACTTCAAGACGCTCGTACCAGAACCGGTGGTAACATCATTGAGCAATGAGTTTGCAAAAGATGGCGAAACTGTAACCCTGAAAGGCGACTACCTGCTGGATTACGAGAATGCTCATCTTAAAATCACATTCCCAGGCAACGTAGACGTTACTGATTTCAAGAGCATTTCCAAGAATGCCGTTACTTTTGTGGTACCAGAAGGTGCACAGAAAGGATTTGTCACAGTAGAAAGCATGTATGGAAAAGGTAAGTCTAAGTTCTATTTCCGTGACGACCGCTGCATACTCTTCGACTGGGATAATGACGGAGATGACGCAATAGCAATGGGTCATGGCTGGCGTGATGGAATTCAAAATGGTAACCGTATTAGGAATGATGTTGAAGGAGTTCAGCCTCTTGACGGAAATTACTACTACTTTGGAGGCAAAACCGTTAATTTCGATTCATGGGCTGAAGATGAATACTCATTCAACTACTGGCCAG
Organism: Segatella copri; assembly: GCA_959596915.1. Classification (GTDB taxonomy): domain Bacteria; phylum Bacteroidota; class Bacteroidia; order Bacteroidales; family Bacteroidaceae; genus Prevotella; species Prevotella copri_N. The sequence goes on from CAUFXJ010000003.1 coordinate 82,691, forward strand.
AGCCAGCTGCAGGTTATCCTGAGTTGAACTCGCTGATGAAATGGGATGATGTTGACAACATGCAAGTGAAGTTTGAGGTTAACATTCCTAATGATTGGAAAGGCTTGTCATTACAGGTATATTTTACCGGTAACGACCAGGTAACATTCTCAACAGCAACCAACAGCTATCTTGCTGATGACACCCTTCCACGTGCACTTTGGACTCCATGGTATGGAGCAACCAACAACACATTCAGCACTTCAGGAAACTGGCAGACTGTTTCTATTCCATTATCAGAATTCGCATACGACAGATATGGAAACAAATTGGGTGGTTTGAAGTTTGAGAATCTCACAGGTATGACCATGTTCCTCTATACAGGACCATACAAAGAGGCTACTGTAGAATGCTCACCAACAATTTGCGTTGATAACATTCGTGTTTGCCCTATCAATGAATAAAATTTGCTGATGCTGGCAGCCATCCAACTGCCAGCACTGCAAACAAACAAAAACAATAAACGTCAATCATTATGAAAAGACATAATAAATCTTTCCTCTGGTTGGTTCTGCTACTGATATGCAGTACATTTGCGTTCACATCATGCGACCGTGATGACTTGAACACCGACCAGTATGGCAATGAAATATCTGTATTATCATACGGTCCAAACCCTGTACTCCGTGGGGGTGTCCTTACTTTCAAGGGAGCCAATCTTGACCAAATTACAGAAATAGATCTTCCTGGTGCAGAAGCTATTACCAGCATTAATGTTGTTACATCAGGAAAAAACTCAGAAATCAATATTGAAGTTCCTGCAGAAAAATGTGAACCAGGTATTGTTACATTGAAGACCGCCAAGAATGGTGAAATCAAGACACTTACCCCAATCACATACATTGAGAATTTGAAATTCACAGGTTTCTACGTAGGTGAAAACAAGGAAAACCTGGTAGGTAATGTTGGAGACGTCCTCACTATTGAAGGCGATTATCTCAACAATATTACATCTGTCATTTTTGCCAATGGCGCGACTATGGATGCCGAGAATTTTAAATCTCAGACCCGCTATCAGATTCAGCTGGTAATCCCAGCAGAAGCAGGAGAAGGCAGATTCCAGATTAGCGATGGAAACAACTACATGTATTCTGAAGGTGCTTTAGCTATCAATACTCCTGAAATTGATGCAAACAATGCTATCGGCAAGACCCTTATCAAAGCTGGTGAAACTGAGGTTCTCAGAGGTACTTCACTTGATCAGATTGCAAGCATTGAGTTGAATGGTGCAACCGTAGAAGCAGCTGACTTCAAGTCACAAACAGCTTCTGAGATTACCTTCATTATCTCTTCTAAGGTAGCAGACGGTGAAATTACAGCTGTAACAAAAAGCGGTATAAGAATTCCTTTCGGTGAGATTACAACCGTTGTTCCTAGCCAACTCGTTGCAACTCCTTCCCCTATCAAGAATGGTGAAGAGATAACTATCAGCGGTAAGGATATGGATCTGATTACAGGTATCGCATTCCCTAACGCCAAGGAATCTAAGCTTAACAAGGTTGAGACAACAAAGGTTACTTCTACAGTACCAGAGGATGCACAGGAAGGCAACATCACTTTGAGTCTTGATAATGGCAAGACTGTAACTGTAGCCTATACTTTGGTGAAGCCAACCGTAGCTTCTTGCACACCAGCAGCCATTACAGCTGGCGAGAAGACCATCATCAAGGGTACAGATCTCGACCTCGTGAAGAGCATCACCTTCCCTGGCGATGCAGAGATGACAGTAGATGATTTCAAGGGTACAGCCAATGCTATCGCAGTAACAGTTCCTGCCGCCTGCGCCGGTTCAGGCTTCAAGCTCAACCTGAAGAATGGTACTACTGTCAACATCGATGGTCAATTGAGCATTAAGGCAGCAACAGATCCAGCTATTGCATCTGTTACACCAGGTGAGGCTATCGCAGGTTCAACCATCACCATCACAGGTAAGAACTTCCAGAACATCCAGAACCTCTATATTGGTTCTTACAAGGTAAACCGCTATACATCTCGCACCAACACAGAGATTGTATGCCAAGTTCCAGCCAATGCAGAAGTTGGCACCTACAAGATCGTGATGGAAGACCCAGACGGCAACAAGATTGAGGGGCCTGAGTTCAAGGTGGTTCCTGCAGAAAAGGATATCGCTACTATCACAACCAACATGGACAACAGCGCCATCAAGTATCCATATCACTTTACATGGGATGACAGCGGTCGTTTCCGCATCATGAAGGCAGACCTCATCAAGTTGGGCGTCAAGGTTGGTTCCAAGATGCTCTTCTATAAGGAAACAGGAGCTAGCGGACAGGTTCAGATCAACAACGCCAACTGGGTTCCTATTGATACTGCAGCCGACTGGAATGGTGACCAAAACTGTGTTGTGAAGGTATTCGATGCAGCTATGATGGAAGCAGTAAACAGTATCTCTGACGGCTGGAGTGATACAGCCTTCATCCTCCAGGGCGACATGAAGGGCATTACCAAGATAGCCATCCTTCCATAGGATAGAAATATTTAACATAAAAAACGCATTTATGTGAAATATAATTTGTAAATTTGTGGCGTAGTTATATTAACTGCGCCACATTTTTGATTTTAAACAAAACATTAACCCGATATGAAGAAAATAGTATTATCCTTACTGGTGGCTCTGAGCTGCATCTCAGCCAAAGCTGCCGACGGCAAGTCGCTGTTTGTTTCATTCAACGATGGAAGCAGGATAGAGTTTGCATTGAGCACGCTACCGGAAGTAACCTTCGGGAATGACAAGATGACTGTGACTTCAACTGCCACTACTGCCAGTTACGAATTGTGGAAGGTTTCGACCTTTACTTATGGTACAACGACAGGCATCAAGCAGGTAGAAACCAACAACAAGTTTGCCTTCGAAGGTGACCGTATCATCGTGGATGGTACCAACAACAAGGTAAGCGCCTTCGCACTGGATGGAAAAGCCATCAAACTCTCTCCTATCACAGCTGGCGACAAGACCATCATCAATCTCTGTGAATTGACACAGGGGGTCTATATTATCAAAATCAATAACAAATCCATAAAAGTAGCAAGACAATGAAAAAAATATTACTCTCACTCCTGGCAGTAATGATTTCATTCACTGCCTTGGCACAGACTAAGGGAGACAAGCTGACCATCAACCTGAAAAACGGAACATCACAAGTCTGGGATCTGACGGCAGACGGACAGGCTCCAGTTTCTAAAATCACACATACAGCAGATGGTAAAGTGGGATTCGTGATGACGGGGATGGAAGACTTTGGTGCTTTCGAAACCTACGACATCAACGACATCAACAACATCTCCTTCTCTATCTATCACGAAAGCGAAGTGGGGAATGTGAATCTCGCCGACCCTTCAGCTACAGAAAAGACCAAGCGTCTCTACAAATATCTGCAACTGAATTATGGCAGCAAGACCATCTCTTCGGTTATCGCCAACGTGAACTGGAACACCCAAGAGGCAGATAAGATTTATCAGGCAACTGGCAAATATCCAGCCATCAACTGCTATGATTTCATCCATATCTATGTACCTAAGCAGGGTTCTAACGGATGGATCAACTACAACGACATCACCCCTGTTACCAACTGGGCAGACAAGGGCGGACTGGTTTCACTGATGTGGCACTTCAACGTGCCTAAGACCGAAAGCACCGTTCCGGGAACAGATGGCAGTGGCGTTACCTGCACCCCAACCGAAACCACCTTCAAGGCTGCCAACGCATTGACGGCAGGCACTTGGGAGAACAAATGGTTCTATCAGGAGATGGACAAGGTGGTAGAAGTTCTGCAGAAGTTGCAGGATGCAGGCGTTGTTGCCATTTGGCGTCCTTTCCATGAGGCTGCCGGCAATGCCTGTCTGAAATCAGGTGCCAGCTGGGGCAAGTCCTGGTTCTGGTGGGGATATGACGGTGCTGAAACCTATAAGAAACTTTGGCAGACCATGTTTGATTACTTCCAGAGCAAAGGCATCCACAACCTGATATGGGCTTGGACCACACAGAACTACAATGGCGATGCCAATACCTACAACAATGATGCAGACTGGTATCCTGGCGACAAGTATGTAGATATCATCGGTCGCGACCTATATGGCTATGATGCTACCAAGCAGGCTCAGGAGTTCAAGGAGATTCAGGCTCGCTATCCTGGCAAGCTCGTTGCTCTGGCTGAATGCGGTACTAACATCGATAACAACACTGCTACAGCCGGCATTGATGAAGCATGGAACGCTGGTGCAAAATGGAGTTTCTTCATGCCTTGGTATGGCGGAAACATGCCATCCAACGACTGGTGGAAAGCAGCTATGAACAGCAAGAACGTGATTACCCGCGACCAGGTAAACCTGAACGCAAACTATGTAGAGGAAAGTGCTGTGGATGCTGTGAAGAACATGGGCATCGGTACCAATTTCGGCAACTGCACAGATGTGGTTGCCATGTGGATGAACATGAACAGCAACTCTGTTACTGATTTCGAGAAAGCTTGGGGACAGGTTCCAACCACCAAACCTATGGTTGACTTTCTGAAGCAGAATGGTTTCAATTCTGTCCGCATTCCTGTCACCTGGTTCCAGCACATGAAGGCTGACGGAACTGTAGATGAGGCTTGGATGAACCGCATTCAGGAAATTGTAGATTATATCATAGACAACGGCATGTACTGCATCCTGAATGTTCACCATGATACAGGTGCCGACCCTGATGATAAGTCATACACTCACTGGATTAAGGCAGACGTAGATAACTACAATACCAACAAGGAGAAGTTCGAGTATCTCTGGACACAGATTGCAACCCGTTTCAAGAACTACGACCATCACCTGGTATTTGAAGGATACAATGAAATGCTTGATGCCAATAACACCTGGAATGCGCCTAAGGATGCAAGCAGCTACAAGGGGCTGAACGGATACGCACAGAGCTTTGTAAATGCAGTTCGTGCCACAGGCGGCAACAACGCTACCCGCAACCTCATCGTCAACACCTATGCTGCAGCTTGCGGAAATGACGTATTGAACAACCTCACAATTCCTACCGACAAGGTAGAGGGGCATATCGCCGTAGAAGTTCATACCTACTCACCATGGGACTGGTTTGCCAAAGGCAAGTGGGATGCTTCCTGCAGCAAGGAAATCGCTGATATGTTCACCCGTCTGAACAGCAAGTTCATCAGCAAGGGCATTCCTTGCATCATCGGTGAATACGGTACTCACGGAAGCAAGAGCGTCAGCAAGAACAGTTCAGCCAGCGAAATTCAGGCTGCTGCCGATCAGGCTGCCGACATCGTGAAGCAGGCAAAGGCTTACGGTGTAGCCACCTTCTACTGGACGAGCATCTTCAGCGAAAAAGACAGAACTGTTCCTCAGTGGACACTCCCTACAGTAGTGGAAGCAATGAAAAAGGCTTATAATGAATAACAAATTATGAGAATCAAATATATTATATTGATGTTCGCGGCCCTCCTGGCTTTCTCTTCATGCGGTGAAAAGAAAAAGAAATCGTATGACGAGATTGCCATGAGCGGTCTCACAACCCGCACAGAGAATCTGAAAACCAACCTCAAGGCTTTCGCCAACAAGGGAACCCTCATCGGACAGATGTACGGCACCCTGAGCGGAATGGGCTGGAACCGCTGGCAATGTGACAGCGACCGATGCGATTTGAAAACTCTCTGCGGTTACAGACCGGCTGCAAATGGATATGAGTTGGCTGGCATTGAAAATGGAAAATCACAGAACATAGACGGCGTTCCGTTCAAGGCTATCAGGGAAGATGTGCTGAAACACTTTCGTAAGGGAGGTTTACTCATCATGAACTGGACAATGCCTGATTATAACGGCAATAATGATATGCTGGAGGAATATACCAAACAGGTTGCCAAATATCTTGATACACTGCAAGATGGTTATGGTATCAAAGCACCTGTAGTACTCAATCTTCTTCCTGTAGACGGTAAGACATGGTACTGTAAACTCAGCAAAGACGACTATATCAGTCTTTACAAGAAGATACAGGATCTCTTGGATGACGAGGATGTAACGAATGTAGTTTATAGTTATTCTGAAACCTACCAGCCGGGCAAGAATCTGATGGATCGCTATCCGGACAACAAGATTGATGTGATCAACGTGACATATCTGCAAAGCAAAAATGCCATCGACCTCCCACTCTACCAGAAGAGCATCAAGGAGATTGTGAAGCAGGCTCTGCCTTTTTCCCAAGACCACAACAATGCCTTCGGACTGACAACAGGAATAGAATCTATCGGTGATTCCAGTATCTTTTCAGAGACATTGCTTACAGAACTCAAGCAGCATCACATAGCTTACCTGATGTTTGGCAGAAACCAGGGAGAACCGATTGAGGAGCATTACTATACTCCATATCCTGGTGTATCGAACAAGAAGACTCATGGGTTCATGGAAATGATAAATGATGAAATATGTGTTTTCCTGGAAAAGCTAAACGGACTATATCTTGAACATTAATCAATGTTCAAAACGGAAAATCAAAAAGAGAGGGCATTCACATACCCTCTCTTTTCTTTTCAACAAACTAAAAATATAACTCTATACTATTTCTGAACGTATTTCTTACCATTCTTAATCACAACGCCCTTGTAAGAAGCATCAACCTGCTGACCAGCGAGGTTGTAAACCGGAGCATTCTTAGCAGCTGGAGCTACAAGCGCATTATTTATTCCTGTAGAAGGATTCTTAACAGGCTGTATCAAATTAACAGCAGTAACAATATTATAATGACCGTTTACATACAAACCTTTCACCTTCAATTTCTCAATATCCCCAGCATTCAAGACAATCTTATAAGAGGTACTGCCACTTGCAACACTTGCACAATCATATTCATTTAAATCAGACTTATTAGAAGACAAAGCCTCTTGGGTATCAGCAAAGATAGTCTTAAACTGCCACCATTTTTCTGTAGTCTCAGTATCAGTAGTATAAATAAATTCCAATACATCACCAGCAGCAGCATTTGCAAACTTTTCTGCAGGAACACTGAAACCATCTGTCCAATTGCCAAATACGCAATTACCACTCCAAATCTGAGTAGAAGTAGTTGCTACAGAACTCTCGAACTCTACTTTAGAAACAACAACACACATGCCTTGGACATAGAAGTTTGTTGCTTTCTTAAACTGCTCTAAAATCTTATCTGTAATCTCAAACTTTGCCTCACCTGGTTCCCTGAATCCTACAGCAGAAGTACCTGCCATATCTTCCCATCCATTATTAGCACCGCTATTTACCTTAAGGAATACCTGACTACCATATGTCCAATTCGCATTAATAGAAGCGTCAACCTTAGATGTTGTTACTACTATGTAATCGCCAGCTTTGGCTGTAGTAAGGTTACTAAGACTAACTTCAACACTAGGCCAATCGGCATCCATGGTCTTCTCACCTTCCCATAATGTAATTCTACTTTGTGCGAAAACACTTACTGCAACAAATGCTGCAAACACTAGAGTAAATAACTTTTTCATAAGCTCTTAAAAGTTTTTTATAAGTTTAAATATTGTTTTTAGAATCAACACGTTAATTGGTTCTATTCGATGGAAAAGTTACAACAAAAACAGCGAAACAAATGATACTTTATTATCTAATAATGATACTATTTTATCAAAGTATAAAATAAACTATTTTTATAGCCAATATTCCTATGGTTCCCTCGTTCCAAGTGAGGCTTACGTAATGTTTAAGTGAGGCTAAAAGTATTATTATAAAAAGTCAAACAAAAAAAGGGTGCACCATGAACTGATGGCACACCCTTCTAAAACAATTAACAATTTCACCAAACTTATTACTTACCAATCTTCTTCATTCTGTCTACCTGCGTCTTTACTACATCCAATGTAGATTTATCGGTAGAGAAAACGGAGTTCAGACCTTGCGCTTCCTGAGCAGGATCCCCAGTGTAGTCATCACCTACCTGCCACTGCTCATGCTTAGGATTGGCAAAGCCGCCCCATCCCCAGAAGTTACAACCGGCAAAGTAACCGCCGGATGCAGCATTGTCGCCAACAAGACTGAACACATACTTATAATATCCATCACGTGCTTCTGTTGTAGAAGAAGTTGAGAAAGAGAAACCATCACGAGGATAGCCGAACTCCTCCATCACCAATGGCTTCCTGATACGTCCGCATACCTCAAGATGTTCATCAATATACTCCTTTGTGTTCTTGCAGGAGATTCTTAAATCTTCCTGCAAATGGTCTTTTCTCGCCCAACTCCAGTTGTATGGCCAAAGATGAATATTGCAATAATCCACATTTTTGTCGGCACAGATCCGTTCCCAGCAGTTCAGTTCACCTTCACATCCCCATTTGCCTTCGCTACCGATAGAAATCAGATGATTCTTATCGAGCGAACGGATCAGCTTGCTTGTTTCACCCAGCCACTTTTCGAAAGCAGGCAACTTCCCTTTGCTGAAAGCACGAGGCTCATTACCTATCTGCCATGACATGATAGCCGGGTCATCCTTATACTTCTTCTTTGTATATCTGTTGGTTCTCGTAAGTATGAATCTCACATAATCATAGAATAGCTGATGCGCCTTTTCGCAGGATGCATATTTGGCAACGAAGTTCATAAAGGCAGAATAGCCGTCGATACTAGGAAGCGGAGCCTTACCAAAACCAGCCTGCTCCAGGTAATAGCCATAACCGCCACTCCATTCCCAGGAGTTGTTCAGGTAGAGCACTGCCACCATCTTTCGCTTGCCCATCTCCATCAAGAGATAGTCAAGACCGGCAAGAATCGTATCGTTATAAACGCCCGGAGCTTCCTGCAGCGTCGGCTCCACCTTGGTCTTCACTCCTCGCTTTCCATCAGAGCCCACAAGAATGCGAAGGTTGTCGATGCCCATCTCCTTCATCTTGTCCAGCTCCTTGCAGAGTCGATTGCGGTCGCCACCCTGTCCTTCCGAACCGAGGATTGCACCATACCAGAAATTGGTACCTACATAATAATAAGGTTTACCATCACGAACGAAATGACCGTCCTTTACCTGCACAAAGTTTGACTTCGCTGAGATATTGCATGTAGCCAATGCCATCATCAATAAAATAAATATCTTCTTCATTTATTATTTAAGTTTACAGTTTAAAGATTCATTTTCGGTTGCAAAGATACTAAATAAGGGCAAAAAAGCATGATACTTTTTTGCCCTTTCTACATATAAATCTAAACTATGCTTATTTATTATTGCTTTTTTCTAAGGTTTCGGATAGATTCTCAGGTAATCTTCCATCCCTTCAGCTGCTCCCTGCATCACACCTTTAAATATATAGGAGTCGGAAACCACCTGCTTCTTTCTGTCGAAGATGGTCATGTGAGGAAGAGGCTGCACATTGATATCCCAGACGTATGGGATAAGTCCTGCCTTCATCATTTCGGCAGTCACAGCACCATACCATGTCATCATACTCTCATTGTGCTTCTCCTGATTACCACCGAAGAGAGAGGCATCCTTGCGGTTGGCACCGTATTCTCCAATGACAACAGGATAACCCTTGTCCACAAACTTCTTCTTCATCTTCATCACCTGGTTGATAATATGCTGGTAGGCATCCACATTCTTATTGTTATACCAGATGGTGTTGACGGTGCGTCCCTGATCGTCAGCAGGCGCATGTTCCTTCCAATAGAGTGCCACCTTGCCCCAATCAGCATCCTTTTCCATCAGAGTAAAGGTATAAGGAGCATAGAAATGAACCTCAGCCATCAATCGGTTCTTCGCATTATCTTTCAGACGGGTAATGTCATAAGAATCCTTGGCAGCCAAATCAATCTCGGTCTTTGGAGTCTGTACGATGAGCACACGGCTGGCATTATTACCACCGGTAGCACGGACGGCATCGATAAACACCTGTTCGTATGCCAGAAGACGGTCGGCAAACTCCTTACTATCAGGAGCCAGCATATCGCCTTGAACCTGCGGACTGGCGCCTCCCACTCCCGGTTCGTTGAGGGCAGCAAAGAGAACCCGCTGGTCATACGTCTTGAATTCCTTTGCTATATTCGTCCACAGCTTGCGGAACATCTCCTTATGCTCTGCCACATTCACCCCACTGGTAAAAGCATCATGCTCCATCCATCCGCCATCCCAGTGTTCGTTGATGATGACACAGAGACCGGCATTGAGACCATAGTTTACGATTTCCTTGATTCGTTTCATCCAGACAGGATCTATGGTCATATTCTCCTTATCCGTAAGATGTCCAGCCACCCAGGATGTAGGGATGCGAAGGCTGTTGAATCCCTGCTGTTTCAAACTCCGGATATAACTCTCAGTAGTCTTATCATTCTGCCATGAAGTTTCCGACTTCAGTCCTGCCTGATTGGTAAAGACATCATTCCAGTCGCACGCCTCCATCGTATTACCCAGGTTGACTCCTGGAGCCATATAGTGAGCCAGTTCGGTAGCCGTGAGTTTCATTTTCGAGATACGGCCATCCACTGGTTTAACCTGTGCGCCAGCCCAAGCGAAATGAGCGGCAGCCAATATAATCATAACTATCTTCTTCATATATCAATCTAACGTATTATCGGGTTTTGAAGTTATCATGTTGCAAAGATAGCGAAAAAACCGTAGCGTGAATGTATACTTTTGATAAAAGGATAGGTATATTATGTTAGGATATACGATATTTGCACAAAAAAAGACGCACATCAGAGAAAGATTCTCCGATATGCGTCCACACACTTTATATTAAACCTAAAGACTTAATATCTCGTTTTTTATTTAGCAGGCCACTTTGCTGCTGCAACTCCGGCTGTAATACTCTCAAGCATATTAGCATTGCTAACACTTGCACCAGCACGGTTGAAGATGGTCATGCTAGGAAGACCGCCATTGGTATCCCATGCCATTGGCACACAACCATTATTGATAGCACTAGTTACGACAGCCTTGTAATAGTCCTTAACTGATGCATCATGAACAGCATCCTTACCGATGGCCAAACGCTGGTTGGCACCAAACTCACCAATCAATACAGGATAGCCCTTGTCGAAGAAGTTGGTCTTCATCTTCTTCATCTGAGCCTCAACATAATCCTCGTTATATTTAGCATCAGCTGTACGATCAGCCTCAGAACCATTGGTGTTGTTCTTGCCCCAATAGAGGCAATACTTACCCCAACTTTGGTCTTCGCTCATATCGGTAAAATTATATGGATCATAGAAGTGAACCTCAACCATCAGTCGGTCGGTAGCAGAATCCTTAATCTTAGACATGTAGTTGTTGGCTACGAATTTATCGATATTGGTATTAGGACCCTGAACTATCAGAACTCGCTTGGCATTGTTGCCACCTGTAGCACGCACTGCCTCAATGAAAGTCTGCTCATACTCAGCAATTCTATTGGCCAAATCCGCAGTGCCCAGCAATGCATTGGCATCGCCGGCACCCACACCAGGCTCATTCATACCAGCAAAGATAAGACGCTCGTCATAATTCTTGAAACTGTTGGCTATCTGAGTCCAGATCTTGGTGAGTTTTGCCTTGGTAGCATCCACATCAGTAGCAGCTGTCAAACCATCATGCTCAATCCATCCACCATCCCAATGCTGGTTAATGATGACATAGAGATCGTTCTTGATGCAGTAATCTACCACCTCGTGAACACGAGCCAGCCAATCGGCATCGATGGTGCAAGCCTCAGCATCTGTGATGTGACCCATTACCCAAGAACAAGGAATACGGACGCTCTTGAAACCGGAAGCCTTCACCAGGTCGATGAGCTGCTGGGTAGTCTTTGCCGACTGCCATAAAGTTTCAGAACCGATACCGGCATTCTTCCAGTTATTAGCAGAATTTCCTGCCTCCATCGTATTACCCAGATTCCAACCCGGATACATCAAGGCTGCAATATCCATAGCAGTCTTGCTCATATCACCAGTAGTAGTACCCTGCTCCTGGTTAATGGTAACAGCTTCTGTGATGGAAGTACTGTCGTTTACCACCATGGTATAGCTAATGGTTGCCGAACGGGCATTGCTGATGTTGGCAGCCACCGAATAGTTGCGGGTGTATTCCACCATGTTGGCACGAGAAGTAATCTCACTCACCCAGTCATTGCTGATTACCTGAGAATAACTTGCATTTGCCTTCAGGGTAACAGTAACCTGACCACCGGCAGCCCCCACATTTACATTTTTACTAGATGTGATGAGAAGACCCTCGGTAGAGTTCTGGCTCACGGTGATAGTCTTGGTATCAGAACCAGCAGCTACGGTGATAGTTGCCGAACGGTCATCATTGGCTGTATTTGCCTCTGCCTTGATGAGGAAATGATGGGTAATACTAGAAGAGCCAGCCACTGGAGTTACAGCCAACCAAGCCGCTTCGGTAGAAACCGTTGGTACCTGAGCCGCCTTGACATATAAATCAGTCTCACCGCCATTCTTCGTAAACGCCATATCAGAACGGGAAACCACGAAATCCGTAGAGAGTCCTTCACCGCCTTCGATGGTATCCTCATTAGAACAGGCTGAGAAACTGACCATGGCAAAAGCCATGATCAGAAACGATAAAATTGTTATTTTCTTCATATTCATAGAATATCAAAATAATACGTATGATTACTTACCTGGAGTCAAGACATGATTAATCTTGACCTTAACCTGAGTAGGATCAACCAGGTCTTTCCACAAATCGTAGAGTTCGATGGACCAAACCACTGCACCCGAGCACTTATCTGCCAAAGAAGCGGAAACCTCGTAGGTGCCATCGCCCTTCACATAAGTGCGCCCGAATTCAGAACCGCCCCAGTAGCTAGGATACCAGCTAGGTGTGGCATAAGAAAGTTCTGTCTTGTAGTTCTTGGAAGCAGAATCCTTCAGGTTGCCGTCGATACCTGTGATGGTGAAGTTGACAATCAGATTACCAGTGAATGACAAGGCTGAAGCATCCACTCCATTTGCCTTGGTATTACCATACTCATTGTAGATTTCAATGCGACCGTCTGTGCCCTTGCCATCCTTGTTGACGAACTCTGTCTTGGAGAAATCCATAGAGAATTCAGGATCCACATCAAACTTGATGCTCACAATCTCTGCAGTAATCTTGGATGCATCGATGGCATCAGCTGCCAGATTGTTGATATCCACACAGAATACCGCTGCACCTTCTGCCTCGGCACCACCTGTCTCCATCCAAACCGTATAGAGACCATCGCCAGTAACGTTGGCATCATACTTGGAATTATCAAAGGCTGACCAGCGACTTGGATCCCAAGAAGCATCACCATACTCCAAACCAGCCACATGACTGCCCGCACCTTCCTTCATGTTATCTGTCAAACCAGAAAGACGGAAAGTAACCACCATGTTCTTGGTAAACTTAATCTGAGCCTGGTTGATGCCAGGATTGCTGCCCGTAGAACCATACTGGTTGAAAATCTCGATACGGATTCTACCATTATTCTCAAGGTCGCCGACAACCAATTTGGAATTATCAACCTTCAACTCAGGTGACATACGAACAGGACGAATCGCCAAGCCCAGGTTGCGGGCCGAAACACCAGATGAAGCAGTACCATTGCTCAGATTGAGCGTCTGGCTATAATCCGTAGCGATGCTATAGTTATTGCCGCTCCAATACAAGCCCTGGTTGCCCTCACCTACCTTGGCAGTTCCATTGCGGTAACCGGTGTAAGGCATAAAGATGCTGTTGCCATTGGCTGCAGTAAATCTGATACCCTTCACGCCCTTCACCTCAACTTCTGTCTGAGTGGTATTGGCAATCAACTCACTCATCTGATCAGCTGTAGGAGTAGAACTGCGCATCAAGGCACCCGCATCCACGTTCACCTTCTTCAAGATATCCTTATCCGTACCGGCGATATCTTCCACTGTATTGTAATCGATGAGATAAGTACTCTGATTCACACCAGTCAAATCACCATAGCCCAGAAGGGTACCTGTCTCTTCCTCTGATTCTGCACCCAGGTTGCATTTAGCCCAAAGGATGCTCAAACCCAAGTCAACATATTCCATTTTCTGAGCAGGAGTGGTAAAGCTCTTGGTCTCACCATAGACAAAACCATCACCCAACTCAAAATATGATGTATAATAGTAAGTAGTTCCAGGAAGCAAACCTTCCACACGTTGACTGATGGTCTTGGCACTGGCAGAGATTGGATAATCGATACCGTTCTCTACATCCGCCTCAGAGGTTGAAATCTTGAAACCGTAGTTCATCTGGGTCTCTCCCTCTATCAGGATGCCTTCCAAGCCATTGGCTGTAGCACTCAGGGTAGCCTTGGTAGCCGTAACATCCGTGGCTCCGGCTGTAGCAATCTGGGCATCGGTAGCCACGAAGCTCTTCACCTCACCAAACTTGGTTACTATGCCCTGTAACTGTACGTAAGTGGCATAATAATAGGTATTGCCCTTGGTCAATCCCGAGAGAGTGGCGGTTACATTACCTTCGGCATCAATCACGCCAGGCTGCTTGGAGCCGGCTGTGGTAGGATCGGGGTTGGTACCGTAAACAACACCCACCGCATAGGCACCGGCATCCTGCTTACTCAAGTCCAAGACCTTGCCGCTGACTACTGCCGAAATAGCAGTAACAGAAGCATCACCCGTCTCAATGGTGCTAATTACATTTCCTGTGGCTGCAGAGTAGTCATCATCGCTACAGGAAGAGAGCGAGCAAAGACCGGCCATCAGCAGCATCACACCTGCTAAATATTTCATTTTCATAATCTAATCCACATTAAAGTTTCTAATCTTATTTACCCTCTGAAGGTGTCACTACAGGAGCACCTGTATCCATCTTCACGGTGATAACCACTTCGATGCTTGAAGAACACTTGAAGTCGGTAAACTCATTTTTGCCGGAATCAAACTTGAAGCATGCGGCAGGTCCCCATGGGTTCAATACATAACGACGGAAGGAGTTGGTACTTGGGTCGTCATCTGTATATCCTCTTGGGATGAGTGTATCATCAAAATCAACACTCTTGCCATCTACCTTGATGCTCTTGATGGTGATATCGCAGTTTGGATTGTCCTTCAGAATCTTGTTGACGTCGATGTAGAGAAGATATGGATTGCTCTCTGCACCCTCAAACTTCAAGGAATAGTCGCCATCGCCTGTGATGAACACATTGGTGCTCATATAGTTGGCGATATCGCCATCGTGCTTCCAGCCCCAACCGGAGTTATTGAAGAAGAGGTTTGCCTTATACTTAGGACCTGATGCAGAACTTGCGCTCTGGGCTACCCAGTGGTATGCCTGATACTGATAGAGATTGCCCTGGTCATCAAGACACTGGCTACCGAGCCACAAATCCTTCAGATGTCCGGTATAGTCATCCTTGCTGACTTTCAGAATACGTAGGGTGTTGTCGGCATTAGCATGCATGTTGTAATTGCCCGTTGCAGAAAGCTGGGTATTTCCGAAGCCCTTGTCGAAAGTGAATACGCCTTCATCGTTCAAGGTATATTTACCGGAAACCTGACTTCCATCAGGAGCGGTATAGATATAACTCTTTGACTCGCTGTTCATCACGAGGGTTGCATCCTCGATACCACTGGCTGCTGTAAGCTGAATGCCCTTGGCACTACCGTCGAGGTTGCAATAGTCAAACTGCCGTCCCTCTTCATTATCAGGGTTAGCCAACTTGTAGGTGATTTCCTTATTGGTCTTCTGCTCTACCCAGTCGCGCCAGTCAGTCATCAGCGTTGGCTTCACCTGGGTGTTCTCTGGCGCGGAAGGAGTCCAATTGTCCCAGTATTCCTCTGAAACGAAGTTGTAGCAAAGCAAGCACTTGCCCTCATCAGAATTGTCTCGAACTGTTGCTATCTGCAAACGGTCGTCGGCAAGTCCCATCAGCTTCAGTCCGCTACGCCAGTTGGTAGCAACCTGGTCATGTCCCGAATTGTGGAGCAGTTCCGCATCCGAGAAGGTGATGGTATGATTGTCTGTATCCAGCATGTAAGTACCCTTAAGGGTCTCACCTGTCTCAGCATTATATACGGTGACATGGGCACCGCCAATCAGGTCGAACTCCATATAACCATAGTCCATAGCCGA
Source organism: Segatella copri (assembly GCA_959596915.1). GTDB lineage: Bacteria > Bacteroidota > Bacteroidia > Bacteroidales > Bacteroidaceae > Prevotella > Prevotella copri_N. The sequence continues at coordinate 98,808 of CAUFXJ010000003.1, forward strand.
CATCACCCAGGAGTTGTCTGCGATACCAGGAGTCCAGTTCCAATGGTCGCCGGCTGCAGCGGTCTGTCCCATCATGCAGGTACTCCAGTCATCATCCATACCCCAGAATCCGAGCGGACCTGCCCAGAGGTCTGAATGCTTGGTGATGACATTGGCATCGATATCCAACTTCCATCGCTTCGATTTGCCTACGCCGCCACTCAGATAGGTCCACAGAGGATCGGTAACGAATTCGGCACAGAAATCATCTACCTTGAACTCGGCGTAGGGTCCCCAGAGGAAACCGCCGCGGGTTTCAACACCGATACGTGCCTGATAGGTACCATTGAAAGGAATCTTCAGGCTCACCTCATCCTGCTGGAAACGTCCCTGAGGCGTATCAAAGACCACCGAATAGCTCGATGGCAACAGACTCTTGAACTTGACAATATTAGGATTGCTTTCGTCGTGAGTAATCGTGAAGGCGATGTTCTCAGCCAAATCCTCAGAAGACAAGTTCTTATCGCCCAGACCAAACTCGTCTGGAGAGCAGCTCGCCATGACGAGAATCATGACAGCTGCCAAAAGCGAATATATTTTATTTATAATCTTCATAAAACCAATACTTTAAAAAGTTAGAATTACCAACCAGGATTCTGCTTCAGGAGACCATGAGAAAGTCCGATCTCGGTGATAGGAATCTGAATCAAACCACGTTTCTTGATGATATTCTCGGCACTGATGGATACGGTGGTTTTCTCGCCGCCATCCTTCACTTCCCAGGAACCGGCAATCTCCCTGGCTGCCTGCTCCACGCCCTGACGGAGCTGATCCCAATAGCGGATTCCCTCGAAGGCAAACTCAAGCTTGCGCTCTTTCAGGATGTTCTCCTTGGTGGCTGTCTGCTGAGAATAGTTGCCACTCAGAGTGGTGCCATCATCCTCGGTATAAGCACGCTTGCGAACCTGGTCGAAGTAAGACTGGGCATTAGGACTGCCCAACTCTGCTGCCATCAACAGGACATCGGCGTAACGGACGAGGACCCAATCCTGGAACTGACTGATTTGGAAATCGCCTGCACCCACTGTTTCCGTGTAATGCTGCAACTTGCCATCACCAGCAGTTTCGTGCTTAGACAAAGGGGTATATTTCTTCACGAAATATCCGGTGTATTCGCGCTGGTCGGCAAGATAGGTGTCCTCGTAATCCTTCAACTGTGAAGCATCGATGATAGAGGCTGAACGGCGGGTATCACCCGTAGCATAGGCTGAAGCAATGGATGGTGTAACAGTGCATCCACCCCAACCCTGGCCATAGCCTTCGTAAACCAGACTACCGGTACGCATTCCTATCATCACCTGGAAACGGTTACCATCATTGTTGCCATTATAGTCGGCTGTGTAGTTAAACTTCATCGAGAGTATGGTCTCTGGGTTTCCAGGACCAGCCCAGGAAGAGTTCTCATGTGCCCAAAGTCCTACGTGGTCACCGCTCTTGTCATCAGCAGAAGCTGGCCACAAATCTCTGAATCGAGGTACCAGACTGAACTCGCCACTGGCGATGATATCCTCACAGGCTGCCAGGGCATCCGCCTTGGTCAAGCCCAGCTGATCAGGCTCCTTGCCATAATAGCCACTATAGAAGAGGTATGCGCGAGCCAGAATTGCCTCGGCACCATACTTGGTGATATGTCCATCGTTGGTAGCCGCATCCTTCTTAGGATAGGCATTGGCAGGAATATGCTCGATGGCATACTTCAAATCTCTGAATACCAGACTATATACGGAGTCAGGAGCAGCCTGAGGAACCACTTCGCTGGTGGCATGTTCCAGCAGCGGGATGTTCTCCCAAAGGCGAAGCATATCGAAATAGCACAAGGCACGAAGGGCATGAGCCTCACCCAGATAGGTGTTCTTTGCATTCTCATCATCCCAGGTAATGCCTTCACCCTTATCGATAAACTCATTGCAGCGGAAGATGGCTGCATAATAGCTCTTCCACAAGGTTTCGTGCATATCGGTATAAGACGGTGCCTGATTCATGTCGAAACGGTCGAGAATCTGCGTGTTGCGGCCATCGGTGTTACCCGTACCGCCAAAGCACTCATCACTCATCGTCTCGGTCAACTGATAGACGGTGAACGAAGGACCATCTGAAACGGTACGCTGCCAACCGTCGTAGCAGGCATAGAGCGAGCGAAGTCCATCTTCCTGACTCTTATAGAAATTGCCGGAATTTGATTCTGTCTTGGAAGCCACATCCAGCCAACTGTCGCTGCAAGATGCCAGACCTCCCATAGCCAAAATACCCAAAGCGGCTATCTTTATTTTATTTGTCTTCATAATGATATCTCCTTTAAATTAGAACTTAAGATTCAAACCTACCATGAAGGTACGTGGACGTGGATAGTAACCCAAATCTACGCCTGATGCCCAACTGTTGACACCATAACCGATTTCTGGGTCCATGCCGTCATACTTGGTAAAGGTAAACGCATTCTGAACCTGGAAGTACAAACGGGCCTGAGATACGAACTTCTGATGAAGCAGCTTGGCAAAATCATAACCTAAGGTGATGTTGCTGATTCTCAGGAAGTCACCATCCTGGATAAAGAGGTCGGAGAACTGATAGTTCACATTGGTCTCTGTTACACGTGGATATTTGTTGGATGTTCCCTCACCTGTCCAGCGCTGCAGAATAGCTGAAGTGTAGTTGGCAGTCTTGGCACCTACATTGCGGTAGCTCTGAACGATGTCGTTGCCTACAGAACCGTTGGCGGTTACAGAGAAGTCGAGTCCCTTGTAGTCGAAACCGAGTGAGAAACCATAGGTAAAGTCTGGCATACCATTGCCCAGGTTTACCTTGTCGGCATCATTGATGGTACCATCGTGGTTGACATCGTAATACTTTACATCGCCAGGTTTTACAGAAGACCCCTGAAGTACGCCATTGCCTGCCGCTACCCACTCGTTGATTTCTTTCTGGTTCTGGAAGATACCAGCGGTCTTGTAACCCCAGAAGTAACCGATTGGTTCGCCATTGCTGCAACGGTAGAACTCGGTAGAGTTATCATAGAGCTGACCATTACCATCGGTACCATGAATGATACCATCGGATGTAGGGATGCTTCCCACCTTATTCTTATTATAGGCACCGTTGACATTCACATAGTAGTTGAAATCTCTACCAATGTTGTCGTTCCAGCCCAAACCGATTTCTATACCGGTATTCTCTACGTCACCTCCATTGAAATAAGGGGCTCCCGTACCGGCTGTGCCTGGTATAGGCTTAACCAGCAACCAGTCTTTGGTGGTCTTCTTATACCAGTCGATGTTGACATTCAACTTGCCCAGGAGACGCAGATCCAAACCGAAGTCCAACTGTTCTGAAGTTTCCCACTTCACATTCTCGTTAGACAGACGGCTTTCGTAAGCACCATAGTAATTTGACTGTCCGTCAGCACCCAAAGACGTACCGAAGTTATAGTAAGCACCCGATGTTGAGATAGGAGAAATAAACATCAGGTCGCCAATATTCTGGTTACCAACCTGTCCCCAGCTTGCACGCACCTTGGCATAATCAAGCACCTTGAGCAGAGGCTTCACCCATTTTTCATTGGTTACAATCCAACCGGCAGAAACAGAAGGGAAGTAGCCCCAGCGGTTGCCACGGGCAAACTTAGAAGAAGCATCGGCACGCAGGGTAGCTGTTGCCATATAGGTTTCCTTCCAGTTCCAGCTCACACGACCAAAGTAGCTCACCATGCGCTGTGACAGAGAAGGAGCACCGCTGGCACCCAGACCATCGGTAGCGGTGGCAGCTGTACCATTGCTTACATAAGCATGGTTCCAGTCGGAAAAGCCACTCTTCAGGGTGGCATTGGATGCACTTACGCCTACGCCATCAAAGCGCCAGGACTCCATACCTGCCAAGGCAGTGAAGCTATGCTCCTTTACCTTGAAGTCGTAAGACAGGGTGTTGGTCCAGGTCAACTGCCAGTTATGTCCCATATTCTGGTTCACACTGGTACGGTTGGCTGTGTTGTAACTATAGATAGAGAACTGATAGAGAGGAGTAAACGAACGGTAATCGCTTGCATAATATTCATAACCTACTACAGTGCGATACTTCAAGTTCTTGATAGGCTCAATCTCCGCATACACATTACCGGTGAAACGGGCTGCATTCGTCTGATTGTTATTGTTCGTCATCATCAAGCCGTATGGGTTGCCATCGGCATTATACCAGTCGCTGTTGCTGGTATCATTGAAAGGAGAATCATACTTGTTGTTGTCGCTATAGACTGGCGACAATGGAGAGGTATTGAAGGCACTGCGCAGAGTGTTGTTGTAAGCATTGCCCACAGCGATACCCGTATTCTGGGTATAGATGAAACTGATCTGCTCACCCACCTTCAACCAGTCCTTCACCTTCCAGTCGGAATTGACACGGAAGTTGTAACGTTCATAATTGCTGACGTCCTTGCCGCCAACAATACCCTCCTGGTTCATATAACCCAGCGTCATGGCATAATTGGCAGTCTTGCTACCGCCATTTACACCTATATTATATGAAGAAGTCTTGGCATTCTTCACAAACATCTGATCTACCCAGTCGGTATCAATCAAATCGCCATTGGCATCATAGATACTCTTGTACTTGCTCCAGTCGTAGGCATTCTTGCCCGAGTTGATGGCAGCCTCATCCAGAATAGCCATATACTCCCTAGCATTGAGCATATCAATGCTGCGTGGCTTGTTCTGCCAACCCACATATCCGTCGAAGCTAACCACGGCACGGCCTTCCTTACCACCCTTGGTAGTAATCAGAACCACACCATTGGCCGACTGCGAACCATAGATGGCAGCCGATGCCGCATCCTTCAGCACATCAATACTTTCGATATCTGCTGGATTCAGAGAAGCGATGTCACCACGTACACCATCAATGATGTAAAGCGGATCAGAACCACTCACGGTACCCATACCACGGATGTTTACCTTCAAACCGGAACCCGGCTGACCGGATGTTGAGATGATGCTCATACCAGGAGTCTGTCCCTGGAGCGCCTGAAGCGGATTGGAAGTGTTCAACTTGGCGATGTCATCACCCTTCACGTTGATGTTGGCACCCGTCACCAGCTTTTTCTTCTGAACACCGTAACCTACTACGACAACTTCATCAAGTGACTGCTTGTCTTCATTTAAGGTTACGTTGATTGTCGAACCTGTAACTTTAATCTTTTGGGTGATAAAGCCCAGATACGAAACTTCGAGTGTTTGTCCATTCTTTGCTTCAATGGTAAAGTTACCATCCAGGTCAGTAACGGCACCCGTCTTTGTACCCTGCACCATGACACTTGCACCAATCAATGGTTCATTGTCACTGCCAGAGATGACAGTACCCTTAACCGTCTGAGCATTGAGGACACCCGCTCCGATTCCTAACATTGCCTGGAACACCAACATGATGGCTACCAGAGCAACTTTGCAGAGCATGTGGCTCTGCGAGAATTTCTGAGATGTTTTTCTCATAATTACTTTAGGTTTAAATTAATAATTGTTGCTTCTAGGTTTAATATAGACCTATGTAACATAGGTCGAATATTGCCTTTATATAAATAAGGTATAAGCCTCGGTTATGAGGATTGCCTCGATTTATCGTTGTTTGCATTTACTTTTTCGGGGACAAAGATAGATAAAAAACAGACACAATAGGGTATGTTTTGGTTAATCAATTACGTATAAAATGTTGCGCAACCTACATTTTTTAACGAAAAAGCACCAAAATGTAGCATAAAATACATTTTGGTGCAAAAATTGCTTAATTAATATGATATTTTATCAACCCCGGCATCGGAGCTTTCAAAATCTGGGAAATCTTGAGATGAAACTCATCCTCCATCACATTTCTCAAAGGAGACTCAAAGTAATGGGCAATGCTTCCAACAAAACCAAGCATCGGAATTTCTTCTTCCAAGGATGAATGCCATGCCTTCATGCCTGGCTCCAACTGGCTTATATCCTCGGTGCTCGCCTTGACATATTTAATATAAGGTGTGAGATTCTTTGCGTAGAACTGATTGAAACTCTCCAGTATCATGCGATAGAGTGACATGGCTTCATTCAGTTCGTCGGTTCCATTCTCATGTTTCTCACCTTCTGCTATCTGTTCTGAGATAAAAGGACAGATGGAAGCCAGGAAGCGATTGGCAAGCGGCTGTCTGTACACCTTATTAATAATAGTAGGATAATCCAAGCCCGACCAGGCAAGATATTTATTCTTTAGTGATACAGGCAATGTGCCCTTGAAGATACCATTGAGGAAAAGTTTGCCGATTACTGCCCCACTACCCTCATCGCCCAGGATATATCCCAACGGAGGCGTGTTCATCACAATCTTCTCTCCATCGTAAAGACAACTGTTGGCACCGGTTCCCAAAATACAGGCGATACCCGGTTTCTTGCCAAAGAGGGCACGGGCTGCTCCCAGCATATCACCTTCTGCCTCAACCTTGGCTTCAGGGAAAGACTGCTGCAAGAGTGATTTCATGCGAGACTTCATCGCCTCGGTTACTCCACTGCCATAAAAGAAAACCTGCTGAGGCTGCTCTGACAGAACAAGTTCCTTACACAATACATCCAAAATCTCGGCATCACTCTGATGAATCGGACTGATGCCCTGCGTCTTACAGGTAACCATCACGTTACCCTGTTCATCAACCAGAGCCCAATCGGTCTTGGTGCTGCCACTATCTGCTATGAGTATCTTCATATTCTTATCTGATTAATTAACGTATCCTTTGACGTTGCAAATGTAATCAATTTATATGAAAAATGCAAAAGATAACCCTAAAAATCGAACGTAAAGGTGCTAATATATCAAAAAAGGCGATTTTCTCTTTGCTTTTTCACGAATTATTAATAACTTTGCAGTCAAATTTACTAAATATGAAGAAGAGACTATACATCATAATTCTGCTGATGGTGGCATTCGTACTGCCCAGTAATGCTGTGCTCAAGGAAGCCAACCTGGACACAACGCTCTATATGCTGCGTACAGAATTGACCAACTATCACATAGACTTGGAGAAACAGAACCAAGCTGCCAAGGCTCAACAGTTGGCTGTGATTCAGGAGCTCATCAGTATTGTGAAACAGGCTGACCAGAACTCCATCATGCTCTATTCGCAGCGCAATGGGTATATTTTCGACATGACGTATGCCTGCCATGAGGCTACAGAGCAGTTTAAGAAGTTTAAGTCGAAGGCTGTTCCTTTCCGCCAGATGATCAAGAAGAACAATGTTGAGGTGGCGCGTTTCGATTCGCTCATCAACTATCTCTACGGCATGAACACCATGTTTCTCAGCGAAGAAGCACAGGTGAACCGAAACGTTGACCTGACTCTGGCTGTCAATATCCGCCGCCAGCTGGTAGAGAAACAGAAACAGTTGCAAGCCTATGTACAGGCTTACGACAGAACCGACCGTAAGTTACAGGCACTCAACGACTATGCCAACCGCAGATACGAAGATATCCAGAACAGCATCTTCAATAATGGAGGCGACAACTATCTGCGCATACTCCGTAATATCAGCATGAATTATAAGGAGGCGAAGACGTCTGTAACCGAGAAATACAAGCCCGTACCGGGCATGATGTCGCAATGGGATGTACGCATCATCTTCATCCTCTTTGGTATCATCATCTTCTGGGGACTCATCTCCATCTTCCTCAATCTCTTTACCATCCGCATCGTGATTACCCAACTCATGAAGCATGGTATGTTCGAGAACAGAAAGGAAAGTTTTATGGCAAAACGTCCATGCCTTATCATGGCGATGACGGTAGTAACCTTCGCAGTTATTCTCGGTATCGTAAGAATGGCGGTTACCCAGAACTTCGTGATTATGGCAAGCCAGCTGCTGGTAGAATATTCCTGGCTGGTTGGCGTCATTCTGGTATCTATCCTGCTACGTGTAGACAACGATAAGATCAAGAATACCTTCCGTATCTATTCACCATTGATGCTGGTAGGTTTCATCGTTATCGTGTTCCGTATCATCCTGATACCAAACGACCTTGTAAACCTCATCTTTCCACCAGTCCTTCTGCTCTGCGCTCTCTGGCAGTGGAATGTGATTGGCAGAAAGCACAACCAGGTATTGCGCACCGACAAGACATACGCATTCATATCGCTTGCCGTATTCGGAGTAAGTACCATTTTTGCCTGGACAGGTTTTACACTGCTTGCCGTCCAGCTTATCATCTGGTGGACCATGCAGCTTACCTGCGTGCTTACCATCACCTGCTGCGAAGGATGGCTCAGCGTATATGCCAAGCGTAAAAAACTGGCAGACAAGGCGATTACCGACAAATGGCTGTATCGCTTTATCTATAAGGTATTGCTCCCTATTTCAGGTGTACTCTCGTTCATCATCTCTATCTATTGGGCTGCAGATGTATTCAACATGAGTGATACGACATGGGAGATATTCAACAAGGATTACATCAAGACCAGCAACTTCACTGCATCGCTTTTCAGTATTTCAGTGGTAGCTTGTCTGTACTTCCTGTTCAACTACATCAACATTACTTCTGTAGATTTCATGCGTCATCACTTCGAGAAAGCAGACCCGGCGTCGGCTGCTTCAAAGATTGTGATGTTCAAGAACGTGATGCAAGTGATTATCTGGGGTATCTGGCTGATGATAGCCCTGAATGTATTCCAGGTTGGTAAATCATGGCTGCTAGCTATCTTTGCCGGCTTATCAACTGGTCTGGGTTTTGCATCAAAGGATATTCTTGAGAACATCTACTACGGCATATCTCTGATGATGGGCCGTGTGAAGGTGGGTGACTACATTATCTGTGACGGCACCCGTGGTAAGGTAAGCAGTATCAGTTATACCTCTACGATGCTGGAGGCTACCGACGGTTCGGTCATAGCCTTCCAGAACTCGCAGCTCTTCTCGAAGAACTACAAGAACATGACCAAGAATCATGGTTATGAGCTGGATATTCTGGAGGTAGGTATTGCTTATGGCAGTAATGTGAAGGAAGTGAAACAGATTCTCATCGATGCCCTGATAAAACTGGACTGTATCTATCAGGACAAAGGGGTGAAGGTGTTACTGAAAAGTTTCGATGACAGTTGCATCACACTCAGAATTGTGGTATGGGTGAACGTGCTTACCCAAGCCATTGACGATGCCACCATTATGGAGTGCATCTACGATACGCTCAACGATCACAACATCGAGATTCCGTTCCCACAGCGTGAAATTACAATTAAACAAGTTAATAATTAACAGTTTGTAGTTTACAGTTAATAGCAGGTTTACTCCCTATTAACTATAAACTATAAACTATAAACTATAAAAAATATGGCAACATTCATAGCAGGTCCTTGCGTCATCGAGTCAATGGAACTATTGGAAACAGTAGCGCAGGAACTCGTCCGCATCAACGAAAAGTTAGGAACTAAAATCATATTCAAGGCTTCATTCGACAAAGCCAACCGTACCAGCATCCACTCTTTCCGTGGTCCAGGACTGGAGAAAGGACTCCAGATGCTGGGAGATATCAGGGAGAAGTACAACCTTCAGGTTACAACAGATATTCATGAGAGTTATCAGGCTTCAGCAGCAGGCGAAGTTTGTGATATTCTCCAAATTCCAGCCTTCCTCTGCCGACAGACCGACCTTCTGGTTTCTGCAGCCAAGACTGGTAAAATCGTCAACATCAAGAAGGCACAGTTCCTGAGCGGTAGAGATATGAAATATCCTGTAGAAAAAGCATTGGAGAGCGGTGCCAAGGAAGTTTGGCTCACAGAACGCGGCAACTGTTTCGGCTATAACAATCTCGTGGTAGATTTCAGAAACATCCCTGACATGAAGGAGATTGTGCCAAATGTCATCATGGACTGTACCCATAGCGTTCAGCGCCCGAGTGCAGGTGACGGCAAGACCGTAGGCGACCGCAAGTTCGTTCCAGCAATGGCAAAGGCGGCTAAAGCTTTCGGAGCTACCGGCTACTTCTTTGAAGTACATCCTGACCCAGACCAGGGCAAGAGCGATGCAGCCAATATGCTGGAATTAAACAAGTTGGAATCACTTATCCAGGAACTCCTTTAAGTGAAAAGTGAAGAACGAAGAATGAAGAAACAACGTTCGGCGTACGAATGGAAAGCCAATTCAAATGATTTAGAAATGACCGATAAAAATAACAATATAGATGATAAGATTGTTCGCGGTTATGGCGAACAGGCTCTTAGAGACGAGGCGCAGGCCATCCTCGACCAGATACCTTATCTGGACGACAACTTTGAGAAAGCAGTAGACATGATGTATCATTGCCAAGGCAAGATTATCGTTACAGGTGTGGGCAAGAGTGGACACGTAGGTGCCAAGATTGCCGCTACACTTGCCTCTACAGGCACACCAGCCTTCTACATCAATCCACTGGATGTCTATCACGGCGACTTAGGTGTGATGACCGACAAGGATGTGGTTCTGGCACTGAGTAACAGCGGTCAGACCGATGAACTGCTTCGTTTCATCCCGATGGTACTCCACATGAATGTTCCTATCATTTCCATCACCGGAAATCCAGATTCCCTGCTGGCAAAATACTCCAACCATCACATCACCGTAAAGGTAAAGAAGGAGGCTTGTCCGCTGAACCTCGCCCCTACCAGCAGTACTACTGCAGCATTGGCTATGGGTGATGCACTGGCTATCGCCCTGATGCAGGTACGCCACTTCAAGCCTCGTGACTTTGCACAGTTCCATCCTGGTGGAGAATTAGGCAAACGACTGCTGACCACAGCAGAAGATGTGATGCGCAGCGATGATATGCCTATCATTCCTAAGGAAATGCACCTGGGCGAGGCTATCATCCACGTAAGCAAGGGCAAACTGGGATTGGGTATCTCATTGGATGAAGACAACCACGTTATCGGACTTATTACCGATGGTGATATCCGACGCGCCATGGAGAAATGGCAGGCAGAATTCTTTAACAAGACTGTAAGCGACATCATGACCACCACTCCGAAAATGGTGACTCCGAAGACGAAGATTTCGGAGATTCAGCGCATCATGCACAAGTATAAGGTGCATACGGTACTGGTTGTAGACAAGGATAATCATCTGAAAGGTATCGTAGATCACTATGCCTGCATGGTATAATTTTTTAGGCACGGATAACACAGATTACACGGATTTATAGATAACACGGTTATAGATAAGATGAGATATTTTTTATTAATAGCAACATTATGGCTGTCTTGTTCGCTGTGCAGCGCACAGACTAGTGATTCACTGATCGTAAATCAGCTTCGGGGGAAAGGTGTGAGTTTTTCTCACGATAATTCCGTGACCCTTCTGATGAATGGTCAGGAAAAGTTTGATGATATGTTCCAGGCAATCCGACAGGCTAAACATAGTGTACACCTGGAATACTTCAACTTTCGCAACGACAGCATCGCCTCCCTTCTCTTTGATATTCTTGCACAGAAGGTAAAGGAGGGTGTGAAGGTGAGAGCCTTATATGATGGTTTCGGAAACTCATCCAACAATAAGCCTCTGCGAAAGAGACATCTCAAGAAAATCCGTGCCAACGGCATAGAGATTTATGAATATAAGCCCCTAAAGTTTCCATGGGTACATGCAATCTTCAACCGTGATCACCGTAAAATCGTTGTCATCGACGGGCAGATTGCCTACACAGGCGGTATGAACGTTGCCGACTATTATATAAAAGGTACGAAGGTTGTAGGAGAATGGCACGATATGCACTGTCGCATCGATGGCAGTGAGGTAAATACTCTGCAGAAGATATTCCTCAAAATGTGGAATAAGGTGAGCGGACAGAATGTGCACAGCACTGAGTTCTGGAGATATAAGAAGAAGGATTATCTGGTAGAGAATCTCAAGCCAGATACGACAGCAACAGCCTACAGAAAGATGGTCGGCATCATCAACCGCGAACCGCATATTACAAAGGATATCATCCGATATTTCTATGTGAATGCCATCAATGATGCACAGGACAGCATCAAGATTATCAGCCCCTACTTTACCTTGAGTCATAAACTCAAAAAGGCATTGAAGAATGCTGTGAAAAGAGGAGTAAAGGTAGAAATCATGCTCTCTACCAAGAGCGACATTCCGCTGACTCCTGACTGTGGTTTCTATAATGCGCACAAACTGATGAAGGCAGGATGCAATATTTGGATGTATACGCCGGGCTTCCACCATACCAAGATTATCATGGTAGACGGCAAGTTCTGTACCGTGGGCAGTGCCAATCTCAATGCCCGAAGCCTGCGCTGGGACTATGAAGAGAATGCAGTGATTGTGGATTCTTGTACTACACAACAACTGGTACAGCTCTTTGATGGGGAAAAGAAAGACAGTTTCTTACTCAATGAGAAGAACTGGAGAGAGTGGCGTACGGGCTGGCAAAGATTCAAAGGATGGTTTGCCGCAAAGGTACTCACTCCATTCTTGTAAAAACAAGATATAAGTATAACTCAACTATCACTAGCAGAAGTAAAATAAACAGAGATGAATGAAGAAATGATGAAAGCCATGGCTGGCAAACAGATGCCGGAAATGGCAATAGTAGAGAGCAATACACTCGCCGCAATGGGACTCAGACAACTGCTTGAGTCGGTGATGCCCATGATGAAAATCTCGACCTTCGGTTCGTTCCGTCAGTACGAGGCAAACAATCCAGACCACTTTGTTCATAGCTTTGTATCTATGCACATTGTACTGGAACACCGTTACTTCTTCACACAGGGCAACAGGAACCGCCATGTGATCGTTCTAACACCCAGCAACGATCCCAATTCGCAACTTGCAGAATTTCATTGTCTCTGCGTCAATATACCAGAAGGATACCTGATAAAAGAGCTTCTCAACCTGCAGCATTCCGGTCACCCTCATGGCGAACATATCCCTGCCATGCCCCCTGTCACTCAGGAAAAAGTTCTGTCGGATAGAGAAATAGAGGTATTATCTCTGGTAGCACAAGGGAAAATCAACAAAGAGATAGCCGACCAACTCTGTATCGGACTGACTACTGTGATTACCCATCGCAAGAAAATACAGGAAAAACTGGGATTAAAAAGTGTGTCTTCACTCACCATTTATGCTGTGATGCATGGTTTTGTTGACATCAATATGATCTAGCCTTCACCATAAATAGTGATGCAGAATCATCACATACCTAAATATAATGATAGCGCCTTCCCCTCATGTGAGAGGAAGGCGCTATCATTTTAGAAAAAATAACATTATTTAAACTGATATTCCACAGATAAACTACAGCTTTACAGAAGAAATATCAACCAAATTGTTCACGATGGCATAAATTGTAAGACCTGCAGGAGAGTGAATCTGAAGCTTTCGGGCGATGTTTCTGCGATGCGTAATGACCGTATTGATAGAGATAAACAGGTGGTCAGCAATCTCCTTGTTGGTCATTCCCTGAACCAAAGCAACAATCACATCTTTCTCACGGTCGCTCAACTGTTCGTCACTCATCGGAGTCTGATTAATCATGCTCGAAATCTTGGCACTCACATCGTTCTGCTTCAGTTTACGCTCTGCATTTCTTACTGCAGGAATAAAGATTTCTTCCTCTACCTCAGAGTGATGGGTGAGCCATTCCTCATTATTATATATATCATAAAGAGTGGCGCTGAGCTGATTATTATGCAAGCCATCAGAAGGCAAATACTTGATAATGATACTCTTGAGTTCCTTTAACTTCAGATCTACCTGAGCATGGTGTTTCGAGAAGGTTTCTATATCAAAGTTTGCATTGGCATTACCATCTATAAGTGCCTGAACATAAGGGAATACCATCTTTTCTTCATACCGCATATGATTGGTTATACTATGGGCATAATCATCATAAAGTTTGAGGATAAGACGTGCCAGATTATCTGTTTCATCCAAAGCCTCAACGAGTTCCTTACGGATGAAAGGCAACTGGAAATCAATATAATAGACATGGGATGCCTTGAGATAATGCAAAAGGGTCGGTAACGACAAACGGTCGGCATTGTCATACTCTTTATAACCATTGATGGTATAATTGACCACAGCCAAGAAAGTATAGGTATCCACCTGCTGTTCTTCGCAAACTTCGCGCACAGTTTTATCACCAAAGCCCAGGTTGATGCCGAAGCTGCCGAGGCTCTGTAAAATGTTATAATTGTCTCTAATGATGCTGATCATCTTGTCATCAGCTTCATACATCTTCTGATTTTTCATCTTTCTTTCTCCTTAAATGAAAACATCCTTGTATCAAGAACATTCATAATGTTTCTATTTCGGTTGCAAATATACAAAAAAGTTTCGAAACTCGCAATACCTAGAAATGGGGATGCCACAGTTTACCGATTTTTAGGTATTGCAAGATATTTTAAAACTCCGTACCTTTGCACCCGAAATCGAGAAAGAGCGCGGTGATGATTGCCACTCCCGAGCGGCAGAGCTGCGTAATTCCTTATCAAGCCTCATGGCTTTAAGGAGATACTAGGCCTCTAAAGTGTCGAGACCGCAAGCAGACATCCGCGCTCTTTTCTTTATATATATATAGTGTAAGGATAATACGAAAATAATAATTCTAAAAAAAATAAAGATGAACAGTTTAAGAATTGGATTGATGTCCGCTGCCCTCGTTGCCGGTTTGGCAACGGCAAGTGCACAAACTGTGGCTGCCGATAGTGTGATGCAGCATGTAAACGGCAAGCGCCTCAGCGTGGGTGGTTATGGCGAGGTTGCCATGAGCCGCAACTTCTATAGCGACGCTGGAAAACGCTACTCTAACGCCACCGCTTATAAAAACGCACCCGACCACGGACGCTTCGACATTCCTCATGCAGTAATCTACCTGGGTTACGACTTCGGAAAGGGATGGACCATGGGTACTGAGATTGAGTTTGAACACGGAGGTACCGGACAGTCTATCGAATACGAGGCTGAGGAAGCCATCGAGTATGAACAGGAGGTAGAGAAAGGTGGCGAGGTGGAACTTGAACAGTTCTGGATTCAGAAATCATTCGGTCGATGGGCTAACATCAAGGCTGGTCACATCGTGGTACCTGTAGGTTTGACCAATGCCTATCACGAGCCATTGAATTTCTTTACTGTTTATCGTCCGGAAGGCGAAAATACCATTCTGCCCTGCACCTGGCACCAGACTGGTATCAGTTTCTGGGGAAAGAGCGGTAAGTTCCGCTATGAGGCACAGTTTCTGGCTGGCTTGAACGCCTATCGTTTCAGTCGCAGCAACTGGATTCAGGGCGGTGCCAAGAGTCCATACGAGTTTGAGGTAGCCAACAAATATGCCGTAGCTGCCCGTGTAGATAACTACAGTATTCCTGGTCTGCGCATCGGACTGAGCGGTTACTACGGCAAGGCGATGGGCAACACCACCCCGCTGGATACCCAGCACAAAAACATCAAGGGAAATGTATATGTAGGTGCCTTAGACTTCACCTACAACAAGTACAACTGGAAAATTAGAGGCAACGTGGATTATGGCTATGTAAGCGATGCTACAGCCATTACCAGCATTGTATATCCTGGTACGGCGAATGTCAAGCCTAATGAATCAGGCAGCGGCAAATACTTCGGCAGTCATGCCATCGCTACCATGGTGGAAGCAGGCTATGATGTTTTCTCCCAGATTTCCAAGTTGCGTGAAGATAACCAGAAACTGTATGTGTTCGGTCATTTCGAGTATTACGATTCATCCGTTCACAATACCACCGCCAAGTGGACCAACCGCAAGATTGTAGCAGCAGGTATCAACTACTTCCCTCTCCCACAAGTCTGTGTAAAGGCAGAGTACAATCAGCGCATCTTCCACTCTAAGTACAACAATGAGCCAGCCGTAAACATCGGCATCGCTTATCAGGGCTTCTTCCTCTAAATCTAGGGAAGCAGCCGTATCATAGTTTATAATTTTCATATTCAAATATAAAAAACAAAGAAAAAAATGAAAAAAGTTTTCCAGAAGGCATTCTTGTTCGTAGCAACAATGACCTTATCTTTGGGTTTCGCTTCTTGTAGCGATGATGATGACCCAGTAACAGAGGGTAACGTAGTACCAGCAACAGAATTATCGGCTGTTGCCAACACTTATGTAAACGACATTATCAATCCTACCTACAAGGATTTGAGAGACTATGCCAAGGTTCTGAAGGATGCATGCGACAAGGCATACGCCAACGCCAAGGCTGGCAACTTGAGCGATGCAGATATCACCGATGCCTGCGAGGCTTTCAAGAACGCTCGTCGTGAATGGGAGCGCAGTGAGGCATTCCTCTATGGTGCAGCAGCCAACAACGAGATTGACCCACACATCGACTCATGGCCACTCGACCACGACCAGATGGTAAAAGCACTCAACAATCAGAGCATCATCTCCGGTATCAAGGGTTCAAACCCTGCTCAGTTTATCTATACAAAACACCAGCACTTCGAATCAGTAATCGGTTTCCACGGATTGGAGTTCGTACTCTTCCGCAATGGTGCTGAACGTACTGCAGCCATGCTGAATGCCAACGAGACAGAAGCAGGCATGACATCTGTGAAGGGTATTGATGAGTTGGCATTTGCTGCCGCTGTAGCTGGCGACATCTACAACATGACTTCACTCCTCCAGTATGGTTGGAATGGTGATGCAACCCTCGGTTCTTGGTTGACATCCAATTGCAATTGGGTGATTGATGGTCTTAAAGATCTGGAAGATAGCGCAGGTGCCCTTTCTTCTGCAGGTATCGGCTACGGTCAGTTCCTCCTCAATGCCACAGGCGAGAAGGCTTGGTTCCCAACATGGCAGGAGACCTTGGAGAATGTATTCGTAGGTGGTTGCTCTAGCATCTGCCAGGAGGTTTACACCCAGAAACTCGGCCAGGCTTATCGTGTTGCTACCGGTCATGGTGGTATTACAGAGGAAGGCAAAAAAGAGTCTAAAGACTACATCGAGTCACCATACAGCAAGCGTTCATTCATCGACTATCAGGACAACATCTACTCTATCAAGAACTCTCTCTATGGTACACGTGATGTAACTGCTACAACTCCTGTTGCTAATTCATTGATGACAATCATGAAGAAGTATAACTACAGTGGCTACAGCGCATTGAACACAGCTCTCGACGAGGCTATCGCTGCATTGGAGTCTGCCAAGAAGAGCGGTATCGCCTTCGTTGATAATCCTGCACATGCTCAAGTAAAGACTTGCATCGACAAGATCAACACTTTGGATGATGAATTGAATAAAGCTGGTTCATGGTTCCGTGCATTGAAGGTTTCCAAGTAATTTATCCATTACAGCAGAAACAACAGAAATAAAGAATTACGTAGCTTTGCTTTCTTCAATAGAAGCGAAGCTACGTCATTTGGGTTAAATATAATATATCACAAAGAAAATACATTATGAATAAGAATTTTAAGAATTACGCCTACATGTCGTTCGCCCTGGCTTTGGCTACGACAATGGCTAGCTGTTCTGACGATGACAACAAAGTTGAAATTCAGGAAACAGATGCCGCATACGTAGGTAAGGAAGTGGGTAACTTTACTGCGGATGAGTGGTATCCAGGTGGTAAGCTGGGTACAACAGATAACACGAATTCCAACTGCTACTCAGACCAGACACCAGCCGTTGACAACGACCCAGAACTCTTCAAGCAGTTCTTTATCGGCGAGCAGATGTTCGAGCGCCAGTATACCTGGAACACGGGTGCCTTCAAGGGCTTAGGTCCTGCTTCTGTCCGCTCTTCCTGCATCGACTGTCACCCAGAGTATGGCCATGGCAAGCGCAAGGCACAGTATGAAACCCGCTATGGTAATGGTAACGGCTATCTGCTCGTAGTATATCATCCTGTAGATGGTGCCAACAGCAATGATGGTGGCTATGTAGCTGAGGTTACAGGTATGCCTCAGACACAAGCACAGTCTCCATTCTTGCCACCTGTCGATGAGAGCAAAATCAATATGAGTTGGGAGCACGTCAACAAGATGGAAACAGAAGAGATACCATCCATGCAGTTCCCTGATGGCGAAAAGTTTGATTTGATTTATCCTGAGATTTCAATCCCTAAGAGTGCCTTCAACACCAGTCCTACTCCATACGAAACCGGCAATGGTGCAGTAGCTGTAAGATTGGAATCTACCATCGGTATTGGTGGTACAGGACTGGTAGATGCCATTCCTAACGAAGCTATCAAGGCACAGTACGCATCAGAGGCATCTTACTTCAAGAAAGCTGGACTTGACGTAAAAGAATACATCAATCCAGCATTTTGGGATGCCGACAAGAATGACTTTACCGACGGAGCATACTATACAAAATTTGGTAGAGATAGCAAATACGCTACTGGTGGCGTGCATGCAGATGGCAGCACATTCGATCCAAACACCTCAGAATTGAACAAAAGGATTGTCAAGCGCTTCACTTATGCCTTGACCCGTGGTAGTTTACAGGATGGTCCTGGTGCAAATGCCATTTGGAACATCACAAACGTTACTCGTGAAGACCGCCCTGTTCTCTATACACAACCAGCATGGGCAAAGGCTATGTCAGAGAATAAGGATGTGATTGCAGCCATCAAGAAGGATCCAACCTCACCTTACTATGCCGATACAGACGAAGGCATCAAGGAGAAAGTATACAATTTGCTTCTCCCTACAACCAACCAGTTCGACAACCAATGGCACAAATTCAAGCCTGAGCAGAGCATGGACGATTTCTATGCCTTCATGGTATGGCATCGTGGACTTGCAGTACCTCGTGCCCGCAACTTGAATGATCCACAGGTACAGCAGGGTAAAAAACTCTTCATGGAATGGGGCTGCGCCAACTGTCACAAGCCATCATGGAAGACCGGTGACGATAACTACGTAACATCCAAGTACATCGCCGACAAGAAGTTGCCTCGCTATCAGAATCAGACCATCTATCCATATTCAGACTTCGTTCAGCACAAGCTCTATATGATAAACGACATCCATGGATCATGGTGCCGCACCACTCCACTCTGGGGTCGTGGCTTGAGCTATCTGAACACAGGTGCAGAAGACCGCCTGCACGACTGCCGTGCCCGTAACGAGGTAGAGGCAATCATGTGGCACTGCTACAGCAAGAAGAGTCATGCCTATAGTTCAGCCATGAACTTCTACAAAGCATCGAAGAGCGATCGTGATGCAGTGGTTAAGTTCCTGCGTTCTATCTAATCATAAGATATTACAAGAAGAAACAAAAATAAGAAAAGCTGCCAGGCTATCAAAAGCATTTGGCAGCTTTTTTTATCAGAATCTACAAATATACGGATTATCTCTTGCTCGTCTCCGAATAATATCGTATTTTTGCAACGGAAATTCTATCAAGATTCCAACTAAGTATGGTTAAAAAGATTATATTCATTCTTTACATTCTTGTGCTCGTATGCATGGCTGCCGCCACCATCGTGGAAAAAAGCCAGGGCACGGATTATGCCCATGCCCACTACTATGGAGCATGGTGGTTCATTCTTATCTGGGCAGTACTTGCTGCCCTCGGTGCTTTCTACATCATCAAAAGAAAAGTGAAGTGCGCTTCTACGCTGGCACTCCATCTCTCCTTCATCATCATCCTTGCCGGGGCATTGCTCACACATATATCGGCTAAACGGGGTATGATTCATCTGCGCATCGGTCAGCCTACAGATACTTATATGGCTAAAGACGAGGAGCAGGGCATGAAGGAAGAGAAACTGCCTTTCTCGCTCTGCCTGCAGAAGTTTGAAGCGAAGATGCACGATGGAACCAACGCCGTGGCTGACTATTCTTCAAAATTCACCGTAATAGACGGAGATGATAAGAGCGAAGGCGAAGTTTCGATGAACAACATCTATTCCCACCGGTCTTACCGTCTTTATCAGTCATCTTACGATGAAGACGGCAAGGGAAGCGTGCTCGCTATCAATGCCGATCCATACGGCATACCAGTCACCTATACTGGCTATGCGCTGCTCTTCATCTCCCTCGTATGGATGCTCTTCGACCCTAAGGGCGGTTATCGCAAACTACTGAAGAGTCCTTTGCTCAAGAAGGGAGCCTTGATAACAGCACTCATCCTCAGCATGGGCAATATACAGACACTGCATGCAGAATCTGCAACAGGCAATCTCCAAAATGCTGTATTGCCAAAGGAAACTGCAGAGAAGTTTGGCGAGCTTCATATTCTCTACAACGACCGCATCTGTCCGGTACAGACCTTTGCCCTCGATTTCTGCAAGAAGATATATGGAGCCAGGAGCTATCAGGGATTGACTGCAGAACAGGTACTCTCCGGTTGGGTATTCTATGGAAATACTTGGGCAAACGAGCCTTTCATCAAGATCAAGAGCGGAGAAATGAAAACAGCGATGAATCTGCCAGACTATGCTTCGCTCAATACTTTCTTCAATCGTGAAATGGGTGGCTATACCATCGGACAGTATGTTCAGGAATACTACAATGGGCAGCAGGACAAGTTCCATCAGCAAGCCGCCGATATCGATGGCAAGATACAAATCATCATGGAGTTGCGAGAAGGTATCTCATTGAAAGTTCTTCCTTACACCTTCACCAAGAATGTGAAGGCTACCAAGGATCATTCATTCATCAAGGCTGGCACTACCACGTGGTTTTCACCTGTAGATAAGTTGCCACAGGCCGTGGAGCACCAGCATGCACTCTATATCAGGAATGTATTCTCTCTGCTGAATGGTGATGTAAAGGCAGGCAATACGAGCCGTGTAAACGAGTTCTTCGTCAAGATGAAGAAATATCAGGAGGTTAGTAGCGGTAATTCGCTGCCAACAGCTACACAGTATAAGGCAGAACGCATCAATAATGCCTTTCCTTTTGCCACCATTCTCTTCATGGCAAACCTCACATTGGGCTTCATTGCCCTCTTCTACACCATCTATCGCATGACGAAGAAGAGAGAAATCAAGGCATTGAACATCGCTTTACCTATCTTGCTTGGCATATCTTTCCTTGCATTAACCTTCGGATTGGCATTGAGATGGATTATCAGCGGCAACGTACCTATGTCTAACGGATATGAAAGTATGCTAACTGTAGCCTGGTTCGTGATACTTATCAGTATTTTGATGCAGTTGCGCATCCGCATCGTGATGGTATTCGGCTTCCTGATTTCAGGATTCTTCCTTCTGGTAAGCCATATCAACCAGATGGATCCGGCTATCGGACAGATGATGCCGGTATTGAACAGTCCGTTACTCAGCATCCATGTCAGCATCATCATGATGAGCTACGCACTGCTATCCTTGACTTTCATCTGCGGCATCATGGGCATCTGCATGCGCTCTCATGGCGACGAACTGCGGGATTTAAGCCGTCTCTTCCTCTACCCTGCCCTCACCACGATGGGGTTCGGCATCTTCATCGGAGCCATCTGGGCTAACGTGAGCTGGGGTAATTACTGGAGTTGGGATAGCAAGGAAACATGGGCACTCATCACCTTTATGATTTATGCTGTGGTGGTACATACGCAGAGTCTGCCGGTCTTCCGCAAGCCGCTGGTGTATCACATCTACATCACCCTAGCCTTCCTGAGTATCGCCATGACCTACTTCGGTGTGAACTATTTCCTCACGGGCATGCACTCTTATGCATAGCCCGTCAGAAGCCAGAATATATTTAGTCTTAAGGCAAAATTTATTTTCCCTTAAAGCTAATTTTATTTTCCCTTAAGGATAAATATATGATGGTGTTGACATCAATCTAATCATCATGCTCTTCAAGAAGGGAGAAATCCATTCCCCCACACTCTTTTTATGTTTTTTTAATATCCTACGGTCACAATTGTTACCGTAGGATTATTTTTAAAGCCGTAATTTTGCAGCCGGAAACCAGGAATGGCAGATTGCCGCCTGGAAGAAAACATTAAAATAACTCATTAATTTATAGCAATATGGCAGAAAACAAGATGTTCTGTTTCCAGTGTCAGGAAACAGCTAAGGGTACAGGCTGTACCATCAAGGGTGTTTGCGGTAAGGAGGCTACAACTTCCAAGTGGCAGGATCTGCTGCTCAGCGTGGTTCGTGGCATAGGAACCATACAGCATAGCATAGGCGAAGAACCGACACCAGAGATAACCCATTTCCTCACGGATGCACTCTTCACCACCATCACCAACGCCAACTTCAACGACCAGGATATCCTGCAAAAGGTAGATAAGGGCATCGTACTAAAGAAACAGCTGCTGCAAAAGGCAGCAAGCATGAATATCCACCTCCCTGCCTATCAGGAGGTAACCTGGGGTGGCGAGAAGACAGACTATGAGGCAGAGGGCGCCCGTGAATCCGTGCTCCGCCACGAGAATGCAGATATCCGCTCTCTCAAGGAACTCACCATGCTCGGTCTGAAGGGTATGGCAGCATACTACGAGCACGCAGCCCATCTGGGAGAAGAGAACAGCGAGATTATAAGCTTTATCTGCCGTGCTCTCGCCACCATCAGCAACCCTGATGCTGATATGAACACGCTGCTGGGCGTGGTGCTCGAAACAGGAAAGTACGGCGTGGATGTGATGGCACTCCTTGACAAGGCCAACACCCAGGCATACGGTAATCCGGAACTCACCAGAGTGAACATCGGTACAGGCAGCAATCCGGGCATCCTCATCTCCGGTCACGACCTGAAGGATATCGAAGATCTCCTCATCCAGACCGAAGGCACGGGCATCGACGTCTATACCCATGGCGAGATGCTTCCTGCCCACTACTATCCGCAGCTTAAGAAGTACAAGCATCTGGTGGGCAACTACGGCAATGCGTGGTGGAAACAGAAGGAGGAATTCGAGAGCTTCAACGGTCCTGTAGTCTTCACCACCAACTGCATCGTACCGCCATCGCCATCGGCAGGCTACAGAAACCGCGTCTTCACCACCAACTCTACCGGTTTCCCTGGCTGGAAGCATATCCAGGCGGGTGCCGACGGGCACAAGGACTTCTCCGAGGTTATTGCGCTTGCCAAGACCTGCCAGCCACCTAGGGAGATAGAGACAGGCGAGATCATCGGCGGTTTTGCGCATGCCCAGGTCTTTGCTCTGGCAGACAAGATAGTAGAGGCAGTGAAGAGCGGAGCCATCCGCAAGTTTGTGGTGATGAGTGGCTGCGATGGCAGAATGAAGAGCCGCAACTACTACGAGGAGTTTGCCAAGGCGCTGCCTCAGGATGTAGTGATACTCACCAGCGGCTGTGCCAAGTTCAAGTACAACAAGCTCAATCTGGGCGACATCAACGGCATTCCTCGTGTGCTGGATGCCGGTCAGTGCAACGACTCCTATTCCTGGGCGGTTGTGGCATTGAAGCTGAAGGAGATCTTTGGAGCCAGCGACATCAACGAACTTCCTATCTTCTTCAATATTGCCTGGTACGAGCAGAAGGCAGTCATCGTACTTCTTGCCCTGCTGCATCTGGGCGTAAAGAACATCCATCTGGGTCCTACGCTCCCAGCCTTCTGTTCACCAGCCGTACTGAAGGTACTGGTAGATACCTTTGGCATTGCCGGAAACGGAACGGTAGAAGAGGACATCAAAAAATATATAGGATAAGAACAGCAGCTACTGAGTTAAGAGAGAATCTGTAAAACTCGGGTAAAAAATCAAAAGATAAGTTTTCATGTTTAAAAGGCACTTTGCAATAACACTCTCGATAGTGTTGCAAAGTGCCTTATTTTTTGAGCGAACAATAAATCGGGGGAAAATGCGTTATTGAATATAAAACTTAAATGTATGAAAGAATCAATATTCGTTACCTTGCAGAAATGCACGGTGTTTGAGGGGTTTACTCCAGAGGAAATCAGAGAGGCACTGTCGATGGTAAGCTACCGGATGGTGGAGCTTGCTGCCAGGGAAACCTATGTGCTGGCAGGAATGCCCTGCAGATATGCCGACATCATTGTCGAGGGGGAGATGATAGCCCGCATGTCGGGATTGTCGGGCAAGCAGGCTCAGATAGAGCGGTTGGGCGAATCGATGTTGATAGCCCCTGCCTATATCTTCGCACATAATAACGAGATGCCCGTAAGCGTGGAGACAAGCAAGAAGACCACCCTCCTGCGCATGAGGCCTTCGGAACTGAAACTGCTAATAGATACTGATGAGCGCATACGCTGGAACTTCATCCAGCACCTGTCAAGGATAGATATCTTCCTTTCGCAGAAAATGCGCATGCTCTCCCTTTTCTCCGTCAAGGAGAAGGTGGCGCAATACCTCATCAAGATGGCTACCGAACAGCAGAGCAGAACCATCCGGCTGGATGTCAGCCGACAGGAAATGGCAGATATCTTCGGCATCCAGAAGTTCTCGCTCCTCCGCTGCCTCTCCGAATTCGAGGAGAAGGGTGCCATCAGGATTGAGGGCAAGACCATCACCATACTCAACTCGGATGACATGAAATAAGAAGTAAGAATGAGAAAGCCTTGGAAATTGCTAAGAACATGCTTGCCGATGGTGTTGACATGAATCTAATCAAGAAGTATTCCGGTCTAACCCAGGAACAAATACAATAGGCTTCGATGGCAAATGAAGCCTATTACATTGACTAACGAAAGTAGTTTCATGCGCCCATGAAACTACTTTCGTTTTTTATTGCTTCTTCTACTATATTTTATACCATAAAAACGGAGCGCCAAAGACTGTAGCGCGCTTCAGGATTCAACCGCTCCAAATGCTGGAAGACGGCTTGCATATCCGAACGGCGGGTAGTCTCTTCGTAAGGACACAACGCCTTCTGCTTAGTGAAATGCAACTCTTCTGCTACCTGCCGGATATCCGCCTCATGTACGAGACAGAGCGGACGGATGATGGTGAGGGGATAATGTTTTAAAGGAAGACTGGGCTGCATGGTGGAATGCGACCCCTCGAAGGTGATGTTCATCAGCAGGGTAACGAGGATATCATCCATGTGATGTCCCAGAGCTATCTTATTGAACCCGTGGCTTACCGCAAACTCGAAGAGCGTCTTGCGGCGGTTCCAGGCACAGAGGAAGCAACGGGTCTTACGGGAATCGGTGGATTCATCAAACGAACTATGAAGGATATGGAGCTTGATGCCATTCTCTGCACAGAAATCCTGCAGATAAGAGCGGTCTGTTTCGTAAGGAATGTTATCCATGATGATATGAGCCGCCTCCACTTCGATATGAGGTTTATAGATACGGGCACGCTGAGCCAGCAAACGGACAAGTTCCAATGAATCCTTGCCTCCACTCAAGGCTATAAGAATACGGTCCCCATCCTCCAAAAGATAATAGTCAACACATCCTTTATTGAATCGCTTTAATACTTTCTGTTCTGCTTTCATCATATTCTGAAAAGGGAAAAGAAAAGCCGCACCCTTTTTCCAGAGTACGGCTTTATCAAGATACATCTCTCTACCTTGCAGAAGAGAAACGACAATTTAAACTTCAAATATAATTCTATCTTACTTAGCGTAAGCTACACTACGAGTCTCACGAATCACAGTAATCTTAACCTGACCAGGATAAGTCATCTCATTCTGAATCTTGGTTGCGATTTCATCAGAAAGCTTGATGCTCTCTTCATCGTTCATCTTATCCGCACCCACGATGACACGGAGTTCACGACCTGCCTGGATAGCGTAAGTCTTGGTTACGCCAGGATAACTCATGGCGATAGCTTCAAGATCGTTCAAACGCTTGATATAAGCCTCTACAATCTCACGACGAGCACCAGGACGAGCACCAGAGATAGCATCACAAACCTGTACGATAGGAGCCAATAATGTGTTCATCTCCATCTCATCATGGTGAGCACCGATGGCATTGCAGATATCAGGTTTTTCCTTATACTTCTCTGCAATCTTGGCACCATACAATGCGTGTGGCAATTCACTCTCCTCATCAGGCACCTTACCAATATCGTGCAAAAGACCGGCACGCTTAGCCTTCTTAGGATTCAATCCCAATTCAGAAGCCATAACCGCACAGAGGTTAGCGGTTTCACGGGCATGCTGCAAGAGGTTCTGACCATAAGAAGAACGGTACTTCATCTTACCGATGATACGAATCAACTCTGGGTGCAGACCATGGATGCCGAGGTCGATAGCTGTACGCTTACCAGTTTCGATAATTTCATTATCCAACTGTTTCTTCACCTTGGCTACCACCTCCTCGATACGGGCTGGGTGGATACGGCCGTCAGCAACCAACTGATGGAGAGCCAGACGGCAAACCTCACGACGAACAGGGTCGAAGGCTGAGATAACGATTGCCTCTGGAGTATCATCCACTACGATTTCTACACCAGTTGCAGCTTCCAAGGCACGGATGTTACGACCTTCACGACCGATAATACGTCCCTTCACCTCATCATTATCGATATGGAAAACGCTGACAGAGTTCTCAATAGCTGTTTCAGTAGCAACACGCTGGATTGTCTGAATCACAATCTTCTTAGCCTGCTGGTTAGCATTGAGTTTGGCATCATCCATAATCTCATTCACATAGCTTGCAGCATCGAGTTTAGCCTGATCTTTCAGACTCTCAATCAATCTCTGCTTAGCCTCTTCAGCACTCAGACCAGAAAGTTCTTCCAGTTTAGCCTGCTCCTGTTTCTGCATCTTATCAAGTTCCTGCTGCTTGACAGACAAGAGTTTCTTCTCGTTGTCAACACGCTGCTGATACTGATCAATCTCCATCTTGCGTCGACCGAGGTCTTCCTGACGCTGATTGAGAGAAATCTCGCGCTGTTTCAGCTTATTCTCATTCTGCTGGATGCGAGAATTACGCTGCTGCACTTCTTTTTCGAGTTCCGCCTTCTTGTTGAGGAATTTCTCCTTCACTTCCAAAAGCTTCTTTTCTTTTACTACTTCTGCCTCTTTGTTGGCAGCTTCTATCATTTCATTATATTTTCCCTTAATGACATAACGGAAAATGAAATACCCAGCAGCACCGCCGATAACAAGCGCCACCAAGGCTGCTATAATAGTTACTATCATTTTATATATATGTTTATTAATATTCTTATTTCAAAGCGTCTTCAATCTCGGAGGTAAGCTTCTCAAGAATATCATCATAAGGTTTCGTATCATTCCGATCCGATTCCTTCTCATATCTCAATGCCACATCAATGAGCGCCATATACAGGATTTCCTTATCGCTCTTTCTGCCTTTGAAAATCTTGGTATATGAGTTTACAATATCATCTATCAGCTTAGCTGATTTACGATAATATTCCTCGTCTTCCCTAGGTATTCTTACCGAAAGATCTGTATCATAGACGTGTAATCGTATGAGTAATTTATCTTGTTCTTGTTCTGCCATCGTTCCGATTTTTACTTTTCACCCAATAGTGTGATACACTTATTGACATCTCTTATGAGCTTGGCGATGCGCTTCTGAGTAGCTTCCATATCATTGTCAGAAATCGTCATCATCTTCGCCATCTTCAAGCTGTCGTAATCACTCTGCGCTTGAGCCAACTTTTCCTCCAATGCCTTGATTTTGGCATCGCGCTCATCCACCATCGCATAGAGTTCAGCATTCTCCTGCTTGACCTCGTCAAACTTAAGAATCATCTGCCTTACTCTTGTGGCAAACGTATTGATTGTTTTCTCATTTGCACTCATGACTATTATTTTTTGGCTACAAATTTAAGAGAATTATTTGAATAAAACAAATATTCTGCTATTTTTTTTCATTTTGGGCGCAACATTTGTTACTTTCCCATCTTCTGCTTTGCCTTTTCTACGTCTTCATCTGATGGACGTGGCTCTTTTTTGGCAAGCATCAATACCTGGAAGGTAAAGTCGGTTACCCATTGCTGGCTGAATGCCAAGCGCTTGTTGAACTGGCGCAACTGAAGCACGGTTTTCAGCACACTGGCATCAGAGAAATCATTCTTAGTGAAGATATCTTCTACAGTTTTAGCAGTCAGCTTGTAAAGTGAATTCTTCATGAAGCTAGGCAAACGGAGTTTAAACTTCATCAGATTGCCCATCAGCATCATCAGATCCTGCGTAAAGTTCTGGAACTGGATAAGATATACGTTTACATCCTGCAGTTTGTGGCAGTTCTTACGGATACTGGAATCTATTTCCTTGAAGAAGGCATCATCCGTATCATAGATATTCTTCATCATTTTCTTCACCTGTGCTTTTTCGCCAATCCCCAGACGATTGTTGACCGTCGGAACATGCAGACTTGTCTTGAAGACACGCAAGTCTGGCAACATGGCCAAATTGGTGATACCTAACTGAGAAGCAAGTGCAGCCTGAAAGTATACACGGACCAAGGTCATGTAATCTTCCATTCCACCTACCTTTTTATCGTCGTCCTTACGACCGAATAGTTTAGCAAAAATTCCCATTCCTTTATTATTTTATTTTCTATATCTATTTAAATTGTTCTGCAAAAATACAATAAAATCAGTAAATACCCAAATCAAAGCGACGTTTTTTATATAAAAAGGTGCTTTTTTTATCAAAAAATGCATTTTTATGGCTTATGATTTCACTCATTCAACTTTTTTTAGTAACTTTGCCGCGTTTTTAAGATAAGACTATTCAACTTTATTATATTAGAAATAGAGAAGATATGAAAGGAATCGTATTAGCGGGAGGTTCGGGTACAAGACTTTACCCTATTACCAAAGGTATCAGTAAGCAATTGATACCAATTTTTGATAAGCCAATGATATACTACCCTGTTTCCGTGCTAATGTTGGCAGGAATCAAGGAGATTTTGATTATATCTACCCCATTCGACTTGCCTGGTTTCAAACGTCTGTTAGGCGACGGAAGTGAATTGGGTGTACACTTCGAATATGCAGAACAGCCATCACCCGATGGTCTGGCTCAAGCCTTCATCATTGGCGAGAAGTTTATCGGTAATGATACAGTCTGTCTGGTTTTGGGTGACAACATTTTCTATGGAGCCGGTTTTACGGGTTTACTCAAGGAAAGCGTAAAAGCTGCAGAAAAAGGACTGGCAAGCGTATTTGGCTATTATGTCAACGATCCGGAAAGATATGGTGTGGCAGAGTTTGATGAAAACGGCAACTGCCTGAGCATAGAAGAAAAACCGGAAATGCCTAAGAGCAACTATGCGGTTGTAGGACTCTATTTCTATCCAAACAGCGTGGTGCATGTGGCTAAGAACATCAAGCCTAGCGCAAGAGGTGAGTTGGAAATAACAACAGTAAACCAGCACTATCTGACAGAAAAGGCTCTGAAGGTAAGAACCTTACAGCGCGGTTTCGCCTGGCTTGACACCGGTACCCACGATAGCCTTTCGGAAGCCAGTACCTTTATAGAAGTCATCGAAAAGAGACAGGGTCTGAAAGTGGCATGTCTGGAAGAAATCGCATTCAAACAAGGATGGATTGACAAAGAACAGTTGCTGAAACTTGCCCAACCGATGCTCAAAAACGGTTATGGACAATATCTGAAAGAACTAGCGGCAAGCAGATAGCACAGATTCTATCATTTATCTTATACAAATATAAAAAAAGGTGTAAACACAATAGAATATAAAATAATGGAAGAAACAAAGAACTTTGATTTGGGACGTGACCAAGAGCAGGAAGAGAAGTCATCTATTGACTTCCAGCTGATTTATTCTACTCTTATCCTCAACTGGAAATGGTTCGTTCTATCACTCATTGTATGTTTGGGATTGGGATATCTCTACATACGCCATGCAAGACCGCAATACCAGGCAACCGCCAAGGTACTGATAAAGGATGACGACCAGAGAAAGAACAGAGGAATGGGTAACAGCATGATTCAGAATGCTGCAAACCTCGGTTTTATTTCAAACTCAAACGGTATAGACAATGAGATTGAAATTCTTTCGGCTCAAGACTTGGCTAACCAGGCTGTAGTAGACATGAAATGCTACGTGAACTATTACCATAAAGGAACCTTCAGGGATCAGTTAGTCTACAAAGAGCAGGAGGTCAGCGTTGACTTAGACCTGGCTCATCTCAAGAAGCTGAATGCTCCTATCAAGCTTCTTATAGAGAAAACTGGCAGTCAGTATCAGGTAACAGGTTCATACTACATACCTGTAGATGCCTTTTCCTATCAGAAGGATCCTGTAAAGATTGAAAAGACTTTAGCTGGTTTGCCAGCAAGCATCAATACACGTGTAGGAACCCTCCGCTTCACTCAGAACGGCAAATACGCATTAAAAGACGGTGAGAGTCTGAAGGTGATTATCGTGTCACCAGAAATGGCGGCTAAGGGCTATACAAAAGCACTGACTGTCAGCCAGACTTCAAAGACTACAACCATAGCCGAACTGGTGATGAAAGATGAAGATCCTCAGCGCAGCATTGACTATCTGAGAACTCTGGTAAATGTTTATAACCGCCAGGCCAACGAGGACAAGAATGAAATTTCTTTCCGCACAGAACAGTTCATCAACCAGCGTCTGGAGAAGATCAACAACGAACTGGGCAATACAGAAGGCCAGCTCGAAAGCTACAAGAAGCGTAACAATGTTGTAGAGATGAAGCTCAACGCAACAGCTGCCATCGCTAACTCAGACACATACGCCCAGAAACTCCAGGAGGCTAACACACAGGTTGAACTTCTGAATGAGCTTGGCAAATACATGAACGAACCTGGCAACAGATATCAGCCTATCCCATCAAACGTAGGTCTGACTGATGAAAGTTCAACAGAGTTGATTAACGAATACAACAAGATAGCTCTGAACCGCAACCAGATGTTGCATTCTGCCAGTGAGAATTCTCCAACCGTTACACCATTATCAGCCCAGTTGGATGACCTCACAAAATCTATCAAACGCGCCATGCGCCAGGCTAAGCTTGGTATGGAAATCCAGCGTAACAGCATTGCCAAACAAGCTGCCATGTATGCCAGCCAGATAGGTAACTCGCCAGAGCAAGAGCGAGTTCTCACACAGATTGGTCGCCAGCAGGAAGTAAAATCTGGTCTTTACCTGATGCTTCTTCAGAAACGTGAGGAAAACTCCATTTCGCTAGCAGCAACGGCAGACAAGGGTAAGGTTATCGATGCTCCTTCATTGGAAGGAAAGGTTAGTCCTAAGAGTCCTATCATTATGCTGATAGCACTGGTACTGGGTATTGCAATCCCTGCCGGCATCCTCTTCCTGAGAGAATTCTTCAAGTACAAGATTGAGGGACATGAAGACGTGCTGAAACTCACTCAGATACCTGTCATTGCCGATATTCCTGTGGCAAGCGACGCTGCAAAGAAGGAAGGAAAGGCTGACATTGTGGTTCACCAGAATGTAAACAACCTGATGGAGGAGATTTTCCGTGGCCTGCGTACCAACATTCAGTTTATGCTGAAAGAAGGTGAGAAGGTTATGATGTTTACCTCTTCTACATCAGGTGAAGGTAAAACATTCGTGGCATCCAATATAGGTATCTCGCTCGCCTTGCTGGGCAAGAAGGTTATCATGGTAGGACTGGATATCCGCAAGCCACGTCTTGCAGAACTCTTCGAGATTGACAACCACCATAATGGTATCACCAATCTGATTGTACACGACCATAATACATGGGATGACATTCAGAAACAGATTCTCTCTTCGGGTGTCAACAGTAAACTCGATCTCCTTATGGCTGGTCCTGTTCCTCCTAACCCAGGAGAGTTAGTTACCAGAGCAAGCCTTGACGACATTATCAGTCAGTTGAAGGAACATTACGACTATGTTATCCTCGATACGGCTCCTGTAGGTCTTGTAAACGACAGTTTGCAGCTTGGACGTCTGGCTAATCTCTGTGTATACATCTGCCGCGCAGATTATACTCCAAAGGCTAGTTTCGGCATGATCAATGGTTTGAAAGTCGAGAATAAATTGCCTAACATGTGCTTAGTACTCAATGGTGTCGACCTCTCTAAGAAGAAGCACAGCTTCTATTATGGTGTTGGTAAGTACGGCAAATATGGCAAATATGGCAACTATGGTTCATATGGGTCATATGGCAAATATGGCAAATATGGAACTTACGGCCAGTATGGCAGCTATGGCAACTATAGCAACAGCCACTATGGCAATGCCAACGACAACAGTATCAAGAAGTAATAAAGAATATACATACAACAAAGAAAAGAGTCTTTCTATCCAGATAGGAAGACTCTTTTAGATTTTAAAAACATTAAGACTATATGGCAACAATTGCAGTAGATTTTGATGGTACAATCGTAACCCACGAGTACCCGAAGATTGGTACAGAGCTACCTTTCGCCACAGAAACATTAAAGATGTTGATTAGAGACCACCACAAGCTTATTCTATGGAGCGTACGCGAAGGAAAGCTCCTGGACGAGGCAGTAGAATGGTGTAGAGAAAGAGGAGTTGAATTCTGGGCTGTAAACAAGGATTATCCTGAAGAGAGTCTGGAGAACAATAACCACTTCTCCCGCAAGCTCAAAGCCGACTGGTTCATTGACGACCGAGGTATCGGCGGTTTGCCTGATTGGGGTGAGATTTATCAGATTATCACCAACCATACAAGTTATCGCAGAGTACTGAAACAGAAGTTCGGCGAACAGCAGGAAGCTCCCAAAAAGAAACATTGGTGGAGCCGCGGATAAAAGGCTTCTCCAAAAGATATTCTTGTAGATACGATAAAAGATATCCCAATAAATAAAAAAGGTGTATTGCCAATGAGCAATACACCTTTTTTATTTATTGGAATGAATTTACTAGTCTGAATTAGAAGAACAAGTAGCGGTTATCTACTACATGAGCGTTCAGATAAAGCTCATTCATGAAGTTACCTGCATACTGCATAGCCTTCTGACGGCACTTCTGCTCGTATGTCTTAGCATCGAACTTAACAGGACGGTTAGTCTTGTTAGTAACCTGGAAGAGATAAACACCAGCGTTACCCTTCACAGCGTGAGCAGAGAAAGCACCCTTCTTTGTACCTGCAACAGCACCAGAGAGAGCTGGCTCGCTAGCACCAGTAGCTGCGATGAATACAGGAGCTGCGAAAGTAATCTGGTTTACAGAAGAAACCTTACCGCCCTTAGCCTTAGCTGCAGCGATGTTCCTAACACCATTCAACTTAGCCTCTATCATCTCAGCCTTCTTATCCTTGAGCACCTCTGCCTTAACAGTCTCCTTGACAACTGCATCATTCAAATCACGATAACCGATATGATGAATCTTATCAAGAACCACAACCAACAGGTGGTTATTGTCACCACACTCATAGAGAGGTGAAATCTCACCTTCCTTGCTATCGAAGATCCACTTCAAAGCCTCGCGTGTAGAATGGATGTTTGCTACATAGTGAACAGAAGTTGTAATATCCTTCAAGTCCTGAACCTTGTAACCTTCCTTAGCTGCATTCTTCAAGAGATCCTCTGACTTAGGATTTGCACTTACGAAACTAGAGAACTTGTTGTAAGCTGTACGATATGTACCCTGCGAAAAGTCGATAGGCTTCTTGATAACGGCAGCAGTATACTTGCTGACCATTGCCTTGCGGTCAAGAACCTGAAGAACTACATACCCCTGACCCAGCTGAAGCTGGTTCAAAGAGTTAACTGCTGCAGTATTCAATGTATTGATGAATGTCTTGTTGTCCTTATCCATAGACTGGGCATACTCATACTGCTTGGTAGTCATCCAAGCCTTGTCACCAGTCTGACCATACTTCTTAGCGATAGCCTCGAAATCAGCACCACCGGCAATAGCGCCCTGAATAGAATCTGCCTTAGTCTTAGCCTCAGCTACTGAGTTAGCAGCAACCTGAATAACACGATACTGTACTGAATCAGGCAATTCCTGCTTAGCTACCAACTTAACGATGTTCAATGTATTGTCACCAGCATTAGCCTTAACAGCAGAAGTAGAACCTACAGCCATAGAATCGAGCTGAGCAGCAATATCACGTGGGAAAGCATCCTTTGAAACAGGAATACCAAGATAAGCTACAGTAGAAGCTGACTTACGTACAACCTCTGCAGGATCTGCAGCAGCAGCCAACTGTGAGTGATAACCTGCAAACTCCTTGTTAAGAGCAGCACGGTCTGCATTTGAAGCCTGAACCTCAATATCAACGAACTTGATGTCACGGCTCTCAACAGGCTGTTTGAAGCGTGCCTTAATCTCATCATACTTAGCCTTCAGATCGCTTTCAGAAATCTTCACCTTATCATCCTGGATGTCAGAGTAAGGGAAAGCAGCCAACTGAATCTGGCTCTCTTCATTCTCCTCCTTGAAAGCCATCTTAGCCTCTACAGGATTTGACAGGAAGCAACCGGCGAGAAGAGCCTGATACTTCTGAGCCAAAGTCTGCTGGCGGAGAGTCTTCTCGATGAATGACCAGTAGTTGTAAATCTTGGTATACTGATCCATCATCTGTGCGTTAGCAGATGGGTTAGCCTTCTGTGCCTTGTAGTCTGCCAAGAACTTCTGGAGAGAAGATGCATCGAAACGACCAGTCTGCTGATTAACGAAAGGAGTCTGCTGAAGCATAGGGTTAGTACCTGTCTTCAAGATGTCCTGAAGCTCTGCGTCGGTCACAGTAAGACCCAACTTGCTAGCTTCCTTAGCGATAATCTGGTTCTGGATGTAGGTATTCCATACCATATCCTTCACCTGATTCATCTGCTCTTCAGGAAGATTTTCCTGACCCTGTTGCATTTTAATAACTTCTGAATACTCATCAACGAGCTTCTGGAAATCCTGCACGCTGATTTTTTCGCCCAAAACCTCACCAATCTGCTGGCGCTCATTATTCTTTGCTGAATCGCAAGAGCGGAAAGCTTCCTCGGCAATAAAGGCGAAAAGGCCGAAACTGATGATACAAACCAGTATCACGCCTCTTTTTCTAATTGTTCCTAATGCTGCCATTACGTTTTAATTATTATTATTATTTTTATTTTTTCCTAAGTTTAGATTGAACCACTTTTGATGCTAGTAGCCAATTGTCTGCAAAAATACAAAAATAATACGAGAAAAGGGAATTTTTTGCTATCTTTTTTGACTATTACCTCAAAAAAAGCAAAAAAATCCCTTTTCCCGCTCAGCTATTTGATGATGTGGAGTTTAACAAGCTCTATTTTACGCGATGTTGACTTGATAATCTTGAACTCAAAGTTATCAAACTTAATCACCTCGTTGAGTTTAGGGAAACTCTGATATTCATGCAATATCAAACCGCCTACAGTCATATATTCATCACTTTCCGGCAGTTCAAGACCAAACATATCGTTCACCTTGTCAATCTCCAGTCGTGCAGAAAGGAGATAGTCACCATCATCGGTTTTCTTAGCTACATATTTGGCTGAATCGTGCTCATCTTCAATATCTCCGAAGATTTCCTCAACGATATCTTCCAGACTCACCAAACCGCTGGTACCTCCAAACTCATCTACAACGATACCTAAAGACTTCTTCTGCTGCAAAAAAGTCTGCATCAGTTTCTGTGCCTGCATCGTTTCAGGCACAAAAGGAAGTGTACGGATATGATCCTGCCAACGTGAAGGATGATGGAACAGTTCGGAACTGTGAATATATCCCGCAATATGGTCTATATCCTCTTCATATACAATGATTTTCGAATTACCGCTCTCTATGAATTTCTGCTGCAGTTCTTCGAGAGAAGTATCCATTTCAACAGCCTGAATCTCAGTACGGGGCACCATACAGTCGCGTACTTTAGTATCGGAGAAATCAAGGGCATTCTGGAATATCTTCACCTCGTCATTAATTTCATCTTCATTGGTAGCATTATCGATACTTGACTGCACAAGATAATCAAGGTCTACCTTAGAAAAGCCTTCATCTGTCCCCTCTGCATCCATCTTCATACCCACCAGACGCAGCAGGCACTTACTCAAGAAAGTACTGAACTTGCTGATAGGCCACAATACCACATAGCACAGATAAGCTATCGGACTGAAGATAGAAAGCAAGCGGTTCGGATTAGACTTGAAAAGCGTCTTTGGCAGAAACTCACCTGTAAAGAGTACTATCAGCGTAGACAGAATGGTATCTGCAGGCACCGTAAAGGCTGCATCAAAACCTGCGAAAATCGTATTGTCAAAAAGACGGGCTATCAGAATACCATAAACTACAAGGGCTATATTGTTGCCCACGAGCATGGTACTGACAAAGCCATTCGGATGATTATAAAACAAAGATAACAGTCGTTGCGTAAGGCCGTTTTTCTCCTTATCCATCTCCGCCAACATACGGTTGGAAGAGACGAAGGCAATCTCCATTCCGCTGAAGAATGCTGAGAAGACCATCGTAATGAGAATGCCTACGACTAAACTCATATCCACCTGTTCATTCATTATATCTTTTTCTTTTTAATTAGTGCATGATAGGAATCGTAGTGGCTCTGACAGGTGTAGCAGGCTGACGGAAGTTATTCTTGACAGAATCAGGCTGGCTGCTCAAAGTATCGGCAGCACCACCACCTCCTGTAAGGTCTCCCTTTTCAAAGCTACCCTTCGAATTGCTCACGAAATAGCGCGTCATCTTTTCATCACTCCAGAAATGAGAACCCTGTAGCGTTCTTTCAGGAGTAACAAGTTTACTGAACACGTTACTTGACAATTCGTGCTTGTTCTGATCCCAGGTAAGCTGCTCACTGTTGAAGCGCAAACCATCCTTGGTCAGGATGCTCACCCTACCATAGAGTTTCCATATCTTCTGTTGATCATAATAATAAGCTGTATCACACTGGATATAACTATTAATATGGAATTTCTCATCAAACTGCTCCAGCAAAAGTCCCTTATCAAAGATCCACAAAGATGGATTCTTGCTGGTATTCACCTCCCACCGTTCTGTTACGATGCGATATTTCATAACTCCCGAGTCGCTTACCAATGTATTTACACCATACGACGTCATCATCGCCACCGAGTCTTGCGGACGGATGGCGGGCGCAGTATGTTCTACCTGGTTCTGGCAACCAGCCAAAATCAGGAACATCAAAATACCAACAACATAAGAGCCTTTTATTCTATACATTATTATATATAGATTCTATACATTATTATATATAAGCGGAAGATTAATCCATCTTCCACTTCTTAAACCAATCCTCGTTGAATGTGAATCCGATATTGATACGGAAAGAATTTTCCTTAATCAGATCCTTAGCCGAACTCTTCACCCACTGACCGCTGATATTCAGCATAGAGCGGTTGTTGTAAGAGTTCATGATAGGAATACCGAAACCGGCACTTACTGAGATTTCCTTCGGACCATCAACACCATTCATCTTATAATAAGGTGTGGCGTAGCTGGCACCTACACGATACTGAACACGCTTGAAGAAAGCACGGCTGCGCTCTCCATAGCAATACTGGGCACCGAGATTGAACTTGCTTCTATCCTTGTAGATACCATTTTTCAAGGCATAGTTGGTTCCATCGAAACTAGGATACCCCAAGCTACCCCACTTCTGCAGACTGTAATCAAAGCCAACCTTCCACTGGTTGTTATGATTCCACATCACACCCGCACCAATCATGGTAGGCAACTTATAAGCTTTGTCAATAGAGTAAGCGGTGGTATCGGTAACACCATTCTGGGTATCATTAGAAATGATTTTCATATCAGCAGAAGCTCCCAAACCATGTCCTGGTGAGAAGGTAACACCTACGGTAGCCCAATCTTTCTTTGAGAACTGATGGGTATACTGTACACCGAAATCAACCTTATAGCTGTT
Source organism: Segatella copri (assembly GCA_959596915.1). GTDB lineage: Bacteria > Bacteroidota > Bacteroidia > Bacteroidales > Bacteroidaceae > Prevotella > Prevotella copri_N. The sequence continues at coordinate 136,539 of CAUFXJ010000003.1, forward strand.
CACCTGCATAGAATAGTAACGGGTGAGGGTCTTGTAATAAGAATTGCTGTAGCTGTTTGATACACTTCTGTCTATACTACCCCAGAGATATGAGAAGTTGGCACCTACGGCCAAGCCCTTGACCGGTTCCCAACCAGCACCGATGTATGCCTGATGCAAACCACCATCGCCGGAATAAGTATTAGTATAGTAAGCTTCCTTGTCAGCATTCACCCATTCTGATGCAGAATAATTATAGCCCACATTGGTAAAAGGAATGATACCGAAGCTCATACCTACATGTGGCAGCAAGCGGAAGCCTGCAACAACATACTCAAAATTTGAGTTGTTGGCATTCTTCTTCACACCATTCTCTTCAAAATTTGTCACCTGACCAGAGATACCGGCATCAAGGATGAAAGTCATCGAATCAATCGAAGCATAAGATGCAGGGTTGAGATAGTTTACCTGATTATGCTCATGAAAGCCAAGACCGACTCCATTCATACCGCGATTAAAACCAGAAGTCTGGTCTGACAAGATGCCAAGACCATACTGGCTGTATGGCGAATTAGTACCACTTTGGGCATTAACCATAAGGGCTGAACCCAACAATAGGGTTGCTAAAAAAAGCTTTCTCATTCTTTAATAATCATTCAAAATTATATTCAGAGTGCAAAAGTATTAAAAAAAATCTAGAAAAAAGAAGGATAATTGAAAATAATAAGGTATTTTTGCATCGTGAAACGTTTTAAGCATATTTTTAGTGCCATTTTAGCAGTAATTTTAATCAATTTAACTACTGAAGTGGCTGCACAGGATTTTTCAAGAGACAAGGACTCTGATATTTCTGTGCAGAACAGTCGTGTCAATGAAGAAGCTACTGCGTGGCTCGATTCTGTTGACATCTCTCTCCTGACTTGCGGACCAGGTCAGGAGGTGTGGTCGTATTATGGACATACCGCTCTCCGCATCCAGAACAAAGCTATGGGAACTGATGTTGCCGTCAACTGGGGTATGTTCAGTTTTAACCAAAGTTGCTTTGTACTCCGTTTTGTTTTCGGACTCACCGACTATCAGATTGGCATCTACCCGATGAGCGACTTCATTGCCGAATATGCACATGAAGGCAGATGGGTAAGACAGCAACGCCTCCGCCTCTCCCGTACAGAGAAACTGGAAATTCTGAGAAGCATCGACAAGAATGCACAGCCGGAGAACCGCGTATACCGCTACAATTTCTTCTATGACAACTGTACGACCCGGGCACGCGAGATGATTCTCTCCAACATTGGGAACCAGAGTACCAACTTTAAAGATATCCCTACCACTTCTACCTACAGGGAAGAGATTCACAAACTCAACGGACAGCACCGCTGGGCAAGATTTGGCAATGACCTTCTTTTGGGTTGTCAGGCAGACCGTCCTATCACACAAAGAGAATGGGAATTTTTGCCAGACAATCTGAGCAAAGACTTTGCCACAGAAGGAAGAACCGACTTTATTGATGCATCTCAGACTGCAGACGGCAAAACCAATACAACAAGTGCCAGCGGCTATATCACCTTGGTAGACGAAACATCCGATATTATCCCAGCCCAGGCACAAATAACAGACGATGCTCCTGTTACACCACAAATGATAGCCATAGCTCTGGCAATCATCATCATAGGAACAACGGTAAGAGAATGTGTAAAAAAGAAAAACTACTGGTGGTTTGATGCCATTCTGCTTGTACTGACAGGATTACCGGGACTGATTCTCTTTACCATGATCTTCTCGCAGCATCCTACTGTACAGATAAATTTCCAGATTCTGATACTGAATCCGCTCAACCTCATCTTTGCCTGGAAGACTGTCAAGAGGATGAAAGCAGGTCGTCAGTATTGGTATTTCGAACTCCTGGGATGGCTTCTGCTCATTGCCCTGTTCATGCAGATATGGCAGAACTATGCTGAGGGTATGAGTATTTTGGCACTTTCTTTGCTAGCGAGATACTGCGTCAAGTCGACCATGATGGATTTAAGTCCAAACAATTACGGTCTACAGAAGCATATCGTAAAGAAATTCAGAAAGAATAAATAGACATTAAAATATACGTAAGGAAACGATTGGCACAACATCGTTTCCGAACAGAAGAAGATAAACAACAATGATGGTAAACAGATATATCACAGCCCTTTTGGTTGTCCTGGCGGCAACCGGCATGGAGGCGCAGACTTATCAGCAGGCGCTGAAGTTTGCGCTTACGGATATATCCTACGATGAATTCATCCAGCAACCGGAGGCGAAGGCATTGGAGGAGGACATTCTCTGCGTGCTCAAAGCCATCAAAGCGGCATCAGAAGATGAGAGCATCGCAACGCATCATCCTATCCTGTCGGCAACACTTGCCGCCAATTCTTCTGACATTCTGACAGACATTCATTCACATATTTATTATGAATCCCCTACGGAGCATAGATACAAAGTTCCGTATGGGAGTATTGTTATTCGAGGTCCAAACTGCTGATTTTATGCTTTCTGTAAGCAAAACTCAGAAGATTTGCCATAAAAACAGGTAATAATTGGCAATTCCTTGCAGATTTACAGATATTTTTAGTAAATTTGCAAGCTAGTAATAAACAACAGGAGATTTTACTCCCAAACATCATCGAATAATAATAAAAAATAAATATACAATGAACTTTAACAAAATTCTCCAGTCATTGTTTGGCAACAAGTCAACTCGCGATATGAAGTTGATCCAGCCAATCGTAGAAAAGATCAAGGCAGAGTATCCTAAGATGCAGGCCTTAAGCAATGACGAACTTCGTGCAAAAACAAAAGAACTTCAGAAGTACGTACAGGAGTACGCCAAGGAAGAGAAGGCTAAGATTGCTGAACTCAAGGCTAAAATTGAAGACACTCCTATCGATGAGCGTGAAGGTATCTTCAACCAGATCGACAAGTTAGAGCAGGAAGCACTCGACAAGTATGAGGAAGCCCTCAACGAGGTTTTGCCTCAGGTTTTCGCTATCGTTAAGGATACTGCTCGCCGTTTCGCTGAGAACGAGGAAACAATAGTTACTGCTACCGACTTCGACCGCGAGTTGGCTTCTAATCCAGCTAACGACTTCGTTACCATCGATGGCGACAAGGCTATCTATCACAACCACTGGACAGCCGGCGGTAATGATATGAAGTGGGAAATGATTCACTACGATGTACAGCTCTTCGGTGGTGTTGTTCTCCATCAGGGTAAGATTGCCGAGATGGCTACCGGTGAGGGTAAGACCCTTGTAGGTACAACACCTATCTTCCTGAATGCCTTGACTGGTAATGGTGTTCACGTCGTTACCGTGAACGACTATTTGGCTAAGCGTGACTCTGAGTGGATGGGACCTCTCTATATGTTCCATGGTCTCTCTGTAGATTGTATCGACAAGCACCGTCCTAATTCCGACGAGCGTCGCAAGGCATACCTGGCAGATATCACCTTCGGTACCAACAACGAGTTCGGTTTCGATTATCTTCGTGATAACATGGCTACCAACCCAGCCGATCTGGTACAGCGCCAGCACAACTACGCCATCGTCGATGAGGTCGACTCTGTGTTGATTGACGATGCCCGTACCCCATTGATCATCTCTGGTCCTATTCCAAAGGGCGACGACCAGATGTTTGAGCAGTATCAGCCATTGGTTGAGAAACTTTATGAGGTACAGCGCAAGCAGGCTACAGAATTGCTCGCCGAGGCTAAGCAGAAGATCAACGAAGGTACAAAAGCTAAGAATCAGGAACTTCTTGATGAAGGCTTCCTCGCACTCTTCCGTTCTTACAAGGCATTGCCTAAGAACAAGCCATTGATCAAGTATCTTTCTGAGGAAGGTATCAAGGCTGGTCTGCTGAAGACCGAGGAGTACTACATGGCAAACAACAACCGTGAGATGCCTAAGGCTACTGAGCCATTGTACTTCGTAGTAGACGAGAAAATGAATTCTGCCGACCTTACCGATAAGGGAACCGACTGGTTGGCTAAGCAGGTAAACGACAAGGAACTCTTCGTATTGCCTGATATCACAACAGAAATGAGTGAACTTGAGGCACGTACAGACCTTACCGACCAGGAGCGTCTTGACAAGAAAGACGAGATGCTGGCTCACTATGGTGTACAGAGCGAACGTGTTCACACCTTGCAGCAGCTCCTGAAGGGTTACACCATGTTCAATAAGGACGACGAATATGTTGTCATGGACGGACAGGTGAAGATTGTGGATGAGCAGACAGGACGTATCATGGAAGGCCGTCGCTGGAGCGATGGTTTGCACCAGGCTATTGAAGCTAAGGAGCACGTAAAGGTAGAGGCTGCTACACAGACCTTTGCTACCATCACACTTCAGAACTACTTCCGTATGTACCACAAACTCGCAGGTATGACCGGTACAGCAAGTACAGAATCAGGTGAATTCTGGGATATCTACAAACTCGATGTTGTTGAGATTCCAACCAACCGCCCTATCCAGCGTAAGGACTTGGATGACCGTGTATACAAGACTGCCCGCGAGAAATATCGTGCAGTTATCGACGAAATCGAGGAAACACGTAATGCTGGCCGCCCAGTCTTGGTAGGTACAACATCTGTCGAGATTTCAGAGTTGTTGAGCAAGATGTTGAAGATGCGCAACATTCCTCATAATGTATTGAACGCTAAGCTGCACCAGCAGGAGGCTCAGATTGTAGCCGAGGCAGGTCGCTCAGTAAACGGTAAGGGTGCCGTAACCATCGCTACCAACATGGCAGGTCGTGGTACCGATATCAAGCTGACTCCAGAGGTAAAGGCTGCAGGTGGTCTTGCCATCATCGGTACAGAACGTCATGAGAGCCGCCGTGTAGACCGTCAGCTCCGTGGTCGTGCCGGTCGTCAGGGTGACCCAGGTTCTTCTGTATTCTATGTATCATTGGAGGATAAGCTGATGCGTCTGTTCGCTTCAGAGCGTATCGCCAAGGTAATGGACCGTCTCGGTTTCGAGGATGGCGAGCGTATCGAGAGCCCAATGATCAGCAAGAGCATCGAGCGTGCTCAGCGCAAAGTTGAGGAAAACAACTTCGGTATCCGTAAACACCTCTTGGAGTATGATGACGTGATGAACCGTCAGCGTACCGTTATCTACGAGAAGCGTCGCCACGCCCTCATGGGTGAGCGTATCGGTATGGATATTGCCAACATCATCTGGGACCGCGTATTGAACATCGTTAACAACAACGACTTCTTCGGTGCCAAGGAAGAGTTCCTGAAAGTTCTTGCTATGGAGATTCCATTCAACGAGGATGAGTATGAGAACGGCAGACGTGAGGATTTGGCAGAGCGTGCTTTCCAGGAGGCTATGGCTACATTCAAGCGTAAGACAGACCGCATCCAGGCTACAGCTATGCCTATCATCAAGCAGGTATACGAAAACCAGGGTGCTATATACGAGCGCATCATGGTGCCTATCACAGACGGCAAGCGCATGTACAATATTCCTTGCAACCTCAAGGAGGCATACGAGAGCGAGGCTAAGAACGTAGTGAAGGAGTTTGAGAAGAGCGTTGTTCTCCAGATTATCGATGACGACTGGAAGGAGAACCTCCGCAAGCTCGACGAACTGAAGCACTCTGTACAGAATGCAAGCTACGAGCAGAAGGATCCTCTCCTCATCTTCAAGTTGGAGAGTGCCAAGGTTTGGGATGCCATGATCAATGACATGTACGACCGTATTGCAAGTATCCTGATGCGAGGTCAGATTCCAGTAATGGAGCAAGAACAGCCAGTTCAGGAGGCAGCTCCTGAGCAGCGCACTCAGCAGAACTATGTAGAGAGCAAGGTTGATTTGGATGCAGAGCGTGAGGCACAGGAGGCAGCTGCTAACCAGGATACCCGAGAGGGCGCACAGGTAAACCGCACTCCTTACCGTGCAGAGCACATGCCACGTCCTAACGATCCATGTCCATGCGGAAGCGGCAAGAAGTTTAAGAACTGCCACGGCAGAAACCTGTAATCACAGGAAATGATGATGCTCTTATATATAATAAGGTATAAGAACATCCATCATCAGAAATAACGATAAGAATACCTAGATTTGATGATACTCTCATCATTTCTAGGTATTTTTTGTTATAAATAACATCATTGCTACCGAGTTGCAAATAATTATTAGTATTTTTGCAGTCGAAAAGAAAAAAGAACTGACCATAAGGTCATACTCAAAGAAAAGAACAAGATTAAAACAAGGAAAGATATATGAAATTATCAGAACTTAAAACAGGTGAAAGTGGAGTCATCGTCAAGGTATCCGGTCACGGTGGCTTCCGCAAGAGAGTCATCGAAATGGGATTCATCAAGGGCAAGAAGGTTGATGTACTCCTTAACGCCCCACTCCAAGACCCTGTAAAATATAAGATCATGGGCTATGAAGTTTCTCTCCGCCACAGCGAAGCCGACCATATCGAGGTGGTTTCCATTGATGAAGCCAAGAACGATGCAAAGCTCAGCAAGGCGGAAGAAGAAGACCGCCAACAGGTATTTGACTCAAAAGTAATAGATTCCAACGATAGCGACGAGCAGGCACTCGGTGACAAGATGCTCGTAGCTGAAAGAAAAGACAATGCCAGCAACGAGGTTTTGGCTGAGCAGGAAGCTGAACGACTCCACCGCGTCATCAATGTGGCACTGGTAGGAAACCCAAATTGCGGAAAGACTTCCCTCTTCAACTTCGCATCGGGTGCTCACGAACGTGTTGGAAATTATAGTGGTGTAACCGTGGATGCCAAGGTAGGTGAAGCCGATTTTAACGGTTATCACTTTAATCTTGTAGATTTACCGGGCACCTATTCCCTTTCAGCCTATTCTCCAGAAGAACTCTATGTGCGCAAGCAGCTCATCGAGCATACGCCGGATATCGTCATCAACGTTATCGACACCAGCAACCTGGAGCGCAACCTCTATCTCACCACCCAGTTGATAGACATGCACATCCGCATGGTCTGCGCCCTCAACATGTTTGATGAAACCGAAAAGCGTGGCGATAACATCGACTACGACAAACTGGGCGAACTCTTCGGTATCTCGATGATTCCTACCGTCTTCACCAATGGTCGAGGCGTGGATAAGCTCTTCGAGACCATCATCGAACTCTACGAAGGCAAGGAAGATTCCAGCGCTCACTATCGCCATATCCACATCAACCACGGACATGAGATAGAACATGGTATCGAACATATCCAGAAGTATCTGAAGGCAGATGATTCCATCCGCCAGCGCTACTCCACCCGTTACCTCTCCATCAAGTTACTGGAGAACGATAAGCACGCTGAGGAATACGTAAGTCATCTGAAATCGGCCAAGGAAATCTTCGCAGCCCGTGACGAGGCAGCCAAGCGTGTGAAGGAAGAGACCCTGGAGGATAGCGAAACCGCCATCATGGACGCCAAATACGGTTTTATTCATGGCGCATTGCAGGAAGCGGGCTATGAACCGGGCAAGGCAAAGGATACCTATCAGGTAACCCACCTCATCGACAGCATCCTGACCAATAAATATGTAGGCTTCCCTATCTTCATCCTCCTGCTGTTCATCATGTTCTCAGCCACCTTCGTTCTGGGCGAGATTCCTAAGGGATGGATTGAGGACGGCGTGGCATGGCTGGGCGATTTCATCAGCAATACGATGCCGGACGGACCTGTAAAGGATATGCTGGTAGATGGTGTGATTGGTGGTGTAGGGGCCGTGATCGTGTTCCTGCCACAGATTCTGATTCTGTATTTCTTCATCTCTTATATGGAGGATTCGGGATATATGGCTCGTGCTGCCTTCATCATGGATAAGCTGATGCACAAGATGGGCCTGCATGGCAAATCATTCATTCCGCTGATTATGGGATTCGGATGTAACGTACCTGCCGTGATGGCAACAAGAACCATCGAGAGTCACCGGTCGCGTCTGATTACGATGCTGATATTGCCATTGATGAGCTGTTCGGCTCGTCTGCCAATCTACATCATGGTCATCGGAACGTTCTTTGCCATCCAATACCGTTCGCTCATCATGGTATCGCTCTATCTCATCGGCATCTTCCTAGCCGTGATATTGAGCCGCATCTTTGCCAGTTTCGTGGTGAAAGGCGAAGATACCCCGTTCGTAATGGAGTTGCCTCCTTACCGCTTCCCTACCTGGAAGGCGATAGGCCGCCATACCTGGGAAAAGGGTAAGCAGTATCTGAAGAAGATGGGTGGTATCATCCTCGTGGCAAGTATCATCGTCTGGGCTTTGGGCTACTTCCCTCACAATGAGGAACTTGACAACCAGGCTCAGCAGGAGCAGAGCTATATCGGCAGAATTGGTAAGACCATAGAGCCTATCTTTACCCCACAGGGTTTCGACTGGAAACTGGATGTGGGCTTGGTTTCCGGTGTGGGTGCCAAGGAGATTGTAGCCTCAACAATGGGCGTGCTCTACAGCAACAACGACAGTTTCTCTGATGATCAGGATTACAACGATGAAGACGGAAAATACGAAGTCTTGAAGAAGCAGATGACTTCCGACCTGAAGAAGACCTACGGTTACAGCGATGCCGAGGCAGCAGCGAAGGCAACGCTCACCGCCTACTGTTTCCTCCTCTTCGTATTGCTCTACTTCCCTTGCATTGCCACGATAGCAGCCATCAAGGGCGAGACGGGCAGTTGGAAATGGGCAGGCTTCGCCGCCGGCTACACCACGCTATTGGCATGGGTAGTATCAGCCCTGGTCTTCCAGATAGGATGTTTGTTTATCTAATCAAGGTGTCAGCTTTAAGAAAACAAACAAAGAGAGCGCACAACACCTGAACGACAGCCGCACAACAGCTGAGCGACGCTCGCACAACACCTGTTGTGCAAGCGCACATCAGCTGTTGTGCGGCTTACTATATAATATATCCAGAAGACTTATTCTATATATCTGAAAGACTTCAAGTAACTGTTTGGAAGATTTTAGTCATATACTAGAACGTTATCAGTCATATACCTGAACGACATCAATCATATCATTAGAAGACATCAACCGTTTCCTTATTCAGGATAATCTCTTTCCTACCTTTGCGGCAACAAACGCTATCATCAGACCCAGGCAGGCGGCAATGCTGATGGCAATGCGGAGACCGGTAGCCTCAGCAAGCCATCCGATAACCGGAGGTCCTACCAGGAAACCGAAGAAACTGATGCTCGAAACGATGGTAATGGCGATGCTCGCCTTGATGGTTCCCAATTTTCCGGCGATACTGTAACAGATAGGAACCGACGAAGAGATGCCGAAACCTACCAGCAGGAAACCCAAGGTGGCAGGAATGAGATAAGGCAAGGCAGCAGCCAGCCACAAACCGCCCAATATCAAACCACCACAAACCTTCAATACTCTGGCTGGGCCGTATTTCGTAACAAACCCATCAGCCATGAATCTACCCAACGTCATCGCACCCATACCAGCCACATAGCCCGCACGGATAAAAGCCTCATCAGGTTTTACTACTGATGAAAAATATACGCTACTCCAATCGTAAACGGTACCTTCACAGAACATGCCTGCAAATCCCATCAGTCCCAAAAGGAACAGAATCGGGTCGATGGTCTTGAAAGAGAACTTCGGAACATCCTCCTCTTCTGCTTTCGCCATGGCATCATTAATCAGAAAACGGAAACCGACAGCAACGATGAGAATACTCAGAGCCAGGATAGTTCCAAAGTGGACATCTATCGGGAGCAAAGTGTTGGCAAAGATGGCACCGATGATACCACCGGAGAATCCACCCAGACTCCACAGACCATGAAACGACGACATGATGTTGCGCCCATACATCTTCTCTACCAGACATGCCTGCGTATTGGTGGCAATGTTCATCAGATTCGCCATCATTCCGAAAGCAATAAGACTCAAAATCAGATGAAAAACCGTAGTACTGCTACCGATGCAGAAAAGAACCAGAACATAGAGCAACTCAGAGAGAACCAGCATTTTCTTGCTGCCAAATCTACTCACCAGGATACCCGAGAAAGCCATCATCAGAAGCTGCCCGATAGGGATGGCAAAGAGCACCGTTCCCAACTGTCCGTTGCTCAGATGTAACATCTGTTTTACATCCGGAATACGGCTTGCCCAACTGGCAAACACTACTCCCGGCACAAAATAATAAGCCGCAACCGCCACTCGCTTGCGCGCCAAATCACTTAAATTACTCAAATTACTCAAACTGACTGTCATCCTTAATAATATACCTATTATAAATACTCATTTCTATTAGCGGCTGCAAAATTACAAAAAAAAACAGAAAAAGACTGATATTTGAACAATAAATGTTGCGCCGTTTGAGATTTTTGCCGTACCTTTGCACTCAGAAAAAGAATTAAAAACAAACTAGCAATGAAGAAACAAACAATGATTACCCTGGCACTCGCCTTGACTTTGGCGATGCCAACCCTACCCGCCTTCGCCCAGAAGGCGATGAGCAAGAAAGAAATTGCCGAAAAAGAAAAGGCATTCAAGAACCTTCAGCATCCCTGGAAAGGAAAGAAAGTGGCTTACTTCGGCGACTCCATCACAGACCCTAACATCAAGGCATCAAAAGTAAAATACTGGGGATTCCTGCAGGATTGGCTCGGCATCACCCCTTACGTTTATGGTGTGAGCGGCAGACAGTGGAACGATATTCCCCGTCAGTCAGACAAACTAAAGAAGGAGCATGGCGATGATTTCGATGCCATCCTCATCTTTATGGGTACCAACGATTACAACAATGGTGTGCCTGTAGGCGAATGGTACACGGAGACTTTCGACAGTGTGAGAGTAGCCCGCCACAAGCCAAGCGAAATGGTACAGCGCCGCCACCGCCACTTCTGTATGGACAAGAATACATTGAAAGGCCGCATCAACATCGCCATGTCGAAGTTGAAGCAGATGTATCCTACCAAGCAAATCGTGGTGATGACTCCTGTGCATCGTGCTCTCTTTGCCAGTGGTGACAAGAACATCCAGCCAGATGAGATGTACGAGAATGCGCGTGGCATCTTCTTCGATGAATACGTGAAAGCTATCAAGGAAACAGGCAATGTCTGGGCAGTTCCGGTCATCGACCTCAACTCCCTTTCCGGTCTCTTCCCTCTTTACGATGCTGGTGCGCAGATGTTCAACAAGCCGGATACCGACCGTCTTCATCCAAACGATGCCGGTCACTCTCGCATGGCTAAGACCATCATGCAGCAGCTCTCTGCATTACCTTGCGTCTTCTAGAAATCCGTGGCAATAGGTGGCAATAGGTGACAATAAGAATACGTCTTATTGCCACCCATTTCTTTCTGTGTATCAATTACTTACAATCTGCGTGGCAGATGTGGCAATAAAATAGAAAAACTTTTTCCTACATATACTGCAAAATCATATCAACCATCGTTTCCAGATAGCCTTTATCATCCTTAAACAGCACATGATTCTTTTGGAATTCACCTTTTTCAAATGGATTCTTCAACCAAAACTCAACCTGCTCCATTGGCGTATTGCTGATAATGAAACTGTTCAACATCAGATGAGCGTTGCCCAACTGAGAAGCCACTTCTGTCTGTAAATACTTGAAGAGTTGAATCTTATCATCCTCCAATCCTTTAAGATTGCGAATACCTTTCGGGTCGATGAAGGTGATATATTGATTCTCTCCATCCAATATCCATAAGATAAAATCAGGATAGAAGTTGTTTGCTTCAAAGAAACCCAATCCCCTCTTGCTCTCATTGCGAAGCAGATAAACCTGCTTACCAGCCAGCACATCGTCTTGATGAGCCTTACAATATTCACGGAAAGAAGTAACAAAGTTCTGTTCTCCTAAGTTTAATGCCACAGGAGACACCTTCAACTTTGGCTCACCAGTTACAACATCCACATAAGGACGATTACCATTGGTATTTTTCTCTGCAAGAAAGACCAAAGGCTTATACAGATGTTCCTCCACATTCAAAGCCTTGAAATAAGGAGGATCAAGAACTAAGTCTTTACCAAATTCATTGGCCTCCACCTGCGTCTGCAATGTTTTCAAATGATCCACCACATTAAGCAGGTCGTTACGAACCTCTATTTCATATTCATCAGGCATACCTATATTATAATAGGTAACGCGTGTCTCCTTCAGATGTTTTTGCTCTTCCTTCGACTTGGCCTTCTTGTAAGCCATATCCATATAGCCACGGAGCAGACTGATTGTTACATCCTGCCACAACTCCACATTCTTCCCGAAATCATGAAAGTTCAAACGGTCTTCCGGAATAGACAATTCGTACCAGGAAGGATTTGCCATCAGATACTTCAAGTCTTCCAATCGCAATTCCAGATTATACCAACCTCGCTCAGCCTTCATACCCTGCAAGGCAAAGAACACTTCCGTCCAGTCTATCCAATTCAGATGCTCCTGTCCCAAAACACCAATATAGCGACTTGCAGCATTAGCAGTTTGAACATTCTTGCTTCTCAGCAAATCCACCTTTGGATATTTGTCCAGTTTTACATTCACCTTTTTCATCAGGCTTTCATCGGCAGGTTCCACCACGGCAGACTTCTTGAAGTTATAGCCATCTACGACTTTCGGCAATGAAAGATGAAGCGCGTCTAAATCAACAGACTTAATGGTTTTGATGACAATCTTCTCATAGTCTATCTCATTAGTTGGTAAACCTTCATCCTCCAAATATGCCTTGAAGGCTTCCATATAATCAGCCCGCACGCCAAAGATATTCAGAGTCTCTATGGTTGACAAATTCTTTGGAATCATCTCTTCCTGATAGCAGGCATCCAGCATCTTGCTTCGCTTCAGGGAATATCTATATCCCTTCAGACGAACGCCACGACCGAAAAGCTGAATAATCTCAGAACCTTCGCTGCGTCCCACATTCATCAGCCCCATCACGGAAACTCGCCAACTACTCCATCCTTCAGTAAACTTCTTGGAACCAATCAGGATGTTGACAGTTGAATCTTGAGAATTGATATTGTTGAAGAGGCTGGAAGTTCCGAATGCTTTCGTTTCACAAAGGAATCCTTTATCCTGCAGGAGTTTCAGCAATTCCTTACCGTCGCCCACATTGATGACGCCGAAATAATCCTTAGCACTTCCTATTCTCAATCCAATCTCCTCAAAACCTCCTTTTTGAAGGTCGATATGAAGTTGGGCACCATGGATATTGGAGTGGAAAAGATCCCGCAGGATAGCATCGTAGATGTTCTCGGCAAACTTCTGTTTGTCATCTTCTACGAGGTAACCACCTTTAAGCGCCAGGAAAGAGTTGCCAAATACAGAATAACCATTCTTTGTTTTCAATCCATCTTCCGAACTGAGCAAACGACGGATATAACCTGAAAACTCTGTACGATTCCGGATAAAATCCTGCAAGAACAAGAGTATCTGAGTTACATCCGATACCTGATTCTTATTTTCCTTGCTCACAGCCTTTACGCTACTTCCCACAAAAATTCCCAATGGCTTCTCCACCAGAAACCTGTTATGAATCCGCACATCACTCTGATAGATTTTTGTCTGCTCATAAAGACATAACAAATATGCCGTGAGATACATATTGAGCAGATCATCATCATTCCAGTCGTTCATATTCATGATACGGTAATCCTTGCCATATCCATCGGCATAGAAATAACGATAGGAATAATCAAAAAGTGTTGCCTTACCATATTGGTCGAACATCGCCTTCCGGTCTTTGGCATTACTCTTTGCAGAAATGGCTTGACCAAAGGTAGCGGAATACTCAAAGGAGAAGCCTTCCTCGGTCAACTTCTGGCGATACCCCATCCAGACATCGCCACTGGAACCTTTGTGACCTTCATCTACCAATACCAGGTTGTTACCTTCGAAAGCCTCAACAGCTACCGTTTTATCTCCATCCTTATCTGCCAATTTATTGATGTCGATGATTTCTACTGCCTTGCCTTGAAACAAACCACCAACACCCTGCTTGCTGAACATAGCAACATCCATATTAGAAGCCTTCAACTCTTCATAATGCTGACGGCTCAATCCTTCATTCGGAGTCAATACGATGATGCGGTTGAGTTTCTTGGCATGATGAATCCTGGCATACTCCTGATATTGCTTGATGTTGACATGCATCAGCAGAGTCTTGCCCGAACCTGTTGCATTCCAATAAGCCAACTTATTCAAGTCATCAACCGTAAAGTCGGGCAACTCATGCCAGGTTTCTGCACGATGATTGAAGTCATCATGCAGAAAACGATTCAGGTTGTCGCAAAGAGCCTGCGGATTACTGAAATACTGGTCGAGATAGATTTCCGTGAACAAGAGGGATAGATACTGGAAGTACTTCCACTTGATAGGTTCACTTCGCTTCTCGTTAATTTCATCAGTAAACTTCACGATATGCTGGTCGTAAAAGTACAACTGTTCTATGGATAAAGGACCTGTAGCATAGAGCTTATGACAAAGCTCATGATAGAGTTTTGACTCGTGGTCATCATTCAATCCTTCGTATGCTGGATCCTTGAGGTCACGAGACAAAGCCTCCAAGTCCTTACAGCCAAACAGCTGCAAGATATAATGAAACAGGACCAGTGCCTGCTGCAGTTTTCCTTTCTTCTGTATTTTCTTAGCCATAATAAGACCTATTCAAACATTCTCTTCTTAAACTCTTCTTCAATGAGTACTACTTTCCAATGCTCCTCATCCGTCTTGATATTCGGCAATGTATTATCACCATTTACATAAATCTTATCGAACTCTGAGTCTGTGGTGCAGTAGGCTTGCTTACGGAAGAATTCATTCAAGTCTTCGTTGCTCACCTTGTTGCAGTTTCTCCAAATCACGAGAGTTCGCTCATTGCCGATATGGGTGGTTCCTTCCACCACACAGTAGCCATCCTTAGGATAACGGAGCGTCTCTACATTCAGACCGATAAGGTAGTTGAAGGTTTCCACCATATCAACATGGGTATCTACCAACTCATTATCCTTGGTTGTCTTGATAGACATGGCAAACGGGTTCTTAAACCATTCCAGGTTGAAGAGATCTCCCTTGGTTTCTGTATCGAGCATATAACGGAGGAAATAGGTTTCCTCGAAATCTCCCTTGCCATTCTCGTTATCGAAGTCGAGTCGCTGGTTCTTTGGCTGCAAATTATTTAGGGTATCCTCATATTGCTCCAGACGGATGTACTTGAAGCATTGAGAAATGCCTTTACGGGAAACAGGCTTGCCATCCTTCCAATCCTCGGAATAGATTACTTTTTCGATGCGAGGAAAAAGAACAGTTTCAAAATGGCTTCCCATATCCATTGTTATATATTTTCGATTTCCATTATCTGCACGATTATAGCCTATCACTGAATGCACCGTAGAACCGCTTCCACCAAAATAATCTAGCACCGTAACATTTTTATCAGCGCCTACACCTTGAAGCAGAAGCATTTGATTCATAAACGCCAATGGTTTCTTACCATTTCTAAATTCAACGCCACCTTCATCTGTAGCATTATTAAATGCCTTTTCAAAATCAAAGAAATTTGGATAAGGAATGTCTATAACATCTTTTCTATTTACTGGCATACCTTGGAAATAATCTCCATTTTTTCTTTTTCCATCAGCATCTGGAGTTTTAAAGAATCTAAATCCTAAACCATCTTCTCCTATTCCTTCAACTTTAAATAAATATCCGGCATACGCTTCAGATATATTTTCTAAATTGCCCGTATAAAATCGACCACTAGAATTTCCTTCACGAATACTTCCTCTAACACTTATTGCTTTTAAAAAAGATTCATTTGGAATACTTTCCTTTGTAACAACATATTGCCCTGGAGCATAAAATTCCACCTTTTTATTATCTAAGATGTCTATCTTCTCAGGCTTATCAAGAAGTTTTATTGAATATTTATATTCATCTATAGACGTATTATCCTTATGTCTTTTTTGCGGTTTAAAATCATCAGAAGCAGCATAACAAACGGCAGACTCATACACTTCATGGAAATCTTTATCACCCTTAAGTATTCGATCTTCATGACGTACTTTAATAGACATGGTAGTCAAATACTTTGCAAAAGTCTCTTCCATTAGTAATTTTAAATCAAACAGTTCATTCTCATTTATACTGACAATGATGCTACTCTGTTCTTTAGAGAACAACGTCTTTAATAAAGCAAATCGATTGTCCATCATAGAAAGCCATGATGAATGCATATACATATCTTTATATACAAATCCATCTGAACCTGTATTATATGGAGGATCGATATATATAGTTTTGATTGAAGATCTATACTTTTTTTGAATCGCTGATAATCCTTGATAATTATCACTTTTTATCAGCAATCCATTACACTCCTCATCCACTTTCTCCATACTTCCCACGAGTTTATGCTTGAACTCGGCACTAAAGAACTTGGTGTCAAGCACAAGGAAAGGATTGTCTTCCAGGAACTTTTCTGTTAATGGCTCACTATAGCCCTCGGTCATCATATCCCCTTTGATTTCATCGATGGCAAAGAGGCGAACCCATTCTTTGCGCTGCTCTTCATTAGCAATAATCTCTGGGTAAAGGGTATGAGGAATGCGGTCGAGTGTGATACAATAATCACAACCGACTACAAACTTTTTCTTGAGCCACAACTTCTTTTGGAAGTCTTCGAGCTGGGCAAGGAAGGTGATAATCTTCTCTCCTACCAACTTGATGGCTTTCACTTGTGCCAAATGCTCCATGATATGAGTGGCATCCAAATCATCCAAAAACATTACCTCGTTTTTGATATAGAAATCAAGTTCTCTACGAAGGAAACCGCCCAGGTCTTTGTGGATGAAATAATCAAAGTTGTTCTTTGCCGTATAGTCTTGCAGATGCTTCATCAGCAAAGTGCGTTCCTTATTCTTTTCTGTTGGCACCTTTTCATTAACCAACTCTGCAAAGTCGGTATATTTTCCTTCTGCAAACGAAGAAATAATCTTAGCCTCAGCATCCTTGATAAGTGCATCCTGCTTGGTAGTCTTCGGCATCAGCTCATAAGTAAAGAAGATGTTTAGCTCACCATTTTCCTCTGCGATACAGTCCTCTTCACAAAGTTGGAAACGGCGCTCCATATTGTTGGCAGCCTTGTTGTTGTTCTGCTCAGTATCCGCATCACGAAGAACAAAGTGTACCTTACGACGGCTGGTCGGCAACACGAACGAGTAATTCTTGAAATACTCAGAAGTCTTGATGTAATACTGGTCGGCATTTGCCCAATACAACTTCACTTCCTCACCGCTATAAGGAATGGCATAGGCATCGTCCTTATAGCGACGCTTAGAGATAAAATCGCCACCCTCATAATAACGGCTAAAGAATTTAGCCAAATGAGAAAACACCTCATTCTCCATGACAGAAATATCAGTTCCTGCAGAAGTTTGAGTCTTCAAAATCTTTGTAATTTCAGGAACAAGGCGATTGTTCAAGAACGCCTCGATATCCTTACGCTTCTGATTCATGATGCGATATATACCAAAGTCGAGTTCGGCTTGGTCGAGTTGCAGTATTTCTGCAAGTATATCTCTAAATTTCTGTTCGTATAGTGTCATTGTTTATTCCTTAGTTATATTATTTTTGCTTTGATTCCGATTCATTTCTTTAATGCCCAATGCACGCAGAAGAGTTTTTCTTCTGTAATATGCTGCTGGATAAATGCCTTCACTTTGTCTATCATTCCGTCTCGCTTCTCCTCTATCTCATCTTCGAGATCAAAGATTTCGGTTCGCTTACGCTTCTGCTGACGAGTAAGGGTATTCAAATCCTTTTCCAGGGTCAATGTTTGCTGTGCATTCTCCGAACGACTCAAAAATCTTTTCTTCTCCTTGATTTTAGCCTTGATGTCTTTCAGTTCATTCTCCAAAGTGAGCTGCTGGTCTTCTGCCCATTTCTCGATATGCAGAATTTCAGCATCAAGCAAAGCCTTGTTTCGTTCTTCTATCTGAACGGTCAAGGCTGCTCGCCGGTTATCATACAGTGAAGCTAGCTTCTGGCTTGCTTCCTCCTGCACACGAACATTTCCGGTACTTATCGTTGGAACATTCAATAGTTTTTCAACAAACTCCTGACCCAAAGCCGTTCCATCTTCCGCAAGTGCCGTCAGCACAATGTGCTGTTCCTGCTGCCCTTCGGATATAAAAGAAACAAGATGAGCCTGTAGCCATCCACTTTCATAAGCACATTGTTCTATATCTGCCACCTTATAACGGTATAGGCTATAATCGAAGAGGAGATTTTGCTGGCTTTGTATATTCTGCTTACACAAAGCAATGACCTTTTGAGCCAAAGGATGCGACAAACGATAATTGATGTATTGCGATTGCAGCGTAGTTATCTGATACATGCCACATTCTGCCGCCACATCAGGATAAGGATTGTGCTTCAAGCGAAAGACGAGATTGGTTTCATCTACCACTTCTACATTCTCCTTACCAAGCGTAGCTATGGTTATCGTCCAAAGCCAGCGATGGAACTTATTCAGATTTCCCATATCCTTGCCTTGACGAATCTTCAGCAGTCCCACTACATCCTCATCAAAGTTTTCAAGCAGTTGCTTGCGGGTATCTTGCATCGTTGCCTTGATACTTGCATCCATCTCTTGCTGAATCTGGTCGAAGGCTGCATTGATTTCTTCGGGAGTACGGCACTGCTGATAGATGTTGAGCATACGCTTCTCGAAGTCAACACCCGACTCGATGCTACCCAGCACCTCATCACTGGAACCGAAGACACCATCAAAGAGATGGAATTTCTCAGAAAGCAGTTGGAACACACGCACATCAGCTGCATTTGCCTTGTTGATGAAGTTGAAAACCACAACATCATTCTTCTGTCCATAACGATGGCATCTACCTATGCGCTGCTCCACCCGCTGAGGATTCCACGGCAAATCATAATTCACGATAAGCGAACAAAACTGAAGGTTGATACCTTCAGATGCCGCCTCGGTAGCAATCATAATTTCGGCTTCGTCTCTGAAATAATCTACAATAGCCTGGCGCTTGTTTGCCGACAAAGAAGGGGTAAAGGCTAATGTACCTATATTCCGCTCTTTCCATGCCTTATATATCTTCCGGGAAGTTTCATCATTGTTGGAACCATTGAAGAGGACTATCTTGCCCATATAACCATTCTCCTCTAAAAGCTGTTTCAGATAGAGCTGGGTACGGGTACTTTCCGTGAATATCAATGCTTTTCGGTTGGCTCCCAACTCTTCCATCTTCTGAAAGCCGGTATGGAGTGCCGACAAGAGGCAATCACCTTTTTTATTGCTACTGATACTATTGGCTAGATCATATAGACGTTGGAGTTCCTTGATTTCATCCTTGATACCTTCTATCTCATCGGAAGTAAGGATTTCTCCTTCCTGTTCGTTCTCATCCTGCTCATTCCATTCATCCCAATCATCGCCCAACATATCTTCGGCAACCATAGCAATTTTTCCATCTTCCCCATACCAGCCTTGCGGTTTATCGGCAGAATAAGGAGCTATCTTGGTCTGCAAACGGTCGATAAGCGTTTTGAGCGTATAGCCAATGGCAAAGGTTGATGAAGACATGAGTTTGCGGAATATCAGCGTAATCAACTGACGTTGACAGGTTGGTAATCCGTAAGTATCATCACGGCGAAGATACTCGCTGATTTGATTATAGAGTTTCTGCTCTTCAACGGCAGGATAATATTCCTGCGCCATCGGGATACGGGAAGTATATTTCACATACTCCGTAACCTGTTTGCGAAGCGTGCGATGCACGATGGGGCGAAGACGCCTGCGAAGATCACCAAAAGCAATATCATCGTTTTTGTTACTATAGCAATACTGAGCCTTGAAACTCTTCAAGTCACCAAAGTAATGGTCATCGATGATACTTACCAGACCATATAATTCCTCAATATTATTCTGAAGCGGAGTGGCGGTAAGGAGGAGTTTATGACTATCAGAAAAAGCTGATTTCAGACGGGAAGCCATCGAAGGGGTTGACTTATAAACATTGCGCAGTTTATGAGCCTCATCATAAACCACCAGGTCCCAATGAGTGCGCGACAAGATTTCGGCTTGTCTGGAAGCAAACTGATAAGAGCAGATATAGATTTGCTTACCATCGGAAAGATGGTCTAAAGAAATCCCCTTTTTCTTTTCGAGAATAAAAGAATCCAGAAAGAACTTTTCCTCCAGCTCCATGCTCCACTGTCGGCGAAGGGTAGCTGGAGCAACGATGAGGATACGACGCTTACGTTCAGCCCAAAACTGGCTGATAACAATACCAGCCTCTATTGTTTTTCCCAATCCCACCTCATCGGCAAGGATAACACCTTTGGAGAAAGGAGATTGGAATGCAAAAAGAGCCGCCATCACCTGATGGGGGTTCAGATCGACACGTGCCTCCGACAAGACACCCGTCAACTTATCATCATCTGCACCGCCCCTATTGCGTGACAACTGCCAGGCATAATACAAGAGCTGCGCAGATGAATAAGGGATTTCCTGTTTCATCGTCGCTTATAAGGGATTATGAGCGTAAACTTTATCGGAATTAGCAGGTCACATTTTTGCTATGCTTGGGCAAACTTCCAGGCTTACTAAAACAATGCAGAAGAGACAAATACCTTTTTGCGAAACTATATAAGAAAGGCGTAAGCCTCACTTATCAGTCTCTTAGGTATTTGGCGTGACCTACTCATATAGATAAGTTTAGCTCACGCCTTATGAGCGTGAGCATCTACCTTATTTACTATATGAATGTCTGTTTCAATCGCCAAATTTCAAGAGACTCCAAATAATCGTAAACGCTTGTATATTATTATATTATATGTCTAAAGTTTTATTCTTTCTGTTTCTTATTATTCTATTTTATTTGTTCAACTTATGTTACAAGGGAACAAAGCCGAAGGCACCGACACCCTATTCGATGGCAAAGATACGAAAAATAATCGAGACTTCCAAATATCAAGGAAGATTTTCCAATCGGGATTAGAAAATTTTCTGTCTTGCTATTCATCCTCAGCACCCAATTCCTTGGCAATTTCCAGCGACTTTCTGATTTGCTCCATCAAGACTTTACGAGAAGGAAGTTCCGTCATGTATTGGGCGACCTTGATTCCCGCCTTGTCGAGTTGGAGAAGTTCGATTTGTTCCCCATCTACCAGAAGACGACATTGTCAGATAGAACTCTACAGCTAAAGGATCTTTTACCGGAAGAACCTCTATTATATGCGACCATGTCAATTGGGTCGCAAGTTGCGACACAATTTGTTCTTTAGGTATTTATCCGATGCCTGTGAGATTCGGAGGCATCTATGTGCCATACGCTACCGTGTTCAGAGCTGGAGCTAAGGATAACTTCGCCTTGCTCGATACTCCTTATTATATGTCGTTCGTGGCAGTAGCTGCCATCAATCATCCTGATTTAGATAGAGATGGGAACATCTGCGAAGAAGATGCCGCACTGACTAAAAACAAAATGAGGACGATGCTGCGTATCGGTTTGCTGAACGGACACGACAGCCTCGTACTCGGTGCATTCGGTTGTGGTGCCTTTCGCAATCCTCCTACTTCCAGCAGTAATCAATGCCTCGCTTCTCGCACTCTCCTCGCAGGGCGGCGAGGAAGTAACTGCGCTCGCTTCCCCAACCACGAACCTTGCGCTCGTGATCTATGGTCTGCTTCAAACGCTCATCGCTGTAAGCGGCAAAACGGGCAGCATACGCTGAAATTCTTGACTCGGCATTAGCTGCCATTACATTCTCATTGTTCTTTAAATCTGAATTTGGATTCATAAAGATAATTATTTTAAGTTGTTAAACACTTACACATTCTTTTACCACCGTGGTTATCTCTATGCGAAACTCGGTTGGTGTGCCGCAACTGGGCAACTCTTAATGCTTGATTTCGGGTGCAAAAGTACATCATTATTCCGAAACCACCAAATTTTTTCGGGATTATTTTTCTTGTTTTTTCCTTCTTCTAAAGAAGAAGATTTTTCGGGGTAGCAGATAGCAAGGAAGAGAATTCGTAACTAGTCAGTTACCCTGTAGATCATTTCTGCTATCTGTTGTCACATGCCCCGCAATTGGAACAGTCGTTACACGTCATCCTGCTGCCGCAGGTCTTGCAATGCGCTCTGAAAAAAAACTGAGGCTTGACAATCTCATTGCCAAACAGATTACCTTCAGAAAGGTGGAGCTTGTAGGAAATGGGCTTTCCATGAAAACCCAACCCATTCAGATAAGCTTGCTTGCCATGAATCCGGTAAGTTCTTCCGTCCTTGACAAAGCAAGTTCCAGTTTCGATGAAGTTAAGTGTCCCATAAGTCTTATTTTACTATAGATTTCTTGGAATAAGTTTTTCCCGCTTTCCTGTACTGTGTAATGGATATACCTACAATCTGCTGTTCAGCTGCAATTCGCTGACCACCCATATTGTATCGAGCAATCGCTTCCTCCTCTCCATCACTGCCCACGGCAGAGATGGAGGAGGTGATGGTTGTATAGTCAATGTCTTTCTCGGCAGGCTCAATGCGTATCACGTCGGCATCTATCTGTGTACGCAGATTATTTACGATAGTGTGAACATTATTAGTGAAACTGTAATACACTACCAAAGTCTTGGCATTGATACAACTGGCTGAAAGTAATATTGCCATGATAAATAAAATTTTTGTTTTCATTGTTCTTACCAATAATATGATATTGTCATTTAATATGATTCGGTTCCTGATTCTTTACTGAATGAAATTATTGATTCGGTTCGCGGGATTGAGCGGCGTCTGGTCCGACAACACCAGCGACTTGACCATATGCAGCGTACCCTGCTTGTATTTCTGAAAGTGTTCCGAGGCGATGTGCTTCTCGTATGCTTCACGGCTTGCGTATGTCTCAAGAATTGTTATCTTGCATGGATTCTCCTTTTCGCCGACGGCATACATCGTCAATACGCCCGGCTCGGTACGCAGGGAGACTTCGCCCACCTCGGTCGCGTATTTCATGTACTCGTCGAGATACTGCGGATAAACCTCGATTTTCGACAGGCGCACGATACCGTCAGCAGTCATCGGCTTCTTGGCGCACATTCCCGGCTGCTTGTCTAAGTTCAGGCATTTGCCGATAATCTCTCCGGTGGCAATGTAGGAATAGGTCGGGAACTCGAACAGCACGGGTTTCAACTGCGTATAGTCAAGTTTTCCCTCACTGTCAAGTACCTCAGGGGCAGCGTAGGTGTTCGCTATGGAACAGATAAAATTGTCGAAGCCTTCTGTCTCAAAGATATCCTCAACATTACATTCCATTGTCAGCGGAGAGGCATCTATCACTGGTGTACCATTCTCGCCCCAATGATATTTAAATACTCCAGATTTATTTACAGAGGCACCACTTACACTTCCCACATAGTCGGCCTGTGGGAGCATCTCACGGCTTACAAGGTTGATGGACAGTTTCTTGGACTTGCGAATACCTTGGTTGGTATAGTGGCTTTTGCTCATGCTGACCAATACACGGTCGTGACCAATGATGCCCGTATGTCCAACTACGAGCCAATTCACCTTTCCTTCTACCTCAGCACCAACCACTGTCATAGGTTTCGGATAGAGAGCCAGAACGTTTCCGATATTTTTCTTTTCTGTTATCATCATTTCTTTATTTTTTAGTTGTGAAGTATTATCGCTCTTACACGCAGAAGCGAGTATTAACGCGAGAATACAAACTGTATTTATAAAACGTATCTTCATTACTCGTTCATATTTAATTCATTACTCGTTCATATTTAATTCATTACTTGTTCATATTAAACAGTTTATAAGCATTTCCCCAAAGTATGCCGTCAATATGCTGAGCCAGCATTTCTCTTGCTGCTCCATCGGTTGACGGTGCAAAATTACAATAGTCTCAAAAATGTGACGTATCGTTATTGGGGAGATTCATACCATTTTTGCGGTATTTTCTTTGAATTATTCTTATTTGTCATTAAAATCATATATCTTTGCACTATGAAAGGATGCCGGCAAGTCGCGACAAAGATGCCGTTGACTTGTCAGATAACGTTTAACAATAAAAATCATGGACAAGATACTGAAAGTAAGAAAGGTAGGCGACTATATCCGACACCTTGGAGGAAAGGAGCAGCACCCGTTGGTAGGAATCGTTGACTATGCGGCTCTCTCGCCCATACGTCATAGTCTAAATAACTATAGTGTGTATGGCGTGTTCATACATGAACACCTGACCGTTGACCTGAAGTATGGTTGTGGAAAATATGACTATCAAAGCGGAGGCACAGTAATATGTGTCTCTCCGGGGCAAATCGGAGGTAAAGAAGACAACGGAGAGCGAATTAATCTTGACGGATGGGCATTGCTGTTCCATCCCGACATGCTGCACGGCACACCCTTGGAAAAGGAAATTCGCAATTATACGTTTTTCGATTACAATGCCAATGAAGCCCTGCATACCACGGAAGAGGAATATACACAGCTTGCCGACATCATGAAAAGAGTAAAGATGGAGTTGGATACAAGGCATGATGATATGCAGAACAGCATCCTATTGGATTACATCAGTCTATTGCTGAACTACTGCAAGCGATTCTATGACAGGCAGTTTCTTACAAGGAAAGTGGGAAATATGGACATGCTTCAGCGGTTTAGTTCAGTGCTTGAAGACTATTATGCCAAAGAGGAACAATTCAGGCAAGGGCTGCCAACTGTGGCTTATTGCGCCGACCAGCTCTGCATGTCAGCTGGATATTTCGGAGATATGGTAAAGAAGCATACAGGAGATTCTGCCAAGAACTACATTCACCATTTTATCATTCAGAAGGCAAAGAACCTTCTTGCTTCTGGTGAAACAATTTCAGCCGCAGCCTACGATTTGGGCTTTGATTATCCTCAGCACCTCAGTCGCTTGTTCAAGAAAAAGGAGGGCATATCACCCTCCGAGTATATGGACAAGATAAAACACAGCTGATGTTAAACCTCTGCCACCTGTGCCTACGTGCGATTGGGCGGCTCCACCTGTTGGCAGTTCGATGGCAGCACTTAGTAAATGGCCGGTATGCTCTATCTTCATAACAACGGCTGTTAATAAGTCAAAGTCCTAAAATGGTTAATCTTTCCTATATTTGCATTATAATAGTATCATAATAATAAAATTATAATTATCTTTGCACCATGATTATCAGAAAGATATAAGACTATTCAAAGAACAAAAAGAATGATATGATACAGCAAGTTGAATTTTCATTGCGCCCACTTCCTCGCGGCTTTCACCTCGTAACCAACGAGGTGATGAGGAACCTGCCAGCGCTGCCTAAGACAGGGATTCTGAATCTCTTCGTAAGACATACCAGTTGCGGATTGTCGCTGAACGAGAACTTCGACCCAGATGTGAGACATGACTTGAAGGGTATCTTCGAAAGACTGGTTCCGGATGGCGACCCAAGATACCTGCACCAGGATGAAGGACCTACGGATATGTCGGCTCATGCCAAATCGAGCATGGTGGGTGTATCGCTCACCATTCCCATTACCAACGGCAGATTAAACCTCGGAACATGGCAGGGGATCTACCTTTGTGAATTCAGAGAGGGAGGCGGAAGCCGACACCTCATCGCAACGATTATCGGGGAATAAAGATAAAAACGAGGATGTTCGCACATCCTCGTTTTTACGTTAACATAATCATTTATTCTATCGCGTCCAATTCCGCTTCATCCTCTTCCTTCTCCTCTTTCTTTCCGAAATTAGGATCAATCTTCAGGAAAGCAGTAACCAGGAAGGTGATGGCGCAACATGCCATCACGATGATGAAGAACATGCGGTAACCTACCATATCCTTCAGATATCCAGAAACCATGCCCGGCAGCATCAATCCGAGATAGGAGATGCCCGTACAGATGGAATAATGGGAGGTCTTGAACTTTCCCTGACTGTAGAACAGCATGTAGAGGGTAAGAACCGTGAAGCCCAGACCATACCCCAACTGCTCGACAAAAAGACAGCTGGAAACCACGATGAGGTTGCTGTTGAGCGAGTAACTCAGATAGATGTAAACCACATCAGGCAAGGTGATGGCGCAAACCAGAGGCCAGAGCCATTTCTTCATTCCATCCCTGCTCACCAGAATACCACCAAGAATTCCACCCAGCAGCAAACCTATCAATCCCACAGTACCATTGGCAAAACCATATTCCTGCGGCGACAAGCCCAATCCGCCCTGCGAATTAGGACGGAGGATGAAGGTCTTGGTCATGGTGTTCAGAAGCGCTTCAGGGAATCGGTAGAGCAAGAGAAAGAGCATCACACAGACGGTTTCACCCAATCCGAACTTCACGAAGAAGGTGCGGAACATGTTCTTCAGTTCATGAGCCACTTCACCCACCGTTCTGTCGGTCTGCACATCATCCTTCGGGCGAGGCATGAAGCGGCTGTGGTAGAGCCACAAACCGATGAAAATGCCTGCCAGTCCGTAGAAGATAAGCGCCCATGAGAAGCGAATCTGGTTGCGGAAGAGAACCTGAAGCACACCTGCCAGCATCACCAGAAAACCATTCACAAAGATGATGGCGAGGCGGTAGAAGGTATTTCGCAAGCCTACAAACTTAGTCTGCGTATGTTCATCCAGCTCAATCATGTAGAAACCATCTGCCGAAATGTCGTGGGTGGCACTACAGAAGGCGATGAGGAAGAAGAAGCACATCGTTGCCTGAAACCAGAAGGCGGTAGGCAGCGAGAAGGCGATGCCGGCAAGGGCAGCTCCGATGAGAGCCTGCATGGTGAGCACCCACCAGCGCTTAGTCTTCAGCAAATCTATGAACGGACTCCACAAGGGTTTGATGACCCAGGGAAGGGCGAGCCATCCGGTATAGAGACCCACCTCAGCATCGGTCAGCCCCAACTGCATGTACATCACCACAGAGAGGGCGGTTACGATGACGTTGGGGAGTCCTTCGGCAAAATAGAGGGTCGGAATCCATGCCCATGGACTCCGACTGTTTTTCTTTGTTACCATTTTACATCACTATTTATAAAGTTTCTTGATTTCAGCACCCTGATAGTAGTGCAGCAGGATGGCATCATAATGATAACCCTGCTCGCCCATCACGGCAGCACCAATCTGGCAGAGGCCTACTCCGTGCCCCCAACCGGCTCCGATGAGTTCGAAACGCTGAGGCACTCCCTGTTCATCCTTATCATACTTATCCACCACGAAGGCTGAACTCAGCAGATGACTGTCGCTCAGCGTACGGCGGATTTCGAGTTCCTTACCGATGGTAAAGGTCTTCTCTGTTCCGATGATCTGGAGTTTGCTGATTCTTCCACTCTTGCCGCGCTCCACGGCCTTCATGTCAAGGATGGCACCCAGGTCCATCTTCAGTTTGTCAGCGATGAGCTGCTGCAACTTCTCCTGGCTGAGCGTTTCTTTCCAGCGGTAGAAATTGACGGTTTCCTGATCATAGTCGTTGAGCACTTCTGACAGGATTTTCTTGTCCTGCGTGTTGCAGAAAGCTGGCGGATTGAAGCGGATCCATTTCTCAGCCTCCTCCTCATTGGTCAGATTAGGCTGTGTATGTTCTACGCCCAGGGCAATGTCGCGAACCGCCGTGAGATAAGTCTTCGGCGTATCCTCCCAGCAATACTGGAATTCCTCGGTTATTCCGCCGCAGCATTTCGAGAATCTTGCATCGCAGATTTCTTCGCCGTCCATCAGAATCTGTCCCTTGGTCTGGCGGATGGCTTCAGCTACATGGGGCGATGTTTCCTTGGTGATGCCCTGGTAGCGCTGGCAGTGGTCGTCGGCACATACATCAAAGAGGGTGTGGTCTTCGCGGTCGTACCAGCGGATGAGCGTATCTTCCTTCTTGGTGAAGGAGAAGAAGTTGTTGCCGCTCTCAGCCACCTCTCGGCGCTTCTTCATCTGTGCCAGGAGCCATGAACGGGAGATGACGGCGTGCGCCTTCAGGAGTTCGAGACTCGAAGTGGCACTCATCTCACTGCTGATGACGCTCTCCAGATATTTCTCTACAGGCAACTCATTGATTGCCACAATCTTATCCGATTCTACCACAAAGCGGAGCGTGCCCAGGAAGGTTTGGGTTTCCTTGCGTTCCCAGTGGAAATTGACACCGATGGTTACGTCGCTCAGCGAAAACGAGGCGTCGGCACTCTGCGGATGGAAGGTGAGTTGGCTATACTGGTTGCCGTTCCAGAGCACACCGCCCTCTGAGAATTCTACCACCTGTTCGCCCAGCACCTTTTCGCCCTTGGCAAGATAAGGTTTGTTGAGCGAGAAATGAATCTTCTGCGCACTCACGATGCCCACCGTTACGTCGGGCTGCTTACCTTTATTATATAAGGTGGAAGAGGCTTCGGCTGCATCCTCGGCATCCTTAGATGCCTTCAGTTTGGCGATGATAGCGTTCATCTTTTCTTCCGAAACGCCACATTCCTGCAGCAGCGAGAGGGCTTTCTCCTCGGTCAACTTTCGGAAATCTTCCTCACGAGGGGTGATGATGAGTCCGCTCATATCCAGTGCTCCCGGCGAAACCACAAACTGGGCATCGCCTTCGGCAAAATAGGCTTCCGGACGGTGCTTTTCTCTCGGAATGACCACGCTGATGAATTCCTCGCCCTTGCGCCAGGAGATGATGTTCATCATCGGTTCGGTTTCGTCGCCACGCTGAGGCATAGCCTTGTAGAGACGGCGGAAGAGGGCCTCATCGCTCTCAGCACTCTTCGAGATGATGACGAAGGCGGGAACGATGAAGTCGCGAACCACAGAGATTTTCTCCTCATCATTGAGAGAGATGATGTCGGTCAGGTTGCGGGAGAGACGCTGCCAGTTGGTCTGAAGAGGAAGGATGCCGTTGGTTCCTGCCTGGAAATGAAGATGGTCTGGAGCCGATGCACCACACTTCGGACCGTTGTAGAACACCATCAGGTCGCTATGCAGACTGATGAAGCGGTGCATCTCGCCGTAGTTCTTGTAGATGAGCTGAGGCTGATGCTTGCGTGCCGGAATGGTGAAGTGGACTGGCAGAATCGGGAACGGATTCACCAGAAGATGGAATTTCTCGTCTATCTGCTTCGACATCTGTTCCTTAGGACGGTTCTTGTCGCAAAGGAAACAAGGGCGCTCGCCCAGGGTTTTCTTATCTATCTTGGCGCCTGTACTTACGATGCGAGCTGGGTTCCACTGCAGTTTCAGCTGGTCGGAGAACTGGCGGGTTTCTACATGCTTGAGGTCGCGGAAGCGGTGGCGCGCATCGGTCCAAACCTCCAGCTGACGGTTGAAGAAACGCGAGATGCTGCTGTCTTCCATAATGTCGGCCTTGCCCTGCAGCAGGTGCTGGCGTGCCTTCAGTTCCATGGTGCGCAGGCGGTCCTTATACAGGTTGTTGGCGTTCACCTTCTCTACGCTGAGGGCTGCATCGCTGTTACCTCCCCAGCGGCGGCAGAGGTAGAGTTCGTCGTAGATTCTGCCGATGCGGTAACGGCGCGAAAATGCCAAGCCGAGCGCATAATCCTCACCATACGAGGTGTTAGGAAACTGGATCTGTCTGACCAGCGGAGTGAAGAAGGCGCGCGGAGCACCCAATCCGTTGATACGCAGCGCATTGTTGCATCCGTTTTCATCGGTCCACTCCTTGTGGTCTATCAGTCCCGGTGGCAGGGTGTTGAGGTCGAAGTCGCACATGCGGTACGAGCCGATAATCATGGCTGCCTTCTGCTTGTAGAAGGCATCTACTATCTTCTGGAGTGTCTTTGGTGAAGAATAGAGGTCATCGCTGTCAAGCTGTACGGCAAACTTTCCGCAGAAACTGCTGTTGATGGCTTCGTTCCAGCATCCGCCTATTCCCAGGTCGGTTCTCTCCGGCACAATCTGTATCAGGTTGTCGGCTTTAAGTTCATCCAGTATTTCGCCGGTGCGGTCGGTAGAATGGTTGTTTACCACGATGACGTTAAACTTGAAGTTAGCCTTCTGTCCCAGCGCACTCTTCACGGCATCAGCCACCGTCTTTTCGCGGTTGAAGACGGGGATGATGACAGATGCCTCGTATTCAAAATCCTGCTCACCGAAGTCGGGCTGGCGGTAGAAGGTGGTGTCTATCAGGGCACCCACCTTGCCCAGATGCTGGGTGCACGCCTTTTCCATCTCAATCTGCACCTCGCGGTTGCGCGGGTTTACATAGTCAAACTGCTTCTCGCCGCTCTTACGGGTGTCGAGTTCGGCTTCTGAATAGAGGAATTCGTTGAGATGGAAGATTTCGCCCACGCGGCTCAGATAGAGACGGAGGTCGTAGAGGGCAGCAAACTGATACTCTTCGCGGTCGGGTTGGGCGATGTAGTCGGCCAGCGCCTGTGCCTTGATGCACCAGAGGCTTCCAAAGTCGAAGTCATCTCGCAAAGAACCTGACTGGTAGTCAATTACCGGATGTTTCTCCATTTTACCTTCCACCATCTTGTAGTGGTCGGCGTAAACCATGACGGCATCCGTATCATCTGCCACTCTGAGGAATCGCTCCAGCGTGTTGTTTCCCCATCCTATGGTGGTGTGGCGGGTACAGATCATCACGTAGTCGGCATCTGTATTTTCAGCGATGCTGACAATGGTGTTACTGCTTTCCAGGCGGTCGGTGATGACAAACGTACATCCTTCGGGCACCTGATGATGAGCGGCAAAATCAGCACTCACCAGGAAGTGGATATGCTGTACTGTCTTGTACTCATGAAGCACCGACAAGGCATTCTGCGCATCGTCGATGTATTCGCAAGGCAAGAAAAGGTCTATTTTTTCTCTCATTTTCTTACGTTATTTTTGTTCACTTCAGCCCTTTTCGGGGGGCTAAATCTGTGTTTTTTATCTTTATTTTATCTTATTATATTAAAATATGTGGCAAAGATACTAATTTTTCGGCAAAAAACACTATCTTTGCAGTATGAATAATGAAAAAAAATATCTTTTGGGCCTTACACTTGCCGAATTGAAGCAGGTGGCAAAGGACTTAGGCATGCCCGCCTTCACCGGTGGGCAGATGGCGAAGTGGCTCTATGAGCAGCATGTGAAGAGCATTGACGAGATGACCAACATCTCGAAGGCGAACCGTGCCAAACTCGCTGCCGAATACGAAATAGGATGCTTCGGATATTCCGATGCGCAACATTCGGTGGATGGTACCATCAAGTACCTCTTCCCTACCCGAAGCGGCAAATTTGTCGAGACGGTTTACATCCCCGACAAAGACCGCGCCACGCTGTGCGTTTCTTCGCAGGTGGGATGCAAGATGAACTGCCTGTTCTGCCAGACCGGCAAGCAGGGGTTTGAGGGCAGCTTGCCTGCAGGCGACATTCTGAACCAGATTTACTCGCTGCCGGAGGTGGACAAGCTTACCAACATCGTGTTCATGGGTCAGGGCGAGCCGATGGATAATCTCGACAATGTGCTGCGCGCCACAGAGATTCTCACCGCCGACTACGGCTGGGCATGGAGCCCGAAGCGCATCACGGTAAGTTCGGTGGGCGTGAAGAACAAGCTGAAGCGGTTTCTGGAAGAGAGCGACTGCCATGTGGCCATCAGCATGCACGACCCTATCCCTTCTGAGCGCGCAGAACTGATGCCTGCCGAAAGGGGCATGGGCATTGAGCAGGTAGTAGAACTGCTGAGGAACTATGATTTCTCTCATCAACGCCGCCTGAGTTTCGAATACATCGTCTTTAAGGGCGTAAACGACAGTATGCAGCATGCCAAGGCCATCATCAAGCTGGTGAAGGGACTTGACTGCCGCTTCAATCTGATTCGTTTCCACCAAATTCCAGACATTCCTCTGCAAGGTGTGGATGATGAGAAGATGGAGCAGTTCCGTGATTACCTCACCCAGCATGGTGTCTTCACCACCATCCGTGCCAGCCGCGGCCAGGACATCTACGCTGCCTGCGGTCTGCTCAGCACCTCGAAGAAAATCGGAGAAATCCGTGAGCACGAGGATGAAGAGAAGATGAATAAGTAAGGAAAGGTGGGGGAGAAATGGTTAGAGAATCTTTAAAGATCCTACTTGCCGGCTGTCTTTTGTTCCTTTTTCTGGCAAGTTGCAGCCCAGGAGGAGGAAGAAACAGAAAACTGCCCAAGAGCACAGGACAGCCTTACGAGATGGTGCTCGAGGGAGATACCGACAGCATCGTTACGAAGATACTGACGGAAGAGGTGCCTGCCCTGCCCCAACCCGAACCGCTCTGCCAGCTCATCCAGGTTAAGAAGAGCAAGATCCACGGCAGCTACCTGCTCGTAAGAACTCGCATCGTAGTGAACATCCCGGCAGCGGAATTCTCAGTCAGGCTGAGCCGCAACGAGAATGCTTCACCGCAGACCGTCATCCGTATCTCTGCCCGCTCGCTGCAGCAACTCAGAGAGAAACTCAACCCCGAGAAACTGCGCCAGCTCGTAGATGAGACTGAACTGGAGCACCTCGCCACCATCATCTCCACCAACCCGAGCAAGCAGAACCGCGAGATGCAGCAGCTGATAAAGAAGAACTTCGGCATCAGCATGAACATCCCTGCCGAAATGCAGGCAAGCAAGAAGGCCGGGAACTTCATCTGGATTTCAAACAACGCCAGTTCGGGCATGAAGAACCTCATCCTCATGAAAGTGAAGAGGGAAGAACGAAGAGGGAAAGCCAATTCTGATGCTTTTCCTGCTCAAGAGAAGCAGCAGATTGACAGCATGCTCCGCACAAACATGCCCGGCGAAACCGACAGCATGTACATGATAATCCCGGTCCTTTCTGAAAAAGGACTCTGGGAGATGAAGGGCGACGCCATGGGAGGCCCCTACGTGATGAGACGCATCCGCCTGAGAAAAACGGGGGATGAAATCATCATCATCGGCTTCGTCTATGCGCCCGAAATGAAAAAGAAAATATTAATCAAGCAGCTAGAAGCTGCGATTTCTACTATAAAATAAAACGATAAATGGACAGCAAAAAGATTAGAGTGGCCATCACTCACGGAGATACCAACGGTATCGGATACGAACTCATTTTTAAGGCATTCAGTGAGCCAGAGATGTTGGAGTATTGTACCCCTATCATCTACGGTTCGCCTAAAGTGGCAGCTTATTACCGCAAGGCGATGAATCTGCCTGCCCAGTTCTCCATCATCCAGAAAGCAGAAGATGCTGAAGACGGAAGAATCAACCTCCTGCCAGCCGTAGACGAGGAGGTAAAGGTTGACATGGGCATGCCTACTCAGGAATCGGGTACGGCAGCCATCAAGGCACTTGACCGAGCCATGACCGACTACCGCGACGAGCTCTTCGACGTGCTCGTTACCGCACCGGTAAACAACCAGAACGCACAATTTGAGGGCTTCCAGTTCAAGGGCCACAAGGAATACATTGAAACTTGCCTGGGCGAAGGTGCCAAGGGCCTTTCCATCCTCTGCGGCGGCGACCTTCGCATCGCATCCGTAACCGGAAAGACTCCGCTCAAGGACGTGCCGGCAGCTATCACCCAGGAGCTCATCATCGAGAAGGTGAAGCAGATGCACACATCACTGAAGCGAGACTTCATGATTACCAACCCGCGCATCGCCGTGCTCGCCCTGAATCCTAGCAACAACGGTGAGGAGAGCTGCGGACCAGAGGAAGCCAGCATCATCATCCCAGCCATTGACCAGCTTGCCGAGCAGAAAATACAAGCTTTTGGTCCTTACCCTGCTGACGAGTTCTTCGGCAACGGCCATTTCGTAGAGTTCGACGGCATCATGGCCATGTATCATGATCAGGCTACTACCCCGTTCCATTCTCTCTACACCGAGGATGGCGTACTCTTTACTGCCGGTCTGCCACTCGTGCACACCGCCGCCAACACCACTCCTAGCTACAGCATCACGGGCTGCAACGAAGCCGATGCACTCTCCTTCCGCCACGCCATCTACTTGGCGCTGGATGCCTTCTGCAACCGCGAAGACTATGATGAGGCCTACGAGAATCCACTGCCTAAACTCTACCACGAGAAGCGTGACGAGAGCGAGAAGGTAAGATTCTCCATCCCTAAGAAAAAGGGATAAGAGAAAGATTCCCTATTCCCGAGAAAAAGCGGAATAAAGAAAGATTCGGGAGGGCAGATGACGCAAAAAAGGCAAATCTGCCCTGTAATCAGACCTCCCGAACGTTAAAATTAAAAAAAAATGCAGATAATTCAGAAAAAATGAGTAATTTTGGCAGCTAAATGGATACTTCCGAACTACAAAAGATAAAACAACGCTACAATATCGTCGGTAACAGCGACGGATTGAACCATGCGCTCGACGTAGCCCTACAGGTAGCGCCGACCGATCTCTCCGTGCTCATCATCGGCGAGAGCGGTGTGGGTAAGGAAATCATTCCAAGGGTGATTCACGACAATTCGCCACGCCGCAGAGAGAAATATTTCGCCATCAACTGTGGAAGCATTCCGGAGGGAACCATTGACAGCGAACTCTTCGGACATGAGAAGGGTTCCTTCACTGGAGCCATAGGCGAAAGCGAAGGATACTTCGGTATTGCCAACAAGGGTACCATCTTCCTCGACGAGGTGGGCGAACTCCCGATACAGACGCAGGCAAGACTGCTGCGCGTGCTCGAAACGGGAGAATACATCCGCGTGGGTGGAACTGAGATAAGGAAAACGGATGTTCGCATCGTGGCAGCCACCAACGTAAACATGCGCAAGGCTGTGAGTGAAGGCCGCTTTCGCGAGGACCTCTACTACCGCCTCAACACCATCCCGATACAGATGCCTGCATTGAGAGAGCGTGGCGACGACATTCTCCTGCTCTTCCGCCTCTTCGCCATGCAGATGGCCGAAAAATACCGTCTGCCTAAGATTTCACTCTCAGATGAGGCCAAGCAGATCATGCTGAAATACAAGTGGCCGGGAAATGTGAGACAGCTCAAGAACATTACCGAACAGATGTCAGTGCTGAGCCGAGAAAGAGAAATCGATGCACAGACCCTCACCCAGTTTATTCCGAGAGATGAGGAGTCTACACAGCTCGCCACCATACAGAAGGATGGCAAGGACGACCATAGCTACGCCAGCGAGCGCGAACTGCTATACAAGATTCTCTACGAACTGAGGGGCAACGTGAGCGACCTGAGACGAGAGATGAACAGCCTGCGCAAGCAACTCGATGAGGCACGCCAGTTGGGCGGTACAGGCGGATATGTTTCTCCGGTTCAGCCGAATACCCAGGTAGCTCCAGTATCATCCGTATCTCCGGTTTCATCGGTTTCTCCGGTTCCGTCCGTATCATCCGTTCCATCGGTTTCTCCGGTTACTTCCGTACCTCCGATTACCGATCTCGACGAGCTACAACACATCCGTCAGGAAATAGCTACAGGAGGCATTAGGGGCACTTACAAACCCGAAGCCGAGGATGCTGAGATTGAGGAGATCAAGGAAGAAAACGAGAATCTGAACCTCAGCGACCTTAGCAAGCAGATGATAGAAAAGGCATTGGAGAGAAACAACGGAAACCGCAAGAAAGCGGCAGAAGAACTGGGAATCTCCGACAGAACTCTGTACAGAAAGATTAACAAATATAAGTTATGAAGCATATACGCGCGTACCTATATATAATAGGAGTCACACTGATGGTGGCGGTCATGGCAGCATGCTCCGTGAGCTACAAGTTCAACGGTGCCAGCATCGACTACACCAAAACCAAGACCATACAGATAGCCGACTTCCCTATCAGAAGTTCGTATGTGTGGGGTCCGATGGGTCCGATGTTCAACAACGAACTCAAGGATAAGTTTGCCAGCAACACCCAGCTCATACAGGTGTCACGCAACGGAGACCTGAAGATAGAGGGCGAAATCACCCAATATTCTCAGCGCAACAAGTCGGTTAGTTCTGAGGGATACTCAGCACAGACCGAGCTCAGTATCACCGTAAACGTACGTTTCACCAACACCAAGAACCATGCCGAGGACTTTGAAAAGCAGTTTACATCTGCCAAGACCTACGACACCACTCAGAGCCTTGCCTCGGTGCAGGAAGAACTGGTAACCCAGATTATCAAAGACCTGGTAGACCAGATTTTCAACGCTACGGTAGCTAACTGGTAAAGTAAGTGAAGAACGAAAAGTGAAGAGTGAAGAATTCAACGGCTTTACTAATCATAAAGTTCAAAACTCAATGTTCAATGTTCAAAGTTCAAAGTTCAAAGTAAAATAAAGTAAAGTAAAAATATCGTGGAATTAAGCAGATTGATACAACACCCGGAGGAAATGAACCGAGAGACGCTCTACGACTTGCGCGCCCTCTTGGCCTTATATCCGTATTATCAGACGGCACGCCTGCTGATGTTGAAGAATCTGTACCTGCTCCACGACCCGAGTTTCGACGAAGAACTGCGCCGTGCAGCCATCTACATCACCGACCGTAAGATTATCTTCGAGATGGTAGAGGCAGCCCACTATCAGATAAAAAACGCCCCTGAAGAGACTGAATCCGACAAGCAGCAAGGCGTAAGAGGAATAGGAGCAGAAAAACACGGAGACCGTACTAGCGACCTCATCGACCACTTCCTGGGATCCATTCCTATGGAAGAAGACGAAGAAGAGAAGAAGGAGAAACGTAAGCCTACACCTGCTGACGCGGCTGTAGACTATGTGGCTTATCTCATGGAGACCGAAGACCAGCAGGAGCCAGAAGATACTTCGCGCACCATGAGTCTCATCGACGACTTTATGGAGGATGGCGGTTTCAAACTGCCTAAAATCCAGCAGGACGAAGATTACAAACCAGAATTTACTCCCGAACTTCAGACCGATTCCGGCAAGGATGGCGAAGAGGAAAACAGCGGTGTATTCACCGAAACCCTCGCCCGCATCTACATCAAGCAGGGCAAGTATCAGAGGGCTTACGAAATCATCAGCCGCCTGCATCAGCAGCATCCTGACAAGAACGGATATTATGTTGACCAGCTCAGATTCCTTGAGAAACTGATGCTGAACAGCAAGAAGAAATAAAGAAGAATAATAAATAAATAAAACTAGTTTTAAAAAATGGCTTACACATTATTAGTAGTATTAATCGTCCTGGTAGCTATCCTGATGATTTTCATCGTGCTCATCCAGGAATCAAAGGGAGGTGGACTTGCAAGTAACTTCTCTTCAACCAACTCAATCATGGGTGTTCGCAAGACCACTGACATTGTTGAGAAATTAACATGGGGCCTCGCTGCAGCCTTGGTTGTCATCAGCGTGGCATGTGCTTATGTAGCCCCTCAGGCAGCTGGCGAAAGCAGTGTTTTGGAGGGAGCCACTCAGGAGCAGACCGCTCTTCCTGCTATGCCAGGTGCTAGCAAGGATGCAGCAGCAGGTGCTCAGAAGGCTGTTCCTGCAGCTGGTGCAGATGCCCAGAAGGCAGCTCCAGTTGTTCCAACAAGCCCTGCAAAATAAAAAATAAGAAAAAAGGTACGAAAAAATTTGGTAGAACCATTTTTTTTTCGTACCTTTGCACCCGCTTAACAAGAATATGGTGGACGTAGTTCAGTTGGTTAGAGCGTCAGATTGTGGTTCTGAATGTCGTGGGTTCGAGTCCCACCTTCCACCCAAGATAAGCCCTGCAAGATTCATTTCTTGCAGGGTTTCTTGTTATATATCCGTATTGAGCGGAAATTCTTTTTTGTCATATAAACGAATTGCAATAGTACTTCTTTAAGTATATTATAGACTGAAAACATACAAAAAAGCCTGCTAAGGGAAGAAAATATCCCTCTAGCAGGCATTTCATATAAGGATGAATTGAAAACTTATCTGATTACTTTCACTTCACCATCCTTAGCAATCTTAACGATGCTGGAAGGCTGATGAGGTTTATGCTCCTGACGGCGGCTCCAGCAAACATAATCTACAGCATTGAGGATTTCCTCGGAGATGTCGCGATAATTCTGTGCAGCAGGCTCACCACTCACATTAGCACTTGTACTTACAATAGGCTTCTGAAAACGGTAACAGAGTTGTTTGGAGAAAGGCTCATAGGTTATACGCATCGCCAGACTTCCATCCTCTGCTACCAGATTATTAGCCACTCCACTCGCATCATCAAGAATAACCGTAGTAGGCTTTACAGGCATGGCAGCATCGATGAAATCCCATGCTACCTGTGGCACATTGCGGAAATAACGCGCCATGCGGTCAGCAGAATCTATCAGGCAGATAAGCGCCTTAGAATCGTCACGTTTCTTTATTTCATAAACTTTCTTTACCGCTTCAGGGTTGGTGGCGTCGCATCCTATGCCCCATACGGTATCTGTAGGATAGAGTATCACTCCACCCTTTCGCATGCACTCTATAGCACGCTTGATGTCTTCTTCTACAGTCATAATACTATAAAACTAAAAATCAAAAATCTTTTGAATCTTAAAAATCGTCACTAACATCTTTCTTCAAACACTCATAATAAGCTATGTCCTTCATACCATTGAGAAAAGCAGAAGCATCCATACGTTTCTTGCCACTGAGCTGCAACTCCTGAATAATGAGCCATTCATCAAGGCAGGCTACTTGTAACGACTTCCCCTCAACGCGAAGCGATCCCACAGGCGCATCACCACGCTTCATACATGAAAGACGGGTAGAAAATATCTTAAGTACCTGAATTTTCTGTGTACTCTGCTTATGGGATGGATGAGTAGTAGGCTCAGGGAACCTCACGTAATCATCATCTCCCTTAGGATCGTCAAAGAATACTACAGTCTCCTTCTTCTTAATTTCAGTCCATGCACCAGGGTATGGAGAAAGACCGCGGATGAAATCATACACCTGTTTGGCAGGCTTGTGGAAGTCGATGCGGCAGGTATCCTTGAAGATTTTCGGAGCCGGCTTGAGTTCGGCACCCTGTCCTATCATTTCGCTCTGAGGAATGGAACCGATATTGCCATCGGCAGCGATGAGCGCATCAATGGTTTCCAGCGCCAATTCAGCACCAAGATGCATCAACCCGTCGTAAACATACTCCACATTTGCCGTCTCCGGAATAGGAAAACGTTTCTGCAGGATGATGCGACCGGTATCAATATCGTGGTCGAGGAAGAAGGTGGTAACACCCGTCTCCTTCTCGCCATTAATCACTGCCCAGTTGATAGGCGCCGCACCGCGATACTGCGGAAGGAGGGCTGCATGTACATTAAAAGTACCATATTTCGGCATCGCCCAAACCACCTCTGGCAGCATGCGGAAAGCAACTACCACCTGCAAGTCAGCCTGATAAGAACGCAACTGCTCCACAAAGTCAGGGTCCTTCATCTTTACAGGCTGCAGCACCGGTAAACCATGCTCTACGGCATACTGCTTAACCTGCGAAGGTTGCAGCGTATCCTGATGTCTGCCCACCGGTTTATCAGGCTGCGTAACCACAGCCACCACGTTGTAACCGCCCTCTACCAGGCGCTTGAGGGATTCCACCGCAAACTCCGGTGTTCCCATGAAAACAATTCTCAAATCCTTCTTCTCCATAAAATACTAATATTTTAAAATAAAACCAGCAAAGCCGTTGAATTCTTCACTCTTCGTTCTTCACTCTTCACTTAAAACTCCTACTCTGCCGACATATCCGCTACAATCTGCCTGTACATGGAATAGATTCTAGTACGGCTGATGTAACCCTTCAGTACGCCTGCCACATCAACCACTGGCAGTTGGGCGGCATCGGTTTTATCAAATTTCTGCATCACCTCGTCCATACTGTCATGTTCGGTAAGAACGGCAGAAGGCTGCATCATCAGCTGACGCACGGTGAAATGCTGATACAGTTCGGTGCGGAAGATGATGTGGCGAATCTTCGTAATATCTATTACTCCCAACAGCACACCCGCCTGATCTAAAACAGGCAGAAAGTTGTTGTTGCTGCGACTTATCTCACTCACCAGCTTGCTCATCGGCAGATCCGGACCTACCGGATGATAATCTTTCTCAATGACATCCTGCATGCCCAGCAGGGTGAGCGCAGCCTTGTCAATATGGTGGGTGAGCAGCTTACCCTCTCTAGCCAGACGCAGGGCGTAGATGCTGTGACTCTCAAAGATGCTGATGGTGAGCAGCGAAGAGATGCACACTATCATCAGCGGCATGAAGAGCTGGTAGCCGCCCGTGAGTTCGGCGATGAGGAAGATGCCCGTAAGCGGGGCATGCATCACACCCGTAATGAGGCCCGCCATGCCCAAGAGTGTAAAGTTTTGCTCAGGAATGTAGACGCCCACCTGGTTCACATTCCAGAGACGCGCAAAGAGGAAACCGGCAAAACCGCCAATGATGAGCGAAGGGGCAAAGGTACCACCGCATCCGCCACTGCCGTTGGTTGCCGAGGTGGCAAAAACCTTGGTAAAGGTTACCAGAGCGATGTAGAGGATGAGCAGCTGGTTGTGCCCGTAGAAGAGCGAACGGCTCATCACCTGCCCCCAGTCTTCCACATTCTGCCCCTTCAGCAGCACGTTGACTGCCGTATAGCCTTCGCCGTAGAGCGAAGGGAAGAGGAAGATGAGCGAACTCAGAATCAGTCCTCCAAACAGCAGTTTTACGTAGGGATAAGGCGAAAGCTTGGCAAAGAAGCCCTCGCACGCCGACATGGTGCGCATGAAATAAAGGCTCACCAAGCCGCAGAAAATGCCCAGCAAAAGGCAGGCAGGCACGCGGTCGAGCGCCCACGGACTGGTAAGCGTAAAATCGAAAAGACTCTTGGAGCCCATCAGGATGTAGGTAAAGCAAGTAGCTGTTACACAACTGATAAGGATAGGCAGCAAGGAAGCCATGCTCAAGTCTACCATCAGCACCTCAAGCGTAAACACGAGTCCGGCAATAGGCGCCTTAAAGATTCCAGCAATGGCTGCAGAGGCGCCACAGCCCACCAACAGAATCATGGCTTTCTTGTCCATGCGGAAGATTTGTCCCAGGTTTGAGCCGATGGCCGAACCCGTGAGCACAATAGGAGCCTCGGCTCCCACGGAACCACCGAAACCGATGGTGATACCTGATGCCACCACCGATGACCAGCAGTTGTGGGCCTTGAGCTTGGAATTTTTGGTAGAAATGGCGTAAAGCACACGGGTGATACCGTGGGAAATATTATCTCTGACCACATATTTAATAAAGAGCATGGTGAGGTAAATGCCCACAATCGGGAAGAGCAGGAAGAGCAGGTTATAGGTGCCCTTGTTAAATCCCGAAGTGAGCAGCAACTGTATTTCGTGCACAATGCCGTGCAGGAAATATCCTGCCACCGACGCCAGAAGGCCGATGATAAAAGCCAGGATAAGGGTCATCTGGCGGTCAGAAATA
The DNA here is from genome assembly GCA_959596915.1 of Segatella copri. Lineage (GTDB taxonomy): Bacteria > Bacteroidota > Bacteroidia > Bacteroidales > Bacteroidaceae > Prevotella > Prevotella copri_N. Next base: position 177,887 of record CAUFXJ010000003.1, read on the forward strand.
TGTTTTTTCTGCCAATCCACCATCTTACTGACCCATCCCTCTTTCTGCTCGTTGTAATCTAGAATTTCTTCATCCATCTTTTTTACATTGATTTAGAATTCCGATGTGAAATGGAACTTGATGTGTTCAAAATCCTGCTGCGCCATGCTCAACACGTAGCCCGAATCGGCAAGAAAGACATCGCGCCCCTCAATATCCTTGGCCATGTACTGGTACTTGCGCTTCTTGAAGTTCTCGAGTTCCTTCTCGTCATCTGCCTCTATCCAGCAAGCCTTGTGAAGATGCACTGGCTCCCAGCGGCACTTGGCATTGTACTCGTTCTCCAGGCGGTACTGGATAACCTCGAACTGCAGCTGACCCACGGTGCCCACGATGCGGCGGCCGTTGAACTGGTTGACGAAGAGCTGCGCCACACCCTCGTTCATGAGCTGCTCCAATCCCTTCTGGAACTGCTTGCTCTTCATCGGGTCATCATTCTCGATGTACTTGAAAAGGAGTGGAGAGAAGCTTGGCAAACCGCGAAAATGCATCTTCTCTCCCTCCGTCAACGTATCTCCTATCTTGAAAATACCGTTGTCTGGCAAACCTACAATGTCACCCGGATAAGCCTCGTCAATGGTACTCTTGCGCTGTGCCATGAACTGGGTAGGCGAAGAGAAACGCACGTTTTTATCCAAGCGCACGTGGTAATATGGCTGATTTCTCACAAACTTGCCCGAGCATATCTTACAGAAAGCGATGCAGGAGCGGTGGTTTGGATCAATATTGGCTGTAATCTTGAAGATGAAACCACTGAACTTAGGTTCTTCCGGCTTCACCAGTCGCTCCTCTGCCTGGGTGGGTCTAGGAGATGGAGCAATATGAACAAAACAGTCGAGGAGTTCCTGAACACCAAAATTGTTCAGTGCCGAACCGAAGAACACAGGTGCTACCTCGGCCGAACGGTAGGTTTCTTCCTCAAACTCAGGGTAAACACCATCTACCAGTTCCAGTTCCTCACGCAGTTGTGCAGCCTCACGTTCACCAACCCGCTCGTCGAGTTCTGAACTTTGGATGTCTACCTCTACCTTCTCGGTAACTCGCTGTTTGTTAGGGGTAAAGAGGTTCAGCTGATGCTCGTAAATGTTGTAAACGCCCTTGAAACGGGCGCCCTGACCGATAGGCCAGCTCAGCGGGCGAACCTTGATTTTGAGCTCTGCTTCCAACTCGTCGAGCACATCAAACGGGTCGCGTCCCTCACGGTCCATCTTGTTGATGAAGATGATTACCGGGGTATTTCTCATGCGGCACACCTCCATGAGTTTGCGGGTCTGTGCCTCCACACCCTTGGCAGAGTCAACCACGATGATGGCTGAATCTACGGCTGTAAGTGTGCGGTAGGTATCCTCGCAGAAGTCCTGGTGACCTGGCGTATCCAGGATATTCACCTTATAAGGTTCTCCCTCCTGTCCGGCAGGGAGATAATCAAATTCCATTACAGATGTAGATACCGAGATACCACGCTGTTTCTCAATATCCATCCAGTCAGAAGTCGCAGTTTTGCGAATCTTGTTATTTTTTACGGCACCTGCCACCTGAATCTGTCCACCGAAAAGCAGAAACTTCTCGGTCAATGTTGTCTTACCAGCATCCGGGTGAGAGATAATGGCAAATGTTCTTCTTCTTTCTATTTCGTTCATCCTGTTGTAAATATATAATAATGTATATTCTTAAAAAGTAATCACTAATAACTAATCACTACATGTCGTCATCATCAAACTTGAGTCCCTCGGTTCGGTCTTTGATGTAATAATCGCTGAGCAGACCTATGAAGACGGTAATCTCCTTGATGGCCCTTTCGGTTTCGGGCGTAATTTTCTTCTTCTGCAGGCGCAGCATCATCACACCATAGAGGGCATCGAGGCAGGTTTCAATCTCGTTGAGATCCTTGTCGCCCCGCTGGCGCAGCTCTACGATGAAAGGCAGCACCTTGTAATATTCGGCATTGTAGATAGGAAACTTGGTGCTCTGCAGCAGCATGCCGTGCAGGTCAATGACGTCCTTGAGTATCACCTTATTAATATTAAGGTGTCCTCCCTCGCGCTTTCCCTCCTCGTTCATCATGCGAATCAGGTTGCCAAACCAGTCGAGTTCTTCCTCGCGCTGCTCAGGTGTAAAGTCGAACCGGTCTACATAATTTTTCTTGATGACAGGCAGCGAGCATCCGTAAGCTCGGATGATGTCCTCAATCTGCCACATATATAATAAGTATTCTGCGATACTTTTCTTTCTTAATTCTTGTGCTACAAACATAAACTTTGAACTGTTAACTTTTGAACTTTATGCTTTGCCTTCTTCTGATTGAAGGGGTGTTTAAAGACCTGTTTAAGGACTTTTAAAATTCCGGCAGATGATACAGATTGAAAATCGTGCCGAAGAGAGCGATCATGGAGAAGATGATGACCACGCTTCCTATTACCTTATTGATAATGACGATGCCGTTGGTATCAAACTTGTTCCTAATCTTGTCGACGAGCCAGGTGAGTCCGAACCACCACAGCAGGGCTCCGAAGACGATGCTGAGATACCCTACTCCCATTTCTACCGGCATATCCGGTACGACGAAAGCAAACTGCGCGAAGGTGGCCATGAAGAGGAACACGATGAGCGGATTGGAGAGTGTTACGAGGAACGCCGTGATGCCGTTGTGCATCAGGGTACCCTGCTTGTTGCTCGACTTGTGCATGTTCTTCATCGGGTCGCTTTTGAAGCAGTAGATTCCGAACACAAGGAGCATCAGACTGCCGAAAATCTGAAGATAGAACTTGTTCTCGGAGTTGCTCACAAAATCCATCACAAAACTCATGCCCAAGCCTGTAAACAGAGCATATACAATGTCGCTGCATGCGGCACCCACACCTGTTACAAACCCATACCAGCGACCCTTGTTGAGTGTACGCTGGATGCAAAGGATGCCTACCGGCCCCATAGGGGCTGAGGCAAGAACACCGATGACAATTCCTTTGAATATGAAGTCAAGGATGTTTATCTCAATTGGAAATGCTAAATTCATCTTAGTATCGTTACAATTTCTAACAGTCGGCAAAGTTACAAAATTTCGGGCACAAAGCACAATTTTTTCGCCTAAAAGTTCATTTTATATCCGTTTTTTATATTTTCGGGCACGGATAACACGGATTATGCGGATGTTCTGCATGAATATAAACAGGATTTAGGGCAACAGAGAAACTTCGGACAGCAAATCATCTGGCAGAAAAAAAAGAAAATTAAAATTTTTTATATTTAAAAATAAACGAGATTCAAAAGTTTTCAGTATCTTTGCCGAGAAATAAAATAATTCTAACTAATTTTAAATAATTAACATGACAGATAATACACTTAAACCGTACGTAATAGGCCTTGACCTCGGCGGTACAAATTCAGTTTTCGGCATCGTAGATGCTCGCGGAGAGATCAAAGCAACAACTGCCATCAAGACAGGCGGTTACGAAAAAGTTGAAGACTATGTGAAGGCAGCCGTAGAAGCTCTCCAGCCTATCATTGATACGGTAGGCGGCATTGACAAGATTAAGGCAATGGGTATCGGTGCGCCAAACGCAAACTATTATAATGGAACCATTGAATTCGCTCCAAATCTTCCTTGGGCACACGACGGAGTGGTACCATTGGCCAACTTGTTCAGCAAAGCCCTCGGCGGCTTGCCTGTAGGTATGACCAATGATGCCAACGCTGCTGCGCTCGGCGAGATGACATACGGTGTAGCAAGAGGCATGAAAAACTTCATCGACGTTACGCTCGGTACAGGCGTTGGCTCTGGTATCGTCATCAACGGACAGATGGTTTACGGCTGCGACGGATTCGCAGGCGAATTGGGTCACGTTACCATGGTACGTGGCAAAGAGGGTCGTATCTGCGGATGCGGCCGTACAGGATGTCTCGAAGCTTACTGCTCTGCCACTGGTGTGGCTCGCACAGCACGTGAGTTCCTCGAGAAGAGCGATGAGCCTTCATTGCTCCGTGAGATGAATCCGGAGGACATTACATCTTATGATGTGAGCGTTGCTGCAGGCAAGGGCGACAAGCTGGCACTGCGTGTATACGAGTTTACCGGCAAGATGCTCGGTGAGGCTTGTGCTGATTTCGCAGCCTTCTCTTCACCAGAGGCTTTCGTCTTCTTCGGTGGTCTGACCAAGGCTGGCGACCTCATCATGAAACCTATCCAGAAGGCTTATGATGAGCACGTGCTCCGCACCTTCAAGGGCAAGGCTAAATTCCTTGTTTCTACCCTTGATGGTAGTTCTGCTGCCGTACTCGGTGCGAGTGCTGTGGCTTGGGATATGTAAAAAGGTTTTACAAAAAGAAATATTTTCATCTTCCCATTATGGGAAATGATTTAGTTTTAGGTTAGTATTTCTCGTGAAACCTCGTGAGAGGCATGTAGCGAGGGTTATATGGTAAAAGCCTGGCACTCGAGAGAGCGTCAGGCTTTGCTTTTTTCTTATCATAAACAAAAAACCTCAACAACCACCATGCGGTCATGGTGGTCATTAAGGTCATTAAGCTTTTTCCAACCAGTTTCTCACCATCTTCTTGCCGTCTGGCGTCAGCACGCTTTCCGGATGAAACTGGATACCATGAATATCATAGTTCTTATGCTTCAGACCCATGATGCAACCATCATCGCTTACTGCCGTAACGTCCAGGCAGTCGGGGAATCCCGAGCGGTCTACCACCCAAGAGTGGTATCTGCCAATCTCTATGCGCTTGTCCAACCCGTCGAAAATAACATCGTTGCCAAACTGGGTGCAAGGGGTTGCCACTCCATGATACACCTCAGAAAGATTGGTAAGCTTGGCTCCAAACGCCTCGCCTATAGCCTGATGACCCAGGCATACGCCCAGCATCGGCTTGCGGCCTGCATACTTGCGGATAACATCCATCAGCAGTCCCGCCTCCGACGGAATGCCCGGACCCGGACTCAGAATGATCTTGTCGAAGCGTTCCAGCTCCGGCAACTGGAACTGGTCGTTGCGGAACACCGTAACGTCAGCTCCCAACGCCTTTACCAGATGGGCCAGATTATAGGTAAAGGAATCGTAATTATCTATGATTACTACTTTCATCTTTTGTTATTTATTATTGATTATTGATTAGTGAGTACAATCAGCGAGAAATAATCACTAATCACTAATAATTAATCACTATTACAACTCTTCAGCAATGTGAATCGCCTTGGTCAGCGCACCGAGCTTGTTGTTACACTCTTCCAGCTCATACTCATCATTGCTCTTTGCCACTACTCCACTACCCGCCTGGAACCAGAGTTCGCCGTTTCGGCTAATGAAGGTACGTATCACGATGGCCTGATTCAGGTCGCCGTTCAGACCGATGAAGCCGATACAGCCTCCGTAGGCACCGCGGTTGTGAGGCTCCAGCTCTGAGATAATCTGCATCGCTCTCACCTTAGGCGCACCGCTCAGCGTGCCGGCAGGGAAAGTATCAATAAACTCCTTGATGTGGTCGGCATGCTCATCCAACTCTCCGCTCACACGGCTCACGAGATGGATAACATGACTGTAGAACTGCATGTCCTTGTAGAAATCTACTTTCACCCCATGACAGTTGCGGCTCAGATCATTGCGCGCCAGGTCTACCAGCATCACGTGCTCGGCATTCTCCTTCGGGTCGTTGCGCAGGAATTCAGCAGCCTTGCGATCCTGCTCCATATCTCCTGTGCGTCGGGTGGTTCCGGCAATCGGGTCAATGAACGCCTTGTTGCCCACGATGCGGTTATGGGTTTCAGGCGAAGAACCGAAGATGCGGAAACCGCCGAAGTCGAAATAGAAGAGGTAAGGCGAAGGGTTGATGCTGCGCAGCGCACGGTAGAGTTTGAAATCATCGCCCTCATATTTCTGTACGAAGCGGCGACTCACCACAATCTGGAATACATCTCCGCGCAGGCAGTGCTGTATGCATCGGCGTATGTTTGCCTTGTGCTCCTCATCGGTGAGCGTAGAGGTGGTTTCGCCCACCGGGTGGAAATCATAAGGTTTCACATTTGCCTTGTTCACCGCCTTGAGCAGTTCGTCGAGCTCTGGAAGTGAAGAGTGAGGATCTTCACTTTCCTGGAGCGCAATGAGCTCCATGGTGTTGTTGAAATGGTCGAAGACGATGATGTCCTTATACATGATGTAATAGATGTCGGGCGCATCATTCTTCTCCATGGTGGTATCCTTGACAGGGATGTTCTCAAAATATCTCACCGCATTGAAGGTGGTGAATCCATAGAGTCCGCAAAACTCCTTGCTCTCGCCCTCTACATGGAAGGAAGAGATGAAGTCGTTGATACTCTTTGAGATGGAGAGTTTGCATTCCTCGCCCTGACCGGCACCGAAGGCAGGAAGCTGCTCTTTCTCTACTCTTCCGTCGGGATAGGTCTTGATGACCTCACCATGACTCACGGCGATGCTTGCCAGCGGATGCACCCCGATGAAGGAGCGCGAATTCTCGGAGCCATGATAGTCGGAACTCTCCATCAGAGCCGACTGCGGATAAATATCTCTCAGTCGCATGTAGACTCCCACCGGCGTATAGAGGTCGGCGAGAATCTTGCGGGTAACTGTCTTGTAATTAAACTTCATTTAATTTATGATTTACTGTATATAGTTTACAGCTTACAGTTTATAGCATAAACCGCTTTGACAATCGTGCTCAACGGCGCAGCCTCTGTTAACTATTAACTATAAACTATTAACTATTTAAAAATTGCCGTATTCTCCTGCCATTTCCTTATGGCTCAAATATGTTTCTACATCCTTGTCGCCACGGCCTGATACGGTGAGCACCACCACATCATCCTTCTTGAACTTCATCTTCTTCAGGGCTGCCACGGCGTGCGCACTCTCAATAGCCGGAATGATGCCCTCCATGCGGGTGAGCTCGTAACCGGCGTAGATGGCCTCATCGTCCTTAATGGCGAGCACATGGCTCCTGCCCGATGTGGCAAGGTCGGCGTGCATAGGGCCGATGCCCGGATAGTCGAGACCGGCACTGATGGTAAAGGCTTCCTCTATCTGTCCGTCCTCGGTCTGCATCACGAAGGTGCGTGCTCCGTGGATGATGCCCTCTGTACCGCAGTGCATGGTGGCAGCGGTGTAGTCGGTATCTATTCCGTGACCGGCAGCCTCAGCCAGGTAAATCTTCACGCGGTCATCATCAATGTAGTGGTAGATGGTTCCGGCAGCATTGCTTCCGCCACCCACACAGGCGATGAGGTAATCAGGATAGTCGCGGCCAATCTTCTCCTCAAGCTGCCATTTCAGTTCTTCAGAGATTACGCTCTGCATCTTGGCAACAATGTCTGGATAAGGGTGCGGGCCCATGGTAGAACCTACAATGTAGAAGGTATCCTGTGGGTGGCAGCACCAGTCGCGTATGGCCTCAGAGCAGGCATCGCTCAAGGTCATATTGCCGGTGCGCACAGGGTTCACCTTGGCTCCCAGCATCTTCATGCGCTCTACGTTGGTATGCTGGCGTTCCACATCGGTGGCACCCATGAAAATCTCACACTTCATGTTCATCAGGGCGCATACCGTAGCGGTAGCCACACCGTGCTGTCCGGCTCCGGTTTCGGCAATGATGCGGGTCTTGCCCATCTTCTTGGCCATGAGAATCTGACCGATGGTGTTGTTAATTTTGTGTGCACCGGTATGGTTCAGGTCCTCGCGCTTCAGATAGAGCTGGCATCCGTACTTCTCGCTCATGCGCTTGGCATAATAAAGAGGTGAAGGGCGGCCCACATAATCTTTGAGCAGCGCACGGTATTCCTTCTTGAACTCCTCGCTCTCAATGATTGGCTTGTAAGCCTGCTGCAACTCGGTTACACATTTATATAATATCTCAGGAACATAAGCTCCTCCGAATTTTCCAAAAAATCCTTTTTCGTCAACTTGATACATAATACTTTGAACTTTGAACTTTGAACTTTGAACTTTGAACTTTATGATATGCTGTCTTGGTAATCATAAAGTTCAATGTTCAATGTTAATGTTTGAGTGCCTCGAAAAGCCCATCCAGTGCCTTATCCGGATCACCGATTTCATTGAGCAGGGTTACAAACTTGCTGCCGATGATGGCTCCCGCCGCATTATCCTGCGCACTGGTAAGGGTCTGCTTGTTGCTGATGCCGAAACCTATCATGCGTGGGTTGCGCAGATTCATGCCGTTGATGTGGTTGAAATAAGCCAACTTGGCATCGCCGAAACTGCTCTGGGCGCCCGTGATACTTGCCGAACTGACCATGTAGATGAATCCATCGGTATGCTCATCGATGAAACGGATGCGCTCCTCGCTGGTTTCAGGGGTAATCATCATGATGACACGGATGTCATACTTGTCGGCTATGGGTTTTACCACCTTCAGATAATCATCAAAGGGAAGGTCTGGGATGATGGTGCCGCTCACTCCGCTCTCTACGCAGCTCTTGAAGAAAGCCTCAATGCCGTAGTGCATGATTGGATTCAGATAACCCATCAGCACGAGTGGAAGCTGTACTTCATCTTTGATTTCCTTCAACTGAGCGAAGAGTTTCTTCACCGTCATTCCGTTCTTCAGAGCCACGGTTCCGGCACTCTGGATAACAGGACCATCAGCCAACGGATCACTGAAAGGGATTCCTACCTCAATCATATCTATCCCCTTGCGCTCCATCGCCTTAATTACATCACCGGTACCTTCCAAAGTTGGACATCCGGCACAGAAATACAAGCTCAAAAGCTTGCGGTCTTTATTGTGTGCAAATAATGCATTTATCTTATTCATTTTTTTACTTTTTTATTTTTTTACCTTTTTACTTTTTTACCTTTAAAAGGAATTCCTTGAGTTTCTCTACATCCTTCAGTCCCGGTTCTATCTCAAACCTGGAGTTGAGGTCGATTCCTACGCATCGGGGATGATGGAAAGACAGGATGCGGGAAGCATCTTCCGGACCAATGCCGCCACTCAACAGGAATGGAACATCGCCATCATATTCATCCAGTACCTGCCAGTCAAACTGCTGACCACTTCCGCCCACCGTCTTACATTTGGTGTCGAAAAGGAAGTAGTCAACAGCTCCTACATACTCCTTATATTTCTGAATGTCCCCGGCATTGGAAACACTAATGGCTTTGATTATCTTCATATTCCCCTTTGCTGCACGCAGCTGCTCACACAGTTCCCTGCTCTCATTTCCATGCATCTGCACCGCATTCAGAGAGAATGAATGAATCTTGTCCAACATCGTGGAAACGGAATCATTCACGAAGACTCCCACTCGGCACACATTGCGGTCAGCATCAGAGCGAGCCACCACATGACTGGCATACCGTGGAGACTTAGGATAAAAGATAAATCCCATCATATCAACGCCGAGTTGCGCAACCTGCTTTACATTATCAGGTTCACGCATTCCACAAACCTTTACAAACATTTTCTTTATTGTTTATTCTTCATTAAAGCTTTTGCCCTTACAGGGCGCCTTGCTGATTGCCATTATACCCAGGGCGATGCCCTGGGCTAGGAGCTTCTGCCCTTTACCTTTCCCTTCGGCCGGTGACCGTTGGTTCAGGGCGTTAGGAGCAAACAATCCTATAATTTAGAAATAAATTCTGCAAGCGCCACGCCCGGGTCTGCCTGTTTCATGAACTGTTCGCCCATCAGGAAACCTCTGAAGCCGCCTTCTTCTCTCAACCGGAGAACCGTCTGCGGGTTGGAGATGCCACTCTCGCTCACCCTGCACACATCCTTCGGAATTTTCTCTGCCAATCTGAAGCTGTTCTCCACATCCGTAAAGAAGGTTCCGAGATTTCGGTTGTTGATGCCGTACATATCCGGTTCCAGTTCAGCATACTCGAAGTCGCGCTCATTATGCATCTCGAGCAGTACCTCCATGCCCAGCTGGTGTGCCATGTTCATGAGTTGCTTACACTCCTCCTTGGTCAGGCAGGCCGCAATGAGCAGCACGGCAGAAGCTCCGCAGTATCTCGCCTGCAGCAGCTGGTATTCCTCTACCACGAAGTTCTTATATAAGATAGGTAGGGTAACGCCCACATGGCGCGCCTCCTGAATATACTCATCATATCCTCCGAAGTAATCAATGTCGGTGAGGATGCTGAGCGCCGAGGCTCCGTTCTGCTGGTAGGCGAGCGGGATGATGCTCGGCTTACCTTCCTGTTTGATCCAGCCCTTGGAAGGCGATTTGCGCTTGAATTCAGCGATGATTCCCGTCTCCGAGTTCATCAGCGACTCCTTCATGCTTCCGCCCGGCACCTTTTCCCCATCTTCCTGCATTTTCTGCTCGGTGAGGGTTATCATCTGCCGTGGCTGGATAAAGCGCTTGCGCTGCTCAATCTCGATTCTTTTATGAGCCACAATTTCCTCTAAAATATCAGCCATTTTTTCGTTTTTTTATTTAAGATAAAGACTTGGGGAACCAGCGATGGAATCGCTGGGAACGGGGGGACAAAGGGGTTAAGGCTCTTTTTACCCTTTTACCTTTTTACCTTTAAAGCCCCTTTAACTATTGATCTCTACGAATTTCTTAAAGGTAGCGAGTGCCTTACCCGAGTCAATGCTCTCTCTTGCTATCTCCACACATTCCTCTATGCTCTTCTGTCCCTTCTCTATTACCTGGATGCCGAAGGCTGCATTGGCGAGAACGATGTTCTTCTGGGCTGGGAGGGCACGGTTTTCAAGCACTGCATCAAAGATGTCCTTAGCCTCTTCCTCGGTTGCTCCGCCTCGCACCTCTTCCGGTTTGGCTATCTCGAAACCGAGATCCTGAGGCTTGAAGATCTTCTCATAGTTGTTGGTGGTTACCTTGAAGTCGCCGGTGAGTGAAATTTCATCATATCCGTCGATGCTGTTAACAATGCCGAAATCAATGCCTAGTTTCTGGTAAACCTGGTTGTAGAGGCGCATCTGGTCGAGATTGGCTACACCCAGCAACTGGCACTTAGGCTGACTAGGATTTACAAGAGGACCTAACAGGTTGAACACGGTAGGAAACTGCAAAGCCTTGCGGATAGGACCTACAAACTTCATTGCCTTGGCGAAGAGCTGGGCATGAAGATAAACGATGCCTGCCTCGTTGATGCTGCGGTTCAGCTTGTCTATATCATCGGTAAACTGAACACCATGGTTCTTAATGACGTTGCTGGCACCGCTCACCGAAGTAGCCGCATAGTTGCCGTGCTTTGCCACCTTGTAACCCGCACCCGCAATGACGAAGCAGGAAGTAGTAGAAATGTTAAAGGTGTTCTTGCGGTCGCCACCGGTTCCCACCACGTCAATGTAGCGGTCGCAATCCAGGATGGCTGGTACGCCTGTGGCAAGAATTCCGTCACGGAAACCGAGCAGTTCATCTACCGTTACGCCTCTCATCTGCAAACCGGTGAGCAGGGCTGTAATCTGTTCCTCAGGAAATTCACTCTTGGTGATTCCTACAATGATGTCTCGGGTTTCCTCACGAGAAAGTTCCTCGTGGTTCAACATTCTGTTCAAAATGTCCTTCATTTCCATAGTTAATATCTCCTATATTTTTTGTTTTTATTTTTCGTTGTAATCGAGTAGGAGGAAAACGAAGTAGTTTTTCTCCTACTTTCGTTTTCCGACCTC